>JAFYYG010000053.1 GCA_017557625.1 Muribaculaceae bacterium
AAATCAAAAAAATACAGAAAGAACTGAATGCAAGACCAAGAAAAAAACTCAATTTCAGCACACCTGTTAGAGAGTTCTACAAACATTTTTCTTAACTTTGTTTCAAAATATGCATTTGCTTGTTGACTCTACATTAGGCGGCGTCGAGGCATAAAAAATGAAAAAACTTCGTTTTTCATTTTGTTCTGCCCTCAACTTGCACTAATTTTGCAGCGTGATTCTAATGAGTTTGGGGGTGCTGCACCTTACAAAGCGTTGAGAGTTTGTTGCTTGCCTATTGCGACTGCTATTTGATGCTGGTGTGGCTGAGAACATACCCATGGAATCTGAACCGGGTAATGCCGGCGTAGAGAACAAAACTTATTAATTAAAACAGTATGAAGAAAACAATGCTTCTTGCTGCCGCCGTGATGTGTGGCAGCTTATTGGCCACCGCACAGCCGCTGGTGGTTCGTGACTCTGTGCAGCTTCAGGAAGTTGAGGTGCTTGCAACCCGTGCGTCGAGCAATACTCCTGTTGCTTTCACCAATGTTAGTAAAGAACAACTGGCGAGCGTCAATTTGGGCAAGGACATCCCCTTGTTATTGTCGTTTACTCCAGGCTTGCTGTTCACCAGCGACGCAGGAGCCGGTGTGGGTTACACGTCGATGCGTGTGCGCGGCACAGACGCCACCCGTATCAACATCACAATGAACGACATACCCATGAACGATGCCGAGAGCCACAGCATCTATTGGGTGAATACTCCTGACCTCACCTCGTCGCTGCGCGACATCCAGGTGCAACGCGGCGCCGGAACATCAACCAATGGTTCGGGTGCTTTTGGCGGCAGCGTGAACATGCGATCGCAAACTTCGTCGGTAGTCCCATACGCTGAAATTTCGGGTTCCTACGGCTCTTTCAACACAAACAAGGAGACTGTGAAATTCGGCACCGGCCGCATGGGTGAGCATTGGTTTTTTGACGGCCGTTTGTCGCATATCTCAAGCGACGGCTACCGTGACCGTGCCACCTCGTCGCTGTTTTCCTATTTTGCCCAAGTTGCTTATATGAACGACGACACCAAAGTGCAGTTCATCTCCTTTGGCGGCAAGGAAGACACATATCATGCCTGGGACGGCATCAGCCGCAGCAAACTTGAGAGCGACCGCACTTACAACCCCAACGGTGAAATAAAGCATGACGACGAAGTGACAGGTTTCTACAGCGACCAGAAAGACATCTACAAGCAATTCCATTACCAGTTGCTTCTAGACCACAACTTCACCAACCAGTGGAAACTTAAAGCCGCGTTGCACTACACCGACGGCTACGGCTACTACCAGGAGTACAAGAACCAACGCACCCTCAAGGAGTATGCCTTGACTCCGTTTGAATACAATGGGGCGACAGTGAAGAAATCCAACCTTGTTCGCAAGAAAATCGTTGACAATGGCTTCGGCGGTGGACTTTTCTCTTTACACTACACCGGCAACCGTCTCGCGAGCGTGCTTGGCGCAAGCATTAGCACATACGGCAACGACCATTATGGCCAGGTGATATGGATAGAGAACTACATGGGAACACTTGACCCCGACCATGAGTACTACCGTAACAAGGGCAAAAAGACTGATTTCAATATCTATTGGAAGAACAACTACATCATTTGGGGCGGACTTAGCGCATATCTTGACCTTCAGTTCCGCCATATCAACTACAAGATTGAAGGTGACAACGACAAGTGGGACTGGACCGCCAGCCCAGAGCATCTGCAGGTGCTTAACGTTAATGAGACGTTCAACTTCTTCAATCCCAAAGTAGGCTTGAACTGGCAAGTTGACCAAAAGAACCGTGTTTATGCCTCGTTTGCAGTTGCGCAGAAAGAACCCACCCGTAACAACTACACCGACGGCCTTTTCCTCGAGCATCCCCGTGCCGAGAAGCTCTATGACTGGGAAGCTGGCTATGAGTTCAAGAGCAGAATATTCTCGGCAGGAGTGAACTTCTATTACATGAAGTATAAAGACCAACTTGTGCTAAACGGCAAGCTCAACGAGATTGGCGAGCTGATGGCAGAGAACGTGCCCGACAGCTACCGCTGCGGCATCGAGCTGATGGCGGGAGTTAAATTCACCAACTGGCTGCGCTGGGACGTGAACGTCACCTTCAGCCGCAACATAATCAAAGACTATGTGGGTTATGTTAGCGACTATGACGATGGCTGGCACGAGATGTGGACTCAGACTGCCATCGAGAAGGGAAATACTACTATCGCCTTCTCACCCAAGGCAATTGTCAATAGTGTGTTACAGTTTGACTACAAGGGCTTTGAGGCACAATTTCAGTCGCAATATGTGAGCCGTCAGTATCTCGACAACTTCGAGAGCAAGGACGACTCTCTCGACCCATATTTCATCAGCAACTTGGGGCTTGCCTACTCCTTCAAACTGCCTCACGTGAAGAAAATCACTGTTGGACTGACCATCTACAACTTGTTCAACAATAAATATGAGAACAACGGTTATGCCCAGACAGCTGCGGTGTATAAAGACGGAGACAAGAGCAACCAGCCCATTCTGAGCAGCGACCCGCGATTCTATCCAATGGCGGGAACCAACGTGCTGGGACACATCACGCTGAAGTTCTAATATGAGTGACGTTTGGACTGTCATATCATCCGCCTTGTCGCAACATGGCGAAGCCATCCACCTGCTCGATGCCATTGGTGTGACACTCGGGCTTGTGTATCTGTGGCTGGAGTTTAAGGCCAATGTGCTGATGTGGGTTGTGGGCATCATCATGCCAATAATTGACATCTACCTCTACTTCAGCACTGGTCTCTATGCCGACTTCGGCATGGCCATCTACTACTCTGTAGCCGCCATTGTGGCTGCCGTCTATGGTTTCAGCCATTGGCACACTGGCGACACAATAGGGACGAAAGGAAGCGGGCGGCCTATCACTCACATGCCCCTGCGTGAGTCCGGTGTGGCGCTGATTGTCTTTCTTGGATTGTGGGCTGTGATGTATGAGTTACTCATCCATCTCACTGACAGCACTGTGCCTGTGACCGACAGCTTTGCCAACGCGTTGAGCATCGTCGCTCTCTGGGCTTTGGCGCGTAAATATTTGGAGCAGTGGCTGCTATGGCTTGTAGCCGATGCCGTACTCACCTCCCTTTATGCCTACAAAGGGCTTCTGTTCCGGCCTTGCCTATATGGTTTCTACACCGTGATGGCAGTCTTTGGTTATTTCAAGTGGAAGAAGATAATGCATGAGCAGAATACTAGTAAAACAATTGCCAATAATTCATAATCCTAACTATTATATCACTACATCTAGTGATTGCTGGAATTAGAGAAAAGTTGTAATTTTGCACCCGTGAAAAAACGGCTTTTCATATTAAGTCTTATAATGACTGCTTGTATGGCGATGGTGGCGGCTGATGATGTCGCACTTGACACTTTGACACTCGGAGAGGTGAGCGTCACCGCCATCAAGCAGGGTGCTGATGTTGACCTCACGACATTCTCGACGGTGCTGGACAAGCGCGAAGTGGAGCGCAATGGCATAGTCACCGTGCGTGGCGTGAGTGATTTGGTGCCCAACTTTTTCCTGCCCGATTACGGCAGCCGCATGACCTCGACGATATATATCCGTGGTTTAGGTGCTCGCATAGACCAACCGTCGATGGGCCTGAACATCGACAACGTGCCGGTGATGTGCAAGGAAAACTACGACTTTGACATCGCCGATATCGCTCGCGTGGAGATGCTGCGTGGCCCGCAAAGCACCCTCTACGGCCGCAACACGATGGGTGGACTGATGAACGTTTACACCCTCTCGCCCATGTCGTGGCAGGGTACTCGTCTCATCGCCGAGATGGCGTCGCATCTGAGCATGAAGTTCGGCGCAAGCTATTATGCTAAAGTCAATG
The DNA here is from genome assembly GCA_017557625.1 of Muribaculaceae bacterium. GTDB lineage: Bacteria > Bacteroidota > Bacteroidia > Bacteroidales > Muribaculaceae > Sodaliphilus. The sequence continues at coordinate 3,917 of JAFYYG010000053.1, forward strand.
AGCACTTTGGCATCGCTGGTGGCATCTATTATACTTCTACCAAAGGTCAATACACAAACGAATATAACGGCAAACTCTGTGACTGGGAGCGGCAAGGCACAGGAAGACTGAAACTCGTGTGGATGCCGTCGCCGTCGCTCACTTTGAGCAACACGCTTAGCGCCTCGATTAGCCGTCAGGGAGGTTATCCTTACGAGTGGGTTGAGATTGGGCAGATAGCGTATAACGACACGTGTTTCTATCGCCGCACTAATGTGATGGACGGATTGACCATCACCAAACGCTTTGACCGCTGGTCGCTCTCGAGTATCACCAGCTACCAGTATATCGACGACAATATGACCCTCGACCAGGATTTCACACCGCTGCCTTACTTCACCCTCACTCAGGCGCGTAGAGAGCATGCAGTGACGCAAGATGTGGTGGCACGGGGGAAGGATGACCGTGCTTACAAGTGGCTTGTGGGAGCCTTCGGCTTCTACCGTCGCTACAAAATGGACGCTCCAGTGACCTTCAAGGACACAGGCATCAAAGCTCTTATCGAGGATCATATAAATGTCATGAATCCCTATTATCCTGTGGTGTGGAACGAACGAAACTTCATTCTTGGCAGCCGTTTCACTAACCCCACTTGGGGTGTGGCGCTCTACCATCAGTCGAGTTTTGATTGGAAGCACTTTACCTTTACCGTGGGATTGCGTCTTGATTATGAGCACACTTCGCTCAACTACCACAGCGAGACCCACACAGGCTATAAGGTGATGGAAGCCGCCACTGGCGAAGTTTATCACAGCGAGAATATCGACATCAACGATGGGGGCAACATGAGCAAGCACTTCACTGAGCTACTGCCCAAGTTCTCGGTGACCTATCACCTTCCCACTGCGGGCAAAGCGAGCCTCTACGCCAGCGTGAGCAAGGGCTACAAAGCAGGAGGCTTCAACACACAGATGTTCAGCGATGTGCTGCAACAGCGGCTTATGGGCATCATGGGCATTGGCGCTGCATACGACGTTAATGACATAGTGGGCTATAAACCCGAGAAGGCGTGGAATTATGAGATTGGAGGCCATTTCGAGAGTTCCAACCATCGTGTTAGAGGCGATGTCGACTTTTTTTACATCGACTGCCGTGACCGCCAAATGACCATCTTCCCCGACGGCACCACCACTGGTCGCATTATGACTAATGCCGGTAAGACTCGTAGTCTCGGTGCCGAGGCGAGCGCGACTATCAACTTTACCGAAAACTTCGGAATGAACCTGAGTTACGGTTACTGCGACGCACGGTTTGTGGAGTATAACGACGGCAAGGCAGATTACAAGGACAAATTCGTGCCATATAGCCCAAAGCATACATTTTTTGCACAAGCGTTTTATACCTATAATTTCAAATGCGAGAGCGACTGGGCACGCTCCATCACCCTTGATGCTAACGTGAAAAGCACGGGCGAAATATATTGGAATGAGGCCAACACCCAGCGCCAGCCGTTCTATACCCTGCTGGGCAGCAGCATCACCCTTGCAGGAAGGCACTACTCACTGCAGCTGTGGGGCCAAAATCTAACCTCCACCAGTTACAACACGTTCTACTTCGTGTCGATAAGCCATGAATTTCTGCAACGAGGCAAGGGGAGAATGCTCGGCGTTACATTAAGAATAAATATTTAACCAAATAGCATTATATTATGAAGAAGTTTATTTTATCATTTGCACTTGTGCTTATGGCATTGCCATTTACCTCGTGCACTGATGACGAGCCCGTCATCCAAGAGGAACCAGTAAAAGAGACTATCCAAGGAAAAGACCTGATCAGCAGCACTATCACCTTGTCCCAAAACGAGGCAACTTACATTGAGACTGCGGACTACACTTTCAACATTGAGCGCACCTCTAAAGAGGCCATTGTGAGCGTGGTTGCCAACGATGTGAAATTTGACTCCCACATGCCCTATGCAGTTACATTTGCTATGGAGAGCATCAAGGCCACCACGTTTGATGAGAATACCATTGAGTTCCATGCATCAAGCGTGAAATTCCTTGATGCCACAACTGGCGAAGAGAATACTCGTTACAAACTTACCGACGTGCACGGATACATAGATAAAAAGAATGGTGTCTATAGTCTCGTTTACACTGTCAATGGCACTTGGAAAGTGCTCGTAACAAGTTCCACCATCCGAAGCCGTGTCGCCGACAACGACTATACTGCGCCAACCGACATCTATTACATCTACAAGATTGATGTCGCCACAATGAAGGCCGAAGTATTTCTCCACAACATTCAGTTCAAGGTAGGTGGTGCCAGCAGCCCGGTACTCAAGAAGATATCAATTCCCGACCTTGACGTGACACCAACTGCGACTGGTTTTGACCTCAGCGGCGACAACATCGTGCCATTCAACTACTCGGGCACAAACCTTGACCAGGCTACCCCAATGCCTCCAATGAACGTCACCAATTATAATGGTAAAATTGACTTGATTGAGTCCATGCACACTATCTACTTCAATAGCATGGGCGGTGAGTGGGACGGCTTCTCAGCTCTCTATCTTTGGCGAAAGATTTCAGCAAATGATTTAAGTCAACAATTAACTAATTAACGATATTTTTACTAATATTTTTTAAATAAGTAGTGACAAAAAATTTTTTGTGCTACTTTTGTGGCGCAAAATTTCAACTAAATAAAAGAACTATGAAGAAAGTATTTTCAATCTTTGCATTAGCAGTGTTGCTGCTTGGCTTCACTGCTTGTAACGACGATGATGATGATTACAGAATCCAAAAGATTACAGGTGAAATCCTTAACAACTCTGTAGATATTGAGGAGGGACAATCGGTTTGTGTGGCAACAAGTGCCATCTCCATGGAGTGGAACGTTTCGACATCGACTATTTCGCTCAACTACACAGTGGCTGTGACTACCAACAGCACTGCAACAGTATCTCTGACAGATGTACCTATTGAACCCAACATCACCTACAACTGCTACACCTTTTCGGCAGCAAACGGTGGCAACGGCATCACTAACTTGACCGGATATTACCGTCCTGAGACAGGATGCCTTTACATAGAGTTCCTAGTCTTTGGCACTCACCGTGTGATGAGTACAGCTAATCTGTATTATCCCTATCTCAAGTACAACATCACCAATAGCGAAACTAGCGCCAGCAAGGAGAGCCCAAATGGAGAGATGATGATCTATATCAACCCCAAGGACATGAGTGCGCAATTAGCAATGGGCAATCTCGCTCTCAGCGAGAATAGCGGCACCATCCAGCAAATGGTGTTCTACGGTCTGCATGCCGAGCCCACCGCTACAGGCTACCACGTGACCTATAGCGGCGACCAGCGCTCTAGCGACGGAACTTACGTGCTCAACGCTTTTGATGGCACCATCAGTGGCAGTGGAAAGGTTGTTGACGGAACTTTCACCATCGACGAAAAATTCAACGGCACTTTCAATGGTAAGGCCTTTGCCAACTGAGAAAAATGTTTTAACAGCTAATAACACCTGTGCAACCTGTTTTGCGCAGGTTTTTTTTATAGTCCCACAACTCACCATTGAACACTGTGCAAAAACCGCTAAAATAGCTCCAATCTAAAAAAAACTCACTACTGATAACTGATAACTGAAAACTTTTTTGTACCTTTGAAGCGTTTTAGAAATATTGATGGCAAAACGAGCAAAATACGACGAGGAAGAGATTGTTGAGCAACTGCACAAGCAGGACACTTGCCGCACAGCGTTCGGGAGAGTGATAGAGCACTATTCCGAGCAGCTTTATTGGCAGATACGTCGTATGGTTGTTGATCATGACGATGCTAACGACGTGCTTCAAAACACCTTCATCAAGGCGTGGACTAACATAGACAACTTCCGTGGCGATGCGAAGCTCTCAACGTGGCTCTACAAGATTGCCATCAACGAATCAATCACCTTTATCAACAAGAAAAAAGTGCAAAACAACATCTCGCTTGATGATGACGACTCCTTCCTTGTCAACAATCTGGAGGCCGACAAATACTTCGACGGTGACGACGCCCAGATCAAACTGCAAAAAGCTATCGCCACTCTGCCCGAGAAGCAGCGCCTGGTCTTCAACATGCGATACTATGACGAGATGAAATATGAGGAGATGAGCGAGATATTAGGCACCTCGGTGGGAGCACTCAAAGCATCCTACCATCACGCCCTCAAGAAAATTGAGTCTTTTTTTGAGAATAATGATTAAACCTTTTGACTTTAGGGTAGTCAAAAAAATGTCATGAAAAAAGAGGATTCAAAAATATTAGAAAAATTAGGCAAAGAACCAGGGTTTACTGTCCCTGATAATTACTTTGCAAACTTAAATACTAAGCTGATGGATTCGCTTCCAGAGGTGCAAATCACCGAGGAAGAGAAACCCACTTTGTGGGTGCGTCTCAGGCCTTTTGTATATATGGCGGCAATGTTTGCCGGCATTTGGCTTATGATGAATATCTTCACACGAGGCCAGAAATCATCGACCGATATGCAGCAAAGGAGCGCGAAGGCTTCGGCAGGTTTTCTTGCACCTCAAAATGTTGAAGAAGATGATATAATGGACTATGGATACTCAGAGTATGACTTGATATATGAGGATTCGGTCTACATTGAATCGGACGGCATGAACGGCGATTAAGAGCAAATCTTTTGTTTATTTTTGTATAATCACTAACACACTTATATGAGAACTAACATTAAAATAGCTTTATTTATACTGATGCTCACAACTTGCGTGTGCAATCTTCAAGCCCAGGATAAGAGGGCTAAAGAGAAACTGGAGCAAAAGCATGAATTCATCGTTAAGGAGACGGGAATGTCGCAGGCTCAGCGCGACAAGTTCATGCCACTATACGAAGCTATGGAGAAGGAGATATACAATGCTAATCATAATGCTCGTGAACAGGCCAAGAAAATAAGCGCCTCTAATAAAGTTAGCGATGACGAATATGCTAGAGCTGCAAAGAACTTGTCGGAAACGAAATCTAAAGAGGCCGAGATAGAAAACAGATATTTCAATCAATACGCTAAAATACTAACAAAAAAACAATTGTTCCTCCTGAAATACGCCGAAATAAAATTCTACCGACAAATGACAGAGAAAAAGAAGAAATAGCACATACACTAACTTACACTTATAAAACACTAACACTTAAGACACCGTAACATCCTATGTGGCGGTGTCTTTTTCAGACAAATACGGAGTTACAGATAAAACTTGACACTTAATCATCAACATTCAAAGTTTTTTAATTATCTTTGCATTCATTTTACCTGGATTTGATAGAAATGCGATAACATTAGTTGAATTCAGTATAATTAGTGTGCATTTTTACAAATAGCACTTAACACATATAACTTAATACATGCTTTCTTTTCCTAACGCGAAGATAAATCTTGGTCTCAATATTGTGGAGCGGCGCAGCGACGGTTACCACAACCTCGAGACGGTGTTTTACCCGATAGGTCTTACCGATGTGCTGGAGATTGTGCCAGCGCATGGTGAAGAATCTACTCTCACCACCTACGGAAACCCTGTTGATTGCCCAGTGGAGAAAAACTTGGTGATGAAGGCGTTGCGACTTATGCAGCGGCATTATGACGTGCCAGAGGTTGATATTTACCTCTACAAGCACATTCCCGATGGTGCTGGTTTGGGTGGCGGGTCGAGCGACGCGTCAAGCACGATGCTTATGCTCAGCGAGATGTTTGATTTGGGGATAGTGAAAGATGAGTTGGCCCGCCTTGCCGCTACGCTAGGCGCCGACTGCCCATTCTTCATCTACAATCAGCCCATGATGGCCACTGGAATTGGAAATGTGCTCACGCCCATAAATGTGAATCTTAAGGGTTTGTATCTGTTTCTTGTGAAGCCGGCAGTGAGTGTGCCAACTAAGGTTGCTTATTCTTGCGTGACACCAGCTCCCAGCACTTCATGCCTTGATGACGATGTCACTAAAAGCGTTGCTCAATGGCATGGTGTGGTGAAGAACGACTTCGAGGCGAGTGTCTTTGCTGCATTTCCTGAGCTCGCTGAGATAAAAAACACTATTGAGAATGGTGGGGCGCTTTATGCCTCGATGTCGGGTTCGGGGTCATCGATTTTTGGCATTTTTGATGATGTCAATTTGGCAGAGAAAATGAAAGGGAAATTTGACAATTCTTCATGTTATGTCATTGAGTTATTTTAATAATGTGTAGTGGCAGGTTTTTTGTTATTGAGAAAACAGAACATAAAAACATTAAAAAATGGCAAAAGATAAAAATAACAAAAGCGAAGAACTAAAAGACGAGGAGATAATCATTGAACCGGAACTTGATGAAGATCCTGAAGTAATAGTTCAAGAAGAAATGGACGGCTCTGGAGACGACGTTAAGGAAGAAGTTCCCGAAATTACTCCTGAGCAGAGGTGCGAGCAGCTTGAGGCCGAAATCGAGAAAGAAAAGAAGGAATACCTCTTCCTTATGGCCGACTTTGACAATTACCGTAAGCGTACCCTGCAAGAGAAGCAAGAACTCATCAAGAACGGCGGACAGAAGGTACTCGAGGGCATACTCCCCGTTGTTGACGACATAGAACGAGCTATAGATGCCATTGCGCAAGGTGGCGATATCGACAGTCTCAAGGAGGGTGTGGATCTTATTCACAGCAAACTCCTTGCATTCCTCAAGAGCAACAATGTAGAGCCCATAGAATCGACTGGCGAACTCTTCGACACCGATTTTCATGAGGCAGTGACCACATTCCCTGCTCCTGACGAAGACCAAAAAGGCAAGGTAATCGACACCGTGCTCAAGGGTTATAAATTAAACGACAAAGTGCTCCGCCACGCCAAAGTGGTAGTGGGACAGTGATATAAGTTTAAGTATTAAGTTTAGCATTAAGGACTAAGTAATAAGTACAAAGATTGCGACAGGGATTGGCTTGTATGCTCTCATAAGAGAATATTATTATTTGTATTTAATTGATTGTGCATTATGCTTTGTGCATTATGCATTAAAAAGAATATCATGGCAAAAAGAGATTTTTACGAGGTGCTGGGCGTTGACCGCAACGCTGATGCCGATGCGCTGAAAAAGGCGTATCGCAAACTCGCTATACAATATCACCCCGACCGTCAGCAAGGCAAGACCGACGCTGAGAAAAAAGAGGCCGAAGAGAAGTTCAAGGAGGCTGCCGAGGCCTACGACGTGCTCAGCGACCCCAATAAGCGTGCACGTTACGACCAACTGGGCCCTGAAGGATATGACCAGATGGGTGGAGGTGGTTTCTCGGGCGGAGGAATGTCGATGGAAGATATCTTACGTCAGTTTGGCGACTTGTTTGGAGGTTTCGGAGGTTTTGGTGGCTTCAGCGGCTTTGGCGACTCTGGCGGTGGCTCGTCAGTGAATTACGGCACCAACCTGCGTGTGCGTGTGAAAGTCACCTTGCAGGAAGTTGCCAAAGGCACCGAAAAGAAGATAAAGATACCGCGTCAGGTGTCATGCCAATCTTGTCATGGCACTGGTGCCAAGAACGGCACAGCGCTTGAGACATGCTCCAACTGCCACGGTTCGGGCGTGGAGGTGCGCATACGTCGTACCATTCTCGGACAGATGCAGACCCAAAGCGCATGCAGCGTGTGCGGTGGCTCGGGTAAGCGCATAAGGGAACGTTGCCCCGACTGTGTCGGTAGCGGTCTCATCAAGCGAGAGGAAGTGGTCACCATCAACATCCCTGCAGGTGTGCAGGAAGGCATGATGCTCACCATGCGCGGCAAGGGCAATGATGCTCCTGGCGGTGGCGTTCCTGGCGACTTGCAAATTGTCATCGAGGAGCAGCACGATGAGCACCTCATCCGTGATGAGCAAGACCTTATCTATAATTTGATGATTGATTTCCCCACTGCGGCGCTTGGCGGAAAGGTTGAGATTCCCACCATTAATGGCAGGGCTCGTGTAACCATTGAACCAGGCACTCAGCCTGGCAAAGTGCTTAGACTTAGGGGTAAAGGTCTGCCATCGGTCAACGGATATGGCAATGGCGATTTGCTTGTAAATGTGATGGTATATGTTCCCGAGAACCTCTCGGCTGCCGAGAAGCGCACGCTGGAGTCGATGCGCGACTCGGGGTCTTTCAAACCCACAACTTCAGCCAAAGAGCGCATCTTCAGTCGCATGCGACACATGTTTGATTAAGTGATAAGTAGTAAGTATTAAGTATCAAGTTTTAAGTAGTAAGTATTAAGTAGTAATTATTAAGTATCAAGTATTAAGTAGTAAGTATTAAGTATCAAGTTTTAAGTAGTAAGTATTAAGTAGTAATTATTAAGTATCAAGTATTAAGTAGTAAGTATCAAGTATTAAGTATCAAGTGTTAAGTAGTAAGTATCAAGTATCAAGAGAAATATCCTAGCTATTCCTAGTCATTCCTAGCCACTCTTATCCTATTGATTAATGAAAAACCGTCGCTTTGCATATAATGGTCCTCACGTTCCTCGCAACAAGATGAAGGTCACTACTTTCCTTGCTGCCGAGGAGATGCCGTTGCTTGACTTCATCCTCAAGAGGATGGATGGCATTAGCCGCAATAAGGCGAAGGGGCTATTGAGTCATGAGATGGTGAAGGTTGACGGCAACGTTGAGAAGCAGTATAACTTTGTCGTGAAGCCCGATATGGTGGTTGAGGTTACTAAGAATCCGCGCTTCATGCCCATGAGGAATTTTGAGCGATTCTTTGGGATTTTGTATGAAGACGAATACCTGATAGTGGTTGACAAAGCCGATGGAGTGCTTTCGATGGGAGTAGGGCGAGGAAGCCTTAACATGAAAATACTCCTTGACCAGTATTTGGCATCGACCAAGCAGCACTGCACCGCTCATGTGGTGCATCGGCTTGACACGCGCACCTCGGGGGTCATGGTCTATGCCAAAAGTGTAGAGGTGCAGCAAATGATGGTGGAAACTTGGCACTCATGTGTCCTCGATCGCCGATATGTGGCTGTGGTAGAGGGCGCTATGGAGGAGGATCATGGGCATATCGAGAGTTGGCTGCGCGACACGCCATCGCGAAAAGTCGTCACAAGTCCCTTCAATAATGGCGGTAAGTGGGCAAGTACTGACTGGTGGCTGCTCGACAGCAACGACGACTACTCTTTAATTGACCTCCATCTCAATACGGGTCGTAAAAACCAGATACGTGTTCACATGGAGTCGCTGGGACATCCCATCGTGGGCGACTACAAATATGGCAGCATCGACGATTCTCTCGACCGCCTGGGGCTTCATGCCTACCGACTTGCATTCATCCATCCCATCACACACGAGAAACTTGAATTTGAGACCCCATTTCCCATAGCATTTCTAAACCTTTTTCCAAAGCAGATGATATAAACACAAATCGGAGTAATAAATGACAGGAAAAATTGTTTTTTCCTGTTTTTTTTTCTTGGTTTCCATTTTTTTTGTAATTTTGGACAATTTTACAGATGATGAGCCTTTGTCCGTCATTTGTGGCCATTCACATTTACTAATATTTTAAATTTAATAGAAATGAGAAATATTTTTAATATAATTGTACTGGTAGCATTACTGCCGCTTATCGTTTCGTGCGACTATATTGGGAAACTAAAAAAAAATGCGACAACAAGTAAAGTGCAAACTACAGCTAATTCCCCCAAAAATGGTAATGATTCCATCGGTATTACTAAATTGCCTAAGATCTCTAAGGATTACATAGAAAAGTATCTGCCTGATAAAGAAATTGCCAGAGTGATAGCTGCTGATGACGAGTTTAAAGTGTGGCTTTCTACTGGCGAGCAACTGGAATTTGATTTAGATGGTGGCATTCAGGAAATTGAATGTGCTGCAGGAATTCCAGAATCTGTTATTGATGAACGAGTATTACAAGATGTTAGATTGATTGATTCGCATGCCCCAATTGTGAAAATTGAAAAAAAATCCAACGGAGACTATGAGGTAAAACTTAATAACGGCATGGAAATAGAATATGATGCCAGTTACAAGAGGATGGGGATTGATGACTAATGCCTAATGGACCGCTCACAGCAAATAGCACTTGAGGCGGCAAGGCGTGAGAACGAGCGTTTGTGCCGTGAGCATCCCCTAGAGCAACTGTTCTGGGAGTGTACGCTGCGATGCAATCTCGCTTGCCGGCATTGCGGCAGCGACTGCGCCAAGGATTTGACTGCCACCGAGATGCCTCTGGAGCATCTCCTGCCTGTCCTTGACGAGATAGCTCAGCATCAGGACCCCGCCACTATCATGGTTTCGACAGTGGGCGGCGAACCGCTAGTGCGTCATGACATTGTGGAGTGTGGTAGTGAGATAAAGAGGCGAGGTTTCCAATGGGGACTAGTCACCAATGGTTATCTTCTTGACGAAAAGATGATGGATGCACTTGCCGAGGCAGGAATCGACAGCATGGCTGTGGACCTTGACGGCACCGCCACCGACCATAACTGGCTGCGCAACAACCCTCACAGCTTTGACCGGGCTATGCGGGCCATAGACTTGATGAGGAAGGTCGATAACCTCGAGTGGGACGTGATTTCATGTATCAACTCGCGCAATATAAACCACCTTGACGAGATTAAACAAATTCTTATCGATGCTGGTGTGAAATACTGGCGATGCTTTACCATTGTGCCGATGGGTAGAGCGGCAGGGCTTGACGAACTGCAAATCACTGATGAACAGTTCCGTGACTTGCTCAACTTCATAGTCAAGACTCGAATCGAGCGAAAGATTGACCTCACCTACGCCTGCGAGGGATTTCTAGGTGCTTATGAGGGAATGGTGCGCGACTATTTCTATTCCTGCGACGCCGGACTCACCGTGGCAAGCATACGCCACGATGGTGCCATCTCAGGATGTCTCAGCATTCGCAGCGACTACAATCAAGGCAATATCTACCGCGACAGCTTTTGGGACGTGTGGAACAACCGCTTCGAGAAATACCGCAACCGCGAGTGGATGAAAAAAGGCATCTGCACCGACTGCGAGATGTTCCGCTACTGCCAAGGCAACGGCTTCCACCTCCGCGACAGTAACGGCGACCTGATGCTCTGCCACTATAATAGGTTGAAGAATGTGAAACTATAAGAAACCAAGATATTATGAAAAAAGATAATAAAAATCGCCGCAAGGCTGCTCTCGGAGCAGTGATTGCTGCAGGGATGACAACGGGTGCTTTGGCGGTGTGTGCCGGGAATAGCGCAGGTGCTGCCAATGCCGAGCGGCCTGAGGTGGCCCTCACTGCAGCCGATATGGTGGTGATTGACGGCCAGGAGGTGAGTGTGAGGGACATGTCCTCTCCCGACAATAAACGACACAGACAGAATGTCGGAAAGAAAAAGACTATGTATGGCCCTCGGCCTAAGATGTATGGTCCAAAGCCCTCCAGCCCCACACCTGAGCAACTGGAAAAGTCACAGGATAGGAGCGATTCTCTCATGATAACCTATTATGTGAAAGATTTACTGATACTCGGGTTGCACTTGGACGTAATAGATTATGATAGTATCCCTGCTGAGGCACGCTTCGTGGAAGATCTGGGTGCCGATTCTCTCAACATTGAGAAAATTTTCAAGGCAGTGGAGGAAAAGTACGATATCATTATCCCCGATGAGAAACTAGACGAATTAACCACCGTTGGTCAATTAATCCAATTCGTTCGGGAGGAAAAGAAAAGCAAGAGAAAGAATAACAATACATTATGAAAAAAGACAATAAAAACCGTCGCAAGGCGGCTATCGGGGCGGTGATTGCAGCCGGGATGACAGCGGGAACTATCGCAGCCTGTTCCGCCAATGAGGCGAAGTCTGAGCAAAGCGAGAAGCCCGACGTGGAACTATCTGCCGCCGATAAGGTGGTGGTTGATGGTCAGGAGATTGACTCTGCCAAATTGCTGCCACGTGACACCATTCGCGACGTGGTGCGGCCAATGTATGGCGTGCGCCAGAGGCCCATTCACCTGATGTATGGTCCTCGGCGTCCGCGTCCGGGGATTGTAAACCCTGATGACACGAATAATCCTGCTGCCATCGAGAGGCAGGTGATGGAGGTCGTTTCCGCTACCCTTAACATAGAGCCGATGAATGTGCAGATTTCCTCAAAACTTAACGAGGATTTCAAAATCACCCAACAGCAGCGTGAGCAACTCAAAACGGCTCTTGAGGACAAGTTCGGGGTCGTGATTTATGACGAGACATTCAATGTGATGAAGACAGTGGGCGACCTCGTCAACTGCATCTCTGTGTTGAAAAACGGTTGAGAAAGCTTTGTGCCCAGCGGCGGCATAAACAATTTTAGCAATTGTGCTGCGTTTATATTATAGTACAGAGTACAGAGTGGAGAGTACAGAGTACAGTTTAATGGTTAGAGGCCATTGCCTTGTTTTCTTGTTTTCTTGTCCTCTTGTTATCTTGTTAACTATATGATTATGAGAAATGCTAAATATATTTTGATGCTTTTGCTGATGGCCACGGCTATGACCACGGCGATGGCACAGGTGGAATTTGGTGGCAACACCAAGCCGGTTTATGATGTGACACCTGAATACAACACCGGCCTCAACCACATCTATGTGCTTTATGAGGCGCAATGGGTGGCAATGACTTATACCGCTGCCGAGAATCCCGATGAGGTCACCTGGTACGAGTTTGGAGAGCAGGGCGGCGCATACGCCACCGAGGTGAGTGGCGTGGTGCGTAATGGCAACAAAACCATTCTGCCGCAAGTGACTGCCGACCGTGGATATATCATTGAGGAAGGTACTCGACGAACCTACATTTGGGTGGTGGATTACAGCAAGTACCGCCTCCTTCTCAACAGTGCCACAGTTGACCCAGAGAGCGACTGCGGCACTGCGACAATCCACGTTGACGGCTCGGGTCCCGACATTGTCTATTACACTATCAACGGCGGTCGCCGTGTGCTGGACCGAGAAATCAAAATCATATATAATACACTCGAGTGGAACTCTGAGGACAGAAGGTGGGACGAGACCGAGGTGGTTGAGACCGAGGCATCGTTTAAGAACGCTATGGCTGTGCCGGCACCGTTGTGCAACACCACGTTCACTGTTGAGGGCGACAAGTTCCTTGAGTTTTGGAGAGAATATCAGAGCAAGACAACCGAGTCTTATACTGCAACCGCTGTTCGCGCCGAGACCACTGCCGAACAGGAAGAGCGCAACAACGACAACGAGCAGAATGCCAATGGCAGCGCTCTTGGTGGCTCGGCACCGGCAAAAATCACGTTCACAGCCTATTGCACCGACGCCGTGTCGTTCAAGCAATGGCAGGTGAGCGATAACCCCGACTTCAACTACCTATTGATGGACTTCTCGCAGGAAGAGGTGGAATATACCTTTGAGGATGCAGGAACTACTTACTGGCGTTTCTATTATGCCAATAGCGACGGCACTTGCGAGGACTATAGCGAAACTTACACCGTTAATATCGGAGTGAGCGACCTTGTGTGTCCAAACTTCTTCTCGCCAGGAACAACCGAAGATGTAAACGATGTGTGGAAGGTATCATACAAGTCAATCGTCGATTTCCACTGCTGGATCTACAACCGCTGGGGCGTGCTCATAAAGGAGTTTACCGATCCCTCCGACGGTTGGGATGGAAAATACCATGGCAAGTTGGTGAGCACAGGAGTATATTTCTATGTTGTGCAAGCCACTGGCAGTGATGGCAAGAAGTACAAACTTAGTGGTGACATCAATATCCTACACTACGAACGTCGCGACATGGGCGGAGGTGGATACGAAGAACCCATGGAATGAGATAGTGCTTCGCGCAGGTTAGTGTTTAGAGGTTATTGGTTATCGGCCTCTTCCCTCTCCACTCACTTTATTGGTTATCGGCCTCTTCCCTCTCACCTCTTCCCTCTCCACTCACTTAGCTCGTCAACTTGTTAGCTTAAATAAAATATTAATATGAAATACCTCAACATCCTTTTTGTGACAATAGTTGCGTGTGCAACAGCGTTTTCAACCCAGGCGCAGCGCGCTGGCGAGTTTATGACTGTGGCGGCTCCCGAAATTCCAGAGTCAATAAATTTCTGCGGTGATAATGTGAACTTCGACCGCATCGATATGGCAGAGCGGCTCGATCGCGAGATGACATCGGTGATATATGGCCAAACCATGTCGTCACTCATCATCAAGCGTGCCAACCGCTATTTCCCTCGCTTGATTGAGATTCTGAAAGAAAATAATATGCCCGAAGACTTGATATATCTCGCCGTTGCCGAGAGCTCGCTCGACATCAATGCCCTCTCGCCAGCCAAAGCGGCAGGAATTTGGCAGTTTATGGCGGCAACGGGAAAGCAGTATGGGCTAGAGGTCAACGACGATGTGGATGAGCGTTATGACCCTGAAAAAGAGACAGTGGCTGCTTGCCGTTATCTACGTGATGCCTATTCCAAATATCACAACTGGGCTACAGTGTGCGCAAGTTACAACGCCGGCACCGGACGTATCACTTCTGAGTTGCAGTCACAGCAAGTTAACAATTCGTTTGACCTGCGCCTGGTGAGCGAGACATCACGCTATGTCTTCCGCATCATCGCCTACAAACTCTTCCTAGAGAATCCTAAGAAGTATGGTTATCGTATTTATAGCAATCAGTTGTATCAGCCTATAGAGTACGAGGTGATAGAAGTTAGTCGTCCTGTCTCTAACTGGGTAACTTGGGCTAATGAGCATGGTATCACCTATATGCAACTGCGAGACGCAAATCCCTGGATTCGCAGCACAAAACTTCCTAACGCCTCGGGAAAGGTCTATAAGGTGAAGGTGCCCAAGCAGGACTCGCTCTATCGCAGCAGGGCAGGCAACAAAGTATATAACAGGAATTGGGTGGTAGATTGATTTTTGTGTCAATTAGTAACTATTCAGCGATACCCACTTATCAAACAACAACAACAAAACTAGACAAAATAACAAGTGAAAATTAAGAAAAATATCTTTTGTTGAAGTTGTTAATCTTTGTTGAGTTTGTCTGATGATAAAGAGGAAAAATACAAGATTCCTTGATAGTAACGCAAATCAACCAAATTGTTGATAATAGAGAAAAATTCGTGGTTTTTGAGTGAATGAAGATTAATGGCAAGGATGTAGAAAGCGTGCAGGTGCAAGGCGCACGCGTGCACAATCTCAAGAACATAGATGTGGATTTGCCGCACTACAGCCTTAGTGTGATTACCGGGCTTAGTGGCAGCGGCAAGTCGTCGCTGGCTTTTGACACCATTTTTGCCGAAGGTCAGCGCCGCTATCTTGAGACTTTCTCGTCCTACGCCCGTAATATGCTCGGAGTGCTGGAACGACCAGATGTGGATAAGATTTCGGGCCTGTCGCCTGTCATCTCGATAGGGCAGAAGACCACCAACAAGAACCCACGTTCTACCGTGGGCACCACCACCGAGGTCTATGACTACCTGCGTCTGCTCTATGCTCGTGCTAGTGATGCTTACAGCTATCTCTCTGGAGAGAAGATGGTTAAATATTCGCTCGACAAGATTTTGAGTCTCGTTCTTGAGCGATACGAAGGCAAGAAGATTTACTTGCTTGCTCCTCTTGTAAAGAACCGCAAGGGACATTACAAGGACCTCTTTGAGCAATTGCGCAAGAAGGGGTATCTGCATGTGCGTGTAGATGGTGAGCTGCGCGAGATAACCTTCGGAATGAAACTTGACCGCTACCGCAACCATGACGTGGAACTGGTGGTGGACCGTCTCAAGGTGGCTCAGAAAGACGAGGTGCGGCTGCGCGACACCATCAACACCTGCTTCAAGCAGGGCGACGGCCAACTCATGGTGATGGAGGCAGGCAGTGACACATTGGAGCATTACAGCCGTTCGCTCATGGACCCAGCCACGGGATTGTCTTATGCTGAGCCCGCCCCGCACAGTTTCTCGTTCAACTCTCCTCAAGGCGCGTGCCACAAGTGCAAGGGACTTGGATATGTCAATATCATCGACAAGGACAAAATTATGCCCGACCCGTCAATATCGATTCGTGATGGTGGAATTACCACTTTGGGAAAATACAAGAACTCGCTGATTTTCTGGCAGATTCAAGCAATCTGCGAGAAATATGGCGCATCGCTCGACACTCCGCTCAACCAGTTGCCGGAGGAGGCCATCGACGACATCCTCAACGGCACCGAGGAGCGCCTCAACATCAAGAACGAGACGATGAGCATCAACAACTATTTCCTCGCCTACGAGGGACTGGTGAAGTATATCGAGATGCAGCAGAGCGAGAACGCCACGTCGAAGGCGCAGAAATGGGCGGGCCAGTTCTTCTCGAGAACGGTGTGCCCCGAGTGTCATGGCGACCGCTTGAACAAGGTGGCGCTGCACTTCAAGCTCGGCGGCAAGAATATCGCTGAACTCGCCCGCATGGACATCGCTCAACTGCGTGACTGGATGCTCGACCTGAAAAACCACATCTCCGAGCGCCAGTGGGCGATTGCCGAGGAGGTGGTGAAGGAAATAAACAGCCGCCTCTCGTTTATGCTTGACGTGGGGCTCGACTATGTGTCGCTCAACCGCAGCAGCGCTTCGCTCTCGGGCGGCGAGAGTCAGCGCATCAGGCTTGCCACGCAGATTGGCTCGCAGTTGGTAAATGTGCTTTATATCCTTGACGAGCCGAGCATCGGTCTGCACCAGCGCGACAACCAGCGGCTTATCAATTCCCTCAAGCACCTGCGCGATGAAGGCAACACTATCCTCGTTGTGGAGCACGACCGTGATATGATGCTCGAGGCCGACTATGTGGTGGATATCGGGCCCAAAGCGGGTAGGAGAGGGGGCAATATCGTCTTCTCGGGAACGCCGCAGCAACTTCTAAAAGCCGACACCATTACGGCGCGATACCTCAACGGCAAGGAGCGCATCGAGATTCCCGCCGAGCGTAGGCCTGGCAATGGCAGTGCGATAACGCTGCGAGGATGTAGCGGCAACAACCTCAAGAATGTGGATGTTACGATTCCGCTTGGCGTGCTTATATGCGTCACAGGTGTGAGCGGTAGCGGCAAGTCGTCGCTCATCAATGCCACTCTGCAGCCCATTCTTAGTCAGAAGTTCTACCGCTCGCTAACAGAGCCACTGCCTTACGACTCCATCGAGGGGTTGGAGAATATAGATAAGGTAGTCACTGTAGATCAGTCGCCACTGGGACGCACGCCGCGCTCCAACGCAGTGACCTATACCAATATCTTCACCGACATCCGCAACCTCTTCGTCAATTTGCCCGAGGCGAAGATTCGCGGATACAAGCCTGGACGCTTCTCGTTCAACACCAGCGGCGGACGCTGCGAGGTGTGCAAGGGCAACGGTTACAAGACGGTGGAGATGAACTTCCTGCCCGATGTGCTTGTGCCTTGCGAGGCGTGTGGCGGCAAGCGCTATAACCGCGAGACGCTCGAGGTGCGCTTCAAGGGCAAGTCTATCGCCGATGTGCTTGACATGACAATCAATCAAGCGGTGGAGTTCTTTGAGGCGGTGCCGAATATCCTGCACAAAATCAAGGTGCTGCAAGATGTGGGACTGGGCTATATCAAACTCGGTCAGCCGTCAAGCACCCTCTCGGGTGGAGAGAGTCAACGTGTGAAACTCGCCGCCGAACTCTCAAAGAAAGACACTGGCAAGACTCTTTACATTCTCGATGAACCAACTACAGGTCTGCACTTTGAAGACATTAAAATCCTGCTCGGAGTACTGAACCGCCTTGTCGCGAAGGGCAACACCGTAATAGTAATCGAGCACAACATGGACGTGATAAAATGTGCCGACCACATCATCGACCTCGGCCCCGACGGAGGCCGCAACGGAGGAGAAGTGGTAGCCACCGGCACTCCCGAGCAAGTCGCTCAATCCCAAAATTCCATCACTGCCCAATATCTGAAAAAGGAACTACGTCACCAAAAATAAACTGCGAGTTTATTGAAGTACCAACGCTGCGTTTTATTGTTGTCAAGTGGCCTATTTTAGATTGTAAGTGAATTTTGGATCCACAGAAACTGGTGGTTGGTTGTGTCTCAGGCAATTAATATGAATGGCCGCAAAAAAAGACAATATGACCGAAAGGAAAAACAATCCTATTATGGATTTAAAGAATTTCCATTTAACATATTTTAAAATTAAAAATGTGAGAATTATCAACCTTAAGGGTTTGTGCTGTCATGTTTTAGTTGTACCTTTGCCATGTCAACAGAGATTTTAGCTAAATTTTTATGCAGCGATTATTTGGGTGAATTCTTTGATTGACAAGAACTGCAAACAAATTCTTGTTGTGCAAAATAGAGATATTCATTTTTATTAAAAGTGCTGCAAATCATAATTGTCATGCTAGTATTTGAAGAAGAAGGAATAAAGCAGACGTTTAAAATTCTCCTAAATTCTAGAGGCGTAGTTATAAACATCAAAGGGATTTTTTCCTCTTATAGAGAGGTTTATTCAAAACAATACAATGATGTTTGTGAAATTAAACTCACAAATAGACTAGTCCAAACAATATTCGAAATCGATGGTATCGTTCTTAACTTTGACGATAATGATGATGCTAATATTATCAGAAGTTTAATTACTTTGGGTAGAATTAATAAGGATAGATTGATTAAGCATATTGGACAAGATAATTATACAACGAGCATTCACAAAATCCGTTTAAGTGATGTGGAGAATGACATTTCATTAAATAAATTCAATGATTCTAGTTCCCAAACATCTTCAGAGTCTATTCCTAGAGCAGAGGTTTCCCAAGTGGGAATGTCAGCTTCTGCTACCCTTGATCACATTATAAAAATGCGTATGAAAGCCTTGGGTGGAAATCAGCAACAACAAGCTCCAGTCATGCAGCAGGCTCCCGTAATGCAGCAGGCTCCTGTAATGCAGC
This sequence comes from Muribaculaceae bacterium, assembly GCA_017557625.1. Lineage (GTDB taxonomy): Bacteria > Bacteroidota > Bacteroidia > Bacteroidales > Muribaculaceae > Sodaliphilus. Next base: position 22,854 of record JAFYYG010000053.1, read on the forward strand.
AAGCACCTGTTATGCATCAGGCACCACCAATGCAGCAAGCTCCATCAGGACCTCCTCCAGTTGCTGCTTCTTGTTTCTTATTTTATGCGTTTATTGAAGGTAAGCAGCAAGGGCCTTATGATCAAAAACAGTTTGCAAATCTTGTGAAATATGGTTTGGTAGATGCTAATACACCTATTTGGAAAGAAGGCATGCCTCAATGGCAAAAAGCAAGTACTGTGCCTGAAACAATGTCGTTCTTTCAACAGACGAACTACATGGCACCACCTCCAATGCCAATGGAGTAATTGATAACAGAGAAAAATCTTTTATCCTCAACATTTTTTAATAGTTGCAATGAAGAAGAAACACCAAAAGGAGATGCTTTGGTGTGCATAGTTGGTTCGTGATAAATGTGATAAATGAAAGGGTCGTGATAAAAAGGGCTAAAAAATTTGTTATTTTTATATAAAAACTATATCTTTGCCGTGTCATCAGAGATTTTAGTTAATTTTTTGCAGCACAATTTTAGGTGAAATCTCTGACATGATAAAAGGTCTTGTAACTTTTTTGTGTTACAAGAAGTTTTTGAAGTTATTCATTAAAGTGCTGTCTAACCAAAGCTAACAAGAATGAAAAAAGTATTAGTATTAAACACGCTAGATCCTACAATTGATAAGTCGTGTTGTAACGTTTTTAAAAAAGTGAACTGGTTGAAATGTATGTTTTCATCAAAGCAATATCATGAAAACACAGTAACAGAGCAGTTCAACAAAATCGGTTCGAATGGATTCGTTTTTCAGGACGAGAAGGTGCTCCCGCACAATTTGTATGTTGAGAACGAATATGATAGTAAGTCGGTACATGGCGTGTATCGTTTTACAAACGCAGGAAGTGCAAGATACCAAGTTTACTTTGGTCCCATTATTGAGGTGACTCAAGAGGATTTGGGCTGCCTGACAGGTCTCGGTTGTAATCCAAAGATGGGATGCAAAGGAATGAAGTTGGGTTGCAAAGGATCTAAGTTGGGTTGCAAAAACCTGAGTTGTAGCTCTTTGGGATGTAGCTCAAAAGGTGGAAATGTTCAATATGTGAATTTCATGAACAATGAAAAGAACCAAGAACCAGTAAAGGCCCTCAACAAGCACTTCAACTTGCGTGAATCGTTTGAGCCCGAGAAAGACGATTACACTTACAGCACAATAACCGAGAACTCTCTAAACGAACTTGTTAAGGATCACTATGAGAGGATTTTGACCCAGTACACACAAGATGTAGAGAGTTTCTACCAGCAAGGATTGGGATATATAAAGACTCTCGATACTCCATCGTTTGACGATTTGTTTACACAGGCAATGCTTTTTGGCTCTACATCAAACCAGAAGGCATTAATGGCCGACCTTTCTACATTCCAAGCAAATATACGACTCAGCCGTTTTGATGTTTGGTACTTTCCAATGATAAAAGGTCTTTTAAGACGTATTGGTGAAAACATACCTATTATCAAGTGGTTCTTTAGCAAAGAGGAGATAATCGCTACATCTCGTTTGAACGAATCAAACCGTGCTTTTGTAGAGAGTGTGTATGAGGAGGAATTCAATGCCACCGAAGATAAGGAGATAATTACTCAAATGGTGAAAGAGGCTATTGTTGGAAAGATTCCTGTTACTCTTGCTGTGAAGAGAAAACTTGGCTTCTGGAAGAGCATCTTCCATCCTGTAGAGTATGACTTCCATACATACATGATAGACGCTATACAAGGATGAAACGAATTCTAATAGCTTTAATTCGGTTTTATCAGCGTTATCTCTCGCAATATACCCCTAAGTGTCTATATATACCGTCATGTTCGGAATATTGTATATTAGCGATACAAAAATACGGGTTAATAAAAGGTTTAAAAAAGACACGAGAGAGGTTGAACAGGTGTGATATGGAACACGTTCATCTCTATGGTACTGAAGATTGGCCATAGTGTAATAGGGGCGTTTTATGAATTCCGTAAAATGCTATGTTTAAAGCTGGAGCAAACGAAATTCGGGCAATTGACTCCTGTTGCGATTAGGAAATACTTTTTTATTGACAATTTTTTTTATTATTATTTTTATAAACTTTTTCTATTATGACTACTTTAAAAAAACTTTTATTTGCAGGTGTAATTTTGGCATTTTTAGGCTTTGTTGCCACCGGCTGTAGTGGTAAAGATAATTCATCTGATGACTCTTCGAGTGATTCCAAATCAAAAAAGGAAAAATCCAGCAAGAGTGATGATGATGAAGATTTTAGCGAAGAGAGCGACTATGATTATAGTGATAATGTAGGAGATGATTATGGTCGTGACGATGACAGTGAGGATTTTGATGATGCTTACAATGATGCAAGACGTCAAGCAGAAGGTGCCTATAATGATGCTAGGCGTGAAGCAAGAGATGCCTATAATGATGCTAGGCGTGAAGTAAGAGATGCCTATAATGATGCTAAGCGCCAAGTTAAAGAGGCTATGCCGGCAGGATATGATAAAGCCTATGACAAGGCTATGCAGGAATATGAGAAGGAAATGAATAAGGCTTTAGAAGAACTTGATTATTAATAAAAAGGGGCACTACAAAATGCCCCTTTTTTCATTAATATTTTAGTTGTGGATGATTAGATTCAATCAAAATCAGACTCCACAGGAAAACGGATGCTAACGAACATTATATTCTTTGTTTTGTTACGTTTTTATTATCAAGAGTACTTATTAATCCATTATTTAATATGAGAAAATTTTTTCTAATATTGATGTCATTGGCAATGATTGTTGCCTTTGATGCTTGCTCAAGCAAAGAGAAAGATAGTAGCGATAAGGAAAAGGAAGAATCTTCGGCTTCTTCAGTGTCGGAAGAGGAAACAGTAGAATTGAAACCTGTTGACCAAATTGCAGAGTTGTCGGGTAAAGTAGGACCTAGCAGCGTACACATGACTCTAAATGTCAAGGGTGATTTGGTTGAGGGTGAGTACTCTTACGACAGGTTTAATTCGCCACTCAAATTACAGGGCAAACTTGAAGAGGATGGTCACCTGGAGCTGAATGAAGTGAACAAGGATGGCAAGCCTACAGGACACTTCAATGGGTATTATGGAAAAGACTATGGGTTCAACGGTGAGTTTGTTAACTTCAAGGGTGCGCGATATGACTTCAATCTAAATGTCGATAATGTCACAGATAATGCTGGTGATGGTGACGGTAGGGGCTTTATGGTTGTGCTGCCTCCGGATAGCCCAGCTCGTAGTGGCTATCTGCCTAGCTCTAATTATGAATTTGCTGATGATGACTATAGCGGTGGAGGGTATAGTGAAGGTGCTGGAGATAGCAGCATCGATGAAATGCTTGACTCCTATGAGAACTATGTTAACAGGTACATCCAACTCATGAAGAAGGCTGCTAATGGTGACATGTCGGCAGCTGCCGAATATGCCCAGTTATATCAAGAAGCCATAGAACTTCAATCAAGACTTGAAAATGTGAGTGGCGAGATGAGTACCGCTCAAATCAATCGAATGAACAGAATTAACAACAAGTTGCTTCAGGCTGCTCAATAGATGTACAATTAGTAATAGTTGACTAATATTTTTATTCAAGGGGTGCAAGTTTGATAATCTTGCACCTCCTTCGTTTTTTTTGTGTGCTTTAAGAATTAGAATGTGCTTTTAGAGAGAACAATGTGGAGTTGTACGTGATATTCAACTATCTTAATAATCTATAATTAAGGTGCTATGTTTTTGTTGTGTGGGTTGTTTTGTGTAATTTTGCACGTTTTTTATGGCACTACGCCATTGCAAATAAAGAGTAAACAGTACACAAACAATAACTAAACGTTTTGATTTTATGAGTTTGAATATCGTTGTGCTGGCAAAACAAGTGCCAGACACTCGCAACGTGGGTAAAGATGCGATGAAGGCCGACGGCACCATCAATCGTGCCGCGCTTCCCGCCATCTTCAACCCCGAGGACCTGAACGCGCTTGAGCAAGCGCTTCAGCTCAAGGATGCTCATCCTGGTTCAAAAATCACACTCGTGACGATGGGACTTCCCCGCAGCGCCGAGATGGTGCGTGAGAGCCTCTATCGCGGCGGCGACGATGGCGTGGTGCTCACCGACCGCCCTCTGGGAGGTGCCGACACTCTCGCCACCAGCTACTCGTTGGCGCAGACCATCCGTCACCTCGACAAAGTTGACATCATCGTTGGCGGCCGCCAGGCTATCGACGGCGACACCGCGCAGGTGGGTCCGCAGATTGCTGAGAAATTAGGTCTCCCACAAGTGACTTACGCCGAGAGTGTAAAGGTGGAAGACGGAATAGCCACTATCAAGCGCCGCATTGAGAACGGCTTTGAGACCGTTACCTGCCCGCTTCCTTTGGTGGTTACCGTCAACGGCAGCGCCGATGCTTGCCGTCCCCGCAACGCTAAGTTGATACAGAAGTACAAATATGCCGTCACTCCAAGCGAGAAGGCACAGTTGAGCGAGGATCGTCAGCGTCTCGTTGAGGCCCGTCCTTATCTCAACATCCGCGAGTGGGGCGTTGCCGACATCGAGGCCGATCCCGAGCAGATTGGCATGAAGGGTTCGCCCACTAAGGTTAAGACAGTAGTAAACGTTGTGTTCCAGGCTAAGGAGAGCAAGACCATCGAGGGCGGCGACGAAGCCCAACTCGAAGGCCTCGTGCAAGAACTTATTGCCGACCATATCATTGGTTAATGCATAATTCATAATGCAAAATGCATAATTTAGCGGACTATGAACGACAGGAATAATTTAGTTGTTTATAATTAAAATGTGATGTTTTGATAAACTTTCAAGTTTAGAGTAAAGAGCGACAATTACTATTGGCTTGTTTACTCGTTTACTTGTTTACTAAGAAAAATATGAACGACAAGAATAATTTAGTAGTTTATTGCGAGTTTGACGACGGCCGCGTTGCCGACGTCAGCTTGGAGTTGTTGACCAAAGGCCGTACCCTCGCCACCCGTTTGGGCGTGAAGCTCGAGGCCCTTATCATCGGCGACAAGCTCGATGGGGTAGAGGAGCAGGTGTTCCCTTACGGCGTTGACGTGGTTTATAAGGTAGAGGACGAGCGTCTTTATCCTTACACCTCTCTGCCACACTCTTCAATCGTTATTAACCTTTTCAAGGAAATAGAGCCACAAATCTGCCTCATGGGTGCCACTGTGATTGGCCGCGATTTGGGACCCCGTGTCTCGTCGTGCCTCACCAGTGGCCTCACCGCCGACTGCACCGCACTGGAGATTGGCGACCACACCGACCCTTTGACCAAGACCGAATATAAGGACTTGCTCTATCAGATTCGCCCCGCTTTTGGCGGCAACATTGTGGCAACTATCGTCAACCCCGAGCACCGTCCACAGATGGCTACAGTGCGCGAGGGTGTGATGAAGAAGGAGATTTTCGACCCTAACTACAAGGGCGAGGTCATCAACCTCGACGCTGACAAATATGTTGACCCAGCAAGTTTTATCGTCAAGATTATCGACCGTGAGGTAGAGAAATCAAAAATCAACATCAAGAATTCGCCAATCATCGTGGCTGGCGGCTACGGTGTAGGCAGCAAGGAGAACTTCGACCTTATCTTCCAACTCGCCGACGTGCTTGGCGGTGAGGTTGGCGCAAGCCGTGCCGCTGTAGATGCCGGATTCTGTGAGCATGAGCGTCAGATTGGTCAGACTGGTGTCACTGTGCGTCCCAAGCTCTACATCGCTTGCGGCATCTCGGGACAGATTCAGCACGTTGCGGGCATGAACGAGAGCTCGATTATCATCTCTATCAACAACGATCCCAACGCTCCCATCAACGCCATTGCCGACTACGTCATCACTGGCAACCTCGAGGAGATTATCCCCAAACTAATCAAGTATTACAAGAAAAATTCTAAATAATAGTGAAGAGGTGAGAGTTGAGAGGTGAGAGACTGTCATCTGACCTCTTCCAGACTCTTAACACTTAAAATTTTACCCTTAACACTTAAGAAAATGGCAAATTTCTATAAAGACAATAAGGCATTGCAGTATCATCTGCGTCATCCACTCATGGAGAAAATCGTAGCCATGAAGGAGCGCGACTACACTCAAAGCCAGGAGTTTGATTACGCACCAGTCGACTACGAAGATGCTATCGACTCTTACGATAAGATTTTGGAGATAACAGGCGAGATTACTGCCGAGACTATCGCCCCTAACGCCGAGAGCGTTGACAAGGAAGGTCCACACCATGCCAATGGCCGTGTTGCATACGCCAGCAAGACTCAGGAGAACCTCGACGTTACCCGCAAGGCAGGCCTCTATGGCGTGTCGATGCCCCGTAAATATGGTGGTTTGAACTTGCCAAACGTTACATTCTCGATGATGAGCGAGATGATTGCTCAGGCCGACGCCGGTTTCCAGAACATCTGGAGCCTGCAGAGCTGTATCGACACTCTCTTTGAGGCTGGCGATGAGGACCAGTTCGAGCGTTACATCCCTCGCGTGTGCAACGGCGAGACCATGTCGATGGACCTCACCGAGCCCGATGCAGGCAGTGACCTCCAGAGCGTGATGCTCAAGGCTACTCAGGACGAGGACGGCACTTGGCGCCTCAACGGCGTGAAGCGCTTTATCACCAATGGCGACAGCGACATTCATCTGGTGCTCGCTCGCAGCGAGGAGGGCAGCAAGGACGGACGCGGCCTCTCGATGTTCATCTACGACAAGCGCAACGGCGGCGTCAACGTGCGCCGCATTGAGGACAAGATGGGTATCCATGGTAGCCCCACATGCGAACTCGTGTTCAAGAACGCCAAGGCCGAGCTTTGTGGCTCGCGCCGTTTGGGCCTTATCAAGTATGTGATGTCGCTCATGAACGGTGCCCGCTTGGGTATCACCGCGCAGAGCGTGGGACTGTGCCAGGCAGCCTACAACGAGGCTATCGACTATGCCCGCAGCCGTGAGCAGTTTGGTGTTGCTATTATCAACTTCCCAGCTGTTGCCGAGATGCTCAGCAATATCAAAGCAAAGCTAGACGCAGCGCGCACTATCCTTTATGAGACAGCACGTTTTGTCGATGTCTATAAGATTTGGGAGCAGATTGCCCGCGAGCGTCAACTCACACCCGAGGAGCGTGCCGAGATGAAGCGTTACAACCGCCTTGCCGACGCCTTCACTCCACTGTCGAAGGCCTCGTCAAGCGAGTATGCCAACCAGACCGCCTACGACTGCATCCAGATTCACGGCGGTAGCGGATTCATGCGCGACTACACCTGCGAGCGCCTCTATCGTGATGCCCGCATCATGAACATCTATGAGGGTACAACCCAGCTGCAGGTGGTTGCGGCAATTCGCCACGTCACCACAGGCACCTATCTGGCACAGATGAGAGAGTATGCCGCTGCTGAGTATAGTGCAGAGATTGCTCCACTCAAGGCACGTGTTGACAAGATGATGGCGGACTATGAGGAGGCAGTCGAGAACGTGAAGAACTACGAGAATCCCGACTACATCACCTTCCACGCCCGCCGCATGGTGGAGATGGCAGCATGGACCATTATGAGCTACCTGTTGTGCTACGATGCCAGCAAGGCTCCCGAGCTGTTTAAGCAGTCGGCAAACGTATATGTACGTTACGCCGAGGCTCGTCTCGCCGCCAACGTCAAGTTCATCAACGACTTCACCCCCGAAGAAGCAGCAATCTACAACCAAGAGTAATTCTTGAGATAATTAACAAATAGGGAGCCGCACTGTTTTTTAGTCGCAGCTCCCTATTTTGCTATGTGTTGAGGTAAGAGCAATATTTCACTATCAAGTGTTTCAATGGCACGTTCCCCGCAAGATATCGCTCGGCATCAAGGGCGAGTAATCGCTCGTGAATTGTTTTGCTACCTTTGTATATTCCATTAAGAAAGTAGATGTCGTTATCTTTGTCAACTGTGATTTCAGTGAAATCATCGACAATGTCTTCGTTAATATAAATAGAGTAGCTTGGACGCTTGGCGCCTGGATTGTCCTCGTGAAGGATTCCCTTTTCAATTAAGTCCTTAATATCACGAATGGCAGTGTCTTTAGAGCACTTGTTAAGTGCGGCCCACGATTTAGTGGTGATTTTTGCCTCATAGCCGTCAAGAAATTTGTTTAAAGTATCAACTTCTCTCTTATTCAGCGCTATACCTGCTGCTTTAATCCAAAAAAGACTCTTGTTTAGCACTGCACTCACAATAGCATTGGCGTCATCGATTGATGATATAAGTATTTTGAGAAACCATACAAGCCATTCGGTAATTTCTCCGTCACCGTGCTGCACTCGTTCGAGGATACTATAATAATGCCGCTTGTCTTTGTTGATGGCTGTAGATATGTTGTAGAATCTTAATTGGCTCTGGTCGCCACGAGCGAGAATGATGTCGCTTAGAATCCGTGACAATCGACCATTGCCATCTTCAAAGGGGTGTATTGACACAAACCACAGGTGAGCGATAGCAGAGCGTATGATATAGGATTCGTCAGGAGCATCGTTAAACCAATTAATAAAACGTGTCATTTCCTCCTCCACTCGTTGGGGAGATGGAGCCACATAGTGGATGCGCTCCCTCCCTAAATAACCTGAAACGATATGTTCCTCATGTGTGCGGTAGCAGCCAACCTCAATCTTTGAGCCTCCACTGAAACCAGTAGGGAAAAATGCCGATTGCCAAGCGCATAGGTTTTGCTTAGTTAGCTTTCGGTCGTAGTGCTCCATTGCATCAACCATCACATTTACAATACCATCAATATAATGTGACGAGACGTTGCTTTGCTTGATGCTGTCAATGCCAAGGCGGCGGGCTATCGATGAGCGCACATCTTCACGGTTAAGATGTATGCCTTCTATCTCCGACGATTGCACGATATCAAAAGTAAGATTCTCGGCTATGGCTTTAAGTTTGTCGTCAAAACCAAGATTGCTAAGTCTTCCATACAATAGTCCTTGTGCTCGACTTGCCTTGTCAAGCAATAGCGCTATCTGCTTATTATCCCATCTGAAGTTGGGCCAGTTGTCATATTCGTGAATATACATAATATCTCGTTTCTGCGACGTTTTTTATCTAATAACGTCGCAAATTTTGCGACAAAATTACAACATTATCGTTGTAAATGCAAGAAAAAGACCAACAAAATCCGCTTTTTGCGTCATTTTCTTTCAAATATCGTCGCAAAATTTGCGTCGTTTGGCAGATCCCAGTGAATGGCACTGGCATCGACAAGCGTTCGTCCCGTGCGCTTAGCAAAATAGATAGTTGCTTTGCGCTGATTGAAGAAAATTGCAATAATGATAATCGGGAGCCGCACAAACTGTCGCAGCTCCCGATTTTGCATTTATAAATCATCTTTCTGTGCCATTTCAGCCCGAATGTCATCGCAAGTTATGCATAAGTTTCTGAGTGATTTTGTGTGTTATGAATTATACGTTATCACATTCCTAACAGCATATTGTAGATAGCTGTGATGTCGGCACTGGTAATATAGCCGTCTCCGTCCACGTCGCCTTGAGGGAAATCGGTGTCGTTCTCGTTGAGAATGTAGTCGTAGAGGATTGTCACGTCGGCAGTTGACACCCAACCGTCGCCGTTTACATCAAGACGATCTATCAACGCATAATCCACTTCAACAAAATGGGTGAAAGAACTCCACGGGCTTGTCGCTTGGTAGTCGCTCAGTGTGCCAACAGGGATATAAACGGTGCAAAGATCTCTTGGAACACCATTGAACGTTGAGTAGTTGTGATTATTTGTTACATTTTGAGGGGATATTATTTTTGAACGAATTGACATCAAAGCTGTGCAACCTGTGAAAGGATATAAACCAATCGTTGTAACTGAGTTTGGAATGGTCAACACGTTTATTCCACTGCAATAACCAAAAGCATAGTCTTCAATAGTTGTTACAGAGTTGGGAATAGTCACCGAGGTCAAGGGCGTGCAGTTGTAGAAAGAATACTGCTTAATATTTGTCGTCGAATTTGGAATCAACAAATCTGTAACCTTGGTGCCATTGAGATAGAGATTCTGGGCACAGTAGAGAGGATTACTTTGATAATTGCCAAAGTCAATATTACACCAGGCGGCAATGTCGCTGATGTTGACTCGGTTCAACCCAGCGCAACTAAAGTAGGCTTGCTTACCAATTGAAGTAACGGTACTTGGGATTGTAGCTTGGGTTATGCTGGTGCAATTGACAAACGCATACTGCTTAATGCTTGTCACCGAGCTTGGGATTGAAAGATGAGTAACCTTGGTGCCATTGAGATAGAGATTCTGTGCATAGTAGAGAGGATTACTTTGAAAATTGCCAAAGTCAATATTACACCAGGCGGCAATGTCGCTGATGTTGACTCGGTTCAACCCAGTGCAACCATAGTAGGCTTGCTGACCAATTGACGTAACAGCACTTGGAATTGTCGCTTGGGTTATGCTTGTGCAATTGACAAACGCATATTGCTTAATGCTTGTCACCGAGCTTGGGATTGAAAGATGAGTAATCTTTGTGCCATTGAGATAAAGATCCTTGGCGTAGTACAAGGGGTTGTCAGTATTGCTGTCAAAATCAATATTGCACCACTTGGCCAGGTCACGTAAGTCTACTTTTGTCAATCCAGTGCAACCTTTGAAAGCATTGCTTCCTATTGATGTCACTGAATTGCCTATAGTAACAGAGGTCAAACCAGTTAAATTATTGCAGATGTAGGCAGGAATTTTCGCTACTGTGTTGCCGAAATTGAAAGTTTTAATATTGGTGAACCCAGAGAATGGGCTTCTACTGAAATCATTACAGTTGGTAGCATTCCAGTTCACTGTCGTCAATCCAGTGCAATTATCAAAGGCTGTATCTTGAATAGATGAAACCGAGTTGCCAATTGTTAATGAAGTCAATCCAGTGCAATTTTCAAATGATTTAAAATTTATTATTCTCACTGAATTAGGTATAGTCAATGATTTTAGGCCACTACAATTTCGGAATGCTAAAGCTCCTATTATCTCCACCGAGTTTCCAAAGGTAACCGAAGTTAAACCTGTGCATCCAGAAAAACAGTTGCCTGAAATATATGTCACAGAGTTCGGAATGGTCAAAGATGTAATAGTAGTGCAGTAATTGAAGGCGTAGCTACCAATCTTAGTTACCGTATAGGTCTTGCCACCGTTAGTGACACTGGAGGGAATGTTGAGCGCTCCACTTAGTTCACCGTATGCTGATACTACAGTTACACTTGTGCCGTCGTCATTGATGTCATAGCATAAGTTCCCCGCGTAGAAGTCGTAGGCGGCGGCAGGCATCGATGCTGCCAATAACAACATAAGGAATGTTAATAATTTAGGTCTCATATATAAGCAATTAAAGTGATTAAATCTATGAAATGGCCTTATAATAAAGTTGATAGTTAACAAGATTTTGTTTGGTGTCACTGAGATTGTGTGTTATCTATTATCACAGTCCCAGCAGCATGTTGTAGATAGCTGTGATGTCGGCACTGGTAATATAGCCGTCTCCGTCCACGTCGCCGTTGACGATGTGGCTGCTGTCGTTGGTAAGCATAAAGTCATAGAGCATTGTCACGTCGGCACTTGACACCCAACCGTCGCCGTTCACATCAAGCTGTTCAATTAACTCATAATCAATCTCAACAATATTATAGAAATATTTCCAATGTGATATAGACTGATATAAACTAAGAGTGTTTTTAGGAACATAAACTCTACATGTTTTTGGCGAACCATAAAATATTGAAGAGTCATGACCAGTGTATGACACATTTTGAGGAGCTGTGAGTTTTGAACGGATTGTTGAGAGCCCAGTACAGCCATTAAAAGCGGCATAACCGAACGAGGTTATTGAATTAGGTATAGTTAACAAACTCATCCCGGTACATTGTGAAAAAGCACGCGTACCAATTGTGGTCACCGAACTTGGAATGCTCAACGAGGTCAAACCACTACATTCTGAAAATGCATAGGAGTAAATAGTGGTAACTGAATTGGGAATGTTCAACGAAGTTAAGCCGCTGCAACCTGAGAAAGCATATGAACCAATTGAGGTTACTGAGCTGGGAATAGTCAATGAATTCAAGCCACTGCAACCATAGAAGGCACTGCCGCCAATCGAAGTCACCGAGTTTCCGATGGTGACCGAGGTCAAGCCATAGCAAGAATTAAAAGTATTGTCGCCGATCTCTGTCACCGAGTTGGGGATGGCGACCGAGGTTAAGCCACTGCAACCATGGAAGGCAGAATTGCCAATTGTTTTCACCGAGCTTGGAATTGCAATAGAACTCAATCCAGAGCAATAACTAAAAGCCCATGAGTCAATCGAAGTCACCGAACTGGGAATAGTCACCGAGGCCAGGCCGCTGCAACCATTGAAAGCAGCATTGCCTATCGAGGTTACCGAATTTGGTATAGTCACTGAAGTTAATCCGCTTAATCCACTACACAAATAAGCTGGAATCCTTTTTACCGTGCTACCAAACACGATCGACGTTATATTGCTCAGATTCTTAAAAGGAGAGGATGTGAAATCACCAGAGTTTGCGGCATTCCAATTCACTGTCTTCAAATTGCTACAACCAGTAAAGGTCTGATCACCTATCGACACCAATGAGCTGGGGATTGTCAATTTAGTTATACATGTGCAATTATAAAACGCATAGGATTTTATGGTTGTAACACCACTCGGAATAGAAAGGTTGGTGATTTTAGTGCCATTAAGATAGAGATTTTTAGCATAGAATAAAGGATTATTCCTGTCGCTACTAAAATTAATATTGCACCAGGCAGCAAGGTCACTGATATCTATTCTATTTAAATTTTCACAACCATAGAAAGCGTTATTTCCAATCTCGGTCACTGAGTTTCCCATTGTCAACGAAGTCAAACCTGTGAGATCAGAAAACAGTCGTGAAGGTATCCTAGTCACATTGTTTCCAATAACAATCTTTTTGATTGAAAGATCATTATAGAATGGCATAGAACTATATGAATAGTTTGGGAGATCGGGACAGTTGGTTGCATTCCAATTTACAGTAGCTAGACTGCTGCAACCTTCGAATGCCGAATGTCCAAGTTCTGACAGCGAGCTGCCTATAGTAACAGTGGTTAAGTCTGTGCATTTATAAAAGGCAATAAATTCAATTGTTGTTACCGAATTAGGAATTGTCACCGACTTCAATCCTGAATAAGAAAAAGCTTGCACGCCAATCGATGTTACTGAATTAGGAATGGTGACTGACGTCAAAGCAGTACAACCTGTAAATGCCTTTTCTGTAATAGTTTTTACTGAATTGCCTATTGTCGCCGAGGTTATGCCTGTACAATTGCTAAAGGCGCTCCAACCAATTTCGGTCACCGAGTTGGGAATTGTGACAGTCTTTAAGCCGTTGCAATACATGAAGGCACCGCTACCTATTGTCTTCACTGTACTTGGAATGGTCAATTGTGTCATATTACAACCTGCAAAAGTATATTTCTTTATATTAGTAATTGAACTAGGAATAGTTAGACTGGTCACTTTACTGCCATTGACATATAGATTCTTTGCAAAATATAATGGATTACTCCAATAACCATCGAAATCAATATTGCACCATTTAGCAAGGTCGCTGATGTTCACTTTTGTCAGCCCATCACACCCAAAAAAAGCGTCACCGCCCATCGAAGTCACTGATGTAGGGATAGTTACCGACGTCACGTTAGCACATCTTTCGAATGCCGATTCACCAATTGCTTTCACCGAGTAGGTTTTACCACTGTAAGTAACACTGGAAGGAATTGTCAAAGCACCACTTAGGCTATTGTATGATGGGTTGTTACTTGAGTTTTCATAAGTGACCGTGACGCTATTACCGTCGCTGTTTTTATTGTAGCACAGCCCGTTGACCATAAAGTCATAAGCACTAGCAGGCATCGCCATCGCTGTTATCACCAAGAGCAAAGTAAGTAATCTGGTTTTCATGATTGTAATGTTTTGATTTTTGCAAAGTTAATGAATATTTTTTAGTTGGCAGTGATTAGTCATCAATTTTAAAATAAAAACTACTAAAATTTGTAGTTGATATGGAAACCCTCATGCGTTTTATTGTGAGATGAGCTTTTTCAATTTTGCGTTATTTGCGATAGATTTCAATTATTTTGCGTGAGATTCAAAAAACACTATTTTTAGATAAATTAGGTGTCGCCTCGGAAAAACTCAAATAAATTTGTTTTTTCTCTTATCTTGCACTATTTTTGTAGCATAAAAACTGACACCAAACATAGATATGAAGAAATACTACATTTTGCCTTTGGCAGCTCTATAAGATATGCTGCTTATCAACGACTACACCCATGACTGATAGTATACTCGCTCTTTTTGCTCTCTTATGCTGTCAAGAAATAATTACAATAATAATATAATAAAGCTATGAAACAGAAAATTTTACTTACTCTGATTTGTGCGCTGGCAGGAGCACTCAGCGCCCTGGCTGCCAATGTCCCTTATGCGCTATATAGCGGCAACCAAACCATTCTCACCTTCTACTACGGCGAGAAGCCCAATGGGGCGTATCCTATTGATGATAGTTCTGATCCAGCATGGCATGTCAATGGTACTTACAGTAATGTGCTTCATGTAGTCTTCGACCCATCTTTTGCCCAAGCGAGGGTCAAAAGTACCTGTGCGTGGTTTCTCGACATGGATAAACTCCTTTCCATTGACGGACTTAATTATTTGAATACCGAGGAAGTAACCGACATGGGCTGGATGTTTTCTGGTTGTGCTAAGCTCACCACCTTGGATTTGAGCCACTTCAACACCAGCAAGGTCAAACGAATGATAGCCATGTTCCAGAATTGCAAAAAACTGACCAGCATTGATTTGAGCAGTTTCAACACAAGTAATGTAGAAAAAATGCAATTTATGTTTAATGGTTGTAATGTGTTGGGTAACTTAGATGTAAGTGGTTTCAATACTTCGAATGTAACCAATATGGCCTCCATGTTCACGTTTTGCAAAGCTTTTACCAGTTTGAATCTTGTCAGCTTTAACACAAGCAAGGTGACCAATATGAGTAGGATGTTCTATGGCTGCGAAATGCTTGAGACAATCTATGCAGGTGTGGGATGGAGCACGGGCGCTGTGAATGAGGGAAACGAGATGTTCTCTGTTTGCACCAGACTCAAGGGCGGAGCCGGCACCACATTTAATCCGGATTATGTGGACTTCTACTATGCGCGCATCGATGGTGGCCCCAGTAGTCCAGGCTATTTCACAGGCCGACAGCCAGAGGTTGTATACAATGCTAATACCAAAACCCTCACATTCTACAACGATGGGAACACCCATAGCGGCGATGTGGGTCTCCTGCCCTCGAGCAACACCACACGGCCATGGTGGTCACAGGACACCAATGTGAGCTCCAATGTGCAGAAGGTGGTCTTCCATCCCTCGTTTGCATCCGTTCACCACACCAGCGGCTACTACTGGTTTGCAGGCATGACCAACCTCACCAGCATTGAGGGGATGGAATACTTCAACACCGACGAGATGGTGAACATGAACAGCATGTTCAACGACTGCCGTAAACTCACAAGCCTTGACCTTAGCCATTTCGACACTGGCAAAGTGACAAAAATGAGCTACATGTTCTTCAACTGCAACAACCTTACAGAGCTTGATTTGACTCCGTTTAGCACTTCATTGGTGACCACTATGGAAGACATGTTTGCGAGCTGCAGCAAGCTCACCAAATTGAACCTCGGCAACTTCAATACCGCTAAAGTGACCGACATGACCGCCATGTTCAGCGGTTGCTCGATGCTCACCACTATCAATGTCGACGGCGATCTGTGGAATACCAATGCCGTAACTCAGTCAAGCTCTATGTTCCGCAACTGCACCAGCATCAAGGGCTGCATGGGCACCACCTATAATGCCAACCATATTGACAAGGCTTATGCGCATATCGATGGCGGTTCCAGCAATCCAGGTTACCTTTCTGGCAAGATTGAAGGCTATGCTATGTGGGATGCGACACTCAAAAGACTCACCTTCTACTACGACGATATTTATGACCAACGAGACAAACCTGTCTATTTCATCAACTCAGATTTATTTCATGTCGTCCCTGATTGGTTTACCAATGAAATATCCACAAATGCGACGCAAGTGGTATTCGACCCCTCGTTTGCCGATGCCCGCCCGACTATGACGAGATATTGGTTCTACAGTATGACGAACCTTCGCAGCATCACGGGGTTAGAGTACCTCAATACCAGCGAGGTGACCAATATGACTTACATGTTTTGCGACTGCAGTAGTCTCTCCAGCCTTGATCTGAGCCACTTCAATACTAGCAAGGTGCTTAATATGGCTTACATGTTTCATGGCTGCAAGCAATTGACAGGACTGGATTTGAGCAGTTTCAACACCACCCAGGGCCCCGCCATGTTAGCCATGTTCTCTGACTGCGAAAACCTGGTCACCATTGTGGTGGGTTATGATTGGAGTACAGGTCAGGTGACAAGTTCAGAAGGAATGTTCAATAATTGCGTTAATATTCTGGGCTGCAAGGGAACTAAATACAATCCCGCACATGTCGACAAACTGTATGCGCGCATCGACCGCGGTTCAAGCAGTCCGGGCTACCTGAGCGACGCTATGCCCCGCGGCTTCAGGTACGAGGGCATATGGTACGACAATGGCGTGGTCATAGCACCGCAGCATGGCGACAAATATACCGGCGAAGTGGTGATCCCCGCCAAGTTCGTCTACAAGAACAGGACCTACAATGTGACGCACATCGAGGCTGGCGCCTTCACCGGAACATCGGTCACCAGGGTTGACCTGCCGGCAACCATCAACTGGATAGAGGCTGGAGCTTTCACCAATGCCACACAGCTCAAGAAACTGGTCATCGGATACGCCTCCTTGCCTTCCTATGTCAATTATGAGCAAAACTTCACCAGCGGCAACGCCAGCGGTTTCGCCTGCTATGTGCACAACAGTCAGTTGAGTAGGTTTGAGAGTGCCTATACTAACATCAACTTTGCTCCCTGGGTGCAGATTTCAGAGGACTATTACACCGAACTCAAACCATACCGCCCGTTCTCGTGCAAGTATAAGACCGTGATGCCCAGTGGCCTGGAGGCCTACTATGTGAAAGGCTACAACAGTAGTACGCGCACGGCCCAGACCCAGAAGGTGACGGGCATCGTGCCTGCCAGCACGGGCCTGCTGCTCAAGGGCAAGGAATGCAAGATTTATCTGCTTGAAAAGTCGAGCGGCACCGCTGCTACAGTCACGGGCAATCTGCTCAAACCCTATCTGTCGGCAGCCGACTCGCCAGTAGGCGTGCAGGACGATAACGCACGCTTCTACTTCAATGTGATGGACATGTGGTGGGAATCGACGGTGAACCTGTCGCTTGGCAGCTCCTATCTGTGCATTCCCAAGAGCCAGGTGGGCAGCGACCTGACCTCGCCTGTATTGCTCGACCTCGAGAATTCAAGCGGAATGCTAGGCGACGTGAACGGCGATGGCAATGTCACCGCAGCCGATGTTACTGCTCTCTACGACTTCTTGCTCAACAACGACAGTTCACACATCGTCAATGGCGACCAAAACGGTGACGGCAACATCACCGCTGCCGATATCACCGCTGTTTACGACGTATTGCTGAGCAATTAGTTTGCCGTGATTCGTCGCGGTTATTTCAAACAACTCTCACAACATCTTAACAACTTAAAACAATAAAATAATTGTTGTTTTTGTTGTCAGCTTGTTGTGTTTGTTGTTTTATATACTGTGGGCGGCGATATAAATATACAAAAAATATTGTCCTTTATTGTGTGACTGCCAAAAAATCACTATATTTGCATTCTAAATCATTAACGGACAACACTAACACAAAAATATTACGAAAATGAAGAAATTACCATTACTCCTTCTCATGACGCTCTTTGCCATGACGGCAAGTGCCTATACTTACAATGTTAACGTTGAGATAGGCAACTTCAAGTACTCTCAACTCGGCTTGGCCACTTCGTCAGGCGAGGAGAATTATGCTTTTCTGAGTGGTCTATCCAGTACAGCAAGCACTTCGCTCACGACGCTCGACATCCCGGGCTATGTGGTTTATAACGGCGAGCGCTACCGTGTCAAGCAAATCAATCAAGATGCGTTTCACAACAACACCAAGATTACTAATGTCACCTTTGGCTACGGTGTGGAATATATCAGCAGTTATGTCTTTGACGGTTGCACCAATCTAAAAACAGTGAACCTGCCAAGTTCGGTGAAGGAAATCGGGCAGTTCGTGTTCCAGAACTGCAGCAGTCTTATGATTGTGGCTTTTGCCGGTGACGTGGCACCAAAGATATATGACTACACCTTCAACCTGTCGAGTACGACAAAGCGTGCATCCACGGCGACCTATCGCGGCATGAACGCCCTGAAGGCCGACGCCAAGTGGGTGGCGGCTTTTGGCGCCAGCAACATCCTGCGCCATTATAGTTACAAGGTTGGCGATTTCAAGGTTTACAATTCCACCCACGGCTGCTGGCAATATTATACCATCAAGAACGGCATCCCCTATAACAGCAACAGCAGCAATCCGTCGGTGCGCTCTTCGTGTGTGCTGGTGGGTGCCACCTTTGTCGACGACACCGACTATACTGTCACTTTACCGCAAAGTGTAGGTAATTATGACAACAATTCTCCGGGCACTTATAAGTTCTATGGCGTTGCCGACAGCGCGTTCATGAACAATACAGCTATCACCGATATTTATGAAAGCAACACTATGGCTTATAAGATAGGCATTAGAGCGTTTTATGGTTGCACAAACCTAACATATGCTAATGTGCCGGTTGATACCATCGATAATTATGCGTTTTTTGGCTGTACTAAACTAGTTTCGGTCGATCTTTATAACTTTAATTTGGGTACAGGCCCGGTGAGAATAGGAGGCTATGCTTTTGGAAATTGTGGCTTTAAAACTGTGGCATTACCTAAGAGTGTCATGACATTAGGCTATGCGCCATTCTACAACAACACCTCGTTGACCTCAATCGCCGTCGATGGCGAAAACACCAAATTTTGCAGTTGGAAAGGCGCTCTGTATGATTACTCTAAGAAGTGGCTTTATCAAATTCCTGGCAAGTGGTCTCATAATGGATACTATGGTTCTTTTGCCGAGACGCTCGAACGAGTGCTTGCATACGCAGGAGCTGGGAGTAATTTATATGAACTATATTTGCCTTATAATGTAAAAACTATTGACCAATATGCATTCCAGAACTGTACCGGCTTATCAACTGTGCACATACCTTCGTCGGTGACAACTGTAAGCACAAACGCTTTCCAAGGTTGCTCCGCAATTCGTCATATTCATCTCAACTTATTGACACCACCTACTTTCGACTACTTCCCTTCGGTGACTGATAAGAGCATTGTGGAGTTTTTCACGCCTTATGAAGCCTATTCAGCCTATGCCAGCAGTTCCATCTGGTCGCAATATAACCGTTGTACCGGCACTTCCGACCACACTAATTGCTGGGATATACAGGCAGAAGGTGTGCGCTTTACAGTGTTGACAACATCTCCCTATTACTTTAATTCATTCTCAAGCGATGGCACGGTGAAAATTGTTTGGCTTCCAGCCGGCAACATTGTACTACCTTTGACTATAAGCTATGGAGGCAAGACTTATATGCCCACCGAGGTTGGATATCGTGCGGCCTTTTATCCTTCCAACACCACTGGCTTCTCTCAGGGTTCCTATAGATCCAGCATTCTTAAAATCCATGATTATGCTTTTGCCAACACTCAGCTTCAAAGTTTCAAGTTTGAGAGTGTTGAGGAGATTGGAGAGGGAGCGTTCCAGAACACGACATATATGGTTGATGAGTTGTCTTTAAGTAAATTGAGGAATTTAAAAACTATAGGTAATCGAGCATTCTATAATTCTGGAATAACAAAGTTTGAGCCACACACCTCATTGACTAAAATCGGGAATTATGCCTTTTACAATTGTAGCAATCTTCATGAGATTTTCCTGCCACACATCGATGGCAGGGATCCTATCACCTGCGGCCAGAGCTTTTTTGGTGGCAACCTTGCCAGCGACTTTAAGTGCTGGGTTGACTACCGTCGCCTGGGCGACTTTGTGAATACCTCTAATTGGGATGTTTCCAAGGTTTATCCACATCTACATTTTGATTATGGAGGTTACAACGATGACGAGTGGATGGCAATTGCCTGTGTCAAGCCCCTCAGCTTTGAGGGAACCGGTGTGGATGCCTATACTATGACCAATTTTAACCAGAATACCAAAACAGCTACCCTGGAGCCCATCACTAGTGTGGCAGCCAACAACGGAGCTTTGTTGCATGGCAAAGGAAGTACCTACTACCGCCTGAATTATGCCTCAAGTGGCACTACGTGCTTATGGCTACAGGTCGTGACTGGTTCATCGCAGACTGTAACCACTGACAACACAACAACCTATTATCATTTCGGAAACACCGCCCCAAGATTCATTAAAGTGGGTGGTAGCACAACATTTACTCGTGGCCACTCTTACCTCAAGCTTGGCAATAGTGTGTGCGGAGGAGAATATTTTATCGAAACCAACCTAAGTAACACGGCTGTTCCTGGCGACGTGAACGGCGACGGCAACGTCACGGCTGCCGATGTGACCGCGCTCTACGACTTCCTGCTCAGTGGTGACACCACCAACCTTGTTAATGGCGACCAGAACGGCGACGGCAACATCACCAGCGCCGACGTGACAGCGGTCTACGACATCCTTTTGGGTGTTAACTAATGCATAATTCTCAGTTTTCTCTGCTTGGGTTTATCAAAAATGAGACAAATGGGGTCTGACCCCGTTTGTCTCATTTTTGGTGGAAAGTTGTTCAGGTTGTTTTTTATGACTGTGTTGTTTTCTGTTTTAGGTGATTAAAAATCAGAGAAATCAGATTAATCTGTAGTTTTTTATTTTTGTTGTGCATGTTGTTTAATAAAAAATGCCTATTTTTGTGACCAGAAAAAACTAACACCCATTATCGATATGAAGAAATATATTTTACCTGTGGTTGCTGCCGTGCTGTGCTGCTCGGCGGCGAGTGCTTTTGAGTTAGACGATTTCGTGCTCGGTGGAGCGCGTGTTAAGGGTATCCCTTCCAGTCAGCCAGCCCTCGACGGACGATACTACTACCAGTTCAACAGCGAGGGTACGATGATTAAGAAGTATAGCTACAAGAAGGAGAAAGACGTGACCACTTTCTTCGACAACGCCACTATCCCCGACAATCCCATTGCGGCATGGGACGGATACACCATGTCGAGCGACGAGAAGAGCATACTGTTGTGGGAAGGTAGTAAATATATCTATCGATACTCTTTCACGGCAAACCACTATATTTATAATATAAAAGACAACAAGCTCGAGTGCCTCTCCGAGGCTGGCGGTGAGGAAATCGCCACTCTTTCGCCCGACGGCAGCAAGGTGGCTTACGTCAAGGATAACAATGTTTTAGTGAAAGACCTCGCTACTGGCGTGACCTCCACCGTCACCACCGATGGCAAGAAAAATGAGATAATTAACGCTGTCCCCGACTGGGTATATCAGGAGGAGTTCGGGGTGCTCAATACCTTTGCTTGGAGTGCCGACGGCCGCTACTTAGCGTTCATCCGCTTCGACGAGTCACAAGTGCCTATGTGCTCAATGGAACTTTATGAGGGCGAGTGCCGACCCAATCACGATTATGCCATCCACCCAGGACGCTACGACTACAAATATCCTGCTGCTGGCGAGCACAACTCGGTGGTGAGTGTGCATTGCTACGACCTTCAGGCTAAAAGACTAAGCAAGATAAATCTGCCGATTGGCGAGGAGGATTATGTGCCAAATATCCAGTTTGGCAAGCAGTCAGTCCCCACTCTGATGGTAGTGAAGGAAAACCGAGCTCAGACTCACATGAACATCTATGCCGTTGACCCTGCCGTGGGCAACTTCGAGGAGGTTTATGACGAGCAGAGTGATATGTGGATTGACGAAGACGTGGTGACTGGCGTGAAGTACTACAACGGCTTCTTCGTTATAAAGAGCAACCGCGACGGCCGCACACATCTCTATAAATATGACTACTCAGGCAACCTGCTGAAGCAGATTTCGAGTGGTGACTACGATGTGACCAACTATTATGGTTACGACGAGGTGCGCAAGCTGTTTTACTTCCAGACCAACAAGGGCGCGCTCAACCGCACGCTGCGTTGCGCCAACGATGTCACTGGCGAGGTCAAGGAGTTGGTTGACGGCAATGGCACCTACAGCGCATCGTTCAACAGCGACTTCACCTATTACATTCGCCGCTTCAGCGATGCTACTACTCCCGACCAGTTTGTGCTCTACAGCATCGACGGCAAGAAGGTGCGCGACTTGCAGCTTAACGAGGATTATGCTAAGAAATACACCTCCAGCGAGATTCCTCGCCGCGAGTTCTTCACGATGTATAACGACAATGGCGACCGCATGAACGGCTATATCATCAAACCAGTTGATTTCGACCCATCGAAGAAATATCCCTGCATCATGTCGCAGTACAGCGGACCTAACTCGCAGCAGGTCCTCAACAAGTGGAAGATGGAATGGGAGGAATACTTCGCCATGCAGGGCTATGTCATCGCCTGTGTTGACGGTCGCGGCACTGGTGGCCAGGGAAAGGAGTTCCTCAAGGCGATATATCTCAACCTGGGCCGCTACGAGACCGAGGACCAGCTCGCCGCCGCTCGTTACATGGCAGAGCAGCCATATATCGATGCCGACCGCATTGGCATTTGGGGTTGGAGCTTCGGAGGCTTTGAGTCGCTTATGGCGATGTCGCAGGATAGCAGCCGTTACGCTTGTGGCGTGGCAATCGCTCCTGTCACTTCGTGGAAGTTCTACGACAGCATCTACACCGAGCGCTTCATGCTAACCCCACAGGAGAATCCCGACGGCTATAACTATGCTCCTCTTGACCTGACCGACAAGCTCAAGGGCAAACTGCTCATCATGTTCGGCAGCGCCGACGATAATGTGCGCATCGTCAACTCCATGCAATACATCGCCAAGCTCCACAGCGAAGGCCAGCAGTTTGACATGATGGTATATCCCAACATGAACCACAGCATCAACGGCTGCGGCATCCGCCTCCCCCTTTACCAGCGAGTCCTCAACTTCTTTGACAAGAATCTTAAATAAGCACTTCGTGCGAGGAAAGTGGAACGTGGAAAGAGGAACGTTGATCCTCAGTTGCTTCCTGTTCCACCTCCTCCGTTCCACCATTTTCTTTCCACCATTTACGAAAATGATTGTCATCACTGGTCCAACGGCATCGGGAAAGACTGGCAAGGCGGTGGCGCTTGCCCAGGCGATAGGCGGCGAAATCATCAGCGCCGACTCTCGCCAGCTCTACCGTGGCATGGACCTCGGCACTGGCAAGGACCTCGACGAGTACGGTGACGTGCCTTACCACATGATTGATATCTGCGAGGCTGGCTACAAATACAATCTCTATGAGTTCCTGCGCGATTATCAAGTGTGCTACGATGACATCACCAGCCGCGGCAAGCCCGTAATCCTGTGTGGCGGCACGGGGATGTATGTCGAGAGCGTGGTGAAAGGCATACAGCTGCCGCCAGTGCCCGAGAATCGTGAACTGCGTGAGCAGTTGAGCACCAAAAGCCTCGATGAACTCACCGAGATATTGAAGCGCTACAAGACGCTGCGCAACAACAGCGATATCGACACCTGCAAACGAGCCATACGAGCCATCGAGATTGCCGTGTATTACCACGACAATCCGCAACTTAAGGCGCAGACCGAGCCGCATCCGCTCACCGATGTCGTTGTAATAGGCATCAGTATCGACCGTGAGAGTCGTCGCCGTCGCATCACCGAGCGATTGAAGGCTCGCCTCGATGCCGGCATGATTGACGAGGTGCGCCGACTCATTGAGGGTGGGGTAGAACCAGAAGACCTTATTTACTATGGTTTGGAATACAAATTCATCACCCTTCACGTAATAGGGCAGTTGACCTACGACGAGATGTTCACCCAGCTTGAGACCGCTATCCACCAGTTCGCCAAGCGCCAGATGACCTGGTTCCGAGGCATGGAGCGCCGCGGCACCCCCATCCACTGGCTCCCCTACGACATGCCTGACAACGACTTCATCCAAGCAGTTTTGCATTATCAAAAAAATATGATAATATGAAAAAAACGAGACTTTTACTGATTTCTGTTGCCATTATGGCTTCTATATCGGCATGGGGTAATCCCATAGATTGGACTTATGCCGAAACTGTTGCCACACAGTTTGCCCAATCGGCAATGAAAAGCGATGTTCAATGGCTTCGTGTGGCTCGAAGAGGCACCACGGTTCCCGATGGCAATGCGCCGCTTTATGTGTTTAACCGCGCCGATGGTCATGGCTTTGTCATTGTTGCCGGTGATGATGCCGCAGTGCCCATTTTGGGATATTCCGACGAAAGCGCTTTCAGTTATGACGATATGCCCGAAAACCTGCGCCAATGGCTTGCTCTAAATGAACTATATGTCAAGGCATGCGCTAGCCGACAGGGTGTGGCACGCCAGGTTTCTCAGGGCTCACCAGTTGTGGCTCCGTTGCTTGGCGACATACTATGGGGACAGGGAACTCCTTACAATGACATGTGCCCCACCTACAGTGGCGGCACGCATTACTATGTGGGCTGTGTGGCAACAGCTGCCACGCAGATTATGCGCTATCACAACTACCCAGAGCATGGCAATGGCAGCAAAACCATTACCGTCAACGGCCAGAGCGTTACTGCCGATTTTGGCAACACCACCTACGATTGGGAGAATATGTTGCCAACTTATGATGACGTGGACTACACAGCCGCTCAAGGCAATGCTGTGGCTACGCTTGCCGCCCATTTTGGCGTTGCCGTGAACATGGAGTATCAGCCCGCCGGCAGTGGCGCCCATTCTATGGAAGTGCCTAATGCTCTGCGAGAGTTCTTCTGCTATGACCAGGCGGTGACTATGCGCAAACGCGACTATTACAGCAGCGGCGAGTGGCTGCAGCTCATCAAGAGTGAGCTTGACGCAGGCCGCCCGGTATATTATGCGGCAGGCAGTGAGACAGGCAGCAGCGGTCACGCTTTTGTGTGCGACGGTTATGACAGCGAGGGCTATGTGCACATCAATTGGGGATGGTATGGCACAAGCAATGGCTATTTCCTTGTGAGCCATCTCGACCCCGATGACTTGGGCATTGGCGGAGGAACAGGCGGATATAACCTTGACCAGGAGATTGTAACAGGTATCCAGCCCCCTGCAAGTGGCACTACCTATGAGCGACCGCTCTACAACTCGCTCAGCATGCGCCTGATAACGCAAAGCACCAACGACTTCAATGTGATGATTACTGTCGAGAATTTCGACACTAAGCCGTTTACTGGCGAGCTTGGAGTGGCTCTCGTGCGTGACGGAGAAATTCTTAAAGTTCTGAAATCAGAGCAGCCCAACATAGCTGGATTTGCCAATGGCCTTACTGGACTTCTTACAATGTCGTCGATTTATGACATTCCAAAACAGGTGGGCAGCGATGTTCCCGATGGCGAGGCTACAGTGTGGATGGCGTACCGTGAGGATAGTCAGTCGCCGTGGCAGCTGATGCGCTACTGCCGTGGTCGTGACAGCCGCAACAAGCCCTACGTAGGATTCTTCACTACCGAGGTGGCAAATGGCCGTATCCTCACTCTCGACGACAGCGGCTCGCATCCCGATGTCACTTTGTTGTCGCCGCTTGAGCCTCAAGGCGAGGTTTATGCTTATGGCTCGGCGCTTTTCAACCTGCACCTGCGCAACAACAGTCAAGATGTGCGCCTGCGCAATATAGTGGTGCGTTTCACAAGCATTGACGATGAGAGCATATATTTCGATTATGAGAATGAGGTCAATGTCTATGATGACGTTGAAGAGAATATTTCTCTGCTTGTAAATCTTGATGAGGAGATGCCTGAGGGAGAATATCGACTCACTGCTTTTGAGAAAGACTTTGGGCAATATCCTTTTGAGCAGACACAGGGTGAGGCTGTCATTACCGTGTTGCCTAAGGCCGAGACGCCAGTCATGCGCCTCACCACCGCTGTGCAGTGGAAGCGCGCCGACTCTCAAGAGTTCATCAATCAAGGCGACAACATTTACTTTGCCCTTAATGCCCGCAACTATGGCAGCGCAGGAAATGTGGGTGTAATCCTGAATCTAGTGGATGTGAATGACCCCTCTAAGAGTTATATCTACCAACAGAGCAATGGCACTGTAGAGCGTGGCGAAGCTAAAACGTTTACTTTCTACCGAAAATTGCCCGTTGACCCAGGCGATTATAAAGTGGTGATAAGCTATGTGACCAACGACGGGAAAATCACCCTTGACCCTAATAACGATGTGTATCCTCTCGTTATCACCGTGGGCGAGGCCGATAACATATTCCTAAACGCCGTGTCCATCGACTTGCCCGACTATGTGGTTAAGGGCGAGAAACTCATTGGCTCTCTCACGCTCAGCGCGCCGTCTGCCCACAGCGGATATGTATATGTGCGAATGCGTCAGTACACGCTCACTAACGGCGGCATCCTCTTCATGGGAAACCAGACGATTGCAGCAGGCGAGGAACGCACTATCAACATCTCCTCTCGCATTGATTTTGAGCCGGGAAAATACCTGATAATGGTTGAGGCGCGACACGGCTCAACTGAGGGCACCGTTGGCAACTACGCCAATTGCTACAAACTCATCGAGGTGGTTACAGAACTACCTGTTGTAGTCGTTCCTGGAGATGTCAACGGCGACGGGGTTGTGACAACAGCCGATGTGACTGTCCTTTACAACTACCTGCTCATGGGCGACACCAATTCTCTCGTTAACGGAGACCAGAATGGCGACGGCAGTATCACAACGGGAGACGTGACAGTGGTTTACAACATCCTGCTGGGAATTTAGCGCAAAATGCACAATGCATAATGAAGTGGTCCGACTTTCCCCTCAAAAATCGTTTTTTTTCAAAAAATCTTGAAAAAGTTTTGGTGGTTCGGAAAAAAGTAGTAATTTTGCACCGCAATTGAGCGCAATGTCCTGTGGTGTAACGGTAGCACACCGGATTCTGGTTCCGTTTGCGTGGGTTCGAATCCTACCAGGACAACCAAGGGAAGTGACCGCTGTGAGGTCACTTTCTTTTTGAGAATTTTTTTATTAACCGCGGTGATTCTCAGAGTAGTATCTGCCGCACAAAACAAAACTTATTAAACATGGCAACAAAAATCAGACTGCAACGTCATGGTCGTAAAGACTATCCGTTCTATCCCATTGTCATCGCCGATAGCAGGGCACCACGAGATGGTAGATTTATTGAAAGGATTGGTTCGTATAACCCAAACACTAATCCTGCTACAATAAGTTTAAATTTCGAGAGAGCTCTCTACTGGTTGAACTGTGGAGCTATTCCCACCGACACCGTTCGTAACATCCTCTCCCGCGAGGGCGTGCTCATGATGAAGCACCTCCAGGGTGGCGTGAAGAAGGGCGCTTTCTCTCAAGAAGAGGCTCAAAAGCGTTTCGACGCTTGGAAGGCTGAAAAAGACGCTAAGATCGAGGCCGTTCGCAATCAAGTTCGCGAAAACAAGAAGGCCGCTAACAAAGAGCGCCTCGCTGAAGAAGCTAAGAAGAATGAAGCCAAGGCTGAGGCCGTGGCTCAGAAGAAAGCTGAAATCGCTGCCGCTAAGGCTAAGGCCGAGGCCGAAGCCGCTGCTGCCGCAGCTCCCGCTCCTGCTGAGGAAGAGGCTCCCGCCGAGGAGACCGCTCCCGCTGCCGAAGCTCC
>JAFYYG010000054.1 GCA_017557625.1 Muribaculaceae bacterium
CACCAAGCGGTGAGGTCGGTGATGTTGACTTGTGTCAAGTCATTGCAGGCATCAAAAGCCCACAGGCCGATATGTGTTACCGACTTGGGAATGGTAATCGATGTAAAACAACAACGGCTGAAGACTAATTGCCCTATCTCTTTCAATGAACTGGAATTTGAAAAAGTGATTGATGACAGGCTATTACAATGGTAAAACGCACTATTGCCAATAGATGTCACTGAATTGGGGATAGTTATTGATGTTAAGCCAGAACAATCGCAAAATGCTTCGTATGAAATTATTTTGACGGTGTTGGGGATGGTTATCGAGGTCATGTTGCCGCAACCATAGAAGGCACTTCCAGCTATTCCTAAACACCCGTTTTTCAGAGTGATTGATGTCCCTTGGGGCATTGTGCCTTTATATTTATATGCCACATTGCCGGCATAGACTACACCATCAGGCTGATTGTTATACCATGCAGTGCCAGCAAAAGCATTACTGCCAATGGAAAACATCGAGCTGGGAAAGCTCAGTGTTGCCAAACTGCTGCATGCACTGAATGCTTCTCCTCCAATCAAAATTGCTGTGTTGGGTAAAACAACCGATGTCAAACCAGTACAATAATAGAAGGCTTCGTAGCCAATCTCGGTGACAGAACTTGGTATTGTCACTTGTTGCAATGATTTAAAAGCATGGAACGCGTATTTTTTTATTATTGTTACCGAACTAGGAATGACCAGATTGGTAACTTTTGTGCCATTGAGGTATAGGTCTTGTTGCAGCGGATTGCTGGCTGTGCCATTAAAATCGATATTGCACCAAGCGACAAGGTCGGAAATGTTTACGCGTTTCAAATTAGTGCAGAAGTTAAAGGCGTAATACTCTATCGCTTTCACCGAACTTGGGATGGTTACCTGTGTCAAGCCAGAGCAACCATAAAAAGCATAGTCGCCAATAGCTGTCACGTTGTTGGGAATAGTCAACAATCCCGTTAATCCCGAGCAAGTCGAAAAAGCATAACCGTCAATAGTAGTGATTGTGTTTGGCATGGTTACCGATGTCAATTCGGTGCAACCGGCAAAGGCTGTACTGCCAATCCTGTTCACAGTATAGGTCTTGCCGCTATAGGTAACGCTGGAAGGGATTGTTACAGCCCCACTGAGGTCGGTGTATCGAGGCGAGGATGAATTTTGGTATGTCACCGTCACACTTGTGCCGTCGCTGTTCTTGTTGTAACATAAGCCATTGACCATAAAGTCGTAGGCACTGGCGGGAATCGCCGCAGCCATTAGAAACATGAGGAACGATAAAAACCTTGTTTTCATGTCTAAATATTTAGTTGGTTAATATTCTGTTTTTTGCAAAGGTAATAAATAGTTTTCAGTTATCGGTTATAAGCCACCATTTTTTTGTTATAACTACTTCAATTGGCTTGCTTATATAAAACAAAAGCAACAAACAACTGATTAATCTGATTTTTCTGATATATTTCTCCAATAGCTATTCAGAATATAAACCACAGATTAAACAGATTCTTTTGCGTTTGCTTCTTTTTTGGACACAAGAACATAAAAACAAAAATTTTTCTCTGGAGGCAATATGAATAATAATTATGTTCTTATGAAAGCTTATGTTCTTTTGTTTTATTACTGCGTGGGATTCAGATTAATCAGAAAAATGCGATTAAGCGAGTCAAAGCTGATCTTGCTCAATGCCTTGCAAGCGTGAGCATTTTATCTAAAAATCAGTTGTTTTTTATTTTGACACACCCTATTTGTTCAGGACAGAAAAGCGTTTTTTTAAAGTGGAGTTGGGAATTATTTCGTAACTTTGCAAAAAACATTGTTTATGCAGGCGGTATCTCCCATATTGGAATTGCAGAAGCAGCGGGCATTGCTGGTGGCAGAGCGTGACGCGGAACGCAGCGAGTTCCAGCGTCAGACAGAGACCGTGGGGCTCGGGCGCAAGGTGAAGCGTGGTGACTGTTGGTGGCCCATCACTGTGGGACGCAGCTACTACAACTCTCTCAACCAACTTGTGGTGGAGGTGAGCCGCAAAGAGGACACCGACATTGAACACAATTTTGAATATGGCCGCCAGGTGATGTTCTTTCGTGTGGATGCGGGCGACAATATCACATATTTCAAGTTTGCCGGCTCGGTGAGCTATGCGCAAGAAGACCATATGGTGATAGTGGTGCCCGACGGCAATGCCGTTGCCGAGTTGCAAGGGCATGAACACGTGGGAGTGCAGTTGTCGTTTGACGAGCATACCTACCAACTAATGCTCCAAGCCATCGACCGCGTGGCAAAAGCTAAGGGCAACCGCCTTGCCCATCTGCGCGACCTGTTCTATAATCACAGCAAGACCGAGAAGTTTACCTTTGACCCCATCCGCTTTCCGTGGCTAAACCCCACTCAGGAGCACGCCGTCAACGAGGTGCTGCTCGCAAAGGATGTTGCAATCGTGCACGGTCCTCCCGGCACTGGCAAGACTACCACGCTGGTTGAGGCGATTTATGAGACGCTGCGACGCGAGAACCAGGTGCTGGTATGCGCCCAGAGCAATATGGCGGTTGACTGGATTAGCGAGCGGCTCGTTGACCGAGGAGTGGAGGTGCTGCGCATAGGCAATCCCACAAAGGTCAACGACAAGATACTTGGCTTCACCTACGAGCGGCGTTTTGAGGCGCACCCCGACTATCCTCAGCTGTGGGCGATACGCAAGGCCATCCGTGAACTGCGCGGCGCCAAGCGGCGGGGCAGCGACAGCTACCACCAGAAGCTCGACCGCCTGAAAAGCCGTGAGACCGAACTGGAACTGCGCATTAACAACGAGCTCTTTAACAGTGCGCGAGTCATCTCCTGCACCCTCGCCGGAAGCGACAGCCGTGTGCTGCAAGGCATGAAATTTGCCACCCTGTTCATTGACGAGGCAGCTCAGGCACTAGAGGCAGCGTGCTGGATAGCCATCCGCAGGGCAAACCGCGTAATCTTCGCTGGTGACCACTGCCAGCTGCCACCAACCATAAAATGCCTTGAGGCGATAAAAGGCGGACTCGCCAAGACCCTGATGGAACGCATTGTGCAGAGCAATCCGCAGGTGGTGACATTGCTAAAAGTGCAATACCGAATGAACGACGACATTATGCGCTTCTCGAGCGACTGGTTCTACGGCGGGCAGGTAGAGAGCGCTCCCGAAGTGAAATATCGCAGCATCCTTGACCTCGATACGCCCATGACGTGGGTAGATACCGCCGAACTCGGACTTGAGGCGCATGAGGAACTCGTGGGCGAGACCTACGGGCGCATCAACCGTGCCGAGGCACAGCTCACCATCGACACATTGCAGCAGTATTTCGAGCGGTTAGGACGGCAGCGAGTGCTTGACGAACGTCTCGACGTGGGCATCATCTCGCCCTATCGAGCCCAAGTGCAGTACTTGCGGCGGTTGCTGCGCAAGAGCGCCTATTTCAAACCCTTGCGGCATCTCATCTCGGTCAACACCGTTGACGGTTTCCAAGGGCAGGAGCGCGACATCATCGTCATCAGCCTCGTGCGCAACAACGACGAGGGGCAGATAGGCTTCCTGCGCGACCTGCGCCGCATGAACGTAGCCATCACCCGCGCCCGCATGAAACTCTTCATCATGGGCGACAGCAACACCATGACCAAGCATCCGTTTTATAGGAAACTGTATCGTTATATTAAGGGGTTAGTAGAGTAGTAGAGTAGTGGAATAGTAGAGAAGTGGAATAGTAGAGAAGTGGATTAATTCTATTGCTCATTTCTGAAATAAGCCTCGGCAGTATAAAGTGGGATGTTCTCCATCCATCCTTGGTCTATGCAAGGTTTCATTGAAATGCGCAAGGATAACCTATGAAGAAAAACTCGGATCGCAATTAGCGCTCCGAGTAAATTATTAGAAAGAAATGTAAGTTTTTGAAGATATTTCAACGCATATTTAATAATGATATGACATTTGTTGCTGCGCTTCTAAATAGGATTGTATAGCTTCTGCAGCCATCTCATAAGTTATTAATTGATACCAATATCCATCATCACCAATTACCATAATATCAGGAGTATTGTCATCATTGATTAACTGTCCGTTCAAATACATTTTATTATAAATAAACACACTGCCATCCTCATTTACAACTTCTTTTGTTACTTTGTAACTAAAATCTTGGCCTTGTTGTATCATACTCTGTATTAATTGTTGAGCGTAATATGCCACTTGAATATATTGCTGTTGCATTTGAGGCGGAACATTATCGGCAAACTTTAACGTTGAAACAAAATCTCCTGGATTTCCATAATAGATATCATATGCATATAATTGATTTGCTTGTCCCGCCGTAATACCACCTTCCTCGACTTGGTCTTCATCGAATCCCTCAATCATAGCATTAGCAATTTCAGCATAGTCATTAATATCATTATAAGATTTTACAACTTTTTTGCATAATTTTCCAGTTTTTGCTAATTTTCCAGATTTTGCAGATTTTGCAGTTTTTGAAAGAATCTTTGCAGCTTCTTTAACTGCGGCAGGTTTGCAAGATGACATCAATATAGAAGTCAGAAACACACTTACAAATAATAGAATTAATTTTTTTGATTTCATTTTTCTTTGTTTTTAAGTTTCAATTATTCGGTTAATTTTTAAAATTGTATGTTTATATGATGACTTTTTCAGTCGTTGAAAGTCAGCGTCTTACAAACAACGTTTTGTACTTAAAATTTGGCTTACCCGTTGATTGATTGTAACTTATCAGAGAAGGTATTAATTATTTTCTTGAATCTCATCAAAGACGACAAGACAAAATTACATTTTTCTTGGGGAATATGCAAGTAAAAACCACACTTTTCTTGGGGAATAATTGACAAAAAACACACTTTTCTTGGGTTATCGAGCCATCAACAACAAATATTCCGTCAACTATAGGATTAATAATTGGCGGAATTTTATAAATTAGATATATTTAATAGTTTTCTATAGATTGCTGCTAAATGTGTTGTTTATCCTTTCACCGCGCGTGGCAGGGATATGAGTGACGAGTCAAGTGCGATGCGGTAAGGTTCGTTACGCTTGCCTGTGATAATGTAATTGCTTGCCAGTTCATCGTCGATGATGCACGACTTGAAGCATCGCTTAATCTTTGATATATACTCGTTGAGAGTGTTGCTCATGGGGTCAAGTAGGTTGTCGATAGCCTCCTTTGCCTTCTCCTCGCTGCGGCCGGGCATCACTATCGAGTAGATGTCCTCAAGTTCAGCGCGGTAGTCACCGATATCGCGCAGCGCTATACCTTCAGTATGCTTCAGGAAGAGGATATAGATGGCTCTGCACATGGCAGGCATCTTCACTTCCACCTCGTTGAAATTGGGCAGCACAATTTTCAGGTCGTTGTTCACCACCAGCGGACTGAGTTGGTCCTTTTGCCCTATCACTATCTTGCCCTCAAGCAGTGTGTTGATGAGTTGTGACGGGTCGGCATGAAATTTTGTCACATAATCAAGAATTTGCGCCTGGATGGCTTTTAGTGCCATCTCCCGCTCTTGCTCGATGTTGATTATCTCATCTTCTTCAATGGCAATCTCAGGTGCTGGAAAATATTCACAAGAGTCATTCTCTAAATTATCATCATAGACAATATCATCGACATTTTCATCAACATTTTTGCTCTCCTTTTTCTTGTACTTTATCAATTTGAGCCAAGACTTTTTTCTTTCAGCATGATGTTCATGTTCCACAGAACGGCTTGACCTGGCTACCTCAAGCATGTCACAATAGTCATCATCACCATAGTCATCATAGTCTGGCAGGCAGCACATATTCCTACGTGCGTCCTCAGGCTCTAACATCTTGTCGCCCTGGTCGGTACTCAAAACATCGGTGACGCTCTCTGCAAAACGCTTGATATCGCGCATTGACTTAAATCTGAGCGGCATCTCCACCACTGCATCTTTGCCAGCATTGCCCACATTGATACGACGGGCCATAAGGGTAGTTCCACGTTCTTCGGGCGACTGAATCACCTCAATCTTGTAGCCAGTAAGGGACTCAAGCCACTGCAACAAACGAGGCGAGACTGCACGGCCGATAGACCTAGGCATGTTATTATAATCGTAGTCTAAAAACGACGTGACAACATAGATAACACCGTAGCGCAATCCTCTCTTAAAATTCGGTAAACTTCTTATAATGTGACTCATGTGGATAATTTAGCAATAGAATTATTATAGACAAGAAACTAGCAAAAAGTGTGCCATGTTTTGGCACATGACACACTTAAGGCGATAGTTGCTGTTACATATTATTATCTTTTTTTCTCCTGAAGAAACTTTTAGAGCGCTGGCGCAGGAATTGCCTTTTCTGCTCCTCATCAATTTCCTGACTGCTCATCGTTAGCGCAATGTCATCGATGTAGTCGTCGTAGTTGTCTTGCAGGCAGCAGAACATGGCCCTGGTGTCCTTATCAGTCTTCTCAAATTTCAGTTTGTTGTCAATCGACAGAGAGAACGACACAGCCTCCACATCATGTTCGGCACCGATGTAGGCAAAGAGCCAGCCCTCGCTCTTGTAGGCTTCGATAAGGCTCTTTATGGCCTTGTGGGTAAACTCCTTAGAGGCATTCTCATAGCCATCGGTGATGATGGTCACGCTGGCGATGGCATTCTTCTCGTTTTCCATCAAGCGGTGCACTGTGGTGATAGTGTTGCCAATAGCGTCGTAGAGCGGAGTCATGCAGCAGGGCTTATAGTCGTTGCTGGTGATGGGTTTCACCTCGCCAATGGGGCATTGCTCATAAATCTTCTTGATTTCGCATCCGCAGAATGCCACCAATGTGAGCAGGTTATCGTTCTCTGGGTGCTTCTCTTGGCTACGCTCGATTGAGGCGATGGTCTCGTTCACGCCGTCGATGGCCTGCTTAGCGATGCTTGTCATTGAGCCGCTCTTGTCAAGGATAATCACATTAAATACCTTAGTGCGCATTTTTGTTTCAGTGTTAGTTTCCATAATGTAATACTTTAAAAGATGAATAATTTGCGGTTGATTGATTTTTACACCACAAAATTACACACCAAAAACACGATTCAAGGAAAACGACAACCTTGCAATTAGGTATATATTTGTTATTCAAGAGTTTAATAGACCGTGATTTTTCAACATTCACGTACTAAATCGAAGAAAAAAATGCCGTTTTAGTACCAATACACATGATTCGTGTGCTAAATCAAAGAAAAAATTGCCGTTTTAGTACCCCAATCTACGATTAAAACACAAAATTAAAATCTTGCAATGGGTTTCGCATTTTTTTCAGATGATTAGCAATGGTCATTATTTTCATTGAAAACTATTTTTGTCCTTTAATGATGTATAATTGTTGTGCAATTGTTTGTAATTGTATGATATTATTGTGTAACTTTGCACTTCAATAAATAAATCACATAACACAAAACAGCAATGAAGAAAACAAAGCGAAATATTGCCATCGTGTGTGGTGGCGACTCGTCGGAGCATGAGGTGTCGCTGCGCTCGGCGCAGGGACTCTACAGCTGGTTTGACCGCGACCGCTACAACGTGTATATCGTAGTGATAAGAGGCAACGACTGGCATGTGAATCTGCATGACGGCAGCATTGCCCCCATCGACAAGAACGACTTCTCGTTCAAACACAAAGACAAGAAAGGCGAGAAGACGACATTCGACTATGCCTACATCACCATCCACGGCACCCCTGGCGAGAATGGCATACTACAAGGCTATTTCGACCTCATCAAACTGCCTTACTCCACCTGCAATGTGCTTGTGGAGGCGTTGACGTTCAACAAATATATGCTCAACAATTATATGCGGCCCTTTGGCGTGACAGTTGCCGACAGCATCCTGCTCATCAAGGATGTGGAGCGCAACATCACCGAGGATGACATAGAGCGCGAACTCGGAATGCCATGCTTTGTAAAGCCTACCGACGACGGTTCGAGTTTTGGCGTTACCAAGGTGAAAAACAAAAGTCAACTCGCACCAGCCATCAAAAACGCTTTCAAGCAGTTCAACCAAGTGATGGTGGAGCGCTTCCTCGACGGTACCGAGGTCACCGTGGGCTGCTATAAGACCAAGACTAAGAGCGTGGTATTTCCTGTCACCGAGGTGGTTACCGACAACGAATTCTTCGACTATGATGCCAAGTATAACGGTCAGGTAGAGGAAATAACCCCCGCACGCATCAGCCCTGAGCTCACTGCCGCCCTACAGGCCGAGACCAGCCGCATCTATGACATCCTACACTGCAACGGCATCATACGTGTCGATTACATAGTTACCAAGAACCCCGACGGCAGCGACTGCATCAACATGCTCGAGGTGAACACCACCCCCGGCATGACAGCCACCAGCTTCATTCCGCAGCAGGTGCGCGCCGCAGGCCTTGAGATGAGTGACGTGCTCACCGACATCGTCGAGAACCAGTTCTGAGCGCTTGTGACGAGGATCGGAGATCGGGGATCGGGAATCGGGGAGGTTCACCGTGCTGCGACTCCGTCGCAGCTCATTTAACCCTTAACACTTATAACTTAACACTTACCATTCATGCTCATCCAGCCTTTTGATATGGCCGACATCGACATCGTGGCAGAGAAACTTGCCAAGATGTGGGAAAAGGATATTGCCCAGGGCATTGAGCACATAAACGAATTCTCACGAGAAGTAGTGCTCAATATGTTCTTTGACCCGCAGCTTGCGCTCAAAGCTTGTGACGATGACGGCACATTGCAGGCAGTAGCTTTAGCCCGCATGAAAAACCATGTCAACATTTCGGAGCAGTGGGTCCAAGATTTTTTGGCTGACAAAGATGACGAAGAGCGCAAGCACGTGCTCGAGGCCACAGCCTACCTGCTGCGCACCGAGCGCGAGCTGCTAAACCTTATGAGCGAAGACAGCGCCAAGTTCTCGTTCCTGTTAAGCTACAAGCACGGTTATGCCAAAGCATTACAGATGGGACTCAAGCAGTTGCTATTCGACCGTGGAGCACAGTGGACTTATCACATCACCGACAGCACATGCAGTTGGCAATACTTTGACAAGCATGGCTATGAGAAAATTTACGAGGAATTAGTTGAACGATTCAGCACTCCCTCTCAACCCTACTACTGCTATATGTACCGAAAGCGCATTCAATAACCTTTTACCAAACTATGAACACAACCTCTATCACCCAAAACACCAAACTCATGGCTGGCAAGAAGGTCCAGCTGTGGATTGACCTGTTCTTCTGCCTCGTGTTACTTCCAGTGATGATTTACTTGCTGCCTATCGAGAGGTGGTTGGAGAACAACCTGCTCTTTGTGTGCCTGCTCGTAGCATGGCTCTACATTGTATATTTCGTGAACCGCGTGTTCACTATTCCTTCCCTGTTCAAGGATCGTAAACGCCTTATCTGGGCGGCACTGGTGGTGATAGCGATGATAGGTGTCACCTACCTGCTCTTGCAGTACAAGATGGAGTTCCACTTCCAGCGGCAACCTGCCCAACCGCCAGCGGGAGCTCCTCCACAAAGCACTTTCTCCCCTCTCAAGTTCCGCCTACACCAGCAGGCGGTGTGGTTCTTGTTTGTGATAGTGATGACCTTCAGCAGTGCCATCGGTCTGCTGGGGCAGCTATATCGCCTGCGCGCGCATCGTCAAGAGTTGGAGGTTGCTAAAAACAAGGCCGAACTCTCGCTCTACAAGGCGCAAATCGACCCGCATTTCTTGTTCAACACTCTCAACACCCTCTACAGCATGGTGGTAACGCAAAGTCCCAAGACCGAGGATACCTTCATGCAGTTTATCGACATCACGCGCTACATCTACAACAATGCCAATCAAGACAGCGTGGCGGTTGATGATGAGGCTCACTATCTGCAGCAATACATCGACTTGCAACGCAACCGTCTGAACGAGTGCACCAAAGTAAACTTCAACTACAACAATGACGGCAAGCGGTACGGTCTAACCATCGCGCCGATGCTGCTCATTACCTTTGTGGAGAACGCACTGAAATATGGTGTTAGCGCCAGCATCGACACAGTTATCGACATCAATTTGCAGGTCGTTGACGGTGTACTTACTCTCACCACCAGCAACCCCATCCGCACCCGTCCTGCCGATGGTGCCCGTCAAGGCATAGGCATCGAGAACAGCCGCAAGCGTCTCGACTTGATTTACGGCAACGGCTACAGCCTTGACATCAAAGAGACAGAGGACCAATTTGACCTAACACTCACCATAAATCTAAAGCCATGAAATGTGTAGCTATCGACGATGAGCCTATGGCTCTGGAAGTTATTAAGAACTTCTGCCAGCGAATGGGTGACATGGAGCTCGACACCTTCACTAATCCTCTTGTGGGCATCGAGCATGTGAAACGCACACACCCCGACTTGCTCTTCCTCGACGTGAAGATGGGAGAAGTGAACGGCGTGAGTCTCGCTAAAGAGATTCCGCAGGGTACATTTTTGGTGTTTACCACTGCCTACGCGCAGTATGCCGTTGACGGTTTTGATCTCAATGCCGTTGATTTTCTGCACAAGCCATTCTCATTCAGTCGGTTTGAGAAGGCTGTAAACAAGGTGCAGCAGGCTATCAAACTTGTAAACTACAGTGCTGCACCACCGCTCGAAGGGCAGGAAATAACCGTAAAGGTAGAGTACAAGAATGTGACTGTTCAGCTTGGTTCTATCCTTTATATCCAAGCGATGGACAACTATGTGAAGATTTTCACCGTGGAAAGCCGACCTGTCATTACCCAGATGAGCATGAAGTCGCTTGAAGCGATGCTCCCCGAGAACGAGTTTGTGCGGGTTCACAAGAGCTACATTGTGCCGCGACATCGCATCGAGAGCTACTCGCGCACCCAGCTCACCCTCACTGGCGGCACCGAGATTCCCGTGGGCCGTGCTTACGCCGACAAGATAGTTCACAGTTCATAGTTCACAGTTCATAGTCCACAATTATCAACTAAATACTTATAACTATTAACTCTTAACTATTATGACACCATTAGAAATAAGAAACAACCTGCTGGGAGATAAGTTAGTGAAAAACCTTAAACGCCGCAACATCGAGGCATTCTATTGCCCCACCTCGCAAGAGGCGGTGAGCAAAGTGATGGAGCTGATTGCCGATGGCAGCAGTGTGACGTGGGGAGGCTCGATGACAGTACGCGACCTGGGAATACCACAAGCCCTAAAAGAACGCGGTACAATCGAGGTGCTTGACCGTGACGTGGTTGACGACCCACAAGAGAAGCAGCAGATGTATCTGCGAGCTTTCAGTGCCGACGTGTTCCTGAGTAGCGCAAACGCCATCAGCGAAGATGGTGTAATCGTCAACATCGACGGCAACGGAAACCGCATCGCCGCAATTTCATGGGGACCCAAAAAGGTGATTTTCATCATCGGCCTCAACAAAGTTGCACCCACCGTGGAAACCGCCATTGCCCGCGCCCGCAGCACAGCGTCGCCCATCAATTCACAGCGTTTCGACATTGCTACACCCTGCCGTGTTGACGGCTTGTGCCACAACTGCAACAGCCCCGAGAGCATCTGCAGCTACATCCACCTGCTGCGCAACTGCCGTAACCAGGGTCGCCACGTGGTGGTGCTTGTGGGCGAAGACTTCGGGTACTAAATTAAAGTAATAAGTAAAAAGGAGAAAGTACAAAGTACTCTCCCCTCTAAACTCTAAACTGCGCGAAGCGCACTTACTTCTTGGCTGCGGCCTTGCGTTTCCCGCCCTTGCTGGCGTTGGCCTCGTCGTTGACGATAGCGCGGCAGTCTTCAAGGGTAAGTTTCGAAGCGTCATATTTCTTGGGAATCTTGTAGTTCTGCTTCTTATAGACGATGTAGGCGCCAAAGCGTCCGTTCATCACTTGCAGTTCGGGTTCCTCGTCAAAGGTTATGAGCACCTTCTTGGCCTCGGTGACGCGTTTCTCCTTGATGAGTTCGGCGGCATCGTCGATGGTGATGCTGTAGGGAGACATCTCCTTAGGCACCGACACAAACTTGCCGTCGTGCTTGATGTAGGGGCCATACTTGCCTATTGCAACGGAAACTTCCTTGCCTTCAAAAGTACCCAGCGTGCGGGGCATATCAAAGAGCTTGAGTGCCTCTTCGAGGGTGATGGTCGCAACGCTCTGCTCCTTCTGCAACGAGGCGAAGCGGGGCTTCTCATTATCGTCGGTGCTGCCCAATTGCACTAATGGTCCATAGCGGCCAATCTTCACCGATACAGGTTTGCCGGTAGCGGGGTCGTTGCCGAGCATACGCTCGCCAACCTTGTGCTCAAGTCGCAGCGACGACACCTTTTCAATCTCGGGATGGAATCCCTTGTAGAACTCCTTAATCTCATCGTTCCATTTCTTCTTGCCCTCGGCAATCTCGTCAAACTCGGTCTCCACCTTGGCTGTGAAGTTATAGTCGAGAATCTGCGGGAAGAACTTGGTGAGGAAGTCGTTGACCACCATACCCACGTCGGTGGGGATGAGTTTGCCCTTCTCGTTGCCCACAAGTTCGCTCTTGGTCTTGGTGGTAATCTTGTTACCCTTGAGGGTGATTTGCTCAAAACTGCGCTTGATGCCTTTGCTCTCGCCCTTGACAACATAGTCGCGCGCCTGAATGGTGGAGATGGTGGGAGCGTAGGTCGAAGGACGGCCAATGCCAAGCTCCTCGAGGCGTTTCACGAGCATAGCCTCACTGTAGCGGTTGGGCTGCTGGGTAAAGCGCTGTGTGGCAACCACTTCTTTTTCGGTGAGCACGTCGCCCACTTTGAGAGGTGGTAGGGTGTGGAACTCGGGAGTGGCGATCTCATCGTCGCTGGTCTCGAAATACACCTTCAAGAAGCCGTCGAACTTCACTACTTCACCGCTTGCCTCAAACAATTCTTTGCGGCCGCTGATGCTTATCTCAACTTGAGTCTTCTCAACTTGCGCGTCAGCCATCTGAGAGGCGATAGTGCGTTTCCAAATCAGGTTATAGAGTTTCTTCTCTTGTGCAGAGCCATTGATGTCGTGGTTGCTGATAAAGGTGGGGCGGATGGCCTCGTGAGCCTCTTGTGCGCCCTTCGACGAGGTGTGGTACTTGCGCACCTTCAGGTATTTCTCGCCAAGCGAGTCCTTGATTTCCTTGCTGATAGTGCCAATGGCGAGGCTCGACAGGTTCACAGAGTCGGTACGCATGTAGGTGATGTGTCCGCTCTCATAGAGCGACTGAGCGATGCGCATGGTCTGGGCAACAGAGAAGCCGAGCTTGCGCGACGCTTCCTGCTGCAATGTGGAGGTAGTGAAAGGTGGAGCAGGGCATTTCTTGATGGGCTTCACCTGAACATCAGCAACCGTGAAGGTGGCGTTCTTGCAATGCTCAAGCAGCTCCACAGCCTGGTCACGAGTGGCAAAACGCTTGTTGAGCTCGCATGGTACCACGTTCTCGTCGGCGCCTGCAAGCATTTCGCTGCTCACGCGGTAGTACTCCTCGCTCTTGAAGTCGCGGATTTCCTGCTCACGCTCGGCGAGAAGGCGTACCGCCACGCTCTGCACACGGCCCGCGCTCAGCGATGGCTTGATTTTCTTCCACAGCACCGGAGAGAGTTCAAAACCCACAATGCGGTCGAGCACGCGGCGGGCTTGCTGCGCGTCAACGAGGTTGGTGTCGATGTCGCGGGGATTCTCAATGGCGGCAAGAATCGCGGGCTTGGTAATCTCGTGAAACACTATGCGGCGCGTGTTCTCCTTCTTAAGCTCAAGAACCTCGTTGAGGTGCCAGGCGATAGCCTCTCCCTCGCGGTCCTCATCACTTGCCAGCCACACGGTATTCACACCTTTGGCGGCCTTCTTGAGCTCTTGCACAAGAGCCAACTTATCCTCTGGTATCTCATAGATGGGCTCAAAATCATTCTCTACGTCAATACTGAAATCCTTTTTCTCCAAGTCGCGGATGTGACCGTAACTCGACATGACTTTGTAGTCCTT
Source organism: Muribaculaceae bacterium (assembly GCA_017557625.1). GTDB lineage: Bacteria > Bacteroidota > Bacteroidia > Bacteroidales > Muribaculaceae > Sodaliphilus. The sequence goes on from JAFYYG010000054.1 coordinate 13,996, forward strand.
TCCCAAAAATTTCTGGATGGTCTTGGCTTTTGCCGGAGACTCCACTATCACAAGATTATCTGCCATTTTTAAAAAAATATTATCGTCTTTTTCTTAATTATCAGCACGTTGTGAGGCTCACACCAGATGCAACAATGCCGTTTCAATTCAAAATCGGGTGCAAAATTAGACAAAAAACTTGCATTTCCTATAATAATGTGTAAATTTTAACAATTTTCCTTCGCAATGATGCAAAGTATATAGAGTCAACAAGCAAATGCATATTTTGAAACAAAGTTAAGAAAAATGTTTGTAGAACTCTCTAACAGGTGTGCTGAAATTGAGTTTTTTTCTTGGTCTTCGTGGGCCTGCGTTCAGCTTTCCGCTTTTTCTTGTACCTCATGTGGTGGTGGCAATGTCTGGCGTATCTGTATAAAAATCATTGGACACCGTCAAATTAGTTAGTTTCATGATTTACTCACAAGAAATTATGTAATTTTTTTACGGCATCAAGCGGTTGGGTTACTTTTAGGAATATTGACAAAAGTATAATAATTGAAATTTTGTCAATATCACAGGTGATTTCGGTATCCAACCAGGCGCAGGATAATTACCAAAGGTTCATGAACAATAAAAGCCCCAACAATAAACGAGAGTAAAGAAATAATGCTTACCTTTGCACATTGTTAGCGGCTTTTTGTTATGATGATTTCTAACAGACCGAATCCCAACGAGGCTTTTCCGAATCCAAAGATTCCAAGCCTTTGCTTCATCAAGAACGTGGTGAAGACCCCCCGCATTATCATCGGTGACTACACCTATTACGATGATGTGGATGGTGCAGATCAATTTGAAAAACATGTGACACATTTCTACGACTTTATCGGTGACAAGTTGATTATAGGCAAGTTCTGTGCTATTGCCAAGGGGATTGAGTTCGTTATGAATGGGGCAAATCACAGAATGTCTTGTGTTACGACTTATCCCTTTTACGTGATAGGCGGAGATTGGGGAAGCGCAATGGCTCCTGTGAAAAACGAATTACCATATAAGGGTGATACAGTTGTAGGCAATGATGTGTGGATTGGGCAAAATGTGACCGTCATGCCAGGCGTTAGCATTGGCGATGGAGCCATTATTGGAGCCAACTCAGTTGTCGCATCAGATATTCCCCCATATTCCATTGCAGTGGGCAATCCTTGTAGGGTCGTCAAGATGCGATTCGATGATGAATTAATTGAATTGTTGCTCAAATTCAAGTGGTGGGATAAAAGCATCGAAGAGGTGGAAAGCCTCATGCCGATCCTCTCATGTGCTGATTTAGAAAAAGTGAAAAAAGAGATACAAGCGAGACTATGATTATACTGATTACTGGGGCTTCACATACCGGGAAAACTCTCTTGGCGCAACGGATTCTCGAGAAATATAGTTATCCGTATCTCTCCATTGACCACCTTAAAATGGGAATGATACGCAGCGGCAATACCAACCTTACCCCGGAAGACGATGCTGCACTCACTGATTATCTTTGGCCAATTGTTCGAGAGATGATTAAGACTGCTATTGAAAATGAGCAGAATCTCATCATTGAAGGATGCTTCATACCATCTGTTTGGCGACAGGATTTCAGTGAGCAGTATTTGCAGTCTATTCAATTCATTTGTCTGGCTATGACAGATGCTTATATCGAAGCTCACATTGATGATATCAGGAAACATGGCTCAGATATAGAAACAAGACTGTTTGCCACTGACAATACGGTCGATTCGCTGAAAGCCGACAATCATCAATACATCAATGAATTCACCCAAAGCGGTGAGTCTGTAACATTGATAGATAAAGATTACGAGACAGCGATACAAAATATTTTAGAACTATAAATTCCAATTTATTAGTATTGCCTTCTACGGCATTAAGCGGTTGAGTTACCTTTACCTATGTTGACAAAAGTATAATAAGCGAATTTTAGTCACCGTCACAGGTGATTTCGGTGTCAAGCAAACGCAGGAATAAAGCCCCATGAACAAGCTCAAATAGAGAAATAATGCCTAACTTTGCAGTCAAATAAATACCAGGAAGATGACGATTGATATTATAGACATTATTATTACCATAGTAAGTATCATTCCAATAGGAGTGGGCATTTTTATTTTAAGTGGATGGGGCGACTCTTTAATTGCCGGCTACAACACTGCAAGTAAGGAAGAACAGCAAAAATTCAACATCAAGCGTCTGCGCCTTGTCGTTGCGTTAATTCTATTTATTGTGCCAGTAGTGATTTTCATTCCTTTCTTTCTTGGTAAGGAAGATAGTGCAATGGCGCACATTCTAACGATGGTGGTTTGTTTTATCGTTGTGGTTGTAGGTGTAGTTCTGGCAAATACTTGGTGCAAGAAATAATAGTCTGTGTCTTATAAGATTCAAAGCGGTTGGTTTACCTTTGTGTATTCCAACCGCTTTTGTAGTGGCACTTTAGTAATCAAAAAGCCTGAGAAAAAACTGTTTTAAGGCAAAACATAATAGCTGATTCAAGATAAATGAGAAAAAAGTAGTAACTTTGCAGCCCGAAACAAAACCAGCCTGCGACAGCGAGCGACAAAACTAGCAAGCGTAGCTTGCGGCAGAACTAGCTCGCGACAGCGAGCGACAAAACTACTATTATGGCAGAGAGCAACTTTATTGATTATGTGAAGATAATGTGCCGCAGCGGGCATGGCGGGGCGGGGTCTAAGCACCTGCACCGAGCTAAGTATATCCCCAAAGGCGGGCCCGACGGCGGTGACGGCGGTCGTGGTGGTCACATCTTCCTCAAAGGCAACCGCAACCTGTGGACCCTTATACACCTCAAGTACCAGCGCCACATCTTCGCAACCGATGGTGCGCCAGGTTCCGAAAACCAGTGCACCGGCAAAAAAGGCGAGGACCGCACCATCGAGGTGCCGTGCGGCACTGCCGTATATGATGCCGAGACCGGAAAGTTCCTATGTGACGTGACGCAAGACGGGCAAATAGTGCGCCTCCTCAAAGGCGGCCGCGGCGGCTTGGGCAACGTGCATTTCAAGACTGCCACACGTCAGACTCCCCGCTTCGCCCAGCCTGGCGAGGACGGCGTGGAGAAGTCTATCATACTGGAATTGAAGCTGCTCGCCGATGTGGGCCTTGTGGGATTCCCCAACGCCGGCAAGTCAACTCTGCTCTCAGTAATCAGCGCCGCCAAGCCCAAAATCGCTAACTATCCTTTCACCACCCTGGAGCCCAACTTGGGCATTGTGACCTATCGCGGGCAGCAGTCGTTTGTCATGGCCGACATCCCTGGCATCATCGAGGGTGCCAGCGAGGGTAAGGGTCTGGGATTGCGCTTCCTGCGACACATAGAGCGTAACGCCGTGCTGCTGTTTATGATACCCAGCGACACCGACGACATCAAGCGCGAATATGAGATACTGAGCAACGAGCTCGCCACTTTCAACCCCGACCTGGTGGAGAAGCCACGTGTGCTGGCAATCACCAAATGCGACCTCATTGACGAGGAACTTAAAGAGATGCTGCGCGACGGGCTGCCCTCCGATGTGCCAGTGGTGTTCATCTCGAGCGTGGCTCAGCAAGGACTTACCGAGCTCAAAGACATCCTGTGGCGTACCATCAACGACGAGCACAACCGCATCCCCGACAGCGTAGCGCTCCACGACCTTGACGCCCAGCACCGCGTGCAGGAGGAGGATGACTTCCTCTTCGCCGCTCAAGACCCCGACTACGACGAGATGCCCGATGCCGGCGGCAAAATGGTGGTCGATGAGCAAGAATGGGACGACGAGTATTGGGAAGAGAAATACAAAGACAAAAACCGCGACTTCCAAATAATAAACGACGAGGAAGAGTGACAAGTGTTAAGTGCACTATAAAATATAGGTTTTCTATAAATTCTATAAAAAACTGACAACTCAAAACTGACAACTCAAAATGGCTTTTGAAAAGGTAAACATCTGCGTCTTTGGGGCTTCGAGTCGCGACTTGGAGCAGGCCTACGTTGATGCCGCATACCAGCTAGGCGCGCTCATGGCGCAACGCGGCTGGACATGCCTCAACGGCGCTGGCTGCGAGGGGCTGATGCGTGCCGTGAGCGACGGCACACTCGACGCTGGCGGCGAGGCCATTGGCGTGATACCGCAGTTTATGGTTGACAACGGATGGCACTACGATCGCCTCACACGCATCATCACCACCGCCGACATGCACGAGCGCAAACTCACTTTGGCGCAGATGTCACAAGCGGTGATAGCCCTGCCAGGCGGATGCGGCACTATGGAGGAACTGCTGGAGGCTATCACCTGGCGGCAGCTGAACCTCGCCCCAAAACCTATTGTCGTGCTCAACACGCGTGGCTACTACAATCACCTGGCAGCCATGCTCACCACCGCCATCGAGCAAGGGTTTATGAAAAAAAGCCACCACCGCCTTGTGCAGCTGGTTGACACCCCCGAGCAAGCCGTCGAAGTCATCGAGAAAGATCTGAATGAAACGCCACAACCCATAGAATCAAAATATTAGACAACAGCGCGATGCCCACCGAGAACGTTCAAAATATCACCGACACCACTTTGACAACCACACCCGACAGCGTTGCCGCCCCTGTGAAGCACAAAGCCCAATACCTCAACGGCTTCCCAGTGTCGCAGGGCAACGACACCACTATCGCCCACATCGACCGTATGTCTGTGATAGAGGTGCCAAAAGGCAGTAACGCCCGCACACACAACACGTCGCCACTGCACGACACCGGGTCGATGATTATGCTATTAATCTCGTGTATCTTCCTCATGACCAGTTATCGCTTGGGCCGGTCCTACATCTCCAATCTGGGTCACTATTTATTCTCCCCGAAGGGCAAAGATGACCTCTTTGCTGAGCACACCAGCAGTGACGCGCACATCATCATTGCCATGATTGCCAACACCTGCCTGATGGGAGGCATAATGATGTATTATGGTCTGCTCTGGTACAACCCGTCGCTCACCGTGGCTCTTCAGAACTCGGTATTCCTGCATGTGCTGGTGCTCACACTCGCCATGGCGATATTTGTCTCCCTGCAGTTGCTGCTCTATCGTCTCTTAGGCTACACATTTGCCACCGACAGCCTAACCGACATGTGGGTGCAGGGCTTCCTGGCATCACAGGCGGTGCTGGGACTCCTGCTTTTCCCTGTCGCCGTGATAACACTTGTCTTCCCAAGCTTCATAAAACAGATGGTGACAATGGCCATTATCCTATATATTTTGGGGAGAATTGTATTTATTTGCAAGGGTTTTAGAATTTTTTTCAACAATTTGTCCTCAAGTATTTATTTTATTTTGTACCTTTGCGCCGTCGAAATTGTACCCCCTCTCCTGGCTCTTGCCGGTACAGTTTATGTATGCAGCATATTATAAACGTAATTATTTGAAACAGTGAAGATTAAGAAAATCTTGGTTTCCCAACCGAAACCATTATCTGAAAAATCTCCTTATTTCGATTTGGAAAATAAGTATGGCGTTGAAGTAGTTTTCAGGCCATTCATTAGGATTGAGGGGTTGACTTCAAAGGAATTCCGACAGGCAAAAATCCCCATCAATGCCCACACAGCAGTGATTTTCACTGCGCGTACTGCCGTGGACCACTATTTCAGACTCTGTAAAGAGCTGAGTTTCAAGGTTCCCGACACAATGAAATACTTCTGTGTGAGCGAGACTATAGCTCACTATCTGCAAAAGTATATCATCTACCGCAAGCGCAAGATTTTCTACACTGAGACAGGACACGCCGAGTCGCTGTTGCCACTGCTTGCCAAGCATAGCAAAGAGACCTACCTCTACCCTATCAGCGATGTACATGACCAAAAATTGCACATTCCCGAAGACGGTAGCATCAAGTTCACCAAGGCGGTAATGTACCGCACCGTGAGCAACATCATCCGTAACGATGAGCCTTTCGACTACGACATGATTATCCTGTTCACCCCGTCGGGAGTGAAATCGTTGATTCAGAGTTTCCCACACTTTGAGCAGGGCAACATCGCCATAGGCGTGATGGGTGGCAAGACTATCGAAGAACTCAAAGCCAATGGACTGAGGCTTGACTTCACCACCTCGCCAAAGGCGCCTTCCATCGCTGCCGCTATGGATCAATACATCAAGGAGCATCTTGAGGACCCCGACGAGCCACGCATTGAGCAGGAACGCTTCAAAGAGCCTATTCCAGAGCCAAAGCCAGAGCCTATTCCAGAACCAAAAATCATTGCTCCTAAGGTGGAAGAAAAAGTTGAGGAAAAGAAAGTGGTGAAAAAAGCCGCAGCAAAGAAAGCTACTGCTAAGAAGACAACTACTAAGAAAACAGCTGCAAAAAAGACTGCGGCAAAAAAGGCTCCAGCAAAGAAGTCAGCCACCAAGAAAACAGAGAAATAACCCATTATTTCACACAAACATAAATCCCCAAAACTCATAAGCAGTTTTGGGGATTTTCTTTATCTCAAATCACAAAGCCATATGAACTCTCCTTGAGCCGCTTATGCCTTTGCGGATAAAAAAATCGCCATCACCTTTTTTCTATCAAAAAGAGTGATGGCTCGAAGCAAATTGTTGATAATAAAAATGTAAACAGTAATCTATCCTACTTCTAAATAAACTTCTAATTAACTTTCTCGTGCGTAATCATTTTTTATTAACTTTATAACTATTATGAAGAAATTCTCTTAACTCTATATAAAAAAATTAAACCATCGTAATCAATAACAACCCATATTTTGTTATTTCTTACGATGCAAAGTTACATTTTCCTAATCACGAAAAGCAAATTTTACGTAGCTTTAAGGTTATATTATAAGGATTTAATGACGAAATACCCACTTTCTATGATGAAAGTGTGAATGGCTAAAAAAAACAACATTTTGCCGACTAATGATCGATTCGGGTTTATACAAATTTACATATATCAACCCACAAAGGTGTCGATGTGGCGGCTTTTTTTGGAAGCAGTGATGTCGTCAAGGTTGATTAGGATGCCACTCTCCTCCACGTCGCCAAACTCGTGATTAATGGCTGTGCCGAGCATTCGCATGGTAGGCGAGAGACTCATGTAGGAGCTGATGAGCGGCGGGATGTTGATGTTCTTGCTGCGAATGTAGCTGTTAAGGAGCAAGTAGTCTTTCTTGAAATTATTTCCCTCAAAGAAAGAAACTAATTCTTTCATGTCGCTACCGATGTTGAGGGGCGTGATGGGGGTTACCAGCTTGTCGGGGTCGGGGAAATAAAGGTGAAGGAAGCAAAGCAGCAGGTTGCGACAGTCAACAGGATAATTGGTATACATCGTCATCTTGCCAAAGAGATACTTAATCTCGGGGTGAATGATGGTGAGCGCCCCCAGGCCATCCCACAGATTATCGAGGGCAAAGATGCCTTTGGCACCCAATCGGCTCGACTGATACTCAGGCCTGACGAACGAGCGTCCTAATTCAACGGTATAGGGCAGGTAGTCTTCAAGAAACTCCTGTGAGAAATGAAACATGTGTGACATGGCGATGTTGGGTGTCCCACCCTCGTTTAAGCGCATATTCTTGCCCACTATATAACGATAAGCGCCAATTATCTCTTGCGCGTCGGGGTTCCACACCAACAGTTGCTGGCATGCTGGCTCCATAAGGTCAAACTCATCGATGTCGCAGTCTTTGCCTGTGCCGCCTCCTGCTTGACGGAACGCCACCTCTCGCAAGCGTCCTATCTCTCGCATGGTATTGGGCGAGTTGTGTGCGTCAACGACATAGATTTCGTTGCCAGCCTTGTTGGTCTTACGCAACAGTCGCTCTGGAGTGAGCTCTTGAGTAATGAGCTTGATGTCAACCTTGTCAATAATTTCCTGTACCATATTACATTAGGATTTTTTCAGGGTGTAAACCAATTCACGGATTCTCTCGGCCTCGCCACGCACATTCTTGGCATCGAGGTCCTGCCACTTGATGGGCTTGCCAAAGTACACGCCAAACTTCTGCCCCGAACACTTGAACATCTCCCGAGGCAGGAAAATCATCTCAATATTGAACTTGATGCCCAGCCATTCACGGAGTTTGGCAAAGCGATAGAAGAACTTGCTGTTGCGGCCGTCGAAATACACCGGAATGATGTCGCGCTGACTGCTGATGGCTTGTGATACCACAAACTTCTGCCACTTGAGGTCTCCAATCTTGCCTCCCTTGAGTCGGCGGGAGCACAACCCAGCAGGGAAAGTTATCATCTGCTTGTCGCCGTTGTATTCAGCCTCTATCTCCTGCGCGCTCTGGCGTGACTGCCGCCCATGCTTGTTGACAGGCATAAACACGTTGTCGAGGGGTTTGACAGCCATGAGTAGGTCGTTGACGATGAACTTGATGTTATCGCCACCGTAATGGTGGCCTATGAGCGAAATCAGCGCCAAGCCGTCGAGTCCTCCTAACGGATGGTTGCTGGCAAAGATGAAACGTCCATCGCCAGGTATGTTGTCCTCATCGACGGCATTATACGAGACATTGAGGTCGGCAAGAGCGATGTCGGCAGCCCCCACACCTTTATCGGCGCTCATGTCGGTGAGAATCTTGTTCAAGCCATCCTGCTTGATGATGCGCTCAAGCCACCTTATCATAAACTTGGGAATATACTTGTAGTGACGAGGCAGGCGCTGCCTTATCACGCTATCAACATCTATTCTTAATGGCTGAGATTCCATGAGCACAAGTTTTTAAACCACAAAGATAATTATTATTGCAATAACTCAGGACGTTTATTCCCAAAAAAATTAATATTTTTTTTCATTTGGCATTTAGCATGGCGACTGCCCCTCTTGCGCCTTCAAGAGCAAAGGTGAAAAAGCGTGCTGGCGGGTCAAGGCGCGACAATGGCAACGCTTCGCCATCGGCAATCTCAAACGACGGAAACTCATGCGTAAGTCCTGTGCCGGTTGCTTTGGCATAACTCTCCTTGAGTGTCCAGAGTTGGGTAAAATAGGCATTTCGAGCGACAGGGTCTTCAATAATCTGCAGATGAGCCTTCTCGCAGTCGCTTGTAGTGTAATTCACAAGGCTGTCGCGCGCAGTGACAATGGTCTGCACGTCAACGCCCACAGGCATCTCACCAATGGCACACGCCACCAAGTTGCCGCTATGCGAGAGGCTGAAATGCAACTCGGGATGACCATCAATGGCAGGCTTGCCGTGCTCACCCTCTATATAACGCATGTCACGCTCCCGCAAGCCATATTTAGCGAGCATATTGTCGAGCAGCAGGCCCGCGCCGGCACTGAGCATCTTGCCGCGCTCAAAGCGATAGCGCAAGGTCTTGTCACGTCGTTGCCTCGACAGTTGACGCAAGGCATCGTCGAGTGCCCCTGGTGCCCCTAACGGCGTGACATCGGCGACCTTCACCTCGCAACCATCAAGGACAAAATGCCTCAATATTTCTATGCCAATGCTCTGTGTCATCTTTTCAAAATGTTTTGCAAAGATAAGATATTCTGTGTAATTTTGCAGCGTTTTCGAGTAAAATACTATGATGCCTACCAATTTTGTTAAACGCATAAAAGAAATAAAGGACCGTGTGCTTTCGTCGCCGCTGGCACCGCTGGTAGCGGTGGTGTGCAACTTGCTCATCGCCTACGTTATCTACTTCATAGCCCGCATTGCCTATTACCTTGAGAACTATAGTATCTTCTCACAGGGCCTGCACGGCAAGGCGTTGGTCGATGCCTTTGCGGGAGGCTTGGTCTTTGACACGTCGGCAATCATGTACACCTGCGCCCTCTACATCATCATGATGCTGGTACCGCTGCACCTCAAGGAGCGGAGCACCTATCACAAGGTGTGCAAGTGGGTGTTTGTTGTTGTCAATAGTATTGCGTTGGCAATGAACCTGATGGATGCCGTGTATTTCCAATTTACGAACCGACGCACCACCAGCACCGTGTTCAGTGAGTTCAGCAACGAAGGCAACCTGGCGGGAATCATGGGCATTGAGTTTCTGAAACACTGGTATTTTGTACTGCTGGCAGCTTTGCTCATCTTCACGATGTGGAAACTCTATGTCACTCCGCGACTCAAGGCAGAGAAATGCCGTAACTGGCGATATTATGTGGCACTAGCGCTTAGCCTCATAGCTATGGGGACAGTAGTGATAGGAGGCATGCGTGGTGGCTTGGCACACTCGGTACGACCCATCACGGTGAGCAACGCCAACCAGTATGTTGACCGCCCCATCGATGCCGCCCTGGTCCTCAACACGCCGTTTTCAATATTGCGCACATTGGGCAAGAACGTGTTTACCGATCCGCATTATTTTGATGACAAGAAACAGCTTGAGGCCATCTATACTCCTGTGCATCAACCCGACAGTACTGCCGTATTTACTCCCAAAAACGTGGTAGTGATTATTGTCGAAAGTTTGGGAAAGGAATATATAGGCACCTTCAACCGCAACCTTGATGGTGGCAAATACCGGGGCTACACACCGTTTATTGACTCGTTGCTCACTCGCTCGCTCACCTTTAAATACAGCTATGCCAACGGCCGCAAGAGCATCGATGCTATGCCCAGTGTGCTCTCAGGTATCCCCATGATGATAGAGCCATTCATACTCACTCCAGCATCGATGAACGACCTCAGCGGCTTAGCGCGACAGCTCGACGGCAAAGGCTATTACACTGCTTTCTTCCATGGCGCCAACAACGGGTCGATGGGTTTCCAGGCCTTTGCACGCGCCACAGGCTACAAGCAGTATTTAGGCCGCGACGAATATAACCAAGACCAGCATTTCAATGGCGACAAAGATTACGACGGGATATGGGCGATATGGGACGAACCATTCCTGCAATTCATGCTCTCGAAACTTAACGGCTACGGCGAACCGTTCATGGCAACGGTATTCACCGCCTCGTCGCACCACCCCTTCAAGGTGCCCAAGCAGCTCGAGGGGCAGTACCCCGACGAGGGTGGACAACCCATCCATAAATGCGTGCGCTACACCGACATGGCACTGCGCCACTTCTTTGAACAGGCATCCAAGCAGCCGTGGTATGACAACACACTGTTTGTCATCGTTGCCGATCACACCAACCAGACCTCTCACGCCGAGTATCAGACTGATATCGGTCTGTACTCCATCCCCATCATCTTCTTCACTCCCGATGGCAGTCTTGCTCCCGCTATGCGTGACGATGTGGTGATGCAGCAGTCAAGCATCATGCCCACCATCATGGGATTATTAGGATATGACAAGCCTTATCTCGCCTTCGGATGCGACATCGTCAACACCCCCGCTGAGCAGACATGGGCGTTCAACTACAATAACGGCATATTCCAATACATCAAAGGCGACCTGATGATGCAGTTCGACGGCGAGAAGACTAAAGCCATCTACCGCTTCAAGACCGACCCCATGCTTCGCAACAACCTCGTGGGAAAAGTACCTGAGCAAGCCACTATGGAACGCGACCTCAAAGCTCTCATCCAGCAATACATGGACCGCATGAACGGCAACCGCCTCACCGCAAACTAGGCACGCATAATAAAAAAACTACGGATTAATCTGATTTTCTGATTATTTATTCGTCTGATTTTCAACAAACTGCATTTTCGTTGATTTCAGATTAATCAGAAAATCAGTTTTTTTTTCAGGTTTTGCAACTGCCTCACTAATTCTTTGAAAAAATCAAATCAGAAAAACAGGAAAAAAGAAGTTTCATTTCATGTGTGCAAACTCACTATTTTGTCATCTAATCGCCCATGTTAGTCACGAATGACTTTTAAAATTTGGCTTTCGCTTGACAGCGATATTAACTTTGCAATGTAAACATCAACGAACAAACAAATCTATTTATTAACTTCTAAATTTTACAACTATGTACACCGGAATTGGAATTTTAGTTTTTTCTCTCCTGAGATTATTAATCTATGGTATTCAAGCTATAGTAGAGTCTAACAGAAACAGAAAGGCAAGAAAAAGGGCTCAAAGACGTGCTCAAATGGGACTGAGATAATCTTTTTTTTATCAAACAAAACAGTGTTATTCAACTTCAATTTTCTAACTTCTAATTTTTACGACTATGGGCGGTTTTATAGCTTTTATTTTAGGGTGTGTAGTATTGAGAATTTTATTCAGCGCTTTCAAGGACATGACTAAGGCGTGGCTTAAGATGGCAGGCGCTCTGTTTTTAATCATTTTAATTATCTGCTGCATACTATAAAATGAGAACAATCATAACACAATCCTACACAAGAAGATACAAGTTCAAACCTCACAACGAGGCACTACACAAAAAACGAAGGTGGTGTTGCTACATTGAGCAATACCACCTTCTTGATTTTTTCACTTAAATGTCTTCATTTGACAATATAAATAAGTGTGCCAAAAGGAGGAAGCACTTTGCTATTGGAAACAGCAAAACGAGAGTTTAATGCATATTCAATGCACCTTTCACAAGCTTTTTTGTTGTGCTGAAGCGTCCCCCCCACGACTTGAGCATTACTTATCTTTCCAGTTATAGGATCAATTTGTACTTTAACAATCACTGAACCACCAGGTTCTCCAGGACATGTACCGCCCTGAAAATACACTGGGAAGTTTCCGAGTTCTCCGTTAGCTTTTACACTTACTTCGCCTTCACCACTTTGTGCATTGCCGTTGTTGCCTTTTTTCATGCCACTCATCTGTTCTTCGGCTCTTTTCTGAGCCTCCGATAGAGTATCGGCTTGAGTATTTGTCTCTTGCTGTGGTTTGGTGTCTTTTTTAGATTGCTCAGGCACCTTCATGGGCGACTCTGTCTTGCTTGTCCGGGCGTTATACCTACGTTTTTTAACTTTGGCACTTGCCTCAACACCAGAGCCTATTATTAAAGTGACAATTGCTACAATGAATATGTATTTCTTCATAATAACAATAATTTTTATAATTTACAAATGGTCTATCAGCGCCTTTTACTTAACAGTATAAGTGAGTGTGCCAGAAGGAGGAAGCACTCTGCGACTGGAAACTTCAAAATGTGACTTTAATGCATATCTTTTGCACCTTTCACAAGCTTTATTGTTGTACATAAGCGTTCCCCCCACAACTTCAGGATTACTTATCTTTCCATTTATAGGATTAATTTTTATTTTAACGATCACTGTACCACCAGATTCTCCAGGACATTTACCTACCTGAAAATACCCTGGGATGTCTCCGAGTGTTCCGTTAGCTTTTACACTTACTTCGCCTTCATCACTTTGTGCATTGCCGTTCTTGCCTTGTTTCATGCCACTCATCTGCTCTTCGGCTCTTTTCTGAGCCTCCGATTTCTGACTTGTAGCGGGAGTGGTTTGTGTTTTGTTCTCTCCCTGACTTTTTGGCTTTGGAGTTACTGTTGGAGTGGTGGTTTCTTTTTGTGGCTTGGTGTCTTTTTTAGGTTGCTCAGGCACCTGCATTGGCGACTCGTTCTTGGTAGCAACGGGCGGTTGTGGTGGCTCGTTGACGGAACCTTGATTTTCCAGCTCGTTCTGTCCTGCCTCTTGTGGAGGATTGTCTTCGGTGGGTTGCTCCTGCTCGATAGGTTCTCCTGGCTCTGCCGACTCGTTGTCGGCATTGGCCAGCATCTCTTCAAACTCCACAAAATCCTCATCCTCAGCAACATCTATAGGGTCTTGCAGCTGTTGCAGCAAGGCATCTTTTGGCGGATACTCATAGTTCAGGCTTGTGACGAGAAGAGTAGCGACAATGCCGCCTCCCAGCAGCAGTGTGAGCAGTGCCGAGAGAAGTTTGCTCTTATTATCTTTATCGTTGTCTTTTGCCATTTAGTTGCTCTGTAACGTTTACTGCATTGTGACAGTTGTTCGTGATTGTGAATTGCTAGGGGCTGGCACAGAATTAGCGTCGCCTGGTGTGGTAGTCACTGTAGTGCTCCCATTCACAACGGCTGACTCAGGAGCAGCAGTAGGTTCCTCGGTTTGTTGCTCAAGTGTTGCCGATTCGGCAGCAGCATCGGGGGCTTTATAATCACCCGAGCTGGGTCTGGTGGCGAGCACCACTTTTATGCCCACCTGTGCGCCCATGTCAAGAATTTCCACTATTTTGCCGTAAGGCACGGCCTCGTCGGCGTGAAGCGCGATGTATTGCGACGGGTCGCTATCCTTTACCTGCTGCATAAATGCCATGAGAGCATCAGACGAATCTATTCTTATAGTATCGCCAGGCGAAGTCTCAGTACTTTGCTGACCATATATGTCACCATTCTCTCTAATAAAGATGCGTGTGGTGGGCTTGATAGAGGTCTGCTCGCTGCTTTGCGGCAGGTTCACCTCTATCGCCGAGGGGAACACAAAGGTCGATGTCACCAGAAAGAAGATGAGCAACAAGAAGATGACATCGGTCATCGAAGCCATGCTGAACATCGACAGTGTTTCGTGTTGTCGTTTTAGTGCCATAGTCTTATAGTAAACAAGCTGACAAGCAAACAAGTAAACAAGGTAATTATCAATATGTAAACACTTTGCTACTTGTTCTGTTTATCCATTATTAAATTTACTTAGTGTTATTATTTGGCTTGGCTGGCTCATTGAGCAGGTCCATAAACTCCATAGTGCTACGCTCAAGGCGGTTCATGATCTTATTCACGCGAGAAGTGAGGAAATTGTAGGCAAAGAGGGCGAGGATACCCACAATCAAACCAGCTACAGTGGTTACCAAAGCCTCATAGATGCCATTAGCGAGGAGGCTCACGTTACTGTTCTGACCTGCTTCAGCGAGCTGATAGAAGGCGCGAACCATACCGGTAACTGTACCCAAGAAACCTATCATGGGAGCTCCAGCAGCGGTGGTGGCGAGCCAGTTGAAGCCGCGTTCCATTTTGGCGACTTCCATGTTGCCCACATTCTCAATAGCCACAAGCACATCGTTCATGGGTCGGCCTATGCGGCTCACACCCTTCTCTATCATGCGCGAGTAGGGCTTATCGGTAGCAATACACAACTGCTTGGCCTCGTCGATTTTTCCAGCCTGGATGAGGTTCTTGATTTGTTTCAAGAAGTTGTCATCGGCTTTTGTCACCTTACTGGTAGCAAAAAGACGCTCAAAGAAGATGTAGATGCTCACGAGTAGCAGCAGTGCCAGTGGAATCATTAGCCATCCACCCTTTAAAGTAAGATTCCATATGGATAGTTTCGAGGCTTCTTCTGTAGCCTTCGAAGCCGCCTCAGCGGCAAGTATCACGTTTAAAAATGTCATAATGATTGTGTCTTATTAAGTTAATATTTTTTCGTTTCAAATGTCTCGTTTTATTCTAGTTAGGGGTGATGCGTTTCACGTTTTATGTTCCTCGTTCCACCTTCCACCTTCCTCGTTCCACCTTCCACCTATATCAAGCATTTCTGATAGGCCTTGACTGTCTTTTCAAGTCCCAGATAGAGGGCATCGCTGATGAGAGCGTGCCCTATCGACACTTCGTCGAGGTAAGGCACATTATCCTTGAAGAACTTGAGGTTGAGCAGGTTGAGGTCGTGACCAGCGTTCAGACCCAGTCCCACTTCGTGTGCCACTTGAGCAGCCTTGGTGTAAGGTACTACAGCCTGGTCGGGAGCGGTGGTAAACATCTGGGCGAAGGGACCAGTGTAGAGCTCTACCCTATCGGCACCAGCCTCTGCCGCCTGACGCACACGCTCCTCGGTGGCATCGACAAAGATGCTTACCCTGATGCCTGCCTCCTTGAGCCGCGCCACTACAGTCTTGAGGAAGTCCATATTCTCAGCCACAGGCCACCCCTGCGACGAGGTAAGCACACTGGGAGCGTCGGGCACTAACGTAGCCTGATGAGGGCGCACCTCAAGCACCATGTCCATAAAACGCTTGTCGGGGAAACCCTCGATGTTGAACTCAGTGTGCAACGCAGGCTTCAGGTCATAGACATCGCTGCGACGAATGTGACGCTCGTCGGGACGTGGATGCACGGTGATGCCGTCGGCACCAAACCGCTCGATGTCAAGAGCCACTTGCAACACGTTAGGCAAATTGCCTCCGCGAGCGTTACGAAGAGTTGCGACCTTATTTATATTTACACTCAGATTTGTCATAAATACTAGTTATGTTAATTTATAACGTGTTGTTTTCTCATATTAGTGCATAAATGTGAGTAAAAATTACTAATTTTGCCGTCAGATATGAGATATTCCACAATTATCGTGATACAAAAGTAGAAGATATTAGTGAGATATGAAAACAAAATAGCACTTTACAAAGTTTTTTCAACGTTTTTCACAAATTTACGGCTGCTTTTGAAGAAGATATGAAATTAAAAAATAAAATTTTAATTCAATTTTAAGCGAAGCGCCCGCACACGCGTCAAGGGCGGAGCAAATACATTTTCATTATGGACATAGCACTTTTTGGAAATAGTTATCAAGAGAAATATAAAGACCAGTTGAGCGGCTTGCTCGCTTTCTTGCAAGAGAAAGACGATATCACGATTATGGTGGAACGCGATTTCGCGCGCTATCTCAGGTCGCTGGGCATTGACATTGACCAGCAGTGGGAGTTCGACCGCAACAAATTCAAGGGAGCGTCGTTGGCGGTGAGCATTGGCGGCGACGGCACTATGCTGAGGAATGCGGCTCGACTGGCAGCGCACGACACCCCTGTGGTGGGCATCAACTCGGGGCACTTAGGATACCTCACCGCTGGACGTATTGACGAGGCTAGCGACATCATCGAAATGATAGCATGCGGTGAATGCCGTCGTGAGCAGCGCACTATGCTCCAACTGTTGGAAATTGACGGCAAACCATGCAATGACGTGGTGGCTCTCAACGAGATTGCTATCCTGCGTCAAGACACCACCTCGATGATCTCTATCCCCACCACCATCAATGGCACAATGCTCACCACCTACAAGGGCGACGGACTGGTAATCAGCACACCCACAGGTTCTACTGCCTATAACATGAGCGTGGGCGGACCTATCATCAACCCCTCGACGAGTTGCATAGTGCTCTCACCCATCTCGCCACACTCGCTCACCATGCGCCCCATTGTGGTCAATGAAGACTCAGAGATAGAAGTCACCATCAACACTCGTGCGAAGTGGATCCAGGTCAGCGTCGATGGCATGGCTATGACGCTGCCCAGCGGCACTACAGTGAAGATAGCACGCGCCCCCTATCGCCTCACCGTGCTGCAGAAACGTAACCATAATTTCGCCAGCACCCTCCGTGAGAAACTCCTATGGGGAGCCGATCAAAGGTAAAAGTTCATAGTTAATAGTTCATAGTTTAGACTTATTCTTGCTATTCTTATCAACTATGTTTTATCTCGACGACAAGGAATTTGGCAGGGTTTTCATCTCGGTACGCAGCAATATGCGCAACATTACCATGCGATGGAAGGGCGGCAGTCTTTATATAAATGTGCCCCTTGGCACATCAATGTCAGAAGTGGAGAAGGCACTTGATGACTTGCGGCCTAAGTTGCGCCAGTCCAGGGGCAAGGACGATGTGTCCTACCACATAGGACAAGTGATAGAATGCTACGGTTTCAAGATAGTGATTGGTGAACAAACAAGATATCAAGACAGGATTATTTTCAGCAATAATGACAATGTGGTGACTGCCAGTGTGCCACACGGCTTAGACCTCACCACTAACAACAGCAAGGTGTGGATTTCGAGAGCACTGAAAATGATAGCTCACAACCGCGCAGCGCTATTGATCCCCTTAGCGCAGAGCATCACGGCAAGGCTCGGAGTGGCTCCAGAGCGGTTTGAGATTGGGCGAGGACTGCGCAAACTCGGTCATTGCACACCCGAGAGGGTGATTCAGCTCTCAGGAAACTTGGTGTTCCTGCCAGCCGACCTCATCGAACTTATAGTGTGCCATGAGTTGGCTCATCTCACCCACATGAACCACTCCCCACAATTCCATGCCCTCGTCAACCAATACGTCAACGGCCATGAAAAAGAACTGGAAAAAAACCTAAAAGCCTTCAGATGGCCAGTGATTAGATAGCTTACTGTCCATAGTTTATAAAACACATTTTCAGAAGAATATACTTACTATGTATTTAGCATGAAACAAAACTTAAGTTATAAGAACATTCATATTGGTGCAATAGCTACTTTTTATATAATAGCCTTATTGGTGCGCCTGATATCATTGCATGTTGTCAACAAGTTCCCTTCAATTGAAACGAGCTTTGCACTTCGAGTTTCCGCATCGCTTGCCACGGGGCTTGGTCCCGCTATCGGAGCATTGGTGGCGATGTTCATTTTCAAACGTAAAACGGAATACACTCTCCTTGGCAAGTCTGCCTGGAAATCCATTGTGACTATAGTTATACCATGCATTGTTTTTGGCATTATCGGCGGATGGGAACTGGGCCTGACATGTTTGGTGGCATTTGCGTATGGGCTATTGGAAGAATATGGTTGGCGAGGATTTTTGCAATATGAACTCAGGAATTTGCCTGTGTGGCAGTATGTACTTATCATCACGGTGATGTGGTTTCTGTGGCATATGGATTTAAATCTGCTAAGTAGCTTGCCATTCTTCCTGCTTCTGCTTTTCGCTTCATGGGGAATGGGAAAGGTGGTGAGTGAAACCCATTCATTACTATTATGCGCTGCATTTCATGGTATCGCTAATTTCTCAAAACGTGACCTGTTTTCTGACACAACTTTCACCGTGGCTTTCGTCTGCGTAATCGTCTTTTGGATAGTTATGTGGTATTTTGTTGGTATTTCCCCAAAACAGCAAGGTAGAGAAGAGTAAATTCCAATTTATCAGAAACGTCTTTTTAGAGCCAAAGCGGTTGAGTTACTTGTGCAACTCAACCGCTTTCTATGTGTCTAATAATTCTGTTAATCACATCGTGCACATGCCGTCCCATTCTAGGAGGTCAGTACTTGATATTGTGTTATGCTATTTCTTTGTTTTCTATTCTTCCAATATATTTAAGAATTTCCTCCAAGGAGATGTGGTTTTATATGAGTCAAGAGTACCTTTAGGAACATAAAATTTACAATTATTATAATTATCATCATCAAATATGTCATCGCCATAACTGATACTTTTAGGATCAACTATCTTGGAATAAATATTGCGTATTTTAGGACAATTTGCGAAGGCACCAGAGCCAATTGATGTCACCGAGTTGGAAATAGTGACCGATGTCAAGCCACTGCAACCTATGAAGGCATAGTATCTAATCGTTGTCACTGAGTTTGGGATAGTTACTGAAGTCAAGCTACTGCAACCAGAGAAGGCATACCACTTAATCTCAGTCACCGAGTTGGGGATGGTCACCGATGTCAAGCCAGTGCAGTAATTGAAGGCGCCAGGGCTTATCTCAGTCACCGAATTGGGAATGGTAACCGAGTTCAAGCCAGTGCAGCCAGAGAAGGCCCAAGGACCTATCTCAGTCACCGAGTTGGGGATGGTTACCGATGTCAAGCCAGTGCAATCTTTGAAGGCACATTCACCAATCTCAGTCACCGAGTTGGGAATGATAACCGATGTCAAGCTACTGCAACCAGAGAAGGCGTCGCTCCAAATCTCAGTTACCGAATTGGGGATAGTCACCGAGGTCAAGCCAGTGCAATCAGAGAAGACCTCATAGTCAATCTCAGTCACCGAGTTGGGAATGGTAACCGATGTCAAGCTACTGCAACCAGAGAAGGCTTTCCACCTAATCTTTGTCACCGAGTTGGGGATGGTCACCGATGTCAAGCCAGTGCAACCTTTGAAAGCAACGTAGCCAATCTCAGTCACCGAGTATTTTTTATCGCTATAGGTCACATTAGATGGGATAACGACGGCACCAGTATAATTGTCATCTCTAGTTACAGTTACGCTCGTACCGTCGCTGTTATAGTTATACGCAATACCATCAACAATAAAGTCGTATGCACTTGCCAGTTGCGGCAGCATTGCCGCTATTAGAGCAAGCAATAATGATTTGAAAAAAATTGATTTTTTCATAGTTTATTCTCAATCATGTTATAACAAGTGTATTTGATTGTCATTCAACCATTTATTGAATGGCCATTTAATATTTTGCGGCTAATTGTCACGAATTTATAAAGCGCGCATTTTGATATGCCCGCTTTATTGTGGCAAAAAAAATCCTTCTTGACGAAGTAGTCATCACATTGTGCACATGCCGTCCCATTCAAGGAGGTCGCCGCGCACGTATCCCACTTTGCCGTTGACTTTCACTTTGTACCAGCCGTTGACTTTGCCTAGGCATTTGTAGCAATCGGGCATATATCCAGCTGGGTCAGGAATTTGTGTCACCACTGGAGAATTCTTGGTAGGTCTCTGGCGTACATTGAGGGGGCCTGTGTGTGACTGGTCATAATACACAATGCCTTGCCCGTTGGCGGCGCTGAAAGTCACCACACGATGTCCTTTTTTAGGCACGGTGCAATCGTCTTGAATGCTTACGGTATAAGTGTTACTGTTGGTTTTCACATAGCGTCCTACAGCCTCACCGTGACTGTCAACCACCATTTTCATGCTTTGGGCGTTCATAACACCAAAGCTCACGAGCATAATTGCTAAAACTAAAAATTTTTTCATTGTTTTATTCTTTTAAAAGTAAACAAGCTAACAAACCAAATATATAAATTTTCAAGTATTATAAATTTATGCATTGATTCAGTGTGCTTTGTGCATTGTGAATTATGCATTATGCATTGATTTAATGTGCGTCGAGCCAGTTGTTTGCGCTGCCGTGGCTGGCGGTGAGTTTCACTTTGCCGTGGTAAGCGTTCTCCATCTCAGAGACGACGATTTGGGTAACTTTTTCAAGCTCGCTGGGAATAACGTCAAAGTTCAACTCATCGTGGATTTGCAGTATCATTTTTGAACGAATGCCTTCCTCTTCAAAGCGGCGGTAGATGGCTATCATAGCGATTTTTATCACATCGGCGGCGGTGCCCTGGATGGGGGCGTTGACGGCGTTGCGCTCGCTGAAGCTGCGCACCACGGCATTGCGCGAGTTGATGTCGGGCAACATGCGGCGGCGACCAAAGAGAGTGGTCACGTATCCTTTCTCACGAGCTTGCGCCACGCTTTGGTCAATATATTCCTTCACCTTTGGGAAGGTTTCGAAATATCCGTCAATCAGCATCTTAGCCTCACTGCGAGGGATATTGAGCCTCTGACTCAACCCGAATGCCGAGATGCCATAAAGGATGCCGAAATTAGCGGTCTTCGCCTTGCGGCGTTGGTCGCCAGTTACCTTGTCGAGGTCTTCGTGATAGATTTTAGCGGCGGTGATGGCGTGAATATCCTCGTTTTTTGCGAAAGCGTCGAGCATAGTCGTGTCGTTGCTCAGGTCCGCGACTAGGCGTAGCTCTATCTGCGAATAGTCGGCACTGAAGAACACATTGCCATCAGCAGGGATAAAGGCGCGGCGTATCTCCTTGCCGTCGTCGCTGCGAACGGGGATATTCTGAAGGTTGGGGTTAACCGACGACAGTCGCCCAGTGGCGGTGACCGTCTGATTATAGGTGGTGTGGATGCGTCCTGTGCGGGGATTCACCAATGCCGGCAGTGCGTTCACATAGGTGGAAAGGAGTTTGCGCAGTCCTCTCAATTCCAATATTTTATCAACTAATGGATGTCGGTCACGAAGTTTCATCAGCACCTCCTCGGTGGTGGAGTATTGGCCAGTCTTTGTCTTCTTGGCTTTGGCATCAATTTTCAGATGCCCGAACAGCACCTCTCCCACCTGTGCCGGCGAGGCGGTGTTGAACTCCATTCCAGCCAACTTGTGGCACTCTCGGTCGAGGGCATCGACCTGCTCGGTGAGTTTTACCGAGTACTCTGCAAGTGCCTTCTCATCGATGCGAGCGCCGGCAATCTCCATACTTGCCAGCACGCGCACAAGCGGCATCTCAATGTCAGTGAGAAGATGCGTCATGCCGTTGTCTTCCAAGCGTTTGTCGAGCTCTGGCTTCAGAGCAAGGGCGAGGTCGGCCATCTCGCAAGCCCAGTTGATTAACTTCTCGGGCTTGACATCGGCAAACCTCTTCTGCTTCTTGCCCTTTGCGCCTATCAGATTCTCCACATTGATAGCCTGATAATTAAGCACATCCTCGGCAATGAGACGTGTGCTGTGACTACGCTCTGGTTGGAGGAGGTAGTGGGCAACGGCGGTGTCGTAATAGTCGCCACTATAGTTGATGCCCACATTGCTGAGCATCACGATGTCGCGCTTGATGTCGTTGCTCACCAGCTGCACCTTGCCGTCAAAGAGCGGCGACACGGCACTCATCATCCAGCCCATATCGTCAAGCGGCATGAAGGCGGCATGATAGCGCTCACTGCTCACGGCAATGCCCACTAAATGGGCGCGCATCGCCTCCTCGCCGTCGGCCACGAGGCACATCCCCACTGGTTCGCCAGCGGTGACAAATTTCTCCACAAGCTGAGCCGCCTCGCTGTCGTCGGCAACAAGGCGGTAGTTGTGCTCGTGCGAGTCTATATTGTCCATATCTACCACTTTAGGCATCTGCTCGGCGATGTCTTGTGTGTCGAGATCATCAAAGAGCGACGGACGCAGCGGATTCTTCTTGGGATGGTTCACAATCTCAAGCTCAGCGCGCGACACATTTTTCAGGGCCTCTGCAGGGGCGGGAGCGTTTTTTATGCCCACATTGGCCTCGCCATGCTCAATGATGCGAACCGCCAAAGTGCGGAACTCCAATTCCTTAAACACCTTAGCCAATGCATGCATGTTAGCGGGCTTGCGACGCAGCAGCTCTTCGTCCAACTCCACAGGCACATCGGTCTTAATAGTAGCGAGGAACTTCGAGAACTTGATTTTATCCACGTTCTCGGTGACCTTGCGATGCAAGGCTCCTTTTAGTTGGTCGGTATTGGAGAGGAGGTTCTCCACCGAGCCAAACTCGCGGACGAGTTTCTTGGCAGTGACCTCACCCACTCCGGGACAACCAGGGATATTGTCAACAGCATCACCCTGAAGTGCCAACAGGTCAATGACTTGCAGTGGACTGGTAAAACCATACTTCGCTTTTATCTCCTCGACACCTAAGATTTCCACCTCGCCGCCTTTGCGTGCGGGATGATAGATTTTGACCTTCTCGTTAACGAGCTGCCCAAAATCCTTGTCAGGGGTCATCATATAGGTCTCAAATCCTTGTTCACCAGCAAGATGCGCCAACGTGCCTATCACATCGTCGGCCTCATAGCCTGGCACCTCAATCACTGGGATGTTGTAGGCTTCAATAATGCGCTTGATGTAGGGCACAGCGAGTTTGATGTCTTCAGGAGTCTCGTCGCGGTTTGCCTTATATTTCTCGTAGGCCTCATGGCGGAAAGTGCCGCCAGGTGGGTCGAAGCACACTGCTATGTGCGTGGGCAGCTCCTTTTTGAGCACATCCTGCAGAGAGTTAACAAACCCGAATATTGCCGATGTGTTAAGACCACCAGACGTGAACCGCGGATTGCGCATCAGCGCATAATAAGCCCTGAAAATCAATGCATAAGCATCGAGGAGAAAAAGCTTCATAATATAAGTGTTAAGTGTAAAGTTTTAAGTGTTAAGTGCGAGTTAGGGGCGCTTCGCTTAAAATTGAATTAAAATTATTTAGAAAATTTCATATCCGTCTTGGACTAATTTTAATTTCAATTTTCATTCAATTTCTCGGCGAAACCAACCCTTGTAGCGTGGGCGCAAGATGCTCTAGAAAACCGTCTTTTCTTCTCCTGTGAAGGACTGGAAGAGGGCGTTGGCGAGACTAGAAGCGCCGATGCGGAAGTAGCGGTTGTCGAGCCATTTCTCGCCGAGCACTTCTTTGACGATGGTGTAGTACTTCACCGCATCCTCGGTAGAGCGAATGCCACCAGCGGCCTTGAAGCCAACCATAACGCCATGCTTCTCGTAGTACTCCTTGATGCACTGGCACATCACGTAGGCAGCCTCGAGCGAAGCGCCGGGATACATCTTGCCGGTAGAGGTCTTGATGAAGTCGGCACCCGAATACATAGCAAGTATCGACGCCTTCTTTATATTTGCGGCGGTCTCCAAGCATCCAGTCTCAAGAATCACCTTGAGCATCTTACCGTGGCATGCATGCTTAATCTCGCTGATTTCGTCACACAACTCTTCGTAAGCCTCATCAAGGAAGTAGCCCATGTTGATGACGATATCCACCTCGTCGGCACCGTCGGCAACAGCAAGAGCGGTCTCGGCAATCTTGGTCTCAAGATGTGCCTGCGAAGCGGGGAAGCTGGCGCTGCACACCACCACGTCAACGTCGCTCACTTCAAGGTTGGCGCGCACCACCTGGGCGAAGTTGCTATACACGCATATTCCTGCCACGTTCTTGTATTCAGGATAGTTGCGCCAATAGTCGTTCACCTTTTGGGTGAAAGCTGCCACACTGCGCTCGCTGTCGGTAGTGCTTAGTGTGGTAAGGTCCACAGTGTTAAGCAGAAATTCCTGCACCTCGCGGGTGTTGTTCTCGGCGGCATGCTCCTCAATGATTTTTGCCACTTCGGCCTTCACCTTAGCATCGTCTTCAATCACGTTGCTGCCATTGATAGCAGCTAAATACTTGTTTTGGTTAACTTGTTCAGACATAATTATTATTTCGTTTATGGTTTATAGTTATTTCGACTTTTCGACCATTCGAGTGCTCGACTAATCGAGCATTCTATTATTAGAATACTCGGTTTTAATTTTCTCGTTCTCCAGATGGCGGTGGCTGTCGCGCTGGGTTTTCTTGGCGAAGTTGCGTTCAAGAGCCTCATCGAGGTCGATGCCTGTCTGGTTGGCCAGGCACATCACCACCCACAGCACGTCAGCGAGTTCGTCACCCAGATCCTTGTCCTTGTCGCTGGGTTTGCACGACTGCTCGCCATAGCGGCGCGCAATGATACGCGCCACCTCACCCACTTCCTCGGTGAGTATCGCCATGTTGGTCAACTCATTGAAGTAGCGCACACCATAGGTCTTTATCCACTGGTCCACACGCTCTTGCGCCTCTTGTATAGTCATCAGTTTTGAGTTATCAGTTTTGTAGGGACAAGGCCTGCCTTGTCCGCCCTGTTATCTATTTAACGACCTTTGTTGCCGATGTTGTGCCGTCGCTATAGGTAGTCACCTTGATGGCTATGCCAGCGGGATTTGCAATCTCCTGTCCAGCCATGTTGTAATAACGTTCAGCTACAACGGTCTTTCCTGACTGCACACCCTCGATGCCCGATGGTATTACCTCAAGATAAACAATATCCGACGAGTTGCGCACGCCATCAACTGTGTAATGCGTCTGAATGCCTATGCGCCAGTTGAGCAGCGGATTGTCGCCATCATTGGTGCGGTAGAAGTAAACACGACGCAGATAGAAGTCTTCGCCACTGAAGCCGTAATGTATCTCGGTCATGTCCTCGTCGAAACCATTGGCGGCGCCATAGGTTGCCGCATCAAAAGTGAACAGCTGGTCATCGTCGGTATAGATGCTGTAAGTCACAAGATCGGCATGCAGCTCATTTCCATCAACATCTTGCAGATTGATGTTGAAATCAAAGCGTGTGTATCCACTCTCATTACCGCAGTCAAAGAAGTCCAAAGCTTCGGGATTGGCGGGAACAGCAGGGACAGCATCGCTAAGTGGAGTAAATGTCGTTCCCCACTCAATAGTTGCAATCGACGCGTCATCGCTCCAAATACCTGCCAGTCCGTGTGCCAGGAGGTTGTTGGGGTAGTCAGCCGAAGCATCACCTTCAGAGCCTACCAAAGTGATGGTGCCATTCTCGGCATCTACAGCATAGGTCACTGCATCAACACCTTCTTCAGGCTCAAACATGAGCCAATAAAAATCATCGCCTAAGTCTATCAAAGTGGTCTCTCCCCAAGCCAGAATCAGGCCATATTCGTAAGTTTCGTTGTAGGCCACATATTGTCCAAGAGGCACTGTGATGGTGGAGCCGTCGTCCGACAACTCACCCTGTACCCACACTCCTGTTCCCTCGCCATAGGCCAGGGGGTCAAGAAGATAGACAGTCTTGCCATCGTCGGCGTATGTGATTTTCATCTGTCCAGTCTGCTGTGTGGCGTCATATCCATAAAGACTTACAGTCAAGTACTCACCCGAGCGGGTATAAGACACCACGTTTCCCTCTGGTTGCTCGGTTATAATCTCAACTTTAGCATTTGCTTTGCTAGAGGGCTTGCCTAGGTTGTGAACAGGTTGGGCGCCTGCGCAAATTGCCATAGACACCACAATGGTCAATAGTAATAGTTTCTTCATAATACTTTTAAATAACGCAGCACTTTGGTTTAACAATATTAGAGGGTTCTTTTAAAAATTCTGTCATATTTGATGTCACTTTTCTTTTGTGCTGCATTTCAAGAAAAGAAAATCATCAATGACATTGCAAAAGTAATTATAAAAACTGAGAAAAACACTTCATGTGGAGTAATTTTTCAAAATTGTATGTTGATAAGCTAATTAGTTTGCTTAAACAGACCATGCTCAATAAAAATATGCATTGTGATTCTGCATTGTGCATTAATTACTCCCGCAGCTTGGAGTCGATGATGATTGTCACGGGACCGTCGTTGATGAGCGACACCTGCATGTCGGCGCCAAACACGCCGCGTTTCACGGGCTTGCCCATCAGTTGCTCCACTTCTTGGCAATACATCTCGTAGAGAGGCACTGCGAGGTCGTGGCCTGCGGCATGGATATAGCTGGGGCGGTTGCCTTTCTTGGTGCTCGCGTTGAGGGTGAACTGGCTCACTGCCAGCACCTCGCCGCCAGCGTCAAGGATATTGCGGTTCATCACGCCATCGTCGTCGTCAAAAACGCGCAGGTTCACTGTCTTCTGCGCCAACCATTTCACGTCATCGGCAGTGTCGCCTTCACGCACTCCCACCAGCACCATAAAGCCGCCAGCTATCGCACTATGCACCTCGCCGTCAATGGCAACCGATGCCTCCGTCACTCGTTGTATTACTATTCTCATATCTTTCAGTTATCAGTTTTGTAGGGAGGGTGTGTCAAAATTGAGGAGTCACGCTGCGCGTGAGAAATCTTTCAAATTATTCCAAATTTAACAAATAATTATTTTATTTAAAATCAAAGAATTAAATGATGTTTGATTTGATATGATTTGTTTGATTTCTGCGCGAAGCGCACTAAGTTAAAATTTTGACACACCTTCCGCTAGTTATCAGATGCAAAGTTAATATTTTTTCATATATTTCAGAGAATAAGAACAGAAGTTTTCATATAAAACCAAATTGGTCATTAGGCGACGACAGGTTGTTTTTAGGTCTATTTTGGGTCCTCTAACTATGAACTATGAACTAAAAACTATAATTTTGGCACGTTTTTTGCAAATATTATAGTAAAATGCTGTAATTTTTGCCGATTATATTTACTGAGTGTGATTTTTTTACTACTTTTACACACTCTATTGCAAAAACAGTTGAAGAAACAGAGTATTCATTAAAAAACATAAAGCTATGATTGAGTATTTTCAACAGAATTTGTGGCAGTTTTGGACGCTGGTAGGCTTCATCTGCCTGATTTTGGAGTTGACCTCGGGTGACTTTTTCATCATGTGTTTTTCTTTAGGCGCTTTTGTGGCTGCCATAGCCTCGACGTTTGTACCAAGTTTTACGGTGCAGATTATCATTTTTGCTGTGACATCGCTGCTGTGCCTGCTCTTTGTTCGACCTTTGGCACTCAAGTATTTTCACCGCAAGGGTGATGACCGTCTCAGCAATGCCGATGCCATGATAGGCCGCAAGGGCGTGGTCACCGACGCTATTCCCGCTGCCGGCTATGGCCGTGTGAAAATCGACGGCGACTCGTGGAAGGCCTGTGGCGAGAACGACCAACCCATCGCCAAAGACGCTCACGTAGAGGTGGTGTCGATGGCAAGCACCATCATCACCGTGCGCCCTTGTTAGTTGGGATAAGAAGCTTTTCCTGTTAGATTATTTGATTTATCAAATGCTCTAATGCTCGATTATTCCCCCATCCCCCTGGTTTACTAATAATTTCTAATAATATTTTCTTATGGGAACAGGACAAATTTCTCTTATTGTGATTATTGCACTCGTAGTGCTTGTGCTCATTTTCATCAAGAAGAGCATCGTGATCATCTCGCAGAGCGAGACAAAAATCGTGGAGCGGTTGGGTAAATACCATGCCACACTCAAGCCTGGTATCAACCTCATCATCCCGTTCATTGACAGAGCAAAGACTATCATCTCGCTTGCCAACGGACGATATGTCTATACCAACAAGATTGATCTTCGTGAGCAGGTCTATGACTTTGACAAGCAGAACGTTATCACCAAAGACAACATCCAGATGCAGATTAACGCGCTGCTCTATTTCCAGATTATGGACCCCTTCAAAGCAGTGTATGAAATCAGCAACCTGCCTAACGCTATCGAAAAGCTCACGCAGACAACCCTGCGTAACATCATCGGTGAGCTCGAGCTCGACCAGACTCTCACATCGCGCGACACCATCAACAACAAGCTGCGCGCCGTACTCGACGAGGCCACCGACAAGTGGGGCGTGAAGGTGAACCGTGTAGAGCTGCAAGACATCATGCCACCGGCAAGCGTACTTCAGGCTATGGAGAAGCAGATGCAGGCCGAGCGTAACAAACGCGCCACCATCCTCACCAGCGAAGGTGACAAGGCTGCCGTGATCCTACAGTCCGAAGGTGAGAAGACATCGGTTATCAACCGCGCTGAGGCTGCCAAGCAGAAGGCTATCCTCGCCGCCGAAGGTGAGGCACAAGCTCGCATACGCAGAGCCGAAGCCGAGGCTATCGCCATCAACCAGATTACCGAGGCTGTGGGCAAGAGTGCCAATCCTGCCAACTACCTCCTCGCCAAGAACTACATCGAGACCCTGCAGACCATCGCCGGCGGTCCCGCAACCAAAACCGTTTACCTCCCCTACGAAGCCAGCAACCTCATGGGCAGCATAGGCGGCATCAAGGACATGTTCAAGATGGGAGACTAATTCGAAATGCACAATGCAGAATGCACAATGCAGAATGCACAATGCACAATGCACAATTTAAGCGCCTTTTTTAGGCGCTTTTTTATATTGCTTCGGGATTAATATAGAAAAAATTATTAATTTTGCGCTGCAATAGTCTTTTTCAATTACTATTGCCTTGTCAACTTGTTTACTTGTCAACTATCATATTATCTTTTAACATCACAATTGCAATGAAAACTGCTTTAAACACTGCTGCGGCTCCTGCCGCTATCGGTCCTTACAGTCAGGGCATCGCTGCCCAGGGTAAAATGATTTTCCTCTCGGGACAACTCCCCATAGATCCCGCCACGGGCGCTTTCCCCGAGGGAGGCATCAAGGAGCAGACATACCAGTCGCTGCTTAATGCTCAGGCTATTCTCAAGAGTGCTGGCCTTGACCTATGCAACGTGGTGAAGACCACCGTACTGCTTAGCGATATCGCCAACTTTGGCCCCATGAACGAGGTGTATGCCGAATTCTTTGAACAGCCTTTCCCCGCCCGCTCGGCATTTGCCGTGAAAGACCTGCCCAAAGGCGCTCTCGTGGAGATTGAGATGATAGCCGTGGAGTAATGCTTTTCTGCTAATCATTTGTACCGATAAAAAATAGTGGGTAAGTTTCTCCTATGAGTTTCTTGCCCACCTTTTTCTTTATAAGCCTCTTATTACATCGAGTTTCTCTCATTATATAGCCTTAGCCGCTCTCTAACGAGTTTCTCGAGCTTGTGGCTCATCATGTTGAGGCCCGTAAGATCGATATCGGTCATTCGCTCAAACTTCTCGTTCGCGGTGCTCACGTCCGATGTCTTGTAGATGATTCGCAGATAGGTGGTGGTGCTCTTGTCGCGGCCGCTGCCGTGAATGCGGCGATGTAATCTGAAATCATCTATCACATCAAACGGAATCTCGTTATACTCCTCTTTCTTCCTGGACACTATAACGCTCCTGTCAGTAATCACCAAGGCGGGAATATTGCGGATGCGCTCCTTGATTATACGGCGGGAAAGCCTGAATAGGGCATAAACAGAAATCACTGCTATCAGTCCAGCAAAAAGGTATTTAGTCCATTTACCATCCTTAACCATGAAAAGAACCACACATGCCATGGCAAGTATTATTAAGGTAAAAAGAATATACACTATCTGGCATCCTAATCGGTGTTTCAACACCACATCGCCCTCGTTAGTCACATATTTTTCCATTGATATTGATTTTAAGCAACAACGCATCTGTTCGGAGTTGAGCAGATGCGTTGTCGGTTGAATAAAAAATGTCAGCTTCTATATTTCTTGAACGACAGCGGCAAGTCGCCTATCGTGCAATTCAGAGTCGTGCCATCAAAACTGATGTTGGTCACCGCAAGTGTCAAATCCCACACTTGCAGCAGCAATGCCTTGTCGGTCATCAGCCATGTGCCTGAGACGAAAATCCCCAAGCCTTTTTCGCCGTAGAGGTAGAGCCTAGTCTCACCATCCTCTTTGAAATATACCACAAAGTCGCCAGTGGCGATAATCTCCTTAACCTTTTGCAGTATTTGTATGTTTTCTTGGGTCAGTGCACCTTCCTGCTGAAGCTGTGCCACCAGCATCGCTTCAAGTTGAGCAAGAACCTGAGGATTCTTCTGATATTCCCAGGCTCCCATCAGCTGACTCTTGGGCTCATCCTTAGCTTTGTCATCGTCGCCACATGAGGTGAAAGCCCAGCAGCAAATCATTGCCACAACGAGAACAGCCCAGCCCCAAAGTATATTTTTTCGCTTCATTTCAAATTACTTCGTTTTCAAGTTGCAAAATTATAACTTTTAATCGACCCCATCCTAACAAAATCATCAAAAAAACACCC
This sequence comes from Muribaculaceae bacterium, assembly GCA_017557625.1. GTDB lineage: Bacteria > Bacteroidota > Bacteroidia > Bacteroidales > Muribaculaceae > Sodaliphilus. The sequence goes on from JAFYYG010000054.1 coordinate 44,868, forward strand.
ACTTGTTAATAACTTTTTGGATTATGAAATCCTGCTTGATGAGGAGAACTAATTATTTATGATTTTTGCAGTATCTTAGTAAGCTGAAAACGAGTAAATGGCAATGAATACCAGTGAGACTCACATCAAAAAAACAACTGATACACAGCAAGTCATTTTATTAGACTCACGTTATTTCCCGCAGAATCCGCAGCCGCGGATGACTATGCCGAGCGTCCAGCGGTTTTTGATTTCGGGGCCGAAGCCAGTTTTGAACACCGACTGTGGAGCGTAGCGGAAGTATGCGCCAATGCCTCTCCAGCTTACCATCACTATGCCGTCAACCGAGAATTTGCGCTGGTAGAGTCCGTGTGTGGTGACGCTGTAGTCGTTCACGCCATTGCTGTAGGAGGTGTGGAAATCGGCATAGAAGTTCCAATTGAAGATTGGTCCTGCGGAAATGTCCCAGTGCTTGCCCAAATACTGATTGAACAATAGCGGAAACTGCATCGACCGTACCAATAGCGAAGTGCTGAGATTCTGTGTCTCTCCATTGAGAGGTTCAAGTCCAACTACCCCATTGTTGTTGCGGTTCCAGATGTAGGGTTTGTTCAGTCCATAATGTGCCCAGTTGAAACCCATACCAATCGAGAGTCGGGTGCGGTTGAGATTGACACCGAGTCCAACGAAGTTGAGGATACCCACTTCGGAGTGCGACCTTTTGATGATGTCACGGGTTCCAGCTTCCACACTGTTACCGCCCCAACCAAAATAAATGTCGCTCATGAACAAGTCAAAACTGCGCTTGCTGCTGTCGTTGTCACATTTTGAGAATGGATGCTCAAAGCGCAACTTGTGGTTCTCGTTCTGCTCCGAGACAAAGCCTTTGCTGCTGGGTTTTGCGCGATACTCATACTTGTAATCACTGTCTCGGTAAGCTCCGTTGACGTTGACCACCACCTGGTCTCCATCTTCAGCAATCACTACTTGATTAGGTTTGTCAATCACTTTCACTGTGTCGATTGTGCTGGTCTCTTGCGCCAGCATAATCAGTGGCAATAAAAATATTGCCAAGAATAAAAATCTGAGATTCATAGTTTTATAGATTTTAATTTAGTGTTTTTTTTATTTTTTTCTAAAAATTCTAGATAGTCTAGATTCAGAATCTAGGACTTTATACTTTGTACTTACTACTTAACACTTATTCCCTGTATTCCAATATGTCGCCTGGGGTGCAGTCGAGGGCGCGGCAGATGGCGTCGAGCGTTGACAGGCGCACCGCTTTCGCCTTGCCGTTCTTCAGGATGGAGAGGTTGGCGAGAGTGATGCCCACCTTCTCGCTGAGCTCGTTAAGCGACATTTTGCGCTTAGCCATCATCACATCAAGATTTACTACTATCATAATTCTCAGTGAGTTAAGTTAGATGGTTAGTTTCTGTTCCTCGGCAACGTCGTAAGCAATCTTGTAGAGGAATGCAATGATTAGTGCAACCAGCGGATAAAGGAAGAAATTGTCAGTGAGCACCACTTCGCCATGTTCGCTTGTGGAGCATACGATGCTCATGTTATCACTCAGGAAAGAGTAGATAGGTAGCACGCACACCATTATCCAAAGCAGTGTCACGTTGGCACGGTTAAAGATGGTGCCGTCTTTTAAATACCTTAGTATATTAATAATAAAGGCGGCAAAGAGACCTGCCATGGTGAGTAAAGCGATGCGGTGAACGATGAACATCGTCAGCTTCAGCCCAATCATTGGCGAGTCCCAGTGAATCACTCCTTCGCCAGTACCATTGGTTAGCACAAAATAAGACTGGATGCCGTAAAATATCACCCACAATGGGATGAGCGCCAGCATCACGTAACATACGATTTTCAGAAATTTGACTGTTTTATTCATGACGAAATAAGATTAAAAGATTGATTTCGCTGGCAAAGATATAATCAATTTATCGAAAAACGATAAAAATATCTCGTTTTTTAATAATTTTTAATCATTTCACAGAAAAAATCGGCAAAAGGGGTCGGTTCTCTTTTGCCGATTTTTCTGGCACGCCAGATTCCTACATTGACCATAGAAATCAAGCATTTGAATTTTGACCCAGCTATCACATCTTTCCCAAACACTATTTTTTTAAATGAAAGAATAACTTTTTGCAATTATTGCATTATTGTATTACCTTTGCGATGTTTTTATTCAAACCATTACAAACATGAAAAAAGTATTATTCAAAAAGAGCATGATGTTATGCGTCATGATGTTGGCGGCATATTGTGTGAATGCAACGGCACAAAACTTCACAGTTAACGGGATTAATTATTCCATTAACTACGACTATATGACGGTAACTGTTGGAGAAAACGAAAATGTACAGGGCATACTAAATATCCCCGAAACTGTTACTTATAACGAAAAGAATTATCCTGTGACTAAGATTGGAGAATCTGCCTTCAAGGATTGCAGTGGCTTGACTCAGGTGAATATTCCTAATTCCGTGACTGAGATTGATGTATTAGCCTTCTATGGTTGCAGTGGCTTGACTCAGGTGAATATTCCCAATTCCGTGACTGAGATTGGAGATGGAGCTTTCAGGTATTGCAATGGATTGATTCAGGTTAGTTTTTCCAATTCAGTGACTAAGATAGGGGTATTAGCCTTCTCTTGCTGTAGTGGTTTGACAGAGGTGACAATTCCCAATTCCGTGACTAAGATTGGAGATGGTGCTTTCATGTATTGCAATGGATTGACTCAAGTGACAATTCCCAGTTCAGTGACTAAGATTGGAATTGGAGCTTTCGTTGACTGCAGTGGATTGACTTCAATTTCTGTAGCGAACGATAATCCAAATTATGACTCCAGAAACAATTGCAACGCAATTATTGAAACTAAAACGAATACCCTAATCGCAGGTTGTAAAAGCACTGTTATTCCCAATTCAGTGACAAAGATTGGTGAATGTGCTTTTACTGGTTGCAGTGGATTGACTCAAGTGACAATTCCCAATTCAGTGACTATGATTGGAATTGGAGCTTTCGCTGATTGCAGTGGTTTGACTCAGGTGACAATTCCCAATTCAGTGACTAAGATTGGACTCTATGCATTCAAACATTGCAGTGGATTGACTCAAGTTACTGCACCGAAATGGCTTGCTCGCGATAAAAAAGAAATTGAGAGCGTTTTCCCCGATTTTAAAGGTACCGTAAAGGTGAATAAGTGACAGCAACGCAAAAACAAATAAATCAAAACGCAAATCCCACAGACGCTGAAAGAGCACAATAATAAAAACCAATCGACACCTGCGGCATATGCCTCGGATGTCGATTGATTTATGTTGCCGCTGTGGGGGTTATCCGCAGTGGAAGTAGGTGTCAACGAGTTTCTTGATGGCTTTGTGGTTGCTGCTGATGTCGGCGCGCAGGGTGGTGTCGTTGAAGGCACGCAGCTGTGCGATGATGCCGTCAATCATGGCTGGGCTGAACACTTCGTGCTGTTCATAAACGGCGCGCTGCTTCTCGAGGCAGTCGGCGCTTGCCACGCAGCTGTCGGGGAGCTGGTCAAGACTGTTGAGACGGTCTTCGTTCTCCTTGTCGTGGATATTTACGTTTACGTAGGTCTTCTCGGCAACCTCGAGGGCGTTAGGCATCTCAAAGCCGTGGCGGCAGGCTACGCAGAGTCCGGCGAGCAGCTGATAGAGGTCGGCACTGCCGTCGGGCGAGCGCATCTCCACGGTCTGCTTGATGCTGGTGTCGCGCTTGCTGTCGGTCTCCTGTGGATTAGCCAGGTGGCACATGTCGGCATCGGCGTTCCATCCCAGAGGCACACGCACGAGCACCGAGCGGTTGCGGTCACCCCAGCACACGTTGGTAGGAGCCTCTTGATGGGGAACCAGGCGGAAGTAAGATGTCGGGTTCTTGTTGCCGAATGCGGTGATACTTGGTGCCAGGTCCATCATGCCGGCGATAGCCTTGCGGGCCACCTCGCTGAGCACTGCGCCGTCGAGCATCTGGTTCTTGCCGTCCTTCATCAGGCGCATGTGGATGTGGAGTCCCGAACCAGCCTTTCCAACGGTAATCTTGGGTGCGAAGGTCACGTCAAGACCCAGCTGGTAAGCAAGGTTGCGGATGACCCACTTGGCGAGCATCAACTGGTCGGCAGCCTCCTCGGCGGGCACGGGCAGGAACTCTATCTCGTTCTGCTCATAGAGTTTGCCGTCTTGAGTGAAGTTGCCCACCTCGCTGTGGCCGTATTTGATCTGTCCACCTGTCTGAGCTATGTATTTCATGCACAATTGGCGGAAGTCGTTATACTTAGCATAGGGAGCGCTCTCGTGGTATCCGCGCTGGTCGATGGCGGGGAAGGCCTCATCATCGTTGTCGATAACGTAGTATTCCAGCTCGCCCATTGCTTGGAACTCCATGCCAGTAACTTCCTTGAAGGCGCGGCATGCCTTGGCGAGGGTCTGCTCAGGAGAGCTGGCGAGAGGGTTGCCGTCCTTGTCGAAATAGGAGCACAGCATGCACAGTGTGGGAATCTCGGCAAAGGGGTGAACAAAAGCTGTGGAGTAGCGAGGCATCACATAGAGGTCGCTGCTGCCAGCTTGGATGAACGAGAACAGGCTCGAGCCGTCAACACGCTCACCGCAGGTGAGGATAGTGTCGAGGTAGTCGAGGTCGGTTATAACGAAGTTCAAAGTCTTGAGCTTGCCGTCGCCACCGGGGTACATGAAGTTGACCATCTCGATGTCGTTCTCGATGACAAAGCGCACGATGTCGGCCTTGGTAAACTCTTCTTTAGGCTTTTGCAGAAATGCAATCAGTTCATTGGCGTTGAACGCCAAAGCGTCGTTGTTCATAATTTAGTTTCTTGTTTTATAAGTTGTTAATAGTGTATTGTGTCGATTTTTTTGACAAAGATACAAAAAAAACTGATAACACTACTTTTGCCACCGCTTTTTAACAAGATTTGTGCATTTCCACATCAATGAGGCCGCAGTTTATGACACACGAATTAAAACTAAAAACCTTGAATCATCATTTATTGTCATGAAAAATCAGAAAACTTGCAACTTTTTTTGCTTGACTTAGATATTTGTCTTACTTTTGCAAAGAAAAACAGGAATTACTAAAAACAAAACTTGTATATGAGTAAAATCACATGCCCCAGATGTGGAAATACTGTGCCCGAAGGCTCTGCTTTTTGCAACCAATGTGGCAGCAGGATTGAGCCCGAAGAAATCGGCAGCGACAACCATTACGACCTCGATGACAACTGGTCGAAAGTACAAACGAGCAAGCTGGACCAGCGTCAAAACCGCAAGAGAAATGACAGCAAAGCAAAAAAATATACTATCTATGCCCTCATTGCTCTTGCTACAATAGGTTTCTGCACTTTAGTATATTGCACCAAATGCTCCAAAAACGCCAGAGATAATGCGCCTCTAAGCACCATTGACGAGAGTGCCGCCGCTTGCGCCGACACCCTTCAGCGCGCCCTCAACGACTACAACTATGTGGGCGATGGAGCACGCATCGTCTATGCTGCAAGAGTCACTGGCTCACAGCCTGGTGTCAACGACATCATTGTAGGTATCACACAAAAGACAGGCGAGTTCTACAAAATCTATAAGCTCGTCAAGAAAGAAGGCAAGTGGACTATCGACCCCGAGAACGTCAAGCAGATCTCCACTGCCGGCTACGACGTGACCTTCGACCAAGACAAGATGATGGCGGGACGAGACATCATCCCGCAGGTAACAGATATCGGCGGAAAGAAATATTTCTTCTATGCTTTCATGCAGACTCCCAAGGGCGACCAGAGCAAAGCACAAGTGGTGCTGAACATGTATGACGTGGAGACACGCGCCATCACCGTTGCAACCTATGAAGGAGAATTCCAGAACATCAACAGTGAGAGAGTTATTGTCTGCAATCCCGCACCTGGCAATAGCGAAGTGGTGAAATGGATGAACGACACAGCACGCAACTTCATTCGCATCATCCGCTTCAAGGGCGAGGAGCAACCTGCCGAGGAGCAGAAACAAGAAGAGGAGAAACCTGTTGAAGAGGTTAAACAAGAAGAGGAAAAAAAGCCAGAACAGGAATCCGACAACTCGGCAGTAATCCAGCAACAAGACGTGGACAACCCAATGTTTAAATTGGAAGATGTTACTAAGTCGGTACATGCAGGTGTATTCGATGTACATTTGCTCAAAGACGGCAGCGTTGTTTGTTATAATAAGAGCACTAAACAGAACACCAAGATTCACAGTGGTGGGGCTAAGGACATAGGATTCTATGATGTAGCAAACTGCATCATCAGCATTCGCAACAACGATGACACTCGCAAACGCGTAAACCTCAACACTGGACAGATTGTGAATGTCAACGACGCTCCTGCTCCTCAACCAAAAGAGGAGAAAAAAGAAGATAAGAAGGAAGAAGGTGGAACAACGACACCATAATCATGGATTACATTCTTCTTAGCACAATACTGGCACGCGGCGAGAAAAGCATCTCACCGCGTGCTTTATACAGGCTCCAGCAGCCACTGGTAGAGGAGCTAATACAATGGCGAGACAGCGGCAGCACCGGGCAGAAGCTCACAGAGCAGTCTATCGAGATTAGCAGCAACGAGAAACAAATCAGGCTCCTTGACGCCAGCAGCGACGAGGCACAGAATATTGTGAATTACGGCAGTATCCTGCTCGCAGCCATCGACCACAGCACGCTGCGCGACAAGCGGCTGCGGCGTATCGCCGAGCAGTGCGCCCGCGGCGAAGTCGCAAACCTCGAGACTCTACACCTCATGCTCGAGCGCATGGTGAGTAGTACCATCTACCGCCTCCTGCTCGCCGTCATCCTCACAGGAATCGCCATCCTCGCCACATATCAAATTTTGCATTAAAACAAACTTTTGTGTTGACTATAAAAAAAAATCACTATCTTTGTGTGTTGAAATATAATACACTCTTCTTAGCACAATACTGGCACACGGCGAGATGCTTTTCTCGCCGCGTGCAAAAAATAAGAGAAAACCAATTACCTTTTAAATAATTAATGATATAGAAGAAACGAGATTATTAAGTTCTATTTTTTCAACATATTTTATATTAATTAATTATGGCTATTGTCAAATGTAACAAATGCGGTAACATCTTTTCAGATAAGAATACCGCCTGTCCAAAATGCGGCGCAGACATTATTGTGCCCGACTCTATTAATAACAATACAATAAAGCAGCCAAAAGACAAAACTAATAAAACATTCTTAATCACCGCTGCCTCGTTTATGTCACTCTTGGTTATAGGATTAGTGTCTTTTTTATTACTCACCAGCAGTGATAAGAAGCATTTCGAAGTAAATAAGAAGCATTTTGAAAGAAATGACAAGGACATAGAGACGGACCAAGAATTAGAGTCTTTATCCTTCCCCGACGAACGTTCCACTACTTGTGCCGACACACTGCATCGAGTCTTCAACGACTACAACTATGTGGGCGATGGAGCACGCATCGTCTATGCTGCAAGAGTCAAGGACTCACAATCTGGTGTCAACGACATCATTGTAGGTATCACACAAAAGGTTGGTGATTTCTATAAAATCTACAAGCTCGTCAAGAAAGAAGGCAAGTGGACTATCGATTCCGAGAACGTCAAGCAGATTTCCACTGCGGGCTACGACGTGACCTTCGACCAGGAAAAACTCATGTCGAGCCGAGACATCATCCCGCAGGTAACAGAAATCGGCGGCAAGAAATATTTCTTCTATGCTTACTTGCAGACTCCCCGTGGCGACCAAAGCAAGGCGCAAGTGGTGCTGAATATGTATGACGTGGAGACTCGCTTCATCATCACCGCCAACTACCAAGGCGAGTACCAGAACGTTAACGGCGAGAGGGTTCTCGTCTGCAACCCTGCCTCCGGCAATAGTGCAGAGGTGAAATGGATGAACGAGACAGCGCGCAAATTCATTCGCATCATCCGCTTCAAGGGCAAGGAGCAACCCAACGAGGAAGATAAGAAACAGAAAGAGGAGAAAAAGCAAGAACAGAAATCCAAAAACTCGGCAGTAATCGAGACAAAGGAAAAAGACAATCCTATGTTCAAGATGGAGGACGTTATCAAGTCACAACGTGCAGGAGTATTCACAGTTTTTCTGCTCAAAGACGGCAGTGTGGTTAGCTACAACGCGTCAACTGGCAAAAACTCAAAGATTCACAGTGGCGGTGCTAAGGATATAGGGTTCTATGACGTAACAAATTGCATCATCAGCATTCGCAACTCTGATGACACCCGCAAGCGAGTGAATCTCAAAACTGGGCAGATTGTGAACGTCGAGGCTGCCTCACAACCAGAGAAGAAAGAGAAGAAAGAGAAGAAAAAAGAAGAAGGTGGAACAACGATGCCATAATCAAGGATTGCACACTTATTAGAACAATACTGGCACGCGGCGAGAAAAGCATCTCGCCGCGTGCTACAAATAAGAGAAAACCAACCACATTTTGAATAATTAATGATATAGAAGAGACGAGATTATTAAGTTCATTCATAACAAGAAAAAAGAGCTCAAGTGACCTCATGAGCCATCTTTTTTCTTGTTTTTTTGGGCCAGAAATGCGCTCTACTGCCTTTTTTAAAAAAAATTAATTAAAATACTATCAATCATTCAACGAATTATCTCTAACTTTGCAGGCTTTTCCAAATTATTTGGCAAAACAACTATTTCATTAACAAGCTACCTTATAATTATATATAATGACTGTTGGATTTGATGGCATAAGAACGGTAAACAGCGACTCTGAGCTGTGTTATTATGACCGCCTCTTAATATCGTCACTAGGAATGGAATATCCTAGAGACTCTTTTATGGTTTATACTCCCGAAAACTCCAGCGACCGCGCCCTGTCGTGGCTTCTCTCTATTTCGAGCGTTCACCTGAAGACCCCCTATAAAGATTTCAGCAAATGGATGTGGCGCAACTGGAACGGCATATATACCGACTTTCACCGTCACGGCGTGAAAGTGTATCACGGCCTTGACTCGGTGCTGCCCTTGGGACACGGCAAGGAGAAAGTGAGAATGGTCACCACCGTGCGCGACCTCACTTTCAAGCGATTCATGAACGACTACACTTGGTTTGGGAAGTTCATGCGCAGTTCCCGAATTGGCCGTGCCTGCAAGCGTGCCGACCGTGTCATCGCCACCAGCGAATATGTGAAAAACGCCATTATCAAGAAGTATGGCACGAGTACCGACAAGATTGACGTCATCTACACTGCATTCCGTGACGAGTATATCGAGAACCTCAACGACAAAGTGTTCATCCAAAACACAAAGGGGAAGTATAACCTGCCCACAAACTTCATCCTCGCCGTCACCGACTTCGGCAGTTTGAGCAACATGGAGACCTTGTACCATGCTTTCTCAAAAATCGAGGACAAGAAAATTGATCTCGTCATTATTGGAAAGAAGAACGACCATTACCGACAGCTCAAGCGCCTTGCCGAAAAACTCAACATCGACGAGCGCATAGTGCGAGTTTCTAAGGTCAACAAGCACAATTTCATGTGTCTCTACGCTTTGTCGAAGGCTTTAGTGGAGCCATCTCTAGCCGATGGCATGGGGCAGTGCGTCATCGAGGCTATGATTAGCGACACTCCTGTCATAGCCAGCGACGATGGATGCCACCGCGAGATTGCCAAGGATGCCGCCCTCTACTTCGACCCAAAGAACGTGGAGCAACTCACTGCCCACATCAACACAGTGCTTAAAGACCCTGACACTTGCAAAAGGATGACTGAGAAAGGCAAGCAACTCGCTGAGCAGTTCACCCAGCAAAACCTGGCACAAAACACCATGCTCACCTACAACAAAGCAAGAGGGAAAGCGTAGGTTAAGTGTTAAGTTTTAAGTGTTAAGTAGCAAGTGGCAAATGATATGTTTTAAGTGTTAAGTGGCAAGTTTTAAGTGTCAAGTGATAAGTGTGGGTTTTTATGTGATAAGTGTTATGTTTCTCATAAGTCATTCCTAGCTATTCCTAGTCATTCCTAGCTACTCCTATTAACCATGAAAAAGAGAAAATTGTTCTGCGAGATTAGCCCCACCACCTATGCCATAGCTCTGAAGAAGCAGATTGTCACACGCCACATCAAGGATTTTTTTGGCAAGGAGAAGTGGGCGCGGGATTTCCAAGAAGAGAAACTGCCCGTGCTGGTGGCTTCTCACAGCAGCGACATGATAAAGCGCGGACCTGGCATCGACCCGCAGCTGCAACTTAATAAGGCCGACAATATCAGGCTGGCATGCAGCAAGATGAACGGACTTATCATCAAGCCTGGAGAATCGTTCTCATTCTGGAAGTATGTGGGAAAGACATCGAAGAAAAACGGATTTACCGAAGGCAGAATCATCGCCAACGGCAAGTTGATCGCTGGCGTGGGTGGCGGGCTATGTAATCTCGCCAACACCATCAATCTCGTGGTGCTGCACAGCCCCATGACCATCACCGAGCTGCATCACCACAGCGACGCCTTGGCTCCCGACCCAGAGGGCAAACGGGTGCCCTACAGCGCTGGCACGTCGGTCAACTACAATTTTGTGGACTATCGTTTCTGCAACAACACTTCGCAGCTAGTGCAGCTCTGCGCCCGGTGCGACGGCGACACCCTCATCACTGAGCTGCGCACCACTGAGCAGTTCCCTAACACTTATAGCATAGTGGAAGAAGACCACCACTTCCACCAAGAAAGCAACGGCAAATTTTACCGTGTCTCAAAGATTTATATCGACACCATCGACCGCCTCACGGGCAACGTGGTAGAGCACAAGCTTCACTGGAACAACCACTCCGAGGTGATGTTCGACTATGCATTGATTCCTCAGGAATTGGTGGATTAGAACAATCAGTTCACACCATTGGCGGTGGCAATTTGTCTTAGTTCGGCATTAGAGAATTGTAGATTTACCACTTTTCCAGTTTCTTTTCCTATATATCGGTGGCAGATTCCTCGTCCTGAGCGTGCCACAAGTTTGTATAGAACTCCAGTTAAGGTGTTGTTGCGCAATTCGTTGGCAATCTTATTAGTGCCATTCTCCCTGTAGTTGCTGTCGTTTTCTATTATAGAGATGTCGAAATCGGTCTCGTCAATCTCATAGACGTAGAGAATATTCTCTTTTTCAACTTTAAAATCTACTATTTGCGTCACTAGATCCACAACCTTTGGCATAGCCTGACGATCTATCTCAACAAGGTTTTCTATTATCTCCTCTTGTGTCAGTGGTTTGTTGTTCTTTAGCTTGTCGTTGCTCACAACAAAAGTCATATTCTTTTGCGACTTCGAACCATTAAACTGGCACTTTATTCCATAACCCGACAATCCTAAAGACTTAATGACATTTTTGTCGGTCTCAGAAGCCTCATCAATGCAACAAAGCCTCCAAATGTTGTATAATGTTTTGTCGGTTAGGTTGCTATATACAATTTTGTCTTCATCTACCACATAGTTGATAACGAGGTTCTTGCCTTCGCACTTGTAACTGGTGGCAGTTAATAAATGATATTTTATAGGACAATTCTTATTAAGCTCTTCTACCAATTGCTTTATCTCGTTCTCATCCATCTTCTCACCAGATTTCAAAGACTTATTGCACGAGCCCAATAAGAGAATCAAGGAGCAGAATATTACACTGCCCAGGAAGAATACTGATTTCGAGTTTTTCATAACTCACGTTTATAGTTAATAGTTCACTTAACTCATCTCTCTAAACACTAAACGTCAACCTATAAACCTCAAGTTTATAAGGCCTTATAAACTTAAATTATTTAAGCTTAAACGTCACGGCCTTCAAGCACATATCGTTATACCATACCTCGTAGCGATAGACACCTGGAGGAAAATGCCCCTTGTCGGGGCCTCCCCAACCTTTCAGATTCAACAACACCTTGTTGGACGACTGCACGGAGTTGATGGTGAAAGTGTAGGAATAAGATTCATCCTTCGGTGACTCAGTGCCCAGCACAATATCCCCGTCGGGGTTATAGAGCTTTACTTGAAGGTCAACTTTTTCTCCTAATTTAAAACCACAGTATGTGATTTGTGGCAACAGATACATCGAGCTCGCCGCCGAGATGTCTTTGCCAAACTGGCTAATCGCATTTCCGTTGCCATCGGCGTTAGCCACCTCAAGTTTCATGATATAGATGGGGAAGAGAGTGCGCAGGCTGTCGTTCTCTTTGATGAGCATTTCTTTAGCTGTACGCTCCTTCTTCAGGGCTTGTGTAGTGGTGTCGAGCTGCATTTTCAGGTCAGTCAGCTGGCTCTGCTTTTCCGAGATTTGTCCGGTGGCGTTCTTCAGTCCCATGTCGGCGGCATTCTTGTGGTTGGTGATATGGTGAATCCGCACCCAGCTTGCAGCCAGTGCCAGAGCCAGCAATGCCACCAAAACACCTAAAAAAATGGGCAGCTTGCGCCGCTTCTTCTTTTCGGGCACTATGTAGCTCTCTCTTATTTCTGTGTCGTTTTCCATTGATTTCTCTAATTAAAAATATTTTGTAGGCTAATATAAAGCACTTTACAGATATTATAAAGTGTTGCCTGCCAATGCTCGATGCAAAGTTAATTATTTGTTTCCACTTTTGCAAGAGCAATCAATAATTACTGATGCCTAAAATCTGTGACAAACGATAGATAAAACAGCCATTACCTCATCCATAAGCCCAAAGATCATTATAACCAACAAAAGCAAAACAATATAAATGATAAATAAGTCTTTTCATCGTGGCATACAACAAAAAGTTGCTAATATCGTTTTATTTATAAATAATAATATTAATGACATCATTTAGACGGAGTGTATGGAGCCTGGTGGTGGCTATTGTTGTGGGTAGCATTTTGCCTATTGCTGCCGACAGCATTGCTGTGGACTATAGCATGGGCCTCACCATCAACATCAGTGGCAAGGATTTTGCTCCCTACCACATCGCCAGCAACCGTCGAGGCACGGTCACCCAGCAGCATTCAGCACTGATAAGCGCGTCGCTGCGACACGAGATGGACACCACTCAGCGTCTTTCGTGGGGAGCCGGCATCGAGGCGTGGGGAGGCTACGCTTCGGGTGTTGACTACCTGCGTTATGACCCTGCCGCTGATGTCATGATTGCCAACAACCAACACCCTGCACGCGTGTGGATGCAGCAGCTGTGGGTAGAGGGAAAGTATCGAGGGGCATTCATCACCTTGGGTCAGAAAGATATTGACCCAGGATTTATGAACCACAGCCTCGGCAGCGGCGATTTAGTGATGAGCGGCAACGCCCGGGCCCCATATGGTGTAAGGGTAGGATTCATCAACTACCAGAACATTCCTTTCACACACGGATGGGTGCAAATCAAGGGCGAGATAGGATATTACCGACATGGCGACTCTAAATGGCTCGAGAATCATTATAACTACTATAACAACTTCATCACTACCAATTATTGGTTCAATTACAAGAACACCTATTTCCGTACCAACCCGAGCAAGCCTCTTGTCTTCACCATAGGAATGCAGGCGGCCTGCCAGTTTGGAGGAACGGCAACCTACTACAACAACGGTATGGTGTGGCAAGAAATAAAAATGAAAGCCAACGCTGAATCTTTTTGGCACGCTTTCATCCCTGGCAGTGGTGGCGAGAATATGGGCGATAAAATCTACGTGGAGGGCAACCACGTTGGCTCGTGGGACATGGCATTAGAATATAAACTCAGCCCAGGACAGACTCTAAGAGGGTATTACCAGTCGCCGTGGGAAGACGGTTCGGGAGTCGGCAAACTAAACGGCTACGATGGCCTGTGGGGAGTGGAGTACCGAAGCGACAGCCATGGCGTGGTGACTGGTGTCGTAGCCGAGTTCCTCACTCTGATGAACCAAAGCGGACCCATACATTTTGCTTATAAAGACTTCACCGATGACGACCACCCTAACGGCAGCGACATTGGCAATGCCGCCACTGGCAGCGACGATTATTACAATAACTACTGCTACAATGGCTATCACAACCGCGGTATGTCGATAGGCTCACCTATGGCAAAGTCGCCTATCTACAATACTGACGGCTACCTGCGGTTCACCGACAATAGGCTGCGTGGCTTCCACCTGGGGCTGATGGGTGACATTGGCAATCAGGTGACTTACCGTGCGCTGTTCTCGTGGCGCAAGTCGTTTGGAACTCCGTTCATCCCCCACAGAAAGCCCATAACCGGCACATCGATGATGCTTGAAGCCACCTACACCCCTCATTGGCTTTCAGGTCTTGAAATCAAGGTGCAGTTTGCCCACGACCACGGCACGCTATATGGCAACAACACTGGGGCGCTCATCTCAATTTTCTATAACGGCAATTTCTCTTTTTAGATGAAACGGTTAGCTATACATATAATTCTTGCTGCCGCCATGATGACCTTGGGCGGTTGCTCACACAACAACGGTGACATTGGCTACTGGTTTGGCTTATGGCATCTCGACTCCATTGAAATCGATGGAACTCCTGTAGCCGACTACGACAGCAACACCTACTTCATGTTTCAGGGAAAGGTGTTCTGCATCAGGTGCGTCAATGAGGCTGACCATGGCAGCGTTGAGAGTTATGCACAGTGGCAGGAGAGCGATGACCACCAGACTATGACACTCACCTTCGCTGACGACCGATTCCCGCCCACTGTCACTCCATTTATTCCCCTTGAGACCGTCACCACATTCACTGTCATCACGCTTAACGACAAGGAGATGGTTCTCGAGCAGATTCACTCAGGGACAGGCGCTGCTTATACTTATCACTTCACCCGCTGGGAGTGATTTTTGTGGACAGTTTCGGAAATAATGATGAAAAACTCCGTTTTTATTTTGTATTTCTGTCAACTTGCACTATTTTTGTAAAGCAAAAACACAATCGCAATAATTATCAACACTATAAACAATAACAATGGACATTATCACTAACGGAAAGTTCGTCGAGATAGCTTACAAGATCTTCCTTGTGGAGAAAGACGGCGACACCATGATTTTTGAGTTTAATGAGAGCAAGCCCGACAGGTTTGTAGTTGGATACGAACCAGGACTCCCTGAGGCATTTGCCAACCATCTTCAGGGATTGAAAGTGGGTGACACATTCAATTTCATTCTCTCGCCCATCGAGGCGTTTGGAGAGAGGAATCCAGAGTGGGTGCAGACAATCGACAAGCAGATTTTCGTCATAGACGGAGAATTCGACAGCGAGCGAGTAAAAGTGGGAGCTCCAGTACCAATGATGACTGCCGATGGCATGCGCATCGAGGGCATCGTCAAAGAGATTACCGACAGCACTGTGACCGTGGATTTCAACCATCCTTACGCAGGAGAGACAGTGAAATACACTGGCAAGGTTATAGGCGTGCGTGAGGCTACCGAAGACGAAAAGAATCCACCACGACACTGCGGAGGTTGCGGTGGCGGTGACTGCGGCGGTTGTGGCGAAGGAGACTGCGACAAAGACTGCGAGGGCCATCATCACGGCGATGGCGAGTGCTGCGGCAAAGGTGGCTGCAAAAACTGAGACTTTTACGCTCTAAACACACATAAATTGTTCTCGGCCACACATTTGGTCGAGGACTAATTGTTTTAACGCTTTAACCCGAATCAAATTTAAATTCGAAAAATTAGCCGTTTTTTTTGTTGAATTTGTACCTCCTTGTTGTGGTTGTTTGATGAAAATGCGGATAAGATAACAAGATTTATTAACCCGAACTCGGGTTAAACTGCAAATCAATCACCTTATATCTTCAACCAATCACCTTTTACTATCAACCAATCACCTCAAATCAACAAAATAGCTTATTTTCACCACTACAAAAACACTACAACTATCAAATTAAGTGGAAATTTTCACAAAAATTGTATGTTATACACATACTTTAACTATATTGGTCTTGCACATTTTATTTTGTAGGTATAATTTTGCTGTCGCTATCTAGAAAATAGTGAGCTTTATTAAATTTTTGAATATTTATACACAATTAATTATTTGAGAATAACACTATGAAGAAAACTGCAAAATTATTATTGATTACATTGATTGCCATGGCAGGGATTTTGCCAGTAAGTGCAACAGTGTACCACGAGACTACACAAAAAGTCACGCAGTTTGACTACAGCCATTTCACCTATACTTATATAGATGCTAATGGTGTAGAAAGGACTGCCAGTATTATGGACGAAGCCACTTCGCCCGAACAGATTAAGGCGTTAGTGAAGCTTATTTACACCAACGACACAATCCCCGGCATCCATTATGCCTACGACTTCGGTGGGGAGCAGTGGCGCAAGATTGACTATAATGCCTATGCCCATGCAAATGTTAATCCCAGTAAACCTATGAAAGTCACTTGGGATAATCCCGACCCAAGTGATACTATTCATAATCCTATTGAGGATGGAATGACCTTGCTCATGGTGAACGTGAAAGACAGTTGGTATCGTTCATATGCCAACGGCAAGACCGATAGCACCGACTTTATGCTCAACAACGCTATCTCGTCGGTTAAGCTGATGCCACATTTTACCAGAGTGCATGATGCTGAGAATCCTGGATACCTTTACTCGTTTGAGGGTGTCACCAACCGTTTCTTCATCATTTCAAAGGGCAAGCCCAGAGCAAGCTATTGGGCACCATTCTATCGCCTGTTTGAGCAAATCAGCCCCGTGAAAGGTGATGGTGGCCACAATTCCAACGACTTCATCGACGAGATTAAGCAGGGTCATCCTTATCCCTGCTACCACGACTGCACCAACGTGATAGGTTTCGGTAACAGCACAACTTATGACCATTGGTTTGAGATTGCTTCGACTGGTGAGTCTTACGCGCTCGACAACCTGTCTATTTTCATTCCTGACCGTCGTCTGGAATATGGTTGGAACGAATCAAAGGATCGTGACACTCGTAACAATCTCAGTGATACTCACACTGATGCCCAGATTTTCAAGAACTACGAGAATGACGAGGGTGATCTTACAATATTGCCCAAGGTGCTCATGTACACTGCCGACCTCAATGCCGTGGCAACGCCTTCAAGCGAGACCTACGGTTTCTATGATATAAATCTTGACTGGAGCACTTCATTTACCTATGAGAACCTGGGTGTTCATGTGCCACAGCATTTCTATGTATATATCTTGAACGACGACGGCACTCGCACATTGATTCAGGATGTACAAAAGGACGAGAACGGCATGGTGCGTGTACAGAATCATAGCTACCAAGTGGAGCAGACCAATGAGCAGCAGGTCATCCGTTATGTCATTACTGCTCACCCCATCAACTACAAAGTAGATGGCACTACCGTGTTGCGTAACAAGGATGTTATAGATGGCAGTGAAGATGAAACGCCTTACGTCACCATCAGCGCAGAGAGCCCCGTGCGCACCGTTATCATTCCAAGCAAGAAATATGCGTTCTTTAATGAGGTTTCGGAGTATCGCAGCCGCTATCACATCGAGAGTTCAACCAAGCAGATAAACATCTACAAGAACACTGTTTCGATCACTCCATCTTCTATTCAAAGCTATGAGACTATCCGTCCCGAGGCTTACAGGGTATATCGCAAATATGGCAGCACCGACAAACCCATCGCTACCGTAACTTTCACCCCAATTGACAATGAAGAAGGTTTGAAACAGTATAGCTACACTGTAGAATATGACAACAACACTCAAGATCTTGGTTTCCTTTTTGACGATGAAGAACCCGTCACCAGTGGTACAATCACAAGCTTTGAGAACTCTACAGTTAAGGTCATTGACCGCTTCAGCGAATCAACTGCCAAAAACAATCACTACGACCAGTATACCTACACCTTCAAGGAGCAGAAGACCAATGGTTATTATGCTTGCAGCGATAAGTATATAGTGCCTGTTTACAAGACCACCAACAATGTGGGCGGCGAGGGCCGCACTCTTGATGAGGTGATTGCCGATACCACTCACCTTGCAAAGGCTACCCCCGACAACACTATCACTTTCAGTGTCATCAACAATCCCGCAGCTAATGTGGTGAACTACGAAATTCGTCGACTCAAATCCAACAACTTCAAGAATTATGACAAGATTGGCAAGGCCGAGAATTTCCAGAATAGTGGTAATTACTACATCTATGCACTGAACGATGCTGGTCAGCTCAATGAGCTTGTAGGCACCGAGACTGTAGGCACCGAAGGTGGCGACATCACCACTCACGACATCAACAGCTCAAGCGACAACCAGAAGAGCAACTACGTGCCTGTAATCAACACATTATATAATGGTGATGCTTCAAAACCTAATTCTTACGGCTGTGACATCCAGAGCACCCTCTATCCTCAAGTTGAGGTAGCTATTACAGCAATGGAGAAGACCGAGCCATTCTATGGAAACGGTGGTGACCTAATGGGATATCGTGTGAACCTAAACATCACTCCCAAGTTGCCAAAATCTACCGAGAGCAGCATCAACTACGTATATTACTACCGTGTGTGGCGTGAGATTGACACCAAGAACAATCCCACTCGCATCGAGGGCGAAAGACTGCTCAACCGCGAGGATATGCAAAGCGGCGGTACTCAGGGTACCGATAATTATTGGGCAAGCGATTATCAGTGCCTCTACACCATCTATCCAAGCAATGAACAAGTAAGCATTAACGACCTCTTTATTGACTGGGCTTACGAAGGCAACAAGAATGTGACCTACATCGTGCGTCTCTATGCCACCACAATTCCTGGTGAAAGCGGTGCTGGACATGACCACAATACTATGGCTTTGAACGAAGGCGGCAACGGTAAAGATTACTTCATTGCTGAGGATAAGGTTACTGCTAAGTTCAATAACGGCACTCCAACATCAATAGGCACCGTTAAGGCCGAGAGCCAAGTGGCAAGCGTGACCTACTACAACGCAATGGGCATTGCAAGCAGCCGTCCACACCAGGGTGTGAACATTGTGGTAACACGTTATACCGACGGCAGCACAAAAACCGAAAAAGTCCTTAAATAATTATTCTCAATAATTAAGTAGTGATGAGGGATGCGCTTGATGATAAGCGCATCCCTGTTTCTTAATCTACAGTTTCTAAATTGAGAAATATCAATCGGCTTAGAGTGTGTTTCACAGTTTTTTGCTATCTTTGTGGACACAATAATAGACCTTCCAAAAGCACCTAGATGAAATATATATTTACAGCAATAGCAGTGATGACAATGACATTGGCAAGTGCGCAAGAAATTGACAAGACAGCACTCAAGATGGCACTGGAGTGGCAGTTTGCCACCTATCCCGAGTCACGTCTTCAAGACGTATATAAGAATTTTTATCAAGAACACTTTGGCCCCGAACATATAATAACCGACACTGCAGCTGTGCGCAATTACCTCAACCGTGAACTGGCTGCCATGGGAGACCAACGAAACAACATCTACTTCGAATTTATAGGACTTGAGGGGAATTATGTGAGGGTATATCTTGACGCCATCGCCAATGGAAAGATTACTGCCGACCAACTCCTAAAAGCCTTTGTAGAGAGCGCCAACGAGCACAAAAAACCTGCAACAAACTGGGCTAGCATGTGGGAAGCTATTATTGAAGCGGTAGATGAGATAAAGCCAGGATTTGGCGAAGAAGAACGTGAAACATTAAACCAGGCGAGCTTAGAGAACCAAGCAGTACACCACAGCCAGGCCTACAATGCCGCCTACCACCCTCATTACCGAATCGTGAAACGAGAAATCTTCGAACAACAACTAAAAAACCAATTGCAAACTCAAATTTCTAATGACTGTGGAAAAAATGCGCCACCCTATTGAATAAGGTGACGCAAAAAACAATCATTAGAAGAAAAAACTTTATTCTGTTGATCTATTTACTAACGAATAAATCACGCCAATATAGATAAGAAGTATCAGTCCTATAAAAATGAAATAGTATATAAGATCCTGAGGAACGTTAAGGCACACAATGAAATTCACAAGAAGTACCAATGTGACAAAGATGGAGCTCACAACGCGTATGTTAATATCGAGCCGTTCGTCACCACTCTTTATGGCAAGCATAGGGAGAAGTGTCACAGCGAGAGAGACACCAGTAGTGATGCCTATGGTAGTAGCTTTGCTCGTATTGCCACACAGATGGGCCGCTAACAGTCCGATGAGTGCTGACACAGCAACAGCGATAATCGTGGGGATTATGTTTATTTTCATAATGTTCAGCTATTAATAGGTGGGGGTGTTAATGCTATAATCTTAAGAATCTCGGGTACTTGCTCAATGGGTTTCCAAGCAGGCATTCCAGGCATCCAAGCAAGGGTGTCTTTATTGATGCGCCTATTGTTGACAAGTGCAATTATCTCGCTATCGTTGAGAGGTCCCACTTGTTTGCCGTCGATACCCAAGTAAATGATGTTAGTCTGTTGTTGTGGCTTGGGCTGCGGCATCGATTGTATAGATCCAGGAACATACATTTGCTGCATGCTCTGATTCATCATGTTCACCATTTGTTGAGCCATTGCCATACCCATGCCAAACTCAACGAGGCGATCGACCGAAAAGAAGTTGTTGTCGTTCATAATATATCGTTAAAATAGTATTTAATAAAATATTGAATAATGCAGTTAATTTCTCTTTGTTATCATTATTTGTAGATATGAGCCTTATACTTAGACGTTCATGCCCACCTTCTTAGAGATGGAGGATAATTATGGTTTCACTCTGTTGGCATCTGTGGCACTGCAGGCCCGAAGAAGGCAGCCAGTTCCTCCACATTACCAGCAGTTTTCCACTCGGGCATGCCTTCGCACCACACATACATCTGCTGGTTGAACTCGCCGGTCTGCGCAAAATGCTGAAGCTGCTGAGTGTTGAACGGTCCCACCATCTGATTGTTGAAGTTCACATAGTAGGCGTTTTGCTGTGGCACTTGCGGCATGACGGGTGCAACCTGTTGAGCGGGTTGTTGAGTCTGTGGTTGCTGTGGTGGCTGTTTTGTGAAAAGATGTTCCATCATTTTCACTTGACCTGCTGGTATCCACTCAGTCATGCCATCTTTCCACACCATGGTGTTGGCGTTGGCAAGATCGTTTTCAATCAGCCGCTTGAACTGCACCTCGTTATATGGACCGCGCTTTACTCCCTCAATGATAGCATAGAATGAGAATATAGGAGCAGCAGGTGCTGTCGGCCCCACTGCCGAAACTGGCATCGATGGCAAGCTCTGCGACATGTTCTGAGGACCTTGCGGATATTCCTGAGGATAAGCTACGGGTGAAGGATTAGACTTGGTCATGCTTTTCATAATCGCAGCGCCCGCCAGTCCAGCCACGACAGCTGTACCGGCATTTTTCACGATTCGGCCACTCTTTACTTCACGAGTGGTATCCTCAAGAATGCCTTTGGCGATATCAAATAAAAAGCTCATATCCTATTGATAAAAAATGTGTTACAATATATATAAATTAGCTATGCTTTGTTAAGGCATTGCAGGAGGGATATTGCCGCCACCTCCAGGCATTGGGGGCATGGTGGGCATAGCAGGGGCAAAGATATTTTGCAGTTCCTGAACTTGTCCTGCATGTACCCATTGTGGCATTCCCTGTTTCCATACATAGCTCTGAGCTGTCACTTGTCCGCTCTGTACCATCTGCATGATCTGTTGAACTGAGAAAGGTCCGGCCTGCTGGTTGTTGATATTGACGAAATACATTGACTGTGGCATAGCGGGAGGCTGCTGCATGCCCATTTGCATGTTCTGGCCCATCTGATTCATCATGCCACCCATCTGCTGACCTAGGGCGCCACCCATTGCCATTCCTGCCATCATTCCTGCGGGGTTCATGCCTCCACCCATACCTCCGCCACCCATGTTGGTCATGTTGCCAAGGCCTGCCATACCAGTCTTGAGCACCTCGGTCTGCTGGTTGATGGCATGAGTGCCAATGAAGTTGGTCTCGGTTTGCAGCTTCTGGGCGCGTTGTGCCTCTTCGCGCTGGATGCGTAGTGTCTCTTGCATGTTCTCGCGGTTGATGGCCTGCATATCCTTCATGTTCTGGATGTTGAGGTCGGTCTGCGCATTCATGGTGCGAGCAGTGTTGGTAGCAGTGAGCTGACGCAGTTCTTGGTAATATGGACTTTCCTTGTCAACGTCGATAGCGTCAATATCCACCGCCTTGAGGTTCACGCCAAAGTCGCTTTCAAGGCGGTTCTTGAGTTTCGTCTCTATGCGCTCGTTGATGGCATCAATTTTGCGCTCCATCTGCACCAGAGGTATGCCAGCCTCATCGGGTACATTCATGATAATACCTTTCACATAACGTATTACAGCTGCTTGAATCTGGTTGCGGAACTGGTCAAGGTTGAATGAGATGAGACGGTTGAGCTTAATAAATGCACGATAGTCGGTAAGGTTGAAGGTGATGGTGCCTCTCACAGCTACAGGCACGCCGTGGTCGGGCAGGCGCGGATCGAAGACATCAAAATAGGGAACTCCAAATCTCACCTGGTTGTTGCCTTGCAGGTTGATGTAATATACCTCGGCCTGGAATGGCGAGTTGCCTCCAAATGCCAGTCCCACGATGCTAGAGAGGATAGGGAAGTTGGCAGTCTTGATGGTGTCGTCGTAAGGACCTTCGATAAAGTCCTGCATGGTGCCGTTCTTCTGCTTATACACAAAGACGGCCACCTCTCCGTCTTTCACTCTAAGGCTACTGCCGTAGCGAATGCTGTTCTCACGACTTGTGGTGTTAGGATCCTGTCCGAGTGGAGTCCATTTCCACACAAGGTAATTTTCTTCATCGCAGCGGATTACGTTCATCAATCCGCCGCCTTTTCCTTTTCCAAATACTCCCATATCACATTATTTTGTTAGTTTTAAATCTTTTTCTATATCATGGATGGTATCCATAGCGTTTTTATCATCTCTTAGCGTGAACTTAGCTTTAGCAATGACTTGCTCACACTTGGTTTTCCATACAGCAGCCATCTTGTTCTGCTCTCTGACTGGCTCAACCCTCTTCTTTAAAGATTTCTTACCGACAAGAGCACCAATACCCGCTGATATAATACCATATCCAAATGCATTGCCAATTGCATTGCCAATTCCCTTACCTGATGGTAATTCTAATAAGAGTCCTATAACGAAAAGTAACACAAAACCTATGAGGGCACCCATTCCGGCACCACCCAAGATTCCAAACAAGCTATTGTTCTTCTTGGCATTAGGAGCTGCCATAAAAAGAAATTCCATAATGTCTTCTTTGGTTGTGGGCACAGGGAAGCTCTTGATGATGTTCTTTATGCGCTCAAACCGTTTCTCTTTGTTGAATTCGGTTGCTGTTGCATCATTTATCATATCCGAGAGTTTTTGAACCGATTTCGCTGCTCCCACATTGGAGATTTCGGTGCCGCACTGTGGACAGCTGGTCTGCATATAAGTGATGATGGCTCCACAGGCGGGACATTTCCTCACCTTGGCGACAGCACCTTGTGCATCAATCTGCATCTGTTGCAGACGAGAATCTAAATAAATATCTACCTCATCGGGGTCCACTCCTTCAAGCAGAGCACGTTTTTTAATTACAGCGCGTTCCTGTTCAGTAATAACGCCATCGGTTAGAGATGCCTCTATCAAATTGTTAAGTTCGGGTGAAAACATAGTAAATAATTTGTTTTTAAGTTATGTATTTAGTTTTTATGTCTTAGTTGATTCAAATCAAAAGATTTGAGAAGTAATTAATTTGCAAAAATACAAAAAAAATTGATTTTACAACAATTTTACTAAATAAAAGCATTTCTATTATTAAAAAGACATGAAAAAGCGATGAAGTCAACATTTCTCAACAACGATTCTAAATGAGGTCTTTAATAATAGACACTATATTCTTTTGAAGAGCACTAATTTGTCCTCACGGTTATCTGAATCACCAATTTGAATATTTCCGTCTATTTCATCAGTGAGTTTATTGACAGAAAAGACCGCGCCTCATTGTTGGGGCACGGTCTCACATGGTTTTAACCCAAACCAGTCATTTGGGGTGGGTCATAATCTGGTTTTAACCCTCGGTCTTAGTCTCTGTATTGTTTTCAGTTGTCTGCTCACCTGCGTTGGTGTTCTGCTCGGTGGGAGCAGCAGCGTTGTCCTTAACTTCGGTGGTCTCACCCTCGGCTGCTGGGCTCAC
>JAFYYG010000055.1 GCA_017557625.1 Muribaculaceae bacterium
TGGTAATTAATTCTCTACAGAGAAATTTAAAATCAAAAAATCGTAGTATTAAATATTGTTCGACTACAGTTCGAATTAATTTAAACAACATTCAAAAAAATGACTGATCCAATTGCAGATTATTTGACAAGATTGAGGAATGCGATCAAGGCACAGCACCGTGTCGTTGAAATCCCTTCTTCGAAATTGAAGAAAGAGATCACCAAGATTCTCTTTGATCAGGGTTACATCCTTAACTACAAGTTTGTAGAACCCGAAGACGCTCCTGTAGGTACCATCAAGATCGCGCTCAAGTATGACGCCGTAGATAAGGTAAATGCAATCAAGTGTCTCAAGCGTGTCTCCAGGCCTGGTCTTCGCCAGTATGCCGGTTACAAAGACATGCCACGCGTGTTAAATGGTTTAGGTATCGCCATCGTGTCGACCTCTAAGGGCGTTATGACCAACAAGGAGGCTAAGGCACAGAAAATTGGTGGCGAGGTTTTGTGTTACGTTTATTAATTTATAGGAGGATATAACTATGTCAAGAATAGGTAAATTGCCAATCGCTATACCCGCCGGCGTAACAATCGACATGAAAGATAATGTCATTACCGTTAAGGGTCCTAAGGGCGAGCTCAAGCAAGCAGTGAACCCGAATATAAAGGTCGAGATTGAAGATGGCAACATCAACGTTTCTCGCCCCGACGACAACCGCGAGTCGCGCGCACAGCACGGCCTCTACCGAGCTCTCATCAACAATATGGTTACTGGTGTTAGCACCGGTTTCAAGAAAGAGCTCGAAATCGTGGGTGTGGGTTACAAGGCCGAGAGTAAAGGACAAGTCCTGCAGCTCACTTTGGGCTACTCTCACGCCATCTATCTGAAAATGCCTCCTGAGGTTTCGGTTAATGCCGTTACCGAGCGTAACAAGAATCCGCTCATCACTCTCGAGTCATGCGACAAGCAGCTTCTTGGACAAATCTGCGCCAAGATTCGCTCATTCCGCAAGCCCGAACCTTACAAGGGCAAGGGTGTTAAGTTCGTTGGCGAGGTTATTCGCCGCAAGTCAGGTAAAACGGCTGCTGCCAAATAATAATTAAGACACTTACACTACTATGATATCAAAAGAACAAAGACGTAGAAAAATCAAGGCGCGTATCCGCGGAAAAATCAGCGGTACTGCCCAGCGTCCACGCTTGTGCGTCTTCCGCAGCAACAAGCAAATCTATGCCCAACTCATCGACGACGTGGCTGGTAACACTCTCGTTTCGGCCTCTTCTAAGGGAATCGAGAAGGGCACCAAGAGCGAAATCGCAGCTCAGGTAGGCGAGAATGTAGCCAAGAAGGCAATCGCCGCAGGTATTGATACTGTCGTTTTCGACCGCAACGGTTTCTTGTTCCATGGCCGCGTTAAGTCGCTCGCCGATGGAGCTCGCAAGGGTGGTCTCAAATTCTAAAATCACAATTATGGCTAAGAATAATAGAGTTAAAGTTTCAAGCGATGTGGAATTAAAAGATCGCCTCGTGGCTATCAACCGCACCACCAAGGTTACTAAGGGTGGTCGCACATTCACTTTCGCTGCTATCGTTGTCGTTGGTGACGGCAATGGTGTGATTGGTTACGGTCTCGGTAAGGCCAATGAGGTGACTACCGCTATCGCCAAGGGCGTAGAGGTGGCTAAGAAGAACCTCATCAAGGTGCCTGTTTACAAAGGCACTATCCCTCATGAGCAAGCCGCTAAGTTCGGTGGCTCACGCATCATTATGCAACCTGCCACTCCAGGTACTGGTGTGAAGGCTGGTGGTGCTATGCGTGCAGTCCTCGAGAGTGTCGGTGTTACCGATGTGATATGTAAGTCGAAGGGCTCTTCTAACCCTCACAACCTTGTGAAGGCCACTTTCAAGGCTCTCTCTGAGCTGCGTAGCCCCATGACTGTTGCCCACTATCGTGGTATTTCTTTGGAAAAAGTGTTTAACGGATAAAATTCTGACTACTATGGCTAAAATCAAGATCAAACAAGTCAAGAGCCGCATCAATCGTCCGGCACGTCAAAAAAGAACCCTCGATGCTCTGGGTCTGAGAAAAATGAATCAAGTCGTTGAGAAGGAAGATACTCCTCAAGTCTTGGGTATGATTAACCAAGTTCGTCACCTGGTAGAAGTAACGAACGCTGAATAATAACTTACAAGCACTATGGAATTAAGTAATTTAAAACCAGCAGTAGGTTCCAACAAGAGCAAGCGCCGCATCGGTCGTGGACCAGGCAGCGGCATGGGAGGAACTTCTACTCGTGGACACAAGGGTGCCAAGTCGCGCTCAGGTTACAAAAACAAGGTGGGATTCGAAGGTGGACAGATGCCGCTGCAGCGCCGTGTGCCTAAATTCGGATTCAAGAACATCAACCGCGTTGAGTATAAAGCAATCAACATCATTACTATCGAGCAGCTCGCTGCTACCAAGAATCTCGACAAGGTTACTGTTGCCGACCTCATCCAGGCAGGATTTGTTCGCAAAAACCAACTCGTGAAAATTCTTGGTGTTGGCACGCTCAGCAAGAAAATCGATGTTGAAGCCAACGCATTCTCTAAGAAAGCTGAGGAGATCATTACCGCAGCTGGAGGAACTATCAACAAACTTTAATTAAGAGATAATGAAACTCATTCAAACATTAAAGAATATCTGGAAGATTGAGGACCTGCGCAAGAGGCTTACTATCACATTCTTTTTCATTGTGATTTATCGCTTTGGATGTCAGGTTGTGTTGCCTGGTATATCACCCAAACAGCTTGGTGAACTGGCAAAGTTTACCAAGGACAACGGTCTGATGCAGCTGCTCGATATGTTCTCGGGTGGTGCCTTCTCACAGGCTTCAATCTTCGCGCTCGGTATCATGCCCTATATCACTGCGTCTATCGTGATTCAGCTGCTGGGTATGGTGATGCCAAGCTTCCAGAAGATGCAGCGTGAGGGTGAGAGCGGACGCATGAAGCTCAACCAGTACACTCGATATCTCACTGTGATTATCCTTTTGGTGCAGGCACCTGCCTACCTCTTCAACCTTATTCACCAAGTGGGTGGTGAGATTAGTGCCTATAATATGGTATTTCTTACCATTGTCCTCACTGCTGGTGCCATGTTCATCATGTGGCTCGGTGAGAAAATCACCGATAAGGGTATAGGCAACGGTATCTCACTCATCATCTTTGTGGGTATCATAGCCCGATTCCCAAGCGCATTCTGGTCGGAGTTTGCTTTCCGTTATTCCAACGCACAAGGTGGTCTTGTGATGTTCCTTGTAGAGATTATTGTCCTCTTCGCTGTTACAGCAGGTGCGGTAATGCTTACACAGGGTACTCGCAAAGTGCCTGTGCAGTATGCTAAGCGCATTGTTGGCAACAAGCAGTATGGTGGCGCACGTCAGTACATTCCTCTGAAAGTTAATGCTGCTAATGTGATGCCTATCATCTTCGCCCAAGCTCTTATGTTCATTCCTATCACTATTGCGGGATTCAGCTCCAATGGCTCGAGTTTTGCCGCTACTTTTAGCGACATCAACGGATTCTGGTACAACTTGGTTTACTTCTTGCTTATCGTTGCATTCACCTATTTCTACACCGCCATTACTGTGCGACCCACTCAGATGGCAGAAGAGATGAAGAAGAACAGCGGATTTATACCAGGCATCAAGCCGGGCAAGAAGACTGCCGAGTATCTTGATTCTATCATGTCACGTATTACCCTGCCAGGATCTATTTTCCTCGGTATCGTGGCTATCATGCCAGCTTTCGCTCGACTGCTGGGCGTGAACCAGAACTTCGCGCAATTCTTCGGTGGTACATCACTGCTCATTAGTGTGGGTGTGATTCTTGACACTCTGCAGCAAATCGAGACTCACCTCCGTATGCACCACTATGACGGACTCATGAAGAGTGGAAAAATCAAGGGAAGAGCTTCTTAACGCATTCTGCCCTTACTGATTTTAAC
This sequence comes from Muribaculaceae bacterium, assembly GCA_017557625.1. Taxonomy (GTDB): domain Bacteria; phylum Bacteroidota; class Bacteroidia; order Bacteroidales; family Muribaculaceae; genus Sodaliphilus. The sequence continues at coordinate 3,968 of JAFYYG010000055.1, forward strand.
TCAAGTTTCGAGTATGATTTATTTAAAGACCGAAGAAGAGATAGAATTGCTCAGGGAGGCTGACCTCGTGGTGGCGCGCACGCTTGGTGAACTAGCCAAGTGGGTCGCCCCCGGGATCACTACCCGAAAGCTTAACAATATCGCCGATGAGTACATTCGCTCACAAGGATGCGTACCAGGATTTTTAGGTCTATATGGTTATCCGGCATCGGTGTGCATCTCGGTCAACGAGACTGTAGTACACGGCATCCCTTCAGGGTATGTGCTGCGTGACGGCGACATAGTTTCTATCGACTGCGGAGCGGTCACTAAAGAAGGCTTTAATGGCGACTCTTGCTATACCTTCTGTGTGGGAGAAGTGAGCGAGGAAGTGAGACAACTCCTCGTCACCACTAAAGAAGCTCTGTACGAGGGAATAAAGAAAGCTATTCCTGGCAACCGCATCGGAGACATCGGAAATACCATTCAGCAATACTGCGAGAAAAGAGGATATGGAGTAGTGCGCGAGATGTGCGGGCATGGAGTGGGGAAGAAACTCCACGAAGACCCCGATGTTCCTAACTATGGACGACGTGGCACTGGTCCTCTCATCAAGAACGGCATGACGATCGCCATTGAGCCCATGATCAACATGGGAAGCAAGAACATCGTCATCGAGCGTGACGGATGGACAACGCGCACCAAAGATTATAAGCCCTCGGCTCACTTTGAGCACTCTGTGGCAGTACATAATGGCAAGCCCGATATTCTTTCTTCTTTTGATTACATAAAAGAAGTGCTGGGAGACCGATTCATTTAAATAAATTATTAATACTCACATCACACACGATTTCTTTATGGCTAAACAAAATGCTATCGAACTGGACGGAACAATCGTTGAAGCATTGTCTAACGCAATGTTCCGCGTCGAACTGGAGAACGGTCATCAAATCACAGCTCACATCTCTGGCAAGATGAGGATGCACTACATCAAAATATTACCCGGAGACAAAGTGAGAGTGGAGATGTCACCCTACGACTTGAGCAAGGGAAGAATTGCTTTTAGATACAAATAATTTTGATTCATTTAAAATCACAACTTACATAAACACACTACTATGAAAGTTAGAGCTTCAATAAAAAAACGCAGCGACGACTGCAAAATCGTTCGTCGTAAAGGGCGTTTATACGTGATTTGCAAGAAAAATCCTAAGTTTAAGCAGCGTCAAGGATAATTTTTATTAATTTTGCACAAAATTTCAGTTTTATAATATGGCAATAAGAATTGTGGGCGTTGACCTGCCCCAGAA
>JAFYYG010000056.1 GCA_017557625.1 Muribaculaceae bacterium
ACAATGGCTTTATTGACAATAAGTTAGAACTTGACCCAGAGGACGATGCCGCCACTGCCAACTGGGGTCCAGAGTGGTGCATGCCGTCGCAGGAGCAGATTCAAGAGCTCTACAACAACTGCTTCAGTGAGTGGACTACGCTTAACGGTGTGAATGGTCGTCTGTTCACTGGTCCTAACGGCGCATCGATGTTCATGCCAGCTGCTGGCTCTTTTGGCAACTATTGGTCGCGTACGCTCCTCAGCTCCGATCCGTACTACGCTTATATCCTGTACTTCTACTCGGGCAGCGTGTTCCGGGACTACAGCGATCGTTACGTCGGTCAAAGTGTGCGTGCAGTACGTGTGCCATAGAATCAGCACCATCCCCTTCGCATGAAACGTTAAAAAAAGAGTCCGCACGCTCGATGAGCCAAGTGCGGACTCTTTTTGCGTCAGCAATTATGCATTATAACGGTTTATATTTGACCAAAATTGGACATTAGGCTGACGAATGACCGATTTGGGTTTAATTGATTGTGACGGCACAAAAAGAGCCCATTTTTCCAATCAGCTTGCAAAGGTACAAATTTTTTAATTAATGTATAGCATTTCATAACTAAACTTTCATTTTTCACAGAAAACGAAAGTCAGATTTCAGAAAAATAGAATTCTGAAACCTGACCTTCTTAATTACCTTATGATAACAAGCAAATGAAAGCTTGGCCCTTATCAGGCTCTTTTGTTCTCTTTCTTCACTCTTAAGGCCACCTAGCCATTATTAATTATTGTTTGGAAGGCAATGTTTATTAGCTTACGGCTCAAGCACCAAGCGGAAACCGAGGTTGTCCACTTTGCGGTCGGGTTTGCCCGATGTGCCGCGGTAGAATACAGTGGCAAACTTGGACTCATGGCACCATGCCCCGCCACGGTTCAGGTGGTCGGTGCCTGACGAGGGGCCTTTGGGGTTAGTCTGAGCACTGGAAGAATAATTGCCAAACCAGTCTTGGCACCACTCCCACACGTTGCCGCACATGTCATAGAGACCAAGCTCGTTGGCGGCTTTTGTGCCCACATTATGGGTCTTGTTACCGCTGTTGCCTTGGTGCCAAGCCACGGCATCGGCGTTGTTGCTGCCAGCGAACTTGTAACCCTTGCTTGACTTTCCGCCGCGTGCCGCGAACTCCCACTCTGCCTCGGTTGGGAGACGGAATTTCCTGCCTGTGAGTTGGTTGATTTTGTTGATGAATTGCTGGCACTCAGTCCAGCTCACGTTCTCCACTGGCAGCTTGGCGCCCTTGAACTTGCTCGGGTTGGTGCCCATCACAGCCTCCCACAACTCTTGAGTGACTTCGGTCTCTCCTATGTAATAGGTCGACAATGTCACTTTATGGGTGGGGTGCTGATTGCTGTGGTTGCCTTGCTCTTTTGTTGCACCCATGGTGAATGTGCCGCTCTCAACCTTAATCATCGAGAACTCTACACCTTTTATCTTGCATTTCTTGACTTTTCCGCCAGTGTCATCTTTCTTTACGACATCATTCCCCCTGTTTCTTTCGGGGGTCTTGTTGTCTGGCTCTTTCTTGTTTTTATTACCGCCATTCTTTGGGACGTTATTCCCCGACAGCGGGATGTCATATTTCTTGGCTGCCGCCGCCACATCAAACTTCTGCGTCTTTATCTTCCCATTGGAGCTCACGGTGGCGACTTGCCCAGGCTTCAGTATCGTCTTTTTAGAGCCCTTTTTGCTTGTCACTTCCATACTCCCTTCAAGCAAAAACGCGCGCGAGGTCTTGCCGTCTTCCACGAGCATATAGGTGGTGCCGGTTGGCACAACAGTACACTGAGACATTTCGAAGGTCTGCTTGCTATTGTGACGCTTCAGATGCTTGCCCACAACACGACCTTTAGCAAATTTCCAGCGGTCGCTGCCATTGTCGTTACGCCCCACCAAAAGAGCGCTTGTGTTTCCATAGAAAATAAGCACGCTGTCCTCGTCGCAATGGTCCAACACCACTTTTGAATCGTCACTTGTAATTATCCAGTCTCTGTAGTATAGATAGGTAGGAATATCCATCCCTATAGGATGATTAGTGTTTTCTGGGTCATGGTAGCATATAGTTACTCCACTACTCCCCCCGTGTTCAAAGCGAAAGAAAAAGTTGGCGAACTCTCTTTTACAATGACGGCAGTAGTTTTCATGGAACACATCGTCCCAATTGAAAGATTTGGGGGTGACAGGATCTCCGCCCTTATCGCTAATTTCCCAAACCACATCTAACTCGCCAGTATCATTATGATTAGAGTTGACATCCAAAACCAGATTTCCTCCATGCTGAGGAATAAAAGTTTCTGATGGCACCTGATATGTTGTCTTGAAAAGAGGGTCTAGTAGCGCAGATTTAACATTACAACCATCCATGGTCAGCATCGTACACATATCACTCTTACCCTTACAAGAAATATTTACGGTAGTTCCTCGTGGTATTCTACATTTATAAATTGCGTGCTCGTACTCTAGGCCACCAGCACCCTTTTTCTTCTCAACCTTTTTTTCCAAGACTGTCCCGGCAGTAAAGGAATAATGCATTTCTCCGCCCTTTACTCCTCTTACTGTCCCGCTGATTTCGTTGTCATTTTTCACCGAAATTTCCTTCACAACATCCCAATCGATAAAGCAAGCGAACCATCTCACGCGGCCATGGTAATCCATTATCACCTCCACCTTTGTGGCATTATCTGGAATCCGATAGGACACCGTCGCATCATTCTTGCCCTTCTTTTCTTCAACTTTTACTCTCTTTCCACCTTCGATTGCATACATTACAATACTAACATTTTCGGCTATTTTATTATAGTCCTCGATTTTTTTGAAAGTCGCCGTTACTGTGGTGCCAGCCTCCACTTGGCATTTAATACAAGTTCGCTTGAGCTGATCACCCTCTCCTTTCAACTCTTTATTTGTCACCACTCCTCCCGAGAAAGAGTATTCCATCTTCGTGCCCAGGCAAGTCATTGTGCCCTTGTAGCTGTCGGCACGCGCAGGCAATATCACTGCCACTGCAAGCAGCAACACTAGCGCCAAATAGTTTAATCTTGATTTCATAGTAATTATAATTATAGTTATATTAAATCGTCAATGGAGTAAAATAACACATTTCGCACAAAGATAAGGCAAATAATTCATACACGCAAACAATGAGAAGTTTTTTCCAAACATTTTACAACAATGCCTATCAAAACAGTGTATGTTTTCACATTTTGCACGATGTTTCAATTCATTATCTCAAATATATACCATTTTGTTATATATCACGCAACAGAACCTAAAAATACAAAAAACACGTTCTTCTTTTTGTGTTTTAAAAACAAAAAACTATCTTTGCAAAAACAATACTTTTTAATCATGAAAACGAGATTACTTTCATTGCTTTTAACGATAATGGCAGCGTCGATGACAGTCAATGCTTATGACTTCATGAAGAATGGCGTGTGCTACAACATTAACAGCGATAGCACAACCGTGACGGTGACTTACCAGAACAGTTCTTCACCACGCTACACCGACTTGAGTGGCGCTATAACCATTCCTGCACAAGTCACCTATGGCAGCAAGACATATACAGTGAACAGGATTGGCAGTACAGCCTTCGCTGGTTGCACCGGATTGACATCGGTCACTATGCCAAACACTATCACTGTTATTAATGGTTACGCTTTTTCGGGTTGCTCGGGATTAACGGGAGAGCTTACCATTCCCAACAAGGTGACAGATATTGGCGACTATGCTTTTTATGGTTGTTCAAGCTTGACCCAGGTAACAATTCCAAGTTCGGTGAAAGCGATAGAGTATTACGCCTTTAACTTCTGCACTAATTTAAAACGCGTCAACATTACCGACCTTGCCGCCTGGTGTAATATTGATTTTAATGGCACAGCCAGCAATCCGCTGCAACAAGACCTATACCTCAATGGCACAAAAGTTACCAATCTGGTCATTCCTAGTTCGGTAACAATAATAAAAAAATACGCGTTTCATGCTTTTAAATCATTGCAACAAGTGACAACACCAAGTTCTGTCACCGAGATTGGCTACGAAGCCTTCAATTATTGTACTGGTTTGACATCGGTCGTTTTACCCAACACAGCAATTTTGATTGGAGGAGAAGCATTCAGTGCATGCAGCAGTTTGGCAACACTGAGCT
>JAFYYG010000057.1 GCA_017557625.1 Muribaculaceae bacterium
GCGTAGTCCACTCACTGAAGCAGTTGTTGTAGAGCTCTTGAATCTGCTCCTGCGACGGCATGCACCACTCTGGACCCCAGTTGGCAGTGGCGGCATCGTCCTCTGGGTCAAGTTCTAACTTATTGTCAATAAAGCCATTGTAGCCATAGCTACTGATATTGCAGTACTTGGTAAATGTGTCATAGCTGCCCATGCACCACTGGTAGGTGCTCCAGTCATAGACTTCCTTGGGCGTGGTCTCACCCCAGGCAAAGTTGTCGCCATATTCTTCGGGACTATTGGCGCCCACGTTCGTCGTCGCCCACAAGGTGCCACTAGGAAGTCCTAGATCCACATAGGTGTGTTCAGTGGGGTGATAGTTGCCGAGCAGAATGTCATAGATAAAGGTGATATCCGAAGCTGTAATGTTGCCGTCGCCATTGACATCGGCAGTATTGTAATAAGTCATGTCATTGTTGAGCAGGTAGTTGTAAAGCTCAGTAATGTCGGATGCTGTAACGCATCCGTCACCATTTACATCACCCTTGACAGCAGCAACTACTGCCAAGTTGTAAGCGACAATCGCTAAAAGTGTGAGTAATAATTTCTTCATAAAAATGTTGGTTTATAAGTTAATAGAAAGGTTTAAAATTCAATGCAATATCTCATTTCTGCAAAGATAATCATTTTTTTAATTAACACCAAATATTTGCTCATTATTCGGTTTCCACTTGTCTTGAATCAGGTTCTATATATCAGATGTCAGAGAGTGTCTTTTTGGAGTCTGACCTCTGTTTTTCTGTGAAAAAATAAAGTTTCGTGTTTAATCGTTCCACATTATTATAAAAATTACTAACTTTGCAACTTGATTGGAAAAATGGGTTCTCTTTTTATTGGAAAAACACCCATATTCAACCATGTAAAAGATTGATATTAAAACAAATAACAACATAAAACATGAACATTTCATTAAAATGGTTGAAACAATACCTTGACTTTGACCTCACGGCTCAAGAGGTGGGTGATGCGTTGACATCGCTCGGACTTGAGGTGGGTGCAGTCGAGGAAGTAGAGACAATTCGTGGCGGACTCAAAGGCATCGTGGTGGGCAAGGTGCTCACTTGTGAGCCTCACCCCAACAGCGACCACCTGCATATTACTAGTGTCGATTTAGGCAATGGCAAGGAACCCGTGCAGATTGTATGCGGTGCTCCCAATGTTGCTGCGGACCAGAAGGTGATAGTGGCAACTGTTGGCACAGTGCTGTACGATGGTGACAAGGAATTTGTGATTAAGAAATCCAAACTTCGCGGCACCGAGTCGTGCGGCATGATTTGCGCCGAGGACGAGATTGGCATCGGCAGCGACCATGCCGGCATTATAGTGCTGCCCGACGACGCTGTTGTTGGCACACCTGCCGCCACCTATTATCGCATCGAGAGCGACTGGCTCATAGAGGTTGACCTTACCCCCAACCGCATTGACGGCGGTTCGCACTATGGCGTTGCCCGTGACCTAAACGCGTGGCTCAAGCGTCACGGCAAGGACGGAAATCTGCGTCGCCCCAGCGTTGACGACTTCAAGATTGACCGTGAGGACGGCGCAATTCCTGTGGAGGTTGTCACTGGCGAGGCTTGTCCGCGCTACTGCGGCTTGACCATCCGCAACGTGAAGGTAGGGGAGAGCCCCAAGTGGCTCAAGGACTACTTGACCACCGTTGGCCAGCGTCCCATCAACAGCATAGTAGATATCACCAACTATATCCTGCTTGGCACCAACCAGCCACTGCACTGCTTCGACCTTAACAAGATTAAAGGCGGCAAGGTGGTGGTTAAGACCTGCGAGCCAGGCACCAAGTTCACCACCCTCGACGGTGTGGAGCGCACGCTCACCGACCGCGACCTGATGATTTGCAACGCCGAGGAGCCTATGTGCATAGGAGGCGTGTTCGGCGGTCTTGACAGCGGCGTTACCGAGGAGACCACCGACATCTTCCTCGAGGCGGCCTATTTCCATCCCACATGGATACGTAAGAGCGCGCGCCGCTTTGCTCTGAACACCGACGCTTCGTTCCGCAATGAGCGCGGCATCGACCCCAATGACGTGGTTTACAACCTCAAACTCGCCGCAATGCTCATCAAGGAGATTGCCGGTGGCGAGATTTGCGGCGAGATAGTTGACATCAAGCAGCACGACTTCCCCGGTTTCCCCGTGGAATTGCGCTACGACTATGTCAACAACCTCATCGGCAAGAACCTCGACAAAGAGACCGTTAAGAGTATCGTTGAGAGCTTGGAGATGAAGATTGAGAACGAGGACGACGAGAAACTCAATCTCGTGGTGCCCACCTATCGCGTTGACGTGCAGCGTCCCTGCGACGTGGTAGAGGACATCCTGCGTGTGTATGGCTACAACAATGTGGAGATTGGCGACCAGGTGAAGAGTTCGCTTTCCATCAAGGGAATGGTTGACTTCCGCGACGATATGCAGGAGCTTATCTCCAACCAGCTGAGCGCGCAAGGCTACTACGAGATAATGAACAACTCGCTCACTGCACAGAGCTACTATGAAGGCTGCGAGACCTATCCCGAGGTCAACTGCGTGCATGTGATGAACCCATTGAGCAGCGACCTGTGCCTGATGCGCCAGACCCTGCTGTTTGGTGGACTTGAAAGCGCTGCGCGCAACATCAACCACAAGAACCCCAACCTCAAGATGTATGAGTTTGGCAATGTTTATCACTTCAGTCCAGAGGCCAGCAACGAGGAAGTGGCACTCGCGCCTTATAGCGAGAAGACCGCCCTTGGCATCTGGCTCACTGGCGAGAATCACGGCGACAGCTGGAACGACAAGTCCCGCAAGCTCAATTTCTATGACTTGAAGGCAACAGTCGAGAACATCTTCCGCCGCTTGGGAATCGCTGAGCGCGACCTCATGCAAGAGGAGTTCAAGAATGATGTGTTTGCTCTGGGTCTCGCCTACAAGAATCGTGGCGGCAAGCTCATCGCCGAGCTTGGAATTATCACTGCCGAGCAGCACAAGAAGACTCACTGCACACAGGTGGTTTATTTCGCCGAACTTGACTGGAACGCCACCTGCAAGATGGCAGCAAAGGCCAAAACTAAGTTTGCCGACCTTCCCAAGACGCTGCCCGTTCGCCGCGACTTGGCGTTGCTCGTTGACGGCGACGTGACTTACGCCGACATCAAGAAGGTAGTTGAGCAGAGTGAGCGCCACCTGCTGCGCGGCGTGAACCTCTTCGACGTTTATGAGGGCAAGAACCTCGAGGCAGGCAAGAAGTCTTACGCCATCAGCATCATCTTGCAAGATGACGTGAAGACTCTGCAAGACAAGCAAATCGACGCTGTGATGAACAAAATCATCGCCAACCTCGAGAAGCAAGTTGGAGCGAAGCTGCGCTAATGCACAATGCACAATTCATAATGCACAATGGCAATGCACTATCACAATGCATAATTCATAATTTATTGCAACTATGAAAATAGACTTCAATGAACTGCCTCTCAATGTCGCCGCTAATTTCAAAGGTGGCGAGGGAGAGTATGTGTCTCGGCGTTTTGTTGACGAGAACAACAAGATAATGCTCGGCAAGCTTGAGCCTGGATCGTCGATAGGTTACCACAGTCACGACATCGATAGCGAGATTATGTATTTTCTCGAGGGCGAGGCTACTGTGCTCACCGACGAGGGCGAGGAGACACTGCTGCCAGGTCAGGCGCATTACTGCCCCAAGGGTCGCAGCCACAGTCTCATGAACCGTGGCAGCGTGCCGCTAGTTTTTGTGGCGGTGGTGCCTGTGCATGGTGAAAGTTAAGTTCTAAAAATCTAGGTAATCTAGAAAACTAAAAACAAAGAATAAAAAACTAACAATAATAATCAAAAATTATGGGAAGAGCTTTTGAATATCGCAAAGCAAGGAAACTGAAACGCTGGGGCAGCATGTCCCGCACGTTCACTAAGATTGGTAAGGAAATCACTATGGCAGTAAAGGCCGGTGGTCCTGACCCAACAGCAAACTCGCGTCTGCGTGCCTTGATGGCCAATGCCAAGGCTGCCAATATGCCTAAGGACACCGTTGAGCGCGCCATCAAGAAGGCCAGCGACAAAGACGCCAGCGACTACAAGGAGGTGATTTACGAGGGATACGGACCTCACGGCATCGCAATCCTCGTGGAGACCGCTACCGACAACACCACTCGCACCGTTGCCAACTTGCGCAGCTACTTCAACAAGAAGGGCGGCACACTGGGCAACTCGGGCAGCGTGGCGTTCATGTTCACCCACAAGGCCTACTTCCATGTAGAGCCTAAAGAGGGCGTTTCTCTCGAAGACCTCGAGCTCGAGCTTATCGACTTTGGTGCCGAGGAGATAGAGCAGGACGAGGAGGAAATCATCATCAGTGCTGCTTTTGAGTCGAACGGCGACATCCAGAAATATCTGGAGGAAAACGGATTTGAAATCAAGAGTTCGGAGTTCGTCTATGAGCCTGCCGACTACAAAGAGCTAAACGAGGAGCAGACAGCCGACATGGACAAGCTCCTTGAAGTGCTCGAAGAGGATGACGACGTGCAAAACGTCTTCACAAACATGAAAGAGGCTGGCATGGACTGATTGTCCCGACGAACGATTCGAGACAATACAATTGGCTAGTGAAAGATAAAGCCGCATTCTGGAGACTTTGCGGCAATCTTTTGTCAATTTCGATGAAAGATTTTTGTAACTTTGCATTGGTGCTGTGGCGATGTGACTTCGCCGCAGCATTGTTTTTTTAAAAAAATAGAAATAACATGATTTGAAGCAGAAGAATCCAATATTTTTCTTAAAATCTATTTACAAATATAAAAGCAAGTTAAATATGGGGCAAAAATCGCACTTTTTTGCTGAAAAATTTGGACGGAGACCGCAGAAGGCTGTAAATTTGCATCAGTTTTCATGGTATTAGTTTTTAAGGTTATAAAAAATCAATCGTCGTGAGACGAAGTTTCTTTTTCATTTTTGTTTTAAGGTTTATGTTAATGGTATTAGAAGGTTAATTAGTTAAGCAATCCCCGGCGTGATGCCGAGGATTTTTTTTTGCTATTACACAACCCATTCTTGAAAGTGGAAACCATTATATAGCATAGTCTCTACTGAGGGATGTTTAATAAAAATTAATGTTGCCGTAACGGTATTGAAGCCCTTGTATAATGCCTGATTTGATTTGACTCATAAAATTTCCTCTTACGAAATAGTGCCAAAGACCTCCAAGGAAGAATATGACCCAAAAATCGCAGTTGCCGTTGATAGTCAGTTTTGTTGTGCCTTTTTTTGGTTTATGCTTGATAAGAATATTAGCACTTACAAAAGAGTTTTTACGAATACATACCCAATCCCTTAGGCGATGAACTTGTTTCACTTTGAATTGAGGGAATCTCTCACGTGCAATGGCTTCAATGGTGTTGAGGTCTAGAGCAGGAGAGTAATCGATTGTAATGCGGTTTGCCATAAAAGTTTGTATTTTTTGTTGTTTGAAAAATAATGTATTACTTCACATTGTTGTTGTTGAGTAGTTTGCTGTTTTTGCTGTTTGCGGGCATAAGTTTTGCATTAGGTGACTTGCGGTTGAAGCTGTTTCCTGTAACTTTAAAGTTGTTGTTGTTGAGATTGGCATTGCCTGCGAATGCTTCCTCTCCGTTGAGGTCAATGTTGTTGCCTTGCATCTCCACAAGTTTGGGTGTGGTTTTGAAATCAACAACCTTCTCACTGGTGATGGTGTTGTTCTTGAGCTTGAGAGTGGCATTGCTGTTGTCGCTGACAAAAATGCACTTGGTGGGAGCGATTGTGCAGCTTTCAGCATCCATTGATGTCACCCCCTTGCTGACGGTAGATGAAGGTAATGCCAATGAACAGTTATATAGATTCACTGAATTTACCGTGTTGAAATAGGTGTCGATTAATCCGTCGCCAGTGATGGTGACTCCTGTTGCCTTCACATTCATGGCCTTGCCTTTGACATGAGGAGCAAACAAAGAGTTTGCCTTGGTTCCATTGGCAAGATTGATGGTGACGTTGTTCAGTTCAAATTGTGGAGCAAAACTGGTTGCACCAAAGATTGAGAATATCTCACTCAACGACCATTTGCTGTCGTTGCGTGGGTGTAGTTTGTTGTCGATGTTGACGGTGACATTTTCGAGAACCACTTTGTCGGTACGGCTACGAATGGACCCGAAGAGTCGGTCCTTCTTGATGTCGAAGGTGGTGTTGCGCACAGTGAAAACATCACCCTTAGCTCCTTCGCTCACGTTGAGGATATATTGTGAGCCATCGAGTAGCAAATAGTCGTCGTTAATGCCAAAGTAGCATCCGTCAATGACATTGTTGCGAGTCATCGACATGAACTCGGTCATGCTTTCCTGCTTTGGACCTGTGGCGCAACGAGTAAAGCGGCTATTGGTCACAGTTATATTATTGCTGCATGTGGAGATGTCAACCCCCTGCAGGCAATATTCCGCAACCATGTTGTCAACCTGACAATTGCTGGCATGGAAACCCACAGGCTGGTAAATGATGTGGCTTGCTGTGCAGTCGAGGCACTTCACATTGCGTATGATGCGCTTGTTGCTGCGCACTCCCACCGACATGCCGTTTTGCCGCATCTCAAAGTGGCATCGCTGAACGATAATATTCTCGCTGCGTTTGTTGTCGCTGTCAATCTCAAACTTTATGGCATCATCGGCTATGCCCATTGAGGCAATTTTATCGGTTTTGAGCAGAAAAGCATTGCTGGAGTTGTAGCGCACGCCGTTGAAGGTTAGTTCGTCCTTAGTATAGATAGGGGGAAAGTCGTGCACGCCTTGGAATCCCACCCACCTCATATCGTGGATATTTAAGTTGTTGCAATTTACAAATCGAAGACACATAATCATTGTGCCACCATTCAGCTCCATATTGTTTGCATCTCTTATAAAGACAATTTTCACATTCTCGCCGCTGTAGAAACTTCCGTTGAAGGTCATCTTTACTCCGTTGCTGCCACTGAGCAGTTGCGCCAGCTGCTGAAAAGCGCGGGTGTTGTCGGTGCCCTGGTTGCGGGTAGTATTGATGCGCATTCCCTTGTAGGTGTAGCTATGAGGTTTGCTCGTCATGTTTGGCACAAGACCTAAGTTGGTGGCATAGAGCTGCGAGTTGACGATGTTGAGGTTAGTGAGGTTGCAGTTCTCAAATGCCACGCTAGTGCCGTTGAGCATCACCTTTATGTTTCGTCCTGTGATGGTGGCATTTGCTATCTTGCCGCCATTTTGAAACACAAGCGTACTGCCGTCGCCCACGGTGATAGTGCCACCCTTGATGGTGCGAGAGATGTAGTGAGTGGTATTGGGCTGCCGCAGCGAGTTCACATTCTGTGCGGCGCAGCTCATCAACGTTGCCGCCAGAACAAGCATCAAGGTTATATGTAAAAATCGTTTCATGATGTCAGGTATCTCAGTAATAATCATGCAAAGATAAGTATTATTTTGATAAAAATAACAATCGAGGGTTTAATAATCTGTTTTGACAGCTTCTTTTCCCCATGCTTTTCCCTATGCTTTTTATGAATGGTAATACTATGTCTTCCAGAACTGGTTCAAAGAGAACAATAATGAACCCGAGCCATAGTGATTAATCGCTGTGGCTCGGGTGTTAAATTTGAATTCTGAACTAATCAAGCCACTAGTTCACTCCCAGCAGAATGTCGTAGATGGCTGTGATGTCGGCTGCTGTGATGTTGCCGTCACCGTTTACGTCGGCAGTGCCTTCGTATTCGTTGCTGACACCAAGCAGGTAGTCGTAGATAGCTGTGATATCCGAGGCAGTGATGTTGCCATCGCCGTTCACATCGCCATATAGTGCCGGCTTAGCCTCAAGGATACCCAGCAGTCCGCCCTCGGTGTAGTAGCCACCGTTAACGAAGACGAAATCGCTGGTCTGTGGCCATCCATAATTGCTGAAGATGATGCCAGTGGGCTCAGCTTGATTAGAAGTGGTCCATCGGTAGATGTTTTTGCCGCTTGGAGCTACGCCAGCCACGTCAACGAGTCCTTCGCCAGGCCAAGCACCACCAGTGAAGTTGGTGCTGGTGTTCCAAATCCAAGTGTAAGGCTCATAGTAGTTGTTGCTCTCGAAATAGATGAACTGTGGTCCATCAATCCAAGTGGCGCACGATGGGATATCGGCGGTAGTCAAGTCAACATATTCTGAAGTGACGTTAGTGGCGGTGTTTGAGCCATTATACTCAAAGTAACTGTCGGTCGTGAGTCCATTGATGTCGCCAGTCTGGTTGCCGTTTCCGTCGTTAAAGATAATGTTGATGGGCTTCACGTCGTAGGTGTAGGTCCACCACTTCACGCCGTCGATGGTCTTGCTGGTGGTCATCTTTGTGCCAGGCCAGTCGCCGTTGTGCTGTGTGCCTCCTTCCTCCCATGAATAGAGATAGGGAGCGCTGGTGGCCTTGCAGTATACTGTCACTGTGTTGCTTGTGTTGCCGCTGTTTCCAGTTGTGGCATTGACAACGGTGTAGTTGCGAGTTACCACACCCTTCACTTGATCGCCTATGAGCAGACCAGCTTTAACGGTTACTTGCTGCCCTACTGTGGTGAACGATAGTTCCTTCTTGGCGATAGCCTGCTGGCTTGCCGCTGTGGGCTCGCTGCCGTCGGTTGTATAAACAATCTTGGCGTCGCCATAGCTGGCATTGATATAGACCTTCTTGTTGGCTGGCAAATCTCCGTTAGGCTTATCTATGCAGACAAACGGATTGTAGAGTTCAGCAAGGTAGATGTTGCTCAGGTCTCGAGCCTCATTACCGCTGAAGGTGTAGAACACGTCGCCAGCCACATCGGTCACATCTTGTGTCTGTTCGCTGTCGTCGCCTTCACTCAAGATGAAATTAAATTTATAGTCGGGGTTAGGCTTTGCATAAGTTTTGTAGTAGAACTCCTGTCCACCCACAGTGCGCTTACTTGTAAGTTTTGTGCCTGGCCAAGCGTCGGAGACTATTGCGCCGTCGTCTTCCCAAACGTAGAGATAAGGAGCGTTGCTACTCTTCACATATATGGTGATGTTATTAGGGTCGGCATCTGCAATGATATAGTTGCGGGTCACGATGCCACTTACCTCGCCTTCCATAAACACACCCACCTTGAGAGTGGTAGTCTCGGTGAAGGTGAGGGTGGTGGCTTTGGTGATTTGAGCGCTCTCGGGAGTGGGGTTGGTGCCGTCGGTAGTATAAACCAGAGTAGTGCTTGCTATAGATGGCTTAACTTTAACGCTCACCGAGTTGGCATATACGCCACTAGGCTTGTCAATTACCGGGTAGCCCACAATCTTGCCGATTTTCTCGCTGTTCACCCAATCAATGCCCTTGGTTATGTAGAAGGAATAGTTTTGTCCACTTTGCACAAGTTGATACTCCGACAGACTTGGCGCACTTGATGCTGCTGCTCCCAGTCGCACCATCACGTTGCCTTTAGAGCCAGTGGTAGTGAAAATGATGCCGCCATTCACCGAGGAACTGGTGCAACTGCTCATGTTGGTGACACCGCAGGCGCGACGTCCTTTGATCATATTGGTGATAGCTTCTTTATAGGCCTCGTAGTGCAAGCTGAAGATGCATGGAGTGCCTGGCATGGCGAGGATGAATGCATTGGCGGCCTCTACGTTGTTGCCTAACTTGTTGTGGTCCTCGTTGGTGTCGTGGTTATCAACAAAGGTCACGGCATAGCGCTTGTAGTTGTCGTCGGCGATAAGTCCGGCGAGGTTCAAAGCTCCCCAGTTGCCGCCGCCGAAGGCGTCGTTGATGGCGAACTTCAGAGCGAAGTCGAATGTGCCGCTCTGGATTGCCCCGTTAGCGGTGGTTCCATTAATCCACTGCTTGAGGAGGTCGGTGTTGCCGTCGAAGTACTCGCCCACTGAGAAGATGGGGTTGGTAGCGGCGTTATACTTGCCAGTGTACTGCGGCGCATAACCCTTGGTCATATCAAGGCGGAAGCCCACATAGCCGAGCGAGTCAAGCAGGAAGCGTTGATAAGTGATGCAGTTTTGCTGCACTCGTGCGTTGGTGTGGTCAAGGTCGCGCGCTCCGTCAAAACCCTCGCCAGTGTCGTAGTTTCCGCCACCTCCAGGAACATCGTCGTTGCATACTACGCCAGTGTAGTTCTCGTTGTCCCAGGTAACGCTGTAGGTGCCTGCTGTCTCATCTTGGAATGCGAGATAGTCAGCGCCATCCAGAGATTTGGCATCCTTGTGATTGAGGACCACATCCTCAATGATGCCGGTACCCAGGGCTCCGTAGGTCTGAATCATGTTCACAAGTTTTGACTGACCTCCAAAGACGGTGGTGTGTCTCAACCAGAGGTAGGGCATATAACCCATGGTGTGGAATGTGTTGCCGCCACGTGTCATAGCCGAGTTGGGAACCCAAATCAGGTCGAAGATGGAGCCTAACTCCTCGCTGCGGGCTGTGAGGTTGTCCCACTTGGTGTAGTCATAGCTGTCCCAGTAGAACCCCTGGAACATGATGCCGCCATAGTTGGCAGGCCAACCTTGCGCCATTGCACTTATGGCAATGACCAGCGATGCTAATGATAGATAGAATTTTTTCATTGTTGTTATAGTTTATAAATTATATTTGTCTAATATGGCAAGCAAATTTACTAAAAATAGTGGAACTAATTGTTGTAATTTATTATATATCTTATTAAAAAAGGTGCAAACGTTTGCGTTTTTCGTGTGTTTTCATCATCTTTTAAGGCAACATCTTGCATGAGTGAGAAAAAAATGATACTTTTGTGCAATAATAAACAATAAAGACATGACATTTCATCAAAATTCCAACGATAAAGCCAAGAGGTTCGGAATTCTGCTAATTCTGATTTTGGCAGTGGCAATAAGCGCTGCGGCAGGTGAATACACTGTGAAAATGAAGCGCAAGAGCGGAGTATATTACATTCCTTGTGTCATCAATGGAGTGAAGAAAGATTTCATCTTCGACACAGGAGCGGCAAAGACAAGCCTCTCGCAGGAGTTTGCCAACGAGCTGCTGGCAAAGCAAGCCCTGACACGCAACGACTTCAAGGGTACTACTCAGACTCGCAATGCCAACGGCGTAGTTGACAACAACGCCACAGTGATACTTAAGGAGGTAAAGGTTGGGAACCGACTCCTGAAAAATGTGGAGGCGATAATCGCCGTTTCTCAAAAGGCGCCGTTGCTGCTGGGACTTAATGTTATAGATCTGCTTGGCGACTGGACAATGCGAAAAGGGTATCTCATTCTTCACGACTATTACGGCGAGTCTGTCAAGGACGAGAAACCACAATATATCAGTCCTGCCGACATCACCTACATTGACAGCGATGATAGCACAATATACACCACTCCAGAAGCCGAGAGTGACGGCAGCCAGCCCTCTCTCAGAGTGCGAGCCTATAAGGGCGACCCCGAGGCGCAATATCAGCTGGGAATGATTTACCTCAAAGGCGTTGGCACCGATGCCAACCCTAAGTTTGCAGTTGAGTGGCTACGCATGGCGGCAACTCAGGGACACTTGGCTGCGCAACTCGCCATAGCCGACTGCTATACCTATGGCTGGGGTGTGGAGGTTGACGAAGAGAAAGCAGAATACTGGCGCAACAAGTCGATTGAGGTGGAATACTGATTTTTAGGTGTTAAGTTAAGTGTCAAGTATTAAGTGTTAATAATCATTCTAAAACAGGGAGATATATGGGCATAAAAAAACCATCGAGAAGTGTCATGCTGCTTCTATGCTTCATCGCATTAGTTTTCTGTTCTTGTAAATCACCCAGCAAATCACCCAGCAAATCACACCATAAAAAAGAACATGACAAGGAATTCATTGATGGGCTGAAACAAGCCAACAAAAGTTGCCCTATTGAAATTGCCGGAGGAGCAGGAACGATAGATGCTGTTAAGCTGGAAGATGATTATGTTACATTCTATGCCAGCTACAAGCAAAGCGCTAGCACTCCTCTCCTTAACGACGATAACAAGGAGAGGCTCAAAGAAGTATTAGTTACCGCTCTCTTGAGCGGTAGGAGCAACATCATTGTCGATATGATGATTGATGAGGGTTGTGGCCTTAAAATGGTGGCTACCAAAGACAATGTCAAGAAGACAACCGTGGTTATTCCTCTCGATGAACTAAAAGAATTCAGAGATAATTATCGTGACAATCCGCAAGTGTCAGCTCGCAAGTCCATTGAAATACAAGTCGAGGCCGAGAAAGCCGTTCTGCCTTTAAAGATAGAAGAGGGAATGACAATGACCGATTATATTCTTGAAGATGATTATGTCGTTTTTGTCATTGAGATAAACGAAAGTTTATATTCTATTAATACTTTTAAGCAGAATAAAGAGATCATGAAATCAGCTATAATTAACGAGGGACTTCGAGAACGTCAAGCCCAAATTCTCGTAAATATGTGTAAGTCGGCCAACATGGGAATTATCTATCGAATGATAGGTAATAAATCAAAGAACATATTTGACATTGTAATCTCATGCGATGAGCTATTATAGATGCAGGGGGGGTATGAGAATGAAAAAAACGGCGAGACCGAGGAATTTACCACAAATTCAACTCGGCCTCAATACTATTGCAAATAAAAAGAGTAAAATGAAGTTATTCTAAATCAAATCAACAACTAAAGAGTGTGCGAAAAATAATATAACCATCGTAATTAATACTGCCTAAATCTTTTTTAGTTTGTTGTGTCTTTTTCTGTCATGAAAAAAGCTATGGATTGAATGTGTTTTCGCCCTATAAACACAGGGGCTGCGAAAATACTGCATCAGCTCCCTGAATTTTAACATCTTTTTTGATTTGACCCGAATCGGTCATTAGGATTTTCGTTGAGAAAAATGAGAAAAAGGTGACGATTTTTCTTCTTCATTTTTAGAAATCAACCGACAATCCCATTTGCAGATTGAAGTTGAAGGGGTGCTCATTGCGCAATGTGTTGAGTGGTAAAGTGGTGATGTAGTGCGAGAGTTTGGGTTCGATGTAGATGCCCACGTGCTTGGTGAAGTTGTATTGTGCCCCGGCTGTAGCGTGCACCGACCATTGCAGGCGCTTGATAGTGACATCGTCATTTCCGAAGGACGCATCAACTACCCTCTCAACCATTCCTTCTCCTCCCACGAAGGTGGTGAGCCCCTTGTATCGCCAGAAATTCCATCTCACGCCAAACGGCAGGCCTATCAGCTTGATGTCCTGCTTAAACATCCCACTGCCGTTATCTGGGGTGACATCGCTGGACATGGTTGTGAAGTTAATTCCCACGTTGCCGTAGAGGTTCCCGACGATGCGCTTGGTGAATGTAAGACCAAAGGTGAGTGGCATGTGGTGGTGATAGTCGTAGTTGACTGGTGGTGCCACGTTGGGGGTCATTCCTGGTGCCCCAGGCGCCATCATCATGCCAGGATTGGTGGTGGCTGGTGGAAGTAACATCTGTGCCGAGGAACCACTGACAATGCTGTTGCGGTCGGTGGAAACGAGTCCGTTTCCGTAGGCTGCCAGAAGCATCGAGGTCTTTTTCCTGGGTTTTGTAAGCGACATTTTTTCGCGTGCCACTCGTCGAGCATTAGCATCATAGACGAGATACTGCTGGTAAGTGCTGTCGGTGTAACTTTTCCATGGTTCCATCGCATCTTGGTTCATGACGTTGTCATACTGGCTATACAGCTCCTCGAGAGCCAACATTGTCTCTATGTCGTAATAGTAGTTCTCGGGGTCGAACTCATTAGGATAATCGGCGAGGTCAATTAGTTCGCTGGTGTTGTTTGCCAATAGCATATCGTCGATTGATCCAGTCTTGTCAACGTTTTGTGGCAGGGTGTTGTTTACGTTGCCGTAATCTTGCTTTGGCGCTCCGACATATTCTTGTGGGAGCGACGGCTGTGGCTCGATGCTGTTATCCTGAGCCAGCAGCGGTTCGTCGGTGATATCGAGTTGTTGCTCACTGCCCGAGATTGCGGGTTCTTCAATCACTGACGGAGTATTGCTTGGTTGGTTAGATGCCAGCTTGTCAATGCTATCCTGCTTGTCGTTACGAAGCAGGAAGAATCCCATGGTGGCGACTATGGCAACAACGGCTGCGGCAGCTGTGGCGCGCCACCAGAATTGCGGCGCAATTCTCGTAGCCTTTGCCGGGGCTGCTTGCTTGTTGGCCGACTTGGCAATAGCCTCCCACGTTCCTTCTGGAACCTCGCGGGTGGCATTTTGAGCTTTTTGCTTCAAAGCGTCAAGCCAGTCATTGTTATTTATATTGTTGCTCATAGTGGTAATCGTTGTTTTGCTCGTTTAAATATTTCTTGATTTTCTGTGCCAAGAGGGCTTTTGCTCTCGCCAGCTGCGACGATGATGACTTCTCGTTGATGCCTAACTGCTCGGCAATCTCTTTGTGCGAATAACCGTCTAGGCAGTATAGGTTGAAAACCGTGCGGTAGCCATCGGGCAGCTCTGCCACCATCTCAAGAATGGTGCTGGTGTCGAGACGGTTGACTTCATCGACAGTCGCCTCCTCAACGACATCGGGCGGGTCATCCATATCGGTGGCGCTAACAGTAGTTACCACCAGTCGTTTGCGGCTTCGCAGGAAGTTGATGGCTGTGTTAACCGCAATGCGAGTGAGCCATGCCTGCAGCGACCCATCCCCTGCCCATGCGAAGCGGTCGATTGTAGTGTAAGCCTTGATGAACGTGTCTTGCAGCACATCTTTTGCATCGTCGTCATTGCCCACATAGCTGAAGATTTTTGCCATCAGTATTGGTGAGTATCGGTCAAATAGAGCTCGCTGAGCATTTGCTTTGCCCTGCTTGCATCCTCGGCTGATATCTCTTTCACTCATCATGATGTGGCATTCTTTAAACACACGGGGTGCAAAATTACTGCATCATTTGATGAAAAAAAATTATTTTTTCCAAAAAAAATGTTGACACCGGTGTTTTGGCCTCTTTGTCGTCTCAAGTCAAGAACTTCAAAGAACTCACTCAATAAACACCACATTATGCAAAATACTGCGTCATTTTTTGTAAAAATATATTTTTTCAAAGAAAATGCCATGCACCTGGTATTTACAGTCATAAAATAAAAAACTAAGATTCAATGATTTTGACCTTAGTTTTTGTAAAACGCAAAAAATAAAGCTGCTTCCCACGCAGTGGAAAACAGCTTCAAAGTTTTTTAGCGAGTTGCTATTACTGTGGCTGTGCTGGTTGCTCAGCAGCTGGAGAAGCCTGCTCGGCAGCTGGAGAAGCCTGCTCAGCAGCTGGAGAAGCTTGCTCAGCAGCTGGAGAAGCCTGCTCCTCAGCTGGAGAAGCCTGGTCAGCAGCTGGAGTTGGTTGCTCAGTCTGGGCTGAAGCATTTGAAGTAGAATCAGTACTTGGCTTGCTACCATCGGTACCAGTGCAAGAGAACAGAGCTACGCTTGCGAAAACAGCAACTAATAAAACTAACTTTTTCATTTCTTAAAAATTTAAATAAGTAAATAATAAAACAATAAATAATTTTCTTTTTGGTTTGTTTCGAAAAACGGTGCAAATTTATATCAAAAATTTAATATGCAAATGTTTTTTAAACTTTTTTTTTGCTGAAAATTTTCAAAAAATCAAGGATTTAACAAAAAATTACCAAATTTTGTAAATTTAAATCTCACATTATCAGTGCAATAAATGTGGAAATTTTGCTTTATTTAATATTGTGTTAAATGTTGTTATTAAATCAATATAATGCAAAAAATCCTGTTTTTTCGACAAAAATCTATCGATATAAGAAACGCTTAATGCTGCGTTTTGGGGTCTTTTCAAACTCGTTGACCATAATCTCAATTTGCGACACGCGCTCATAGGGTGCTACGAGTGTATTGAGCTCGGTTTTAACGGTCTCCATGTGTGCCGGCAATTGGTCGCGAGTGATGCCGTCGCGGTCCATAGCGTCATAGTCGGGATATACAAGAGCGACGAGTTTGCGGTCACGATCCACCACAAGGCTCTCGCTAACGTATAGCATATTGTTGAGCTTTGCCTCTATCTCCTCGGGATAGATGTTCTGCCCACTTGCACCCAAGAGCATCGTCTTTAGGCGGCCACGGATAAAGATGGTTCCATCGGCGCTTAAGGTTCCCATGTCGCCAGTGTGGAGCCATCCGTCCTCGTGCAGCACCTTGTCGGTGGCCTCGGTGTTGTGGAAGTAGCCTTTCATCACATTCTCGCCCTTAATACATATTTCGCCAGGGGTGTTCTCAGGGTCATCGCTCAAGATTTTGCACTCCATGATACCTGGCAGCACACGGCCAGCGCTGTGCAGCACAAATTCGCGCCACGGGGTGTGGCTCACCAGCGGTGCACACTCGGTCATGCCATAGCCCACGGTAAAGGGGAACTTAATTTTATAGAGGAACTCCTCGACTTCGGCGTTGAATGGCGCACCACCCACAATCACCTCTTCAAACTCCCCACCAAACGCCTCGATGAGTCGTTTGCGAATCTGCTCATAGATTTTTCGGTCGAGGTATGGAACAGCCAATGCCCAGCGAAGTTTGGTCTTGCTGATCATGGGCACAATCATCTTGCTGTAGATCTTCTCAAGCACCAGAGGCACGCAAATCACAAGATGAGGCTTAATCTCCTGCATTGCCTTGACTATAATTTTGGGCGCTGGGATGCGGCCCAACAACGTGATGTGCGATCCCACGGCCAGCGGGGTAAGCATGTCGAAGGCGCAACCGTAGGCATGGGCCAGAGGCAGGAACGATACGCAGCGGGTGCCGCGATGATGCAATTGCGAGTTGATACCATAAACTATATTTCCCGCGAGGTTGTTGCCTGTAAGCATCACTCCCTTGCTGAAGCCCGTGGTGCCACTGGTATAGTTTATCTCCATCAGTTCGTCGTTGCCGCGCTCTATGTAGTTGATGCAGGCGGCGGTGAAACCGTTGGGATAGGTCTGCTTCATGAGCGTGTCGATGTTGTCTAACACAGCATCAACGCTCTCCTCGTCTTTCTGGGCCAGCAGGTTGCCGTTGTCGAGCGAGATGGCGGCGCGGATGTGACGCATATTGTCGAAATCAAACGACTCCCATATCGCATTGCTGGCATAAAGCAGACTCGCCTCGCTATGGTTGATGATGTGCTGTGCATCGCGAGGATTGAACTCCTGGAGGATGGGTACTATCACTGCTCCGTAGGTGATGGTGCCAACAAACACTACCACCCAGCTCGGGGTGTTCTTGCCAATAAGAGCCACTCGGTCGCCAGGCTTGATGCCACATTCCTTAAATATAAGATGCAACCGCGCAATCTGCTCGGCTAAGCCACCGTAGGTCAAAGATTGCTTACTGTTATAGTCACTCAGGGCTGGGAGGTCCCAGTTGTTGCGGAAGCTCTCCTCAAAAATCTTGATAGTATTTTCTTTCATCATAACGTAATGATGTTTTTTTTTGCAATAGTTTTTAGCCCACAAAATTAAAGAAAATTTCTAAAACTGCAAAATTCGTTGCAATTGTCTTTAAAAATTACTATTTTTGCCCATGAAATCGGTTAACCGTTGTGCCGTGTAGATTTTTTGCGTGGCGCAGGACTTTGTTTCACCAATTAACGTTAACTTTGCAATACTTTTTTTGATTGACTACACATTAATTAATATATAATATTATGAAAAAGAAAACACTCTCCATCATCAAGGACGATCCCTGGCTGGAGCCGTTTGAGGAAGCCATTGTGGGCCGTCACAACGATTTTTTGAACAAAGAGAAAGAACTCACGGGCGAGAACGGCTCGCTGGTGGATTTCGCCAATGCCTATAACTATTACGGCCTGCACCATACCGAGAAGGGGTGGGTGCTGCGTGAGTGGGCGCCTAACGCCACCGAGATTTTTGTGATTGGCGACTTCAACAATTGGACCGAGTGCGCACCCTACAAAATGAAGGCTCTCGACAACGGAAACTGGGAAATAACCCTGCCCGAGCGCGGCATGAAGCATGGTGACCTGTTTAAACTTTCCATCCACTGGAACGGCGGTCAGGGCGAGCGCATCCCCGCCTACGCCACCCGAGTGGTTCAGGACGACAATACCAAGATTTTCTCGGCACAGGTGTGGAACCCTGAGGAGAAATATGAGTTCAAGGTCAAGAAATTCAAACCCAATGTGCAGCCGTTGCTCATCTATGAATGCCACATCGGTATGGCGCAGAATCGCGAGGGAGTGGGTACCTACGAGGAATTCCGCACCAACATACTGCCCCGCATCGCCGCCGACGGCTACAACGCCATCCAGATTATGGCGATTCAGGAGCATCCCTACTATGGCTCTTTCGGCTATCATGTGTCAAGCTTCTATGCCGCATCGAGCCGCTTTGGTACCCCTGAGGAGCTGAAGCACCTCATCGATGACGCTCACTCACGCGGCATAGCAGTGATTATGGATATCGTCCACTCCCATGCCGTGAAAAACGAGGTGGAAGGCCTAGGACGCTTCGACGGCAGCTACGACCTCTACTTCTATGGCGATGGCAAGCGCGAGCATCCCGCCTGGGACTCGCTGTGCTTTGACTATGGCAAGAACGCCGTGCTCAACTTCCTGCTGAGCAACTGCAAGTTCTGGCTTGAGGAATACAAGTTCGACGGCTTCCGCTTCGATGGCGTCACGTCGATGCTCTACTACAATCACGGTTTAGGTCAGGCGTTTGGCGGATATGAGGACTACTACAACGGCAATCAGGACACTAACGCCATCACCTACCTCACTCTCGCCAACAAGCTTATCCATGAGGTGAATCCCCACGCCATCACCATCGCAGAGGAGATGAGCGGTATGCCAGGCTTGGCACGCAAGGTGAAAGATGGCGGCATAGGTTTTGACTACCGCATGGCGATGGGGATCCCCGACTACTGGATTAAGACCATCAAGGAGCAGAAGGACGAGCATTGGAAGCCTACCTCTATATTTTGGGAACTCACCAACCGCCGTGCCGACGAGAAGACTATCTCCTACGCCGAGAGCCACGATCAGGCATTAGTTGGTGATAAGACCATCATCTTCCGCTTGATTGACAAGGAGATGTATTGGCACATGATGACTGGCGACGACAATGGTGTAGTGAGCCGAGGCATTGCATTACATAAGCTCATCCGTCTCGTGACGGCATCGACCATAAACGGCGGCTACCTCAACTTCATGGGCAACGAGTGGGGACATCCCGAATGGATTGATTTCCCGCGCGACGGTAACGGATGGAGCTATAAATATGCCCGCCGTCAGTGGGACCTCGTTGACCGCGAAGACCTAAAATACCAGTTCCTCAACAACTGGGACAATGACGTGATGCACCTCATTGGAGGCGTACACAACTTCCAGGCGCTGCCCATCCGCAAACTCTGGGATAAGGATGACGACCAAATTCTCGCCTACATGCGTGGTGACCTGGTGTTTGTCTTCAACTTCAACCCCGTGCAGTCGTTCAGCGACTATGGCTTCTTGGCTCCGGCAGGAGAGTATCACGGTGTGATAAACAGCGACAACGCACGCTATGACGGTTATGGTAACGTTGATGACAATGTGAAGCACTTTACCCAACCCGACCCGCTATACGACAGCGCCGGACTGGGATGGCTAAAGCTCTATATACCAGCCCGCTCGGCACTGATTCTGAGACTGCAACCCGGGAAACCCAAAGTCGCAAAGAAGCCCGCAGCAAAGAAAAAATGCAAAAAATGAGACAAATGGGGTCGACCCCATTTGTCTCAAAAAGTGAAGAAAAAGAAACCGTCCCCTTTTCTTCATTTTTTAAACAAAACCTAACACTTTACACTTAATGAACGTTGTTGTTTATTGTTCTGCTAATGCAGATCTCCCCGATGATATTACGTCAATTGCCACTGCTCTTGGACGATGGATTGGGGAAAACCAGCACTCGCTCGTCTATGGCGGTGTGAACGCTGGATTGATGCACATCACTGCACAAGCCGCGCGCAATGCTGGCTGCAAAAACATTGTGGGCATCGTGCCTGAGTTTTTCAAGCATCGTGCCGACCCGCTATGCACCGAGCTGGTGCTTGCCCATGACCTTAACGACCGCAAGTCGAAGCTTATAGAGCATGGCGACGTGTTTGTGGTGTTGCCAGGCGGCTTGGGCACCATCGACGAGTGGGTCTCTACTCTCTCGCATCTGATGGTGGAAGGCATTGTGGAAGGAGACAGCGGTCGTCCAATCATCGTGGTGAACCGCAAAGGCATGTATGATGCCCAGGCGCAACAATTTCGCAATATTGCCCAGTCGCAGTTCTCGCGTTCGCCACTTATTGCCAGCTCTATTTTGGTCAACAACTCACAAGAATTGATTAATCAACTAAACGAAATAAACAAGCTATGAAATCAAAAGTCTATACTCTCACAGGTGATAAAGGAACCACTTCGCTCGTTGGTGGTCAACGAGTTGCAAAAGATGACATCCGTGTTGAGGCCTACGGCACTGTGGATGAACTGAATGCACACATAGGCATGTTGGCTCATGCCATAAAAGGCAAAGACCCAGCGGTGGAACAGCTAATCTTCAAGATCCAGAACAAACTGTTCAATTTGGGAGCCTACCTCGCAACTGAGCAGAGTGATGTAGAGGCTCCTGTATATGGTCTAAGCGACGACGACGTGAAGGCTGTGGAGGCGATGATCGATACCCTCGACGAACAACTGCCGCCCATGCGTGGTTTTATTCTGCCTGGTGGCACGGAAGCCTCGGTGTGCTGCGACATCTGCCGCACAGTGACTCGTCGAGCCGAGCGCCGCGTAGTGACACTCGCCTTGCAGCAGCCACTCAACCCCCTCGCCCAACGCTACCTCAACCGCTTGAGCGACTTCTTCTTCATCCTCGCCCGCCACTGCAACGTGACAAGTGGCGTAGAAGAGGTGGTGTGGGATAAAGAGGCGTGATTAAGACAATTAGACAATAAGTTATGGCAAAAGAAAATCCCTCCATCAATTATTATGACGATGGGACGGCCAGCGCTTTAGGCAAAGTTGTGAACTATAACAACCTACGCTTCTATCAAAGAAGCGAGGTCTTATACCATCTCACTCTTTGCTTTACAAAACGATACTATCCCAAATTTGGCGACCGCACGGTTGATCAAATGGTGCAAGCCGCAAGGAGCACAATGCAGAATATTGTTGAGGGAAGTGTAGATGGTCAAACTTCTAGCGAATCACAGCTCAAGTTGTTAGGTATAGCTCGTGGCAGCAACCAAGAGTTATTAAAAGATTTTGACACCTATATAAAACACAATAATTTAGGAGATTGGTTCATATCTAATAAACGACGTTTTAATGACTTGCACAAATTTTGTGTTGAGCATAGTTTGTTTGAGGATTTCAAAGATTTGTTCCCTAGATTAAATGATGAAGAACTTGCCAATATGGCGCTTTGTCTATGTCATCAAGTGGATTCTGCTCTTGAGAAATATATAAAAAGAAAAGACCGTGAGTTTACTACCGAAGGGGGCATTAGAGAACGCATGACAGCTGCACGTCTTAAGCAAAGAGCTACTCAAAAAGAAATAATTGAGAATCAAGCCCATGAGATTGAACACCTGAAAAAAGAAATTGATAAACTAAAAAGGTTACTAAAAGAAAACAATATAGATTTTTCATAAAGAGAAGATGGAGGAACTGGAGATTCTGGAGGTTATGGAAGTTTTGAAACAGTGTTCCAGATTTTCCAGTAATTCCATAACATCCAGCACTTCCAGTTTTCCGGCGATTATATGATTTTGCAATCGTTTGCATGAATTTTTGTTGAAAAAATCACGCAAACTGCCTGTCACACATTATTATATATATAATTTTGCGTGCTTTTCTGATGAAAAGATCCTATCTAATTGACTAATAATAATTAACAAAATATATAAACGAAAAATGAAAAACTATCTTAAACAGTGGGCATGGAGAACACTTTTAGCGCTCACTTGCATCTTAACCGCATCCTCGGCTTGGGCTGAAACTTGGACTGTAGCTGGAGAACCTGCAGCATTGTTTGGTACTACATGGTCTCCAGGAACTACTGCCAATGATATGACAAATGTCAGTGGAACGAAGTATGTTTTCTTTAAGAAAAATATTACAGTTTCGGGTGCCGTACAATTTAAGGTTTGTAAGGACCACTCTTGGGGTGAGGCTTATCCTTCTTCAAATTACAATCTGAATTGCTCCGCTGGGACTTACGATTTCCTTATCACTTTTGACAGCAACTCAAAAGATGTAAAAGGAGTTTATTCCTTTACAGTAGCAGGCAATAATACTACTTTATTTGGAACTTCTTGGAATCCAAGCAATATTTCTAACGATATGACCACTACTGACGGAAATATCTATACATGGACAAAAGAAAATGTTGTGTTGACTGCAAGTAATGTGGAATTCAAAGTGTGTGGTAATCATGGTTGGGATATATCATATCCATCAAATAATAAAACACTTAACATCTCAGAGAATGGCACTTATAATGTGACTATTACCTATAATAGTTATACTGATGAGGTCACAGCCACCGCCGAAAAAGTACAAACAGATATAGATGCTCCCATATTCTCTCCTGCTGCTGGCACTTACAACAGCAACCAAAATGTGACGATTTCGTGTGCCACCAGTGGTGCGACCATCTATTACACCATCGATGGTAGCACCCCAACCACAAGCAGCACAGTTTATAGTGGGGCTATCGCTCTCAACGGCGAAGGCACTACAACCATTAAGGCTATAGCTGTTAAGAATGGTAACACAAGTCCAGTAGCCGATGCTACATACATCATCGCCTATGACCGCTATTACGTTCGTGGTAATAACACCGATATTTTTGGTGCTGACTCTTGGAACACCAATGCCAACGTGATGACTACAAGCAATGATCAGGACTACACATGGACTTCAAGCCAAGTAAATCTTGCTGCAAATGCTAATATTGAGTTCAAGGTGGTGAAGAATGGCACACAATGGATTGGGACCGATGGTGACAACAATGGTAACAACGTCACCTGCACTGCCTCTCAATCAGGTGTTTATACTCTCACTGTCAACTATACAGTGCATGGTGTACCAACAGGCACTTTGAACCTTATCGCAGCCACCCCTGATGCTCCCACTTTCATTCCTGCCTCTGGCACTTACAACAGCAATCAGAGCGTGACGCTGGCTTGCGCCACTAGTGGAGCGACTATCTACTACACTACCGATGGCAGCGACCCAACCACCAGCAGCACGGTTTACAGCGGTGCAATAGCCCTCAATGGTGAGGGGACAACCACCATCAAGGCCATTGCCGTTAAGGACGGCCTTTCGAGTGCAGTTGCCGAGGCAACTTACATTATCGCTTACGACCGCTACTATGTGGTTGGTGAGCCTAATGACGTATTCCCAAGCGGCTGGAGCATTGGTGACGCTCAACTGATGACCGCCAACGGCACAACATGGACTTGGACAAAATCGCCAGTCACACTCACCGAAAATGCCACTATTGCCTTCAAGGTGAAGAAGAAAAGTGGCAACGACGAAACATGGATTCCTAGCGGAGCCAATATCACCGTTAGCCCACAATATGGAGCTGGACAGTACGCTCTCACCATCACCTACGTGGAGGGGGCAGAGGCACCTACCGCCACACTAACACCGCTCTTTGCTGTCGCTCCAGTGTTCTCTCCTGCTGCTGGCACATACGACTGCAATCAGAACGTGACAATCACTGCAGGCAGTGGCACAATCTACTACACCACCGATGGCAGCGACCCTGCTACCAGCAGCACGCGTATTGAATATTCCGCAGCAATTCCTCTGCATCACGAGGACACCTTCACCATCAAGGCAGTATCAGTTAGCGGCGGGGAAACCAGCGCAGTGACAACTGCTGAGTACACCATCAAATATGTGAATATTTACCTCTTTGGCTCGGTTGGCAAGCAGCATACTTGGCTTTACTCTTACACCAATCCTGAGCTCACTACCAGCGACGGCATCAACTATTATGGCGTATATGACATCCTGAACATGCCCAGTTACACCGACCGTCCGGGTGCAGGTCTCTTCCTGCTCACCACCGGTTTTGGCACCAACTGGGAGACCACACAGCAGTACATGATTGGTGCGACAGGTAGCGGCAACTTCTGGATTGACGGCAGCCACAACTACCTGGGAGAGTGGGTTGACGCCGCGCCAATAGGCCAGAGCGACAAAGGTTGGACCATCATCCCCAACAACGGTAGCGGCACCTATGAGTTCTTCTATGACCGCGCAAACAACAAATTCAAACTTGCTGCCTTTGACGGTCCTACAATCTATGTTTATGACTACACACGTCCTTATATCTATGTAAAGGACAATAACGATGTGGAATTCAATGGCGAGATGCCTGGTAATCCCATCCAGATTCTCGACGAGAGTGTTGGCGGCCACAGCGGTTTGAGTGAGGCTGGTGACGGTTCTGATCTTGGCACAGGCACATTAGGTTGGTATAAGTTTGCCGTGCCCTCTCACGACACACCCATTACCTTCCAGTTCTTCCATAACAACGACAAGACCGTGGTGCCCAGTGGAATGCTCACAGCCTCTGGCGATGTGTATTACTACTGGGATGGCGAGCAA
Source organism: Muribaculaceae bacterium (assembly GCA_017557625.1). Classification (GTDB taxonomy): domain Bacteria; phylum Bacteroidota; class Bacteroidia; order Bacteroidales; family Muribaculaceae; genus Sodaliphilus. The sequence continues at coordinate 24,661 of JAFYYG010000057.1, forward strand.
TACGTTAAACTTAACTCTCGTGCTGATGCCGACAAGTTGCGCCGCATCGTGGCTCACGTACGCGTGCAAGGCACTGAGGTGCCCACCTGCGACGGTGTGCCAATGAACGGCCCAAGCTCGTTCTATGGACAGATGTACTACTGGCTGGCAGTAACCAAATACAACGAAGATGAGCGCATGGTAATCACCGATGGCACTCACCACTACGACAACACCATCTCCAGCGACATTTACTTGGAATGGACCGATGCACAGGGTGCAAATTATGACCTGTTGAGTCCACAGACTCTCAACGAGCGTCTTGCCAACAAAACCGTCCGCGGAACCATTATCCACATGCAGAAGAACCGCAACACCGACCCAATTCACGGTGACTATGTGTTGGGAATTGATACTAAAGTACAAGATGCTGATGTATGGACCAACACCACCAATCTTGGCACCACCTGGTGGGGAACTTCGCTCGATAGTCCTTGGAAAGGTTCAGTGGCTTGGACCGATGGCATTCTTACAAACTACGACAACTCACGCTTCCTTTACATGGAGAATGGAATCACTCGCGGCCCTGATGTTTACATCGTCACTGCTGAGGACGGCACCGAGTGGTACACATGGTACTGCGACCGCAGTACTGCCACCATCAGATTTGGATATGGCGAGCCTCTTAACGGCTATCCCACTTACGAGAGTGACAAAAATGTTTACAAGTTCTTTGCTCATTACGAGAGCGAAGAGCTGCACCAGAATGCTGGCGAGTTATGGTACGTTTGGACTCCCGACTTCGAAGCCACTCTCGACGGCAATGGTCAGAGCAGGGATAATGGAGAGATTCTTGATGTGACCCGTATGTATGAGAGTAGCGCCAAGCAAAAGGCTCTTTGCTCTACATTCCGCGACGGCAACTATGTTTATTACACAGATATCAAGGATTGGGGCGACGACAACGTGTATTGCTACGTTTGGAGCGTGCCTGGCATCGAATGGCCCGGCATCAAGATGGTGAAGGTGGGTTATGACGATGAGGGGCATCCCGTATATCTTGCCGACCTTTCCAACTATGACGTGAGCAACGCTGAAGGCATTCTCTTCAACAACGGTGTCACTGATTCTCATGCCACCAACAAGCGTCAGACAGGCAACCTCACTTGGGAGAACCACGGCTGCTACGACTATCTAGGTCTCATCTATCGCATTGGCGGCAATATAGACGTTATCGAGAACGAGCCTGACGGTGAGAACTCATCGCTCACCCTGCGTGGCGTGTGGTACAGCCGCGTGAAAGGCACTCTTTTCGCCAAGGGCAATAACGATTACAACAACAAGAGCGTGAACAGCCGCGGTTACATCGACTTCTCAAAAGTGATGACCGACGGAGTGAGTAGCGATGTGCTTCAATCCTGGGATTATGACCAGAGCAACTGGGTGGAGATTGAACCCAGCGAGAGCGTGAGTGCCGAAGACCTAAAGGCCCTGCTTGAGCAAGAGTTCACCCTCTATGGCACTAAGCTCAGCAGTGTGAATCCACGCTTCAAGGCTATCTCCATCAGCAACCAGCACAACACAGCGGCTTATCAACCCAACCACTTCACTCCAGCGCATTTCAACGGCACGTGCTTCCAGCAGCGTCGTGGCGACAACGAGTGGTACTTCTTTGTGGAGCCAAAACCAAACGAGCTTGCCGAGATTGACTGGGCAATTTACAACGATGGAGCGTTCTATGCTTATTCACAATCAGGATTTGATGGCACCATCAATGTTGACTGGAGTTATCACGATCCAGGCTACAGCGAAGCCAACATGACTAGTACTATTGGTTTCGATCCAGAGGCTTGTGGTAAAGATCCCGGTACGCTTATTGACTTGAACGGCTACAGTGGATGGCTTGCCATCATCAAACTTGCCGAGACACCTACATCACAAAAAGGACAGTATGATGAAGACGATTTGGCGCCATCTTCAAGCAGAGCAGCAAAATATACCGTTTATCCCGTTCTGCTCAACGATGACTTTGTCACTGCTGTTGAGACTATCAACAGCGACAAGGCAACTGGCTTGCGCACCCTCAAGTGCACCCGCTACTACAACCTTATGGGTGTTGAGTCGAGCACTCCATTCCAGGGCGTGAACATCATCGTCAAGGAATACACCGACGGCTCACGAGAGGCATCAAAAGTAATAATGCGCTAAAATACAGCACTTAACAAAAATGAGACTCGGACATCCCGAGTCTCATTTTTTGTTTTAGCTTTTTTCAACCCTCCTTAGCGCTGCATTATGAATTGTGCATTTCAAAGAGAGGCCAGGGAGTCGCTGTGGAGGGCGAAGGCTTCGGCGGCTAAGCAGCGGCTCTCGATACCTCGGAATTTCTCCATGGTGGTGTGCCAGCCGTCGTAGAGCTCTTTCATACCCTGGCTCACGTGGCAGTTGCATGCCTCGTGTTTGCGATCGAGCACCGCCTCGATGTTCACCCAGTGAGTGGGGTGGAACATCTGCGTCTGCTCGCCAGTCATCACTTCAAAGTAGTAAAGCTGGAACCTGCGGTCAAGCCTGCGCCATGCGTCAAGCACCAATGTGCCGCACACGGCATGGTCGCGGTGAGCATCAATGGGCCAGTGGGTGAGCACCACGTCGGGGGTTTCACGGTCGATGAGTTCGCGCATCTCCTTATACCTCTCTAAATTCACCTCGGTGTTTCCGTCAATCTGGCTCATAAAGATGTGGCGCGCGCCGGTGATTTGACAGGCGTTCTCACTCTCCACCATACGTATGGCGGCCGCCTCGTCGTGACTCTTGCCTGCGATACCTGCCTCGCCACGGGTGAGATACACGCACACCACCTCGTGCCCCGCATCAGCGAGCAGACACATCGTGCCTCCGCATCCCGTTTCTGGGTCGTCGGGGTGAGCTCCAATCACCAGTATCTTGCGTCGTCGCCTTGAATTGTCACCATTTGCAGCTTCGGCAGTCACAGGAATTCCCAGCACAGAAGTTCCTGCCGCGACCGCACCAATAGTTTTTATCATGTCTCGTCGATTCATCTTTAAAAGGGTTAAAGAAATTATTAATGCACAAATGTATTAAAAAAATCGGAGAACCACAAGAGTTGTGTAAAAAAACAGGGCGGTGCAATATTGTTGACCGCCCATTTTGTATGATTATCAGTGAGTTTTAGAACTCTAGGATAAGCGTCTGCCGTGGGGTGAGGGTGATGTCGCTCACTAGGCTGACGTGGTTGCCGGTGGGGATGTCACGGCCTACCATGGCGTTGCCTATTATTTCGGCATAACGCTTCACTGGCATGGTGGCATTCTCGTTGGTGCCGTTGACTATTGTCATCACGGTCTTGCCGTTGTATTGGCGAGCCACAACATAGATGCCATTGTGGGGCAGGAATTGAGTCTGCTTGCCCTTAGTAATTACATCACTGCCGGGACCTTTGCGCCAGTGGAGCAGGGCGCGGAGCCAGTTGAACATATCGTTCTCTTCCTTGCTGCGTCCCTGCGAGGTGAATGCGTTATGAGAGTCGCCGGGGAAGCCTCCTGGGAAGTCCTTGCGCACATTGCCGTCGGTTACATGCTTGGTGCCGTTGAGCAACACTTCACTGCCATAGTAGAGCTGCGGTATGCGGTTGATGGTAAGCAGCAGGGCCAAAGCCTGTTTGAGGGTGTTGGCATCCTTGCCGTCCTTGAGGTAGCGGTCGGTATCGTGGTTCTCGATAAACGCCATCACGCTGCTTGGGTTGGGGTAGAGGTAGTCAAACACCAAGCTATTATATACTCGGTTAAAGCCACGCCACTGGTTGTCTGTGGTCTCGATGCGTGCTGAATCAACGCAGGCGTAAAACGAGAAGTCCATCACCGTTTTGAGGTAGCTGTTCTCCTTGGCGATTTTGCTGTCGCGCTGCCAAGCGGCGGTGTAAGGCGGCTGCTCAAACCATGTCTCGCCCACCACGTTGAAGTTGGGGTACTCGTTGTCGATTCTCTTCATCCAGCGTGCCATAGGAGCTGCAAAGGCATAAGGGTAGGTATCCATGCGGATGCCGTCGATTCCCACAGTCTCAATCCACCAGATGCTGTTCTGGATGAGGTAGTTCATCACGTGAGGATTGTTCTGGTTGAGGTCGGGCATGGTGGATACGAACCAGCCTTCCACAGTCTGCTTCTTGTCAAACTCGCTAGCGTAGGGGTCAAGCACGGGAGCCAACTTGTAGCTTGTCTGCATGAAGCTGGTGTTGCGAGAGTCGCTGGTGCCTTTCGACTCCTTGAGCCATTCGTGGGTGTTGAACCAGTCGTTGCTGGGCATATCAGCTACCCAGGGATGCTCAAAGCCACAGTGGTTGAAAATCATGTCCATCACCACCTTGAGATTTTTGCTGTGAGCCTCATCAACGAGACGACGATAGTCGGCATTGGTGCCGAAACGTGGGTCAACGCGGTAGTAGTTGGTGGTGGCATAGCCGTGATAGGTGTCGTTCCACGGACTCTCGGGCGAGTCGTTCTCCAGCACTGGAGTGAACCACAAGGCAGTCACGCCTAAGTCGTTGAGATAGTCAAGATGTTGTCGTATTCCCTCCAAGTCGCCGCCATGACGGTAGCTAGGATGGTTGCGGTCGCACACCTGGCTGCGCATCCCTGCCACACGGTCGTTGGCAGGGTTGCCGTTGGCAAAACGGTCGGGCATGAGCATATATAGCACATCGGCATTGGTGAATCCCATGCGTTTGTCACCGCTCATCTCACGAGCCTTAAGCTCGTATTTCGCATCATAAGAGAGTTTGCCCTTCTTGAAAGTGAGTGTCATAATACCTGGCTGTGCGCCAGCGGTGTTGAGGTAAATAAGCAGGTAGTTGGGACTTTCAAGCCTCACGAGGGAGTCGATTTTCACACCAGCGTAATTGGTTGTTACCTCGGCATCACGGATGTCTTGTCCATAAACCATGAGTTGCACCGACGGATCTTTCATGCCCACGAACCAGTTGGTGGGCTCAATGCGGTCAACTTTAAAAACAGGCATCTTAGGCACCGCCCAGGCGGCTACCGCAATGAGCACTGCCATTAATATGAGAATTGTTTTTTTCATTTTTTATTTTTTTATTAATCGATTGTTCGAATGTTCGAACAATCGAACGGTCGAACAGTCGAACAGTCGAGTTGAAAACAAAGAACTTATTAATCGTGCATGATAATCGCTGAGCGGGGTGGGGCGATAATCTCGTCGGTTGTGAGGGTGTAGATTCCGTCCTCATTGATAACATCGCCGTCGCCCACGATGGTGTAGGTTGATTTAGGCAGTTTCACCGTGCGTTTATCGTTGTTGCCATTGAGAATCACAATCATGTTGTTCCACTTGTCGCCAAGTTCGTTGAGATTCTTATATCGGTAAACCACGAGGCAGTCTCCACCGGGCAGGAACTCGAGAGCTCCAGCAGTAGAGGTGCGATTGAACTTGGGGTCGGAGATATATGCAATGTGATGATTCTTGCGCAAAGCGATAAGGTTCTTGTAATAATTGAACACCTGAGGATAGCGCTTCAGGTTATTCCAGTCAAGGTGGTTGATGCTGTCGGGACTCTCATAGCTGTTGTGCACACCCTTCTTGTCGCGCAGCATCTCCTCGCCACTGAGCATAAAGGGAATGCCTCGCGAAGTGAATACTGCGGTCTGCGCCATCAGGTCGAGCTTGATAAGGTCTTTCTCGGTGAGGCCAGGGATGCTGGCTTTCAGCCTGTCAACCAGGCACATATCATCGTGGCAGCTTACGTAGGCAATCATCTGGTTGGGGGTGTTGGCAAACGGAGCCTTGCTGTAGTTCACCTTGCTGTAGTCGATTTGCGGATGTTGTGATGCACCGGCGATACCGAATTTCAGACTTTCCTCATATCCAGGAATACCACCCAAGAAAGCTGCTTTGTCATCACCGTCCCAGGGTCCGCGCAATGCGTCGCGAATGTCGTCGCTGAAGGCTGCGATGCCAGGTACCTGTTTCATGTTGGCCTTCATCGCCAATCTCTCATTAGGTATAGCGCAACCTCCAGCACTCCAGCCTTCACCGTAGATGATGCGGTTGGGGTCGTTTTGATGCACCATGTCGGCGATGGCGTTCATTGTCTCGATATCGTGAATACCCATTAGGTCGAAACGGAATCCGTCGATGCCATATTCTTCCATCCAGTATTTCACGCTTGCGAGCATAAAGGCGCGCATGATTTCGCGGTCGCTGGCGGTCTCGTTACCGCAGCCGCTGCCGTTGCTCCAAGAGCCATCGGGGTTCTTGCGGTAGAAGGTGTCTGGACAGGTCTTCTGGAAATTGCCGTCATCAATGCTGAAGGTGTGGTTATACACGACATCAAGCACCACCTGAATACCAGCCTTGTGCAACGCCTGCACCATTTGCTTGAACTCACGGATGCGGGTAGCGGGGTCGTATGGGTTGGTGGAATAACCACCCTCAGGCACGTTGTAGTTCACTGGGTCATAGCCCCAGTTGTAGCGGTTCTGTTCCAGATGTTCCTCGTCAATTGAGCCGTAATCGTAGGACGGCAGGATGTGGATGGTGTTAACACCCAAACTCTTGAGATGCTCAATCGCCTTAGGCTCGGTGAGCGCGAGGTACTTGCCCTTATTTTGCAAACCGCTTGACGGGTCAATCGAGAAGTCGCGGTGGTGCATCTCGTAGAGGATATGGTCTTCAAGAGCGATGTATGGCGACCGCCTGCCGCTGTCCCAACCTTCGGGATTGGTCTCGGTCATGTCGATGATGGCACCGCGGCGGCCGTTCACGCCCACCGCTTTGGCAAAGATGCCCGGGTTCTCGCCCATATATTTGCCGTTATATTTCACGTCAAAGGTGTAGAACTTGCCCTTGAGATCGCCCTTGATGGTGGCATGCCACTCGCCGGCGATTTTCTTGTCGCGCTTCATCTCCACTTTCTTGAGCACTTTGCCGTCCTTGCCAGCGTCGTAGATGCGCAGCGTCACGCCCTGTGCGTCATCGTTAGTGTTGAGCAAGAACTCAGTGGCCTTGGGAGAATAGGTCATCTCGTTGAAATTGTAGTCGCGAGCACCTGCTGTAGCCATAGTCAATGCGATTATTGCTGTTAATAGTAATTTTTTCATTTTTCTTGTTTTTTATCGAGTGGTCGATTATTCGAGCATTCTAGTAATAATAGTTTATAGTGCTTTAAGCGAGATGGCGAAGCCGCCGCCGGGGGCTTCGATAAGCTTCAAGACGTCGCCTTGCTTCACGGTTTTCTTCGTAATGACGTAGGCGGCGGGGTTTGTCTCGTAATGAGCGTCTTTAGCATCGGCATAGATGATGCACTCATATTTGCGTCCCTTGTCGAGGAAGTCGAGTTTGAGGTCCACTTTGTGGCCGTTCTCGTTGCACTTGCCACCGATGAACCAGTTGTCGGTACCTTTGGCTTTGCGTGCCACGGTGATATACTCGCCAGGCTCAGCGTCAATGTAGCGGCTGTCGTCCCAGTCGAGCGCCACATCACGGATGAACTGGAAAGCGTCGTCAAACTTCTCATAGTTCTGAGGCAGGTCGGCTGCCATCTGCAATGGACTGCACATCACCACATAGAGTGCTAACTGTCCTACCACCGTGGTGTGGACAATGTGCTTGTTCTCGCTCCAATTCTCAAGACGTGTCTCAAGCACGCCAGGAGTGTAGTCCATAGGACCGCCCTGGAAGCGGGTGAATGGCAGAGTCACCGTGTGGCTGGGTTTGCTGCCATAAAATGCCTCATACTCGGTGCCTCGTGCGCTTTCGTTGCCAACGAGGTTGGGCCAGGTGCGGCACAGACCAGTTGGACGTGTCGCCTCATGTGCGTTGACCATGATGTGGTGCTTGGCTGCCTCCTGCACGGCATAGAGGTAGTGGTTATTCATCGACTGGCTGTAATGGTAATCGCCACGCGGGATGATGTCGCCCACATATCCGCTCTTAACGGCATCGTAGCCATAGTCGTTCATGAGCTGATAAGCCTTCTCAAGATGACGCTCATAGTTTGTCACACTCGAACTCGTCTCGTGGTGCATCATCAGTTTCACGCCCTTGCTGTGAGCATAGTCATTGAGATACTTGAGGTCAAAATCGGGATATGGAGTCACGAAATCGAATACATCGGCCTTCCACATGCATGCCCAGTCTTCCCAACCTATGTTCCAGCCCTCGACGAGTACCTCATCAAGACCGTTCTTGGCGGCGAAGTCGATGTAACGTTTCACCTCCTCGGTGTTGGCGCGGTGTTTACCGTTAGGTTTGGCCTTAGAGTAGTCGGTTTGTCCCAGTTTCACGCTTGGGAACTCGTCGGTGTAATTCCATGAGCCGTGGCCCACTATCATCTCCCACCACACTCCACAATATTTTGTGGGATGAATCCAGCTGGTGTCTTCAATCTTGCATGGCTCGTTGAGGTTGAGGATGAGGCTTGATGCGAGCATGTCGCGGGCATCATCGCTCACCATCACAGTGCGCCAAGGGGTTTGGCAAGGAGCCTGCATACAGCCCTTGTAGCCTGTGGCATCGGGAGTGAGCCACGAGGTGAACACCATGTTCTTGTCGTCGAGGTTGAGGTGCATTGCGCCATAGTTGACGAGTGCCGCCTCGTGCAGGTTGAGGTAGATGCCGTCATCTGTTTTAAGCTGGAGGGAAGTTTGCACGCCAGTTGGTGAGAAAATGGTCTGTGAAGCGTTATCCCACACCACAGCATCGCGCATGCGGTCCTCGGTGTAGTCGGTGCGGCGGATTCCCACTCCATCGGGCTTGTCCCAACGCGCGCAGGCGGTGATACGGCCGCGAATGTCGCTCAACCGAGTCTCTTGAGTGGGATATTCCTGGGTGTCGTAGTCGCCCGCTATCCACCACGCAAGGTGGTTGCCAGTCATGGCAAACTCACTCTTCTCTTCTTTGATGATGAAGTAGTTGAGGTCTTTCTGCAAGGGGAACTCATAGCGGAATCCCATGCCGTCGTCATAGACGCGGAAGCGGATAATCATCTTGCGGTTGGCACTCTGCTGATAGAGGTCAACAGCGAGTTCGTTATAGTTGTTGCGAATGCTCTTGTATTGTCCCCACACGGGAGTCCAAGTCTCGTCGTGTGAAGTCACCTGCGAATTGGTCACGGTGAAGCCGTTGAGCAGGTCGGTCTCGTCCATACCTTTGCTGGCGTGCTTGTCGGGTGCCAACTCAAAACCCATGTGACTGGGATTTATCACCTTCTTGCCCTTATAGAGCATCTCGTAGGTTGGTCGTCCCTGGTCAATGGAGAAATTGACCTGCACGTTACCGTTAGGCGAGGTTACCTGCTGGGCATTCGCCGCGAGCATGGCGAATAGAGCTACTATTGTGGTTATTATCTTGATTCTCATAAAAATATCGGTGTAAATATTCTGCAATCTTGTTTTCTTGCCCACATTTTCATCAAACAAAAACAACAAAGAGAAACCAATTCAACAAATAATAATTTCTTTTGTTGTTTTTGTCAAGTTTTGTTGTTCTTGTTTGATAATAATGACATCGCTGAATTTCAGTAATAATCTAGAAGTTCTAGAAATTCTAGTAAATCTAGAAAATCCAGAACTTCTTGTGGATGTTTATCGATAGCTTTGAGCGATGAGTTGCTTAACCTTAGCGTTGAACTCGCTGTTCTCCATCAAGTCCTCGATGGTCATGTGCATGCGGTAGCGCCAGTAGTGTCGTGGGTTGGCTGGCACATTGATGCGCTCGGCATTGGCATCGGGCAGACGCAGCTCCTCGTCAATCGAGAGCCAGTCTTGCAGACTCAGCAGGCACAGCATCGATGGGCTGTAGAGGTGCTGGGCCACGATGTCGCGAGCGAGCCATCCAGGCAGTGGATGAGGAGCAGGTCCCGACTTCCACATTACCTCGTTGTAGTACTCCTGCGAAAGTTGCCAGTCCTCATCCCACCATTGGCGCAGAGTGCTCATGTCGTGGGTGCTGATGGTGCTCACCGAGCGGTATGGATTGCTCTGGAGGTGTCCAAACTTGAGTTTGTTGTCCTTAGGCATGGACTGAATCTCAAGGCTCAAAATCTTAAGCTCGTTCATTACCCAGGGCACGCAGTCGGGCACCATGCCGAGGTCCTCGGCGCACACGAGCATGCGTGTGGCCTGAACCAGGCGTGGCAGTTTCTTCATCGCCTCGTGATACCAGAAGCGGTTGTTGCGGCGATAGTAGTAGTCGTTATACAGGCGGTTGAAAGCCTCCTTGTCGTTATCCCACAATGCCTCATAGATGAGTGCCAATTGCGCGGTGATTCGTGGATGGAACTTGTTGGAATCTTTGCGGTCGCGCACGAAGAGCACGTTGTTGATGAGCGAGAACAAGCCATCGCGCACCCACTTGTCATCTTCGGTGGTCTTGCCGGCGAAGGCAGCCTCAATCTTGCGCTGAGTGTCATACTCGGGACGCATCTTCCAGATGTCATCGTGAGAGTGCTGCAAGAAGTTGTCGCGCACACGCTGAGCGTGAGGGCCGAACACACGGTCGATAATCCAGTCGGCGATGAATGGTTCGGTGAAGAACTCTTCCTGCCAACGCAGTCCGTAGCCCTCAACCTCCTCGCGAGTCATGCCGAGAGCGGGTGAGAACTGGCCAAGCAGGCCCTGAACCGAACTGATGGGAATCTCCCAGATGCGGAAGAAGCCGAGCACGTGGTCGATGCGATAAGCGTCGAAATACTCGCTCATGTTCTGGAAGCGGCGAACCCACCACTGGCAGCCGTCTTTGAGCATCTCGTCCCAGTTGTAGGTTGGGAAGCCCCAGTTCTGACCGTCGGCGCTGAAAGCATCGGGTGGCGCACCGGCCTGACCGTTCATGTTGAAGTAGTTGGGCTCTACCCAGGCATCGCAGCCGTTGGGGCTGATACCAATGGGGATGTCGCCCTTGAGAATCACGTGCTTACTGCGAGCATAGTCGTGAGCGGCTTTCATCTGAATGCTCAGCTCAAACTGCACAAACATCCAGAAAGCTGCCTCTTTGCCCATATCAGTGGTCATATCCTCCACGCTCTTTTTGAGCGATGGGGTGAACTGGCGGTGGTTGGGCCACTCCTTGAAATTGGCGGTACCGAACTTGTCGCGCAGCACACAGAAAGCGGCGTAAGGCACGAGCCAACGCTTGTTGGCGGTATAGAAATTCTTGTAGTCGTTACCCTTGACAATCTTCTCGCCGTCTTGCTCCCACACGTCGCGCAGATAGTTGAGCTTTAGTTTGTTGACACGCTCATAGTCAATCTGTGGCAGAGCATTGAGCTCCTGGCCTTCGGCGATGTAGCTCTTCATCTTCTCCACATCCTTGAGGGCGGGCAGTTGACGAAGGTCAACATACATTGGGTGCAGGGCATAGATTGAGATGCTATTGTAGGGATAGCTGTCGGTCCACGTCTTGGTGATGGTGGTGTCGTTGATAGGAAGTACCTGGAGGGCACGCTGGCCTGTTTTCTCCATCCAGTCAATCATCTTTTTGAGGTCGCCGAAGTCGCCCACACCGCAGCTCTGCTTGCTGCGCATCGAGAAGATGGGAATTACGGTACCTGCGATGCGCCATGCTGGCAGTGGGAATGTGGCTTGAGCCAGTTCGTAGCTCACCACCTCGCTAGTAGCGAGTTCGGGCAGGTCTATGCTGCGGTTGTCACACTCTTCCCAACAGATGTTGCCCTTATCGTCAATAGCGACGAATTTGAAGGTGATGTGGCTTGATGCCAACTTCGACGTGTTGAGTTTGATGGCCCACTGATTGTGAGTGATTTCGGTCATCATAAGACCGCGTTTCGCGCTCCAGTCGCCCAATGCGGGACCTTCGCCACAAAGCACCAGGTGCTGGTTACCGGCGAGTTGAGGCGCACGCACGTTTATGATGGCAGTCTTGCCAAAACCAGTGCTTGCGAGCTTGCCCTCGGGACGCTCGGCAAGGCAGTCGGTAAATGCGCTGCTGTAGAGGTAGCTGTCCTCGGGCAGGTCGAGCCAGTGGTCATAGATAATATAACGTTTGGCTTTAGCGCACGAGAACACTAAGCGGTGAGGCACGGTCTGCCACTCATGGCGCATTTCCTCGTCTCCGCGGTTTACGCTGTAATAGTAGTCGATGTGACGTCCGCTTACTCCGGGATAGCTTACCTCACAAGTCCAACGACGGCCGTCGGTGGTGGTCATCTTGTGGACACTGTCGAGGAAATCAAGCTTACTGTCATCAATGTGCAACACTATCTCCTCTCCAAAGATAGTCTGGTAGTCTAGATTGAAAATTAGTTTCATACTGCAATATATTTATTAGTTTTTTTCCAGTGAGTAAAATTACTAACAATTATGTTACTTTTTGTCAATTATCTATTATAATAAGGTGGAAAAACTATGAAAACGTTTGCAGAACAGCGATGGATAATCAAGGAATTAAATGGTGTCTTGTTATAGCTAAGTAAGAGTGGATATGATAAAAAAGGTTCTGTTGAAGCCGAAAGAGCAACAACAGAACCAACCTAGCCTATATCCAGTGATTTTAATACAAGTATCTTCTTTGATTCTCTATTCTTTCATATGCCTTTTCAAATTTTTCTTTGATATATGAATCCCCCAATACATTGTAACATTCTTTTGTAAATTCTTCTAAGCTATCATCGCCTAAATCTTTATAATAGTCTTCATATTTTTCCTGAAGATCTTTTAAATCATCCTGATAATCGTTATAATCATCCTTAGTACTAATGTCGGCATTCTCCATCAAATAAATCAATTCATTGATATATTGTTTAGCATCTTTGCGTAGATTGCCTGTTGGCTCATCGGAGTCGTCATTTTTTGAAATATGTGTTTTGTCTTTTACAGATGTGTAGATGTACAAACCTGCGCCACCAATGAGGAGAGCCAATAATACAGCAAGTAATATCCACAGAGCACCTCGTTTGGTCTTTTCACTAACTTCTTGCTCTTCGGTTTGGAATGAAGTATAGCTCCAATCAAGCAGTTGTTTGCAGTATGGGCATTGCCGCATCCCATAGTGAATAAGCTGGTGACAAATGGGACATTCCACTGTATTCACGCTGTCACTGAGTTGATGGGTTCTTAATGAAGCGGGTTGCGCAGCAGCCCCTGCCTCCTGCAATGAGGGGGTGACAGCTGTCGGTGGGGCAGGTGGAGCGGCTGGCAATGCTGGTGGAAGTGGCGGAATGGCCTCTCCACTCTCAGTAAATTGTGGCTCTATTTGAGGTTGTAGATTTCTGTCCACCTCTTGCGAAGGCAAAACAAGGCTCATGTCTTCGGCGACTTGACCTGTGAGCAGTTTGCGGGCCTTCTCAGGCTGCTGCGAGAGAAGTTTCATAAAGTAGGGGTAAAAGCCCTGCTTGTCGCGAATTAGTTCGGCACATTTCGCATACCATGTCTCTACGGCACTTGGCTCAACCAACCCGTATGTCGCCACTCCTTCATCAGCAATGTTGACTATGCTGTCGCAGTGCGGATCGCTGGCGATGAGTTGTACAAACTCGTCTCTCGACATGGCGGTGCGTGGCACTTCGTCCATCAGATTCATATTCTTGAGAATCTCATCCTCGGGCATCGCTTCGGCAAGTTCGGGATGCTCCAACTCGTAGGCAACTCGGTCTTCGGGCTGCATGAAACCGCACTTAGGGCAGAACTTAAGCCCGTCGTCTATCTCTCTATAACAATTGATGCACTTCATGGGGGTAGTTTTCAATTAACTGCAAATATACAAATATTTTTTCAATTTCCATGTGGCTGATAATTATTTTTATAAAAAAAAGCTTGATACCAAATTGTTTTTGAGTATCAAGCATTATTTGTTTTAGAAGTCTGATTTAGTTAATAGTTGTAATAAGTTTCATTCTCGTAAGTATCGTCATAGTAGTTTTCCTCTTCAATTAATTGTTCAGGCACATTCGTTTCAATGGTTTGCTCTTGTAGTGTTGGCACTTCTTGATAATCTTCTTCATAGGAGATAGCTCTAGAACTCTCGTAATCATTGTTGTATCGGTAGTCATAATAATCGTAATCGTCGTCATCATCATATCGATGCTTGAGTTTGTGAGTCTTGTCTTTTACCGAAGTGTAAATGTAATAGCCAGCACCCCCTATCAGTATCGCCATGATAAGGGCAAGCACAAACCACAGAGCGCCCCGTTTGGGCTTTTCGCCAACTTCTTGCTCAGTGGCTTGTGATGAATAACTCCAATCGAGAAGTTGTTTGCAGTACGGGCACTGATGCGTGCCAAAAGGAATAAACTGATGGCAGATTGGGCATTCCACAGAATTTAGACCGTCACTGACTTGATAAGTGTCTGGATTTGTCGGTTCCATTCCCTCTGAACCGGGTTGTGCAGGGGAAATGGGCGATGGTGGATTGAGATCAGTAATCGCTGTGAGTGTTGGGGGTGGCGGCGGCATTACAGGTGGTGGGGGCGGAATGAGTCCTCCGTTCACCATTCCTGACGAAGTTGACATTTGTGGTGTTGTGCCGTTGCTAATTGTTTCCTGTAAAGGCATGGCAAGATTCATGTCCTCGGCTACTTGACTTATGAGCAAATTGCGGGCTTTCTCTGGCTGTTGCGAGAGAAGTTTCATAAAGTAGGGGTAAAAGCCCTGCTTGTCGCCAATTAGTTCGGCACATTTCGCATACCATGTCTCTACAGCACTTTTCTCAACCAACCCGTATGTAGCCACTCCTTCATCAGCAATGTTTGCTATGCTGTCGCAGTGCGGGTCGCTGGCGATGAGTTGCACAAACTCGTCTCTCGACATGGCAGTGCGTGGCACTTCGGTCGTCAGATTCATCTTCTCGAGAATCTCCTCTTCGGGAATAGCCTCGGCAAGCTCGGGATGCTCTAACTCATAAGCCTCTCTATCTTCAGGCTGCATGGTACCACACTTAGGACAGAACTTCAGTCCATCGGCAATCTCTCTATAGCAATTAATGCATTTCATCGTTTTAATGGAATAATGGTAATTACTCTGCAAAAATAATAAAAAACTATTGGCACATCTAATATAATAGTCTCAAAAAGTAATAAAGAATGCTTGACGCGAGATAGCATCAAGCATTCTTGTTTCAAAAACGTCATTATTTCTTGCCGCCACGATTATATTTAATCTCGTCGTTGTCGGCCGAACTTTGATTGGAGGATTTTGTCGATTTAGAGGCAGTCTTTTTATTGGTTTTGCTAGATTCCTCTTTTGACTTCTCGTTGGCTAATCTCTCTTGTTGAGCGCTTTTTAGGTCGCTCATGCGTTTTTGCTCGTCATCATTTTGCTCGTGATGGTCGTTCAGTGCAGTGTTCGCCTTGTCCTTATCGGCCTTCATGCGAGCCTGAGCGTTGGCGCGGTCTTTGCGTTTCTCCTCTTCACGGCGCTGCTTCTCCTCTTGCTCACGCTGCTTTTTTTCTTGCTCCAGGCGTTTCTTCTCTTGCTCGGCGCGCTTCTTCTCAATCTCTTTCTCCCTCTTTTCTATCTCCTTGCGCTTTTTCTCCTCTTCTTTGCGAGCCTTTTCCTCGGCCTTGCGTTCCTCTTCACGCTTTTTCTCCTCCATCTTCTTGCGCTTTTTGGCGTTTTCTTCGCCTCGTTTCTGTGCCTCGGTTTTCTCTTTATTGCTATTAGAGTTGTTTTGATTTGCAGGATAAGGCACTTCGGGCTTTGGCTCTTCTTTCTTTGGTTTGGGTCGTGGCACATTCTGTCGCTGTTTGTCGTTTCTCTTTTTCGACTTAGATGAATTGTAAGTTATATCTTTAAGTGAGCAGCCTCGGTTAAATCGGCTCAGGTCCACTTTCTCGTCAATGCCACTGATGATGCCTTTGTCACTAAATTGCCACAAGATCCACTTGGCACCGAAGTTGAGCTGAGGCTCACTTTTTGAATAACGGGCTATGAAGAGCGGATAATTCCTGAAGTCATAACCCAACAAGGTGTTGAAATAGCTCACATTGGTGTAAATCATAGGTTTACAGCCATAGTAGTCTTCAAGCAACTGAGCAAATAGCATGACGCTGTCTTGTAGTTGCTTGGCCGACCATCCAGAGTGTGTCTCCACGTCAAGGAGCGGGATGAGATCCTGCTCTTCGGGCTTTGCCATGCTAATAAAATTCTCAAATTGCTTTTGAATGGGCGATGTTGTTGACAGAAAATGATAACTTCCCACTTTCACGCCATGCTTGCGCGCATTCTCGATGTTGGCACGATAGCGGTGCTGCTTGTGTGTAGCACCCTCGGTTGCCTTTACATAAACATACTTAATTGAAGGATCCTCGGCAGTAGCTCGCCAGTTAATATCCTTCTGATAATTAGAGACATCTATACCATCATAGACAAGAGCAGCATTGTTGCTGTAGTTCTTGTCTCCAACCACTTTCACCTCATGCTCGTCGTCATTGCCAGCATGAGTTGTTAATGATAATAATAAAGTAAAAAATAAAATTACATATACCCGCATAATAAAAGTGTTTTTTCATTATTCACATGCAAAGGTAATAAAATACTATTAATAATTCCAATTTTCTTGACTTGTTTAACATTTTTATTCTGAATGGAGGGCGATTTTAAGGATTTAAAGGATGTCCTATAAAGTGCTAAAAAAGCAAATTATTTATTACATATATCACCATTTTTGGAATTTAAGCTCCCTCCTTAAAAATATCTCTTTGCTAAGAATAAACCATCATGAGGTTGCGATAGTCTATTAGTTATGTAAATTTTATAAATAATTAAAGGTAAATATTGTGGTAGTGACAGCTTTTCTTTGTAATTTTGCCACAAATAATTATTCAACTGCTATGAAACGATTTTTTCTCATTACTCTCGCTGCGGTTCTGTGCCAACTGGCTATGATGGCACAACCGAAAGCCGAATTCAAGGAAGTAATCCACGACTTTGGTACTATCAAGGAGTCGAAAGGTGCTGTGAAATACACTTTTGAGTTCAAGAACACTGGCGACAAACCGCTTATCATAGTTGATGCGGTGGCGTCGTGCGGATGCACAAGGCCAAGCTTCACAGCCAAGCCCATTAAACCTGGAAAGAAGGGCAAAGTGGAAGTCACCTTCAGCCCCATTGGACGTGCAGGAACCTTCCGCAAGACCGTAAAAGTGAAGACCAACTGCCCCGAAAAAGTGTCAACACTCACCATCACAGGCACTATAATCCCGAAAAGCAAAGAAAAATAGGTGACGCGGGTTTGGCGGCATATCGCAACCATCATGCTGGGAGCGATGGCTCTCACCAGCAGTATGATGGCGCAACCCGTCGCTTCATGGAACGAGACGCTTCACGACTTTGGCACTTTCCATGAGAGCGCCGGCAAGCAGACGTGCCAGTTTGTCGTCACAAACTCTGGCGACTCTACGATGGTAATAACTCAAGTGAAATCAACCTGCGGATGTACCGTCGCCAGCCATCCCACCGAACCCATCGCTCCAGGCGCTAGCGATTGCATCGACATCACCTTCACGCCCACTGGCCGTCCTGGTCCGTTTGAGAAAGATGTGTGGGTATATACCAACACCACACCTAATCGCACTCGCCTCACCATAAAAGGCATAGTGGTGGGCAGTCCAGAGTCTGTAAGTCGCTTTTTCCCAGTCGGGGCAGGCGACCTTGAGTTCACAAACCTAGTGATGGCGGCGGGCGAGGTCAAGAAGGGCCTGCTGCGCAACAACAGCATCACTGCCTACAACTCCGGGACCGACACGCTTGTCATCACCTTCGACAACAACACAAGTCACATAACTCCGCATGCGGTTCCCGACACGGTGCCCCCCGGCGGCATCAGCACCATGACGTTCTTTTTCGACACCATGCGTACCCCCGTGTGGGGAATCAACGACGACCACATCATTATTATCGCTACCCCTCTCCACAGCGACAAGGTCCCTATATATGCCTATGCAAATATTGTGGTAAATGTTGTGGAAGACTTCTCTCAATTGACCGATGAGGAACGCGCCAAAGCCCCCACATGCGAAGTCACCACCGATAAACTGCTTTTTGACAACCTCCATCGATGCGAGATTGCAGAGGCCACGCTGTCACTCAAAAACACAGGCAATAGTAATCTGATAGTGCGCCGTGTGATGTCAACCGACAAAGCCATTACAACAAAATGCGACAAGACGCTGCTCAAGCCTGGAAAAGAGGCTATTGTCAACATAAAAGTCAACCCCAACAAGGTGGGTTCCAATATCCTAAATTCCCAATTAACCATCATCACAAACGACCCTGCCAACCCAAGAATCGAAGTGAGAGTGGTGGGAGAGGTAAAATAATGCACAATTCATAATGCACAATTCATAATCTAGAATATCTAGAAAATCTATATAATAAAATGGCAAACAGCAAAATCACGCAACATACAGTTAACGAGGATGATAAACGGTTCTTCTCTCAACAGGAGCAGGAAGAAATCGTTAAGCATCATAATGTGGAGACTCCAAATATTGACCATCCCGAGAATGATGAGCAATATACTGGTCTGCAGGTGAATGCGGGCATTGAGCAGATGCCTATTGTCAACCCATATATGAAGCGCCGCAAGCGCAAGCCACAGCTCACCGTCAACGACTATGTTGAGGGAATCCTAAAAGGCAACACCACCGTGCTCGGGCAGGCAGTGACACTGGTCGAGAGCCTGAATCACGACCATCAGGTGATAGCGCAGGAGGTTATCGAGAAATGTCTGCCACACACAGGGCAGTCGCGCCGCATAGGCATCACCGGCGTGCCGGGTGCGGGAAAGAGCACCTCAATCGATGTGTTCGGACTTCATGTGTTGCAAGATGAGAACGCAAAACTTACAGTGCTCGCCATTGACCCAAGTAGTGAGCGTAGCAACGGCTCTATCCTCGGCGACAAAACAAGGATGGAGAAACTCTCGGTGCATCCGCGAGCCTTTATCCGCCCTTCCCCCTCGGCAGGGTCATTAGGCGGCGTGGCACGCAAGACGCGCGAGACCATAGTGCTGTGTGAGGCGGCAGGCTACAACAATATCTTTGTCGAGACTGTTGGCGTGGGACAGAGTGAGACCGCCGTGCACTCTATGGTCGACTTCTTCCTGCTTATCCAGCTTGCGGGCACGGGCGACGAACTGCAAGGCATCAAGCGTGGCATCATGGAGATGGCCGACGGTATTGTCATCAACAAGGCCGACGGTGACAACATAGAGCGCGCCAACCTTGCCGCAGCTCAGTTCCGCAACGCACTGCATCTGTTTCCTTTGCCACCAAGCAAGTGGACTCCTGAAGTACTCTGCTACTCAGGTTACTACGAAACAGGCATCGCCGAAGTGTGGGACATGATTGACCGATACTTCGACCATGTGAGAAAGAACGGCTACTTCGCCCGCAAGCGCAGCCAGCAAGAGAAATACTGGATGTATGAGACCATCAACGAGCAGCTGAAGTCGCGTTTCTACAACGACCCTGAAGTAGAGCGCCTGCTCCAGCTCAAGCAAGACATGGTCCTAGCCAACCAGCAATCATCCTTCGTCGCCGCAACCGATGTGCTGAATTTCTACTACGACAAACTTACAAAATAGTTCTTAGCTCTTTTATTCCTTTAATTGATTTGAATCATTTAACTCCTTTACAATATGAAAAATACATTATTCCTCTTTTTAGCAATTGTGACGTTGATGCTCTCGTCTTGTTCGGTGAACTTTCAAGGCGTGACAGCAAACTATGTGCGCATGAACAATTATTATGTGAGCAATCAGTTTAAAAACGGGACTCACAAACTCGTGATTCACAACCAGCAAGAATTCGAGAGCGTGTTTGGTGGTGCAGCGGTAATGGGACGCAACGGACAGCCCACCAATATTGACTTCCGCCACCAGTTCGTGATTGCCGTGATACTGCCTGAGACCGATCGACAGACATCCATCGAGACTGTAATGCTCAAACGTCTGGGCGACCGACTCTATTACTCCTACATCGTTGAGGAAGGACACAGGACAAGCTACACCATGCGGCCATTCACCGCTGTTATTGTTGACCGCAACGAGCCCAGCGACGTGGTGTTCCAGCGCGTCACCCGCCAAGACCTCGAAAACGCCGGCATCCAATACAACGGCCCCAGCATAGTAAGACCACCGTTGTAATATTGCAAAGACATAGCAAATGAGGGTGTGTCAAAATAGAGGAGTCACGCTACACGTAAGAAATATTTCAAATTATTCCAAATCTAACAAATAATTATTTTATTAAAAATCAAAGAATTAATAATGTTTGATTTGATGTGATTTGTTTGATTTCTGCGCAAAGCGCACTAAACCAGAATTTTGACACACCCTCACTGTTTTTTCACCCGCAGGGCTCACTTAACCCTTATCACTTAATATTAAATTCCATCGTTACCTTGTCTTTGCTCACATCGAGGGTGACAGGGCAGCCTTCGATAAGCGGGTAGTTCCAACTCTCGTCGTGACCAGTTGGGAAGTCGTAGCACACGGGGATGTCGTAGGGTTTCATGTATTCGTCAATGAATTCAAACACCGAGTTGTAGCCGCGCGAGGTGGGACAGCCGTCAAAGCGGCCCACCACTAAAGCCTTGATTTTATCCATAGCACCGCGCAAAATAATGTGCTGGAACATGCGATCGATGCGTGAATAAGGTTCCTCTACCTCTTCAATAAAGAGGATGATGTCGCGGCCGTCGATAAACGAGCGGTCGAGGAAATCGAAGGGCGTGTCGGCGATATCGCCATACACACACATATTGCCGCCAATCAAGATGCCGCTTGCTGTGCCCGGCTTGTTGAACTCGTTGCCAGGTACCTCATACTTAGGCAGTTTGCCCATAAGCATGTCACGCAGGTAGAGACTAGGCTGATCGGTGCCACCGGTATTTGCAAGGCGTCCGCACATATTGCCGTGAATCGCCATGTTTCCAGCACGCACCTCAGCACTAAGGTAACCAGTGATGTCGCTGTAGCCCACTATCCACTTGGGATATTTCTTGAGGGTGTCAACTGGCAACAGATTCAGACAGTTGGCCGAGCCGTAGCCGCCACGTGAGCACACTATAGCTTTGATGCTCGGGTCACGAAGTGCCCACATAATGTCCTCAACGCGCTGTTCGGGTGTGCCAGCATAAGTATGGTAGTTGGTGCGGGCATAACGGCCTTCCACTGTTTTGAATCCCCACTCTTGCAGCACGGCTTCGCCCTTGTCGATGATGCTTAGGTCGGTGGGCACACTCGATGGAGAGAGAACAGCGATGGTGTCGCCTTTCTTCAAGAACTCTGGAGCCTTTGGAGTTTCCTTTTTCTCAAAATGCGGCCTATGCCCACGATGATGCGGCCTGTGCTGCGCCATTCCAGCATTAACCGCCACACAAAAAATTGCCAAGAATAATAATGCTTTCTTCATACGAATAATATTTTGAAGTAAACTGAAAGAATTGCCCTTTACTTAATCCATTTCACAATCTCTTTGAAGGAACGCTTCTTGCCATAGAGCAGGATGCCGGTGCGGTAGATGCGCGCCGAGATCCAGATGCAGCCGATAGCGGTGCCGAAGAGCAGCACGATACTCAAGATCAACTGCCACCAGGGCACATCGAAGGGTAGTCGTACCATCATCACAACAGGCGAGGTGAACGGGATAATAGAGCACCACACCGCCATGGGACCATTGGGGTTACTCATGCATGCGATGCCCGCATATAGGGCAACCATCATAATGAGGATGATAGGCATGGTAAACTGCGAACTGTCGCTCGCCTGATCGACAGCCGAACCAAAACCGGCAAAGAGTGATGCATAAAGCAAGTAGCCGCCAATGAAGTAGATAATGAAGTTGCCAAGAAGCGAGAACCAGTTGATACTGGTGAAGGCTGCCATCATGCTCGCCGCGGTGTTTTCGGTCTCAGGCACGTTCATGCCCATAGACATGGCATCGGCCGAAGATGATGGGTCAGCGCCCACTCCCACGAAGCCTAGTACGCCCATGGCCATACCCATGAGCACTACCCAAATGGCAAACTGTGTGAGTCCTACTAGCCCCACGCCAATAATTTTTCCCATCATCAGTTCCATGGGTTTGCAGCTGCTCACTATAACCTCGACTATGCGGTTGGTCTTTTCCTCTACTACGCTGTTCATTATCATTGCGCCGTAGGAGAGGACAAAAGTATAGGTCAAAAAGGCCAGCACCATGCCAATAATGGCAGCGATTGTGGCGCTCTGCTCTTGTTCCTCGCCTTTCTCGTTCCATTTCTTGGACTTGATGACCGCATTAACTTGTGACTGCGCTATCTTATCGGCTAATTCAGGGCCACCGAGTGAGGCAATCTTTGCATTTCTCAGAGTGTCGTTGAGGCATTTGTTCAGGTACATGACAGTGCTTTCGTCAAGTGTCTTCTCGCTGAAGAGGTCCACCTGCTGACGCTCAAGCACATCTTCGGGAATCACCATTATAGCATCAACCCTTCCCGACGCTTTTTTATAGATGTCGTAGGTCTTATCCATTGAGTCTCCCGACATTAGCTCAAAGCGGTATTTCCCGTTGTCCTTGAACGCACCGCCATAGTTTCCGCTCTTGTCAATAACCGTGATATGCATCTCCGATGAGTCGGTCTTGTCGTTGATGTATTTCAGCAAAATTGGCACAAACAATAGCAAAATCAATAAGAACGGAATCAATATAGTCATGATAATGAACGATTTTTTGCCCACTATCGTCATGTATTCATGCTGGATTATTAATTTCAGTTTATTCATTATATTTGGCGCCTGTGGCGCAGTTTAGAGTTGTTTATAGTTTTAGAGGGGAGAGGGAAGAGGGAAGAGGGAAGTGGGAAGAGGGAAGAGGGAGAAGGGAGAGAAGGATTATGCATTGCCTTGAACTGTCTCGATGAAAATTTCGTGCATGCTTGGCAGTTTCTCGGTGATGCCGGTGAGGGTGTGACGGTCGTTGAGGTGAGCGATGGCATCGTGCAGAGTGGCACCAGCCTTCAGCTTGATGAGGGTGCCATTAACGTCATCGTTAGGCACCACGTCAAAGAGATCATTTTGAGCCTCCACCTTCTCTTCGCCCTCCACGTTCACCACAAAGAGGTTTTTTTTGTGCTGTTGCTTAATATCGGCAACCTTCCCCTCGAGCACCACGCGCGAGTGGTTGATGAGCGTGATTTGCTCACATATTTCCTCCACGCTCGCCATGTTGTGGGTAGAGAAAAGGATTGTAGAGCCCTCATCACGCAACTGAATGATTTCGCGCTTCAGCTGCTCGGCGTTCACCGGGTCGAAGCCCGAGAACGGTTCGTCAAAGATTAGCAGTTGGGGCCTGTGTATCACCGTGGTGATGAACTGCACCTTTTGCTGCATGCCTTTTGAGAGTTCCTCCACCTTGCGGTTGCGCCACTCGGTAAGGTCGAAACGTTCCAACCATTTCTCCATCTCGCTCATAGCAAGAGCCTTAGGCATTCCCTTTAGACGTGCTAGATACACTATCTCGTCGCTAACCTTGAGTTTCTTGTAAAGTCCGCGTTCTTCGGGTAGATAGCCAATGTTGGCAATGTCGGCCTGCACCATTTCGCGGCCGTTGAGCAGCACCATGCCGCTGTCGGCGCGTGTGATGCGGTTGATGATGCGTATGAGCGATGTCTTGCCGGCGCCGTTAGGCCCCAGCAGTCCATATATGGCACCCTGTGGCACATGAAGGTCCACATGGTCGAGCGCCAAGTGCCCGTCATACTGTTTCACCACACTGTTTACGTCAATAAAATTCATGATAATATGTTAAGTTTACGAGTTGACAAGAAAACAAGAGGACAAGAAAACAAGACAAAAGACTTCATAATTTCACATCATTAATATCTAATCCTCTAATCTCTAATTTCATCACTAATCCTTAAGTTTCAAAAGTAGGGAATTCTGGCACAAAGGTAATCAAAAATGCACAAAAAGAGTCGATGCAGCCATTTTTTTAGTACTTTTGCACACAAATGTTAACATTCACTATGATCATAGGGATGATGTCGCAGCTATGTTATGCTGCGCGGCAGTTGGTACAATGGGTTATGACAGAGCGTCTTAAACGTCTGGTGTCGCCCACTGGTTACTGGGCGTTTAGCCTTGCTGGTTGTTGTTTTATGCTGACCTATGGCTGGCTGCGCGAAGACATAGTAATCCTGATCGGACAGATTCTCTCGTTCTATGTATATGTGCTAAACCTGGATTACAAGGGAGCATGGCGACGCATTCCGAGGATTATTCGCATAGTGCTTTACTTCGTACCCGTCCTCGCTCTGATTTTTACAGCTATCAACGCGCCACAGCTCGTTGACCGCTTCCTCCACAACCCTGAGATTCCATTGTGGCTGATGATTTACGGCACCAGCGCCCAACTCATTTTCCTTTCACGCTACGCCTACCAGGTTGCATATTCAGTCAAGCGTCACGAGTCGTGCCTGCCTCCTTTGTTCTGGCTCATCAGCTTGGTAGGCGCTTCCCTTACCCTCATCTACGGCATAATCCGTCTCGACCCCATCCTGATGATTGGTCAAAGCGCCTCGATAGTCATCTTCTCTCGTAACCTATATGTGGGATGGCGATACTTGAAGAGATAGCCGCTCTTGTCCTCTTGTTTTCTTGTCCCCTTGTTTTCTTTATAAAATACTTTTTTATGAAATATTTTCCCTTTTCGTTTTCATTATTAAAAAATAATGATTACCTTTGCCGTGATTATATACTTACGTGAACAAAATAATTAACTATATTTATTAACTTCTTAACTTAAAGCTATTTATGAAGAAAATTTTATCTCTCTTATTGGTATGCATGTGTGCTTTTGGCGCATTTGCAGCCGAAAAAACATTCACTGCTTCGGCCGACTTGCTTGACGGTACTGTAGATGGCTTCACTTTCCTTGCTGAGAAGAACAATGGCGGCAATGCCCCAATCTACCATGAAGGTTATGGTGAGGTTCGCATTTACGCAAAGGGGTCTTTTACCATTACCAACAATAGTGGTACCAACATTACCAATATTGTTTTCAATCTTTCGGATCAAGGCAAGAAGCGCCTCGCTCCCATCACTGCTAACGTAGGCGCAGTTGCTACACAGGCTCTTGGAGATGAGACTGTTACCTGGACTGGAGGATCTCAATCAGTGAAATTCACTGTTGGAGACAAAGCCGATTATGGTTCAGATGGTAATACTAAGGCTGGTCAATTGTGCTTCACCAGTGTTGTCATCACTTATGAGGACGGTGGCACTATCACTATTCCTGCTCCTACATTCAATCCTGCAGGTGGCACATTCTACGCTCCCGTGAACGTTACAATTAATGGTGCCACTGGTGCTACTATCTACTACACCACCGATGGCAATGACCCAACTACCAGTAGCGCAGTTTACAGCGAGCCTATCAACATCAGCCAAAACACCACTCTGAAGGCTATCGCTGTTACTGAGGAGGCTACCAGCGCTGTTGCAAGTGCCACCTACACCTTCGAGTCGGTTACCACAGTAGCTAACATTGCTGCTTACTATGACCTCGGCGTTGGTGCTTTTGCAGCAATCTCTAACCCCGTTACCGTTTTCTATGCTAATGGCAACTACGTTTGGGTAAAGGATGCCACAGGTTACCTGTTGATCTACGGCCGCGTTGCTGGCGACATGAACTACAAGAACGGTGACATCATTCCTGGCGGATTTGGTGGATACCTGAAAGAGTACAACGGCCTCAAAGAGATGTCTTACAATGGTAGTCAAGATCTCTTCGGCTTCCAAGCAGCTACTGCTGGCGATGCAGTAAATCCTGAAGTTGTCACCACTGCTGCTGTTGTTGAGAGCAACTTCGGTCACTATGTAACCATTGAGAACGCTACTCTTACTGATATCAGCGGCAAGAACTTCACCGTTAATGATGCAGCTGGCACTGCTGCTGGCTTTAACCAGTACTCTGGTGTAAGCCTTCCTACCGATGGTGGCACTTACAACATCACTGGTATTATCAGCATCTTCGTGAAGGATGGCGTTACCACCATGCAGCTACAACCCACTGCATTTGAGAAAGTGGTTAACCTAGATGACCTTCCCAAGGTTGACAACATCGCTGGCCTGCTCGCTACCGATGCTGAGACCGACGTTATGTTCAACAACCCCGTTACCGCTGTTTACCAGAGTGGCAACCAGCTCTACATCAACGACGCCAGCGGCTTCATGCTCGTTTACGGCCACCTCGACAACACCTACAGCAATGGTGACCAGCTCAGCGGTATCGCCGGCAACTGGAAGCTCTACAATGGAATGACCGAGATGATTCCTATCGTTTCTACATTCGTAGAAGGCACTCCTGGCACTCCAGTAGAGCCCGCTCTCATCACCGTTGAGGAGATTGACCAAAGCATGATCCACAACTATCTGCGTATCGAGAACTGTACTCTTGACAGCATTGCAGGCAGCAAGGGTCGCAACTTCACACTCACCGATGAGACTGGCGATATGATTATGCGTCTGAACTTCAACGAGGTAACTATCGGTGAGGACTTCGACTACGAGGCCACTTACAACATCGAGGGCTTCCTCGCATTCTATGCAAGCGCAAATGGCGAGACTCAGCAACTCCAGCTCTATCCTAACCTCATCGAGAAGGTTGGCGGCACAGTAGTTGTTCCCGGCGACGTTGACGGTGACGGTTATGTTACTGCTGCCGACGTAACCGCGCTCTACAACTGGATGCTCTCTGGCGACGATTCAGCTCTCGTTAATCCTGATCAGGATGGCGACGGCAACATCACAGCTGGTGATGTAACTGCAGTTTATAACATCCTTCTTGGTCAATAAATCCAAATTATAGTCATAACGACTAAAACCTCTAAAAAGAGGCAGGCTTTTCAAGAGCTTGCCTCTTTTTTTTCATTTTGTCGATAGTTATTCAAAAAAAGTATGTAATTTTGTAAGTTTTCATGTGAGCCATAGCAATTGCCATTGTCTCATCAGTTCGTCAACTTGTTAAATAAAAAATAAAGACTATGACACGATTTACACGTTTCTTTGCTTTTATTGCCATGTTACTCATGTGCGGCATGGCGATGCAGGCCGCTTCCTACACCTACACTGTGCCCAAGCACGAGTTCCGCTCAGCGTGGGTGGCAACAGTGTGGTGCCTTGATTGGCCCGAGACACAAGCCTATGGTGCAAACGCCGAGGCGAAGCAGAAAGCGCAGCTCGACCGTATGCTCGACTCGCTCAAGAACAACAATTTTAACGCCATCAACTTCCAGGTGCGCTCAATGTGCGACGCCATGTATGAGTCGAGCTATGAGCCCTGGTCAAGCTACCTCACCGGTACCCGTGGACAGGTGCCCACATGGGACCCGTTGGCCTATGCTGTGGAAGCATGCCACCAGCGCGGCATGGAATGTCACGCATGGATTAATCCCTACCGCTACAGCAG
Source organism: Muribaculaceae bacterium (assembly GCA_017557625.1). GTDB lineage: Bacteria > Bacteroidota > Bacteroidia > Bacteroidales > Muribaculaceae > Sodaliphilus. The sequence continues at coordinate 52,082 of JAFYYG010000057.1, forward strand.
CAACGGCATCGAGCAGTGGGACGCCGCCGGCAACCCTCAAGACATGGAACTTCGCCAGTCGGGGCTGCTGCTGAGCGCCGGCAGCTATGTTGTGCTTGACCCCGCCCGCGACGAAACCATAGAACGCATTGTAAACGTGTGCCAAGAAATCATCACAAAATATGATGTTGACGGAATCCTCTACGACGACTATTTCTATCCCGACGGCATCCCAAGCGGCAGCGACGCTGGAGACTACCAGGAGTGGCTTGACAGCAATGTTGACATGACATTCGGTGACTGGCGACGCGCTAATGTGAACCGCATGGTGCGCGCTGTCTATAACATGATACAAGAGACACGCCCCGACATCCGTTTTGGCATCTCGCCGGCAGGCGTGGCGGGAACTTCGGCTCCCAATTACGGTCTTCCCCATTGCCCGGCAGGCAGCGACTGGCAGTACAACACCATCTACAGCGACCCCTTGGCATGGCTCAACGAGAAGACCATCGATTACATCTCCCCACAAGTATATTGGAAGATTGGCGCCACCGCCGACTACAGCAAAATCGTGCCCTGGTGGAACCAAGTTTGCGACTACTTCGACCGCCAGCTCTTTGTGTCAAACTCCATATCTGGCATGACAAGCACGAGCACTGAGCTCCAACACGAGGAGTATGCCAACGAGGTGCAGCTCAACCGCGACTACAGCTTTGATGGCGCACCAGGTGCCATCTTCTACAGCTGCAAGTACCTCTATCGCACCGGAAACCGCGAGGAACTCGCCACCTACCTCAAGCGCAAAGTGTTTACCCGCCCCACTCTGCCACCGGCAATGCCGTGGAAGCCAGGCATCGACCCTGGTGTGGTCACCAACCTCACCAGTCAGGACCATGTGCTCTCGTGGAACGGCTTTGACAACTACAAATACTCCATCTATGCGGTGCCCAACAGCGTGGAGCCTGCGCAGTTCAACAAGGAGGCCGAGATGCTCCTTGACGTGAGCTACACAACCAACTTCACCATCCCCGATGACGCGCGCTTCGGATACTACTATGCCGTGTGCCCCGTGGACCGCACCGACAACGAGTTTGAGCCAGCGTTCCTTATCCCGCCCGCCGACCAGCAGCTCGCCGCTCCTGTGCTCCTTTCACCCGAGAATGGTGCACTTGTCCCCGACCCGTTCACCATGAGCTGGGAAGCTGTTCCCAACGCTCAAGGCTATATGATTGAATTGGCAACCAACGAGGACTTCAGTGATGTGAAGCGCCAAACAACCACCGCCACCAGCATTTCGTCGAGTGCCTTTGGCGAATTCCTGCCACGCAACTACTACTGGCGTGTGCGTGCCTGCGCCGAGGGCTATCAGGACGGCGTGAGCGAGACTCGCTGGTGTGAGCCTCAAGTATTCACCATCATCTATCCCGGTAACGGCGATGATAATATTCACCCCTCATTCACCGCACAGTGGCTCACCGGTGGCTCTAATGCGGAAGCGACACTTGAAATCGCCACCGACGACACCTTCACCAACATCGTCTTCAGCGGCACATCATCGACCGGCGAACTCGACATCCCCAAATACACCCTCGTGCCTGGCACATATTATTATATGCGTGTACACATGATTGACAACGGCAACTACCGCGAAACTGGCACATTCACCTTCAAGACCGCCTATCTGGAGGCCACCCCACCCACCTTCGCCATCCCTACTGATGGCGGCACGCTCTACAGTGACCAGTATGTGACTGTTGACCGTCAGGAGGCTGCTGTTTCCTACACAATAGAGATTTCGACCAGCGCCACAACTTGGGGGCGCACACGCTTTGTGGAGACAGTACGCGACTTTGCCTACCACACGACACAACCTGCCGGCAACATCAAGGTGAACAATAAACTTATGGAAGACGGCAAGACCTACTATGCCCGTGCCCGAGCAAGCTACAACACCGAGAGCGGTGCCGCCAATACCCCTTACGGCGACGTGATTTCCTTCGTCTATAACAGTGGCACTGCCCCTGAGGTAATATTAGGTGATGTGAATGGTGACGGCTCAGTCACCGCCGCCGATGTGACCGCTCTCTATGACTTCCTGCTCAATAACGACACTACCAATCTCGTCAATGGAGACGTAGATGGCGATGGCAACATCACCGCCGGCGACGTAACTAAAGTTTACGACATATTATTGGGAATTTAATAATATAACGTAAACTTGATAAGAATAACTTACTGTGCCTGAAAGGTGGAGTGGAATTTGCTTGACGAAAAGAATATCAAGCAAAAAATGAACTTGCTAAAAATTAGGCAATTATATAGAGGTGCATACCCTATATAATTGCCTTAAATTATTTAAAAATCAATTAATCTATCCCCAGCAGTTTATAGGCGCGGCGGAAAAGCAATTCACTCATCCTGCTCAGGCCTTTACCATCAGGTCCTGCATTATGCCCGTGGCTTGATACCGAGCGGCCGTCGGAAAGTCTTGCGCTAAACGACCACGCATATCCGTCAAGGGGCTGGATTTCGGGCTCATAGCTCACGCCGTAGTCAAGCATCTTCTCCTCCTCGATAATCTTTAAGGCCTCCTTGAGAAGTTGCTCGCCGTCGGCGGGGAAAAACTCTTTCTCCTCGGTGTTGGTACCCCTTACCGCAAATACCACCTTGCCGTTCTTGCGTTCCAGGCGCACCTCTGCCACTGGTTGCATCCTCATTCCCTGATGTTGATACTCCACCATGTCGAGGATGCACCGTTCTTCTTTTGCTTTCACTGTTTTTTTGTTTTTAACGGTTTTCTCTTTTCTCGCTTTGTTGCGGCGTTTTTTCGACTTCGCCTCAACATTGAATGTGCCGCCTAACATCGCCAGCACAAGCACTAAAATTGTAATCTTAAAAATCTTCATAATCAGTTAGGTTTTATGGTTAAATATAAATATTCATCGATCTGGTTTTTAACCGCATTATCATCAAACAAACTCAACAAAGAAATGCAAAATCAACAAAAAATTTTGTTCTAGTAATATTTTCTTGTTGTTTTTTGTCAGGTTTTGAATAAAATGCTCACGCTCGCAAGGCTTTAAGCAAGTTTAGCCTTGTCTTGCTTAATCGCATTTTTGTTGTTTTTGTTTGATAAAAGTGACATCGCTGAACAGTTATGGTTAAATAGAAATGTGCAAAAAAGCGTTATCATTATCATTGGCCAAGCAGGATGTTATATATTACGGTGATGTCGGTGCTGGTGATGTAGCCGTCGCCGTCCACATCGCTGCTGTCGATGAATTCGGTGTCGCCGTCGAGGAGATAATTATAGATTGCCGTCACGTCGGCGCCAGTGATATCGCCGTCGAGGTTCGCATCACCATCGTCAAACTCCTTCACCACACTAAATTTCAGCCATGGGTTGGGCTTGCCGTTATACTGCGCTTGCTGATAGAGACTTATTGTTCCTTTGGGCACAATCAAGGTGCTTGCAGCGGGAATGCCAGTAAATATGTATGAAACATTATTGCCGTTGCTATAAGCATAACCATAAGTCACCCCTTGAGGTTCCTCTATTCTTGATGCTACAACATTGAGTTTTTTGCAGCCATTGAAAGCATAGTTTCCAATAGAGACCATGGTGCCAGGAATAATCATCTTTGTAAGCCCCGTGCAATTATAGAATGCATAAGTGCCTATTGATGTCACCGAATTAGGAATGGAGACAGATGTCAAACTAGTGCAATTAGAGAACACATTATCATTTATTGATGTCACTGAATTAGGAATGGTGACAGATGTCAAGCTAGTGCAATTTCTAAAAGCATAATATCCAATCAAGGTCACCGAGTTAGGGATGGTTACAGAGGTCATTTTATTGCAATACTGAAACGCATAGGCTTCAATTGAAGTTACAGAGGCTGGAATGGTCAACGAGGTGAAACGGGCATAACTGAAAGCTGCTTTGCCAATCTTAGTAACGGAGTTTGGAATGCTCACCGAGGTCAATGCTGTGCAACCAGAAAATGCATTCGGCTTTATCTCTGTCACACCGTCAGGAATCACAAGATCAGTGATTTTATTGCCATTAAGATAGAGATTATGCGCATAATCCAATGGATTGCTATAATCTTGAAAATCAATATTGCACCAAGCGGTAAGGTCGCTGATGTTCACTTGGGTTAAGCCTGTGCAATTATAGAAGGAATTCATTGCAACCGATGTCACCGAGCTGGGGATGGTCACCGAGGTCAAACCGCTGCAATTATAGAACGTGTACTGCTTAATTTCTGTTATACCATCAGGAATGACAAGAGCAGTGACTTCTGTTCCATTTAGATATAGCTTCTTGGCATAGTATAAAGGGTTGCTGTAAGTAGTATTAAAAACAATCTTACACCATGCGGCAAGGTCGCTGATTTTTACCTGAGTCAAGCCTGTGCAATTATAGAAGGCATAATTGCCAATCTCAGTCACTGACTTGGGGATAGTCACCGAAGTCATGCCACTGCAACCATTGAAAACTCTTTCACCAAGCGTTGTTACTGAGTTAGGGATGCTAACTTGAGTCAAACCAGAGCAGTTAGTGAAAGCATAATTGCCAATTTTTTTAACTGTATTTTTAATGGTTATCGAAGTTAAACCCGTGCATTGCTCAAATGCGTAGTTGGCAATTCCAACACATCCGTTTTTAAGAACAATAGATGTGCCACTGGGCATTGTGCCTTTATATTTATAAGCCACCATGCCAGCATAAACCAGTCCATCGGGTTGATTGTCGAGCCACGGAGTTCCTTTAAAGGCATACTCGCCTATAGTCGTTACCGAACTTCCCATATTCACCGATGCCAGACTAGTGCATGATTCGAAGGCTCTTTTTCCGATTTCTGTCACCGAGTTTGGAATTGTGACAGAAGTCAAGCCAGAACACCCACTGAACGCTTCATCACCGATAGATGTCACCGAGTTGGCGAGTGTCAGTATAGTCAAACTTGTGCAATGATTGAAAGCACCGTTACCAATTGAAGCGCTTGCGATTGATGCCGAGGTCAAACCTGTGCAGTTTTCAAAGGCATCCATATCAATTTCTGTTACCGTGTTGGGGATGTTTATTGATGTCAAGCCTGTGCAATGCGCAAAAGCACTCCGTCCAATTGAAGCGCTTGCGATTGATGCCGAGGTCAAACCTGTGCATTCATTAAAAGCATAATTGCCAATCGTTGTTACCGTGTTGGGGATGTTTATTGATGTCAAGCCTGTGCATTGTGAAAAGGCACTTTGCCCAATTGAAGTCACCGAGGTTGGAATGGTCACCGAGGTTAAGCTTTCACAACGATAGAAAGTGGCAAATTTCACACTTGTAATAGTGCTTGGGATAACAAGATTAGTCAATTTGGTGCCATTTAAATAGAGATTCTTGGCGTTATATAAAGGATTGCCCCAAGCATCTCCAAAGTCAATATTACACCACGCTTCAAGGTCGCTGATATTGACCTTTGTCAAATTGTAACATCCCGAGAAGGCACAACCATCAATAGTTGTCACCGAACTTGGAATGGTCACCGAGGTCATTTTGCAGCAATAGAAGGCA
>JAFYYG010000058.1 GCA_017557625.1 Muribaculaceae bacterium
TGCCGATAATATCTTCTTTTATCTTCGGGCAAACAATGAGCTTGTGGGAGCAAATTCCATCAACCTCAGCAGTGGCTCCAGTGGATACGTGTCGATAAGCTACACCCCGACAAGTTCAGGAACTAATAATTTAATTGTGACTGGCGACCGAGCTGGCAATGAAGTGTATTGCACCGGCTCGGTTAATGTGGAGCCTTTAACAGAGGCCAGTCTATTGGTTCGCAGCAGTGTGCCTGCTGCTAATGCCAGCAATCAAGTTGCAGGCAACAAACTCACGTTAAATGCTTCAATAACAAATAGAAAAACATCTGTCTATCACGATTATATCTTTGCAAGACTTTACAAGAAGACGCTATTAGGCAATGTTGAAGAAGGTGAAATACAGAGGGTCATTGAGATACCTGCTTCTAATTCTCAAACAACTTCTTCGATAAATCAGGTATTTGACTTCACCAACTTGTCGAAAGGGAAGTATCTTGTGAAATTCTATTATTATAGCCTCGATGAAGAAAAAATGGCACTTCAAACTGCTACTTACGAGATATTGGGAGGTGTCACCGGAGACGTGAACGGTGACGGCACGGTGACGGCCGCCGACGTGACCGCGCTCTATGACGTTTTGCTTAATAATGACTATTCAAATGTTGTCAATGGTGACCAGAACGGCGACGGAAACATCACTTCTGCCGATGTTACAGCTGTGTATGATGTGCTTTTAGGAAATTAACTATTATTGAAATAAACAATACTTAAACTTTTGAATATGAGAAATTTATTCTTAACCTTAATGATGGCGGTTGCCATCGTTTTACCAATGAATGCAGCTGATGATGGTGGCAATAAATCGACCATTCACCTGCGCAACGGGCAGGCCATTGAGGGCACTATCACCTCACGCAATGAGCAGCAGGTGGAAATAGTGACCACCGACGGCATGAAATACACCTACTCGATGACAGAGGTTAACTACATCGAGCACCAGTCGCGCAAGAAGAACTACGACACCGCCAAGTTCCGCGGGTTCATCGATTTGGGATATTCTCTCGGTGTGGGCGAGCCGCGCAACGACTTCTGGCTTATAGAGACTTCTTTTGGCTATGCCTTCACTCCTAAGGTATATTTCGGCGCGGGTATTGGTCTCCATAGCTTCAAGCCAGTGCTCAGCACTTACCCTATGCGTAACGACAAGGCGCAGCCCGAGGAAAACGATCCTAATTGGAAATACCCGTTCATTCCTCTCTATATTGAGGGACGATACAGCTTCAAGAACGAGAGTCAGAACACGCCGTGGGTTAGCCTTAAAGTGGGCGCGACATTTATCAACCACAACGGCTTCTACACCTCTCCGAGCATCGGCTACCACTTCAAGAGCAACCAGTTCTTCTCGTTCAACGTGGGAGTGGGATATGCCCTTCACACCGCCCACTACAAACTGTGGTGCACCGGCGACACCCCGGGAGCCATCCCCGACAAGAGCGGCAGCTCCTACCTCGACAAAAGCGCCATCTTCCACAACTTCTTCCTAAAAGCCGGAGTGGAGTTCTGATTGTAGAATCCTTTTACGCGGGCTATGAAACCAGTGTTTTTGATAGGATATATGGGTTGTGGGAAGACCACGCTGGGTGAGCCGTTAGCTAAGAAGCTAGGATGGCGGTTCATCGATTTAGACTTGTATATTGAGGAGAAGGTGGGTATGACCGCAAAGGAAGTCTTTATGACTTATGGCGAGGCGCATTTCAGGGAGCTAGAGCGAGAGGCATTGAAAGAAGTGTCTGCTGATGGTGACGATTCTATTGTGGCTTGTGGCGGGGGCACTCCGCTGCAAGACGGCAATATGGAACTGATGAACCATATAGGCTTCACTGTGTGGCTGCGCACGAGCGTGGAACGCATCACCTCGCGCTTGGTACTGCCCGAGCAGCGCAGCAAGCGACCGTTGCTTAATAATATGAGCGATGAGCAGATAATGGAATCAGTAGCTCGTGGTCTTGAAATCCGCTCACCATTCTACGAAAAAGCCCAACTGCAATTCGACTCCACCTATCTCGAGAGCGAAGAGGAGATAGAAGCCACAGTTCAACGGCTGGCTTTTCTTTTAATGCACAATTCATAATGCACAATGCACAATTGCTGCCCTCACACCTCTCCACTCTCTACTCTCTACTCTCCACTCAAATCCATCACCACTTCTCCGCCAAGCACTATTCCAGCGGCGGCGGGGACAAAGGCGTTACTTGCCGGCACAGGTCGCTTGCTCAGCTCGGCATCATCGCAGGGCTCCAGCGGTTTGCGTGGTTTCTCAGTGCTGAAGACGCACTTGAAATGCTCTATGCCCTCCTTGCGCAGTTTCTTGCGCATGATTCGTGCGAGGGGGTCAACATCGGTCTCGCTGATGTCGGCGACACGGAATGCGCTGGCATCAAGCTTATTGGCGGCTCCCATACTGCAAATGATAGGCACCCCTAATCGTGTGCAACGCCTCACCAGTTCCATCTTGGCGCTCACGGTGTCGATGCAGTCAACCACATAGTCATATTGTGATAGGTCCACCTCGTCGGCGTTTGCCACCACATAAAACATCTTGAAACCCCGCACTTTGCAATTAGGGTTGATGTCGAGGATACGCTCCACCGCCACGTCAACCTTGTAACGACCAATAGTGCTTGTGGTGGCGATAATCTGGCGGTTGACATTGCTGAGGCTCACCACATCGTTGTCGTAGAGGTCGATAACCCCCACTCCGCTGCGCGCCAACACCTCCACGGCATAGCCGCCCACGCCGCCCACGCCAAACACCGCAACGCGGCTTGCAGCCAACCGCTCAAGCGCCTTCTCGCCCAGCAGCATCCGCGTTCTTGATAGAAAATCATCTTTCATAGCACAAAGGTAGTGATTTCTTCGTAAATAATATAGCATCTTGCCCTTAAACTTTGGCAAAAACGTTAAGTCTAAGTGACAAAGCATTTTTTGTGGATAAAATTCATTGTTTTCAAAAAAAGTGCTTAAATTTGCAGTGAAAATTGATTAACTTTTAAATTTATAGAGCGATGAAGACTTTAACAAGAAATATCATTATGGTAGCCGTTATGCTCCTTGCCATGGGCACCAGTAAAGCTGTAGCACAAGACTTGCGCGACGCAAACTACAACATTGTGGGAAAAATCGCCGCTAATGGCACCGTTCGTAATATCAATTACGACCCTATTGGCTACTTCAACGCCGACGGCACCATCACCAACGGCAAAGGCAAGACTGTGGGACGCATCGACGGCAAGATGCAAATTTTCAATAAAGAAGGTGAGCGTATTGGCTACATTACCTCCGACGGCACAGTCAACAATGGTGAGAGCAAGCTGCTGGGTAACATCGACATCCAAAGCGGCAAAGTCGCCTCGCCCACTGGTGAAGTATTAGGATATGCCAACGGCATTCCATTACAGCGAGTCGCCGCCTACTATTTCTTTGATTTCTTTAAGTAGATTGCTGGAAATCGTGGAACGTGGAAAGGAGAACGTGGAACGAATAATGCCTTTTATCAGGAACTTTTTTAATTATAAATATGAGACACTTTAAATACATCTTTGTGGTGATGGTCTTGGCAGTCTGCTCTTTGGGTGCTGAGGCGCAGACCATACGCAACAGCAACCACAGCACTGTGGGCTACATACGCAGCGACGGCCGTGTGGAAAACACTAATCACAGCTGCATAGGCTACATACGCAGCGACGGCCGAGTGGAGAACAGCAATCACAGTTGCTTGGGCTACATACGCAGCGATGGTAGAGTGGAGAACAGCAACCACAGCTGCTTGGGCTACATACGCAGCGACGGACGCATCGAGAACAGCAACCACAGCTGCATGGGCTATGTGCGCAGCGACGGTCGTGTTGAGAACTCCAATCACAGTTGCTTAGGTTACGTCGAAGGCATGAGCCGAGAATGGGCGGCAGCGTTCTTCTTCTTTTTCTTTGATTAATTATGTCTTCTATCAGATTCCAAGTATAGAGAAAATGCTATTGTCTTGTTTACTTGTATCTTGTTTACAAAAAAAATGAATAAAAGACTACTCATAATGCCGGTACTTGCTGTGCTGGCATTTTTTCCGTTAGTGGCTCAGCAGTCACTACCTAACGACTCAATTCTCCGCCGTGAGGCGGCACGTATGCTCATGGTGGGGTTCCGTGGCGACCGCATTGATGACAACAGCGACGCGGTACGCTACGTGCGCGACCTGCATGTGGGGAGCATCATACTCTTTGATATTGACCTCACCAGCAACGGTCCGCGCAAGATAGGCAGTCGCAACATCACTAAAAAGGAGCGCCTCACTAAGCTCACCTATCAGTTGCAGAGCTATGCCGACGAGCCGTTAATCATCGCCGCCGACCAGGAGGGAGGCATGGTGTGCCGCCTGAAGCCGCAATATGGCTTCAAGCCTACGGTCAACGCTCTGCATATAGGCACCGTTGACAACCGCGACACCACACTCTACTACGCCACTCGCATCGCCGAGGAGATGAAGGAGTGCGGGGTGAACCTCAACTTGGCTCCTGTGCTCGACATACACCGTGAGGACAGTCCGCATTTTGGACACTTTAAGCGTTGCTACTCAAGCGACGTGGATGTGATAACACGCAATGCGGGGTGGTTTATCGACGCGCATTACAAGAACGGTGTGCTGTGCGCTGTGAAGCACTTTCCCGGTCATGGCAGCGCGCTAGGTGACTCACATGAGGGCCTGGTAGATGTTACCGACACTTGGAATCCTAATGAACTTGTGCCATTTGAGCAGCTTATCTCCAAGAACAAGGTTGACATGGTGATGACAGCCCACATCTACAACCGCCGTCTCGACCCCGACTATCCCGCCACCCTCTCGCACAAAATTCTCACCGAACTGCTGCGCGACAATCTGCACTACGACGGCGTGATAGTCACCGACGACATGTATATGGAAGGCATCTTGGGGCAATATTCCATCAACGACGCCCTGGCTCTCGCCATCAATGCTGGTGCCGACATCCTCCTCGTGGGTAACAACATCGACACAGGCTTCGAGGCCGACCGACCGTTCAAGCTAGTTGATATCATCGTCGATTTAGTGAAAACTGGCAAAGTCCCTTACGAGCGCATCCACGAGTCAAGCGAGAGAATTTTGCGGCTGAAAGAAAGGTTGAACTGATAAATTTTTCAAATTCTACCAACAAAAAAGTCAAGGCGTGGTGCTTAGTAGTGCATCACGCCTTGATAGTAATGTGTGGATAGTCCTGATTACTTGCCGAAGTAGCGTTTCAGCAGGGCAGCGAAGCCTTGTCCGTGACGCGCCTCGTCGCGGGCCATCTCATGAACGGTGTCATGGATGGCGTCGAGGTTCTGAGCCTTGGCAAGTTTAGCAATGCGAGTCTTGTCCTCGCAGGCACCAGCTTCGGCTGCGGCACGCTTCTCAAGGTTGGTCTTGGTGTCCCAAACTACCTCGCCCAACAGTTCTGCAAAACGAGAAGCATGGTCGGCCTCCTCAAGAGCATAGCGCCTGAAAGCTGCAGCTATCTCGGGATAACCCTCGCGGTCGGCTTGTCGAGCCATTGCCAGGTACTGGCCTACCTCGCTACACTCACCAGCGAAGTGATCGCGCAATCCTTGCAGAATTTCAGGGTCAACGCCCTTAGCAACACCAAGAACATGCTCGGCAGCGTAGTTAACGTTGCCTTCTTCCATTTCCTTGAATTTGCTTGCAGGAACTTTACATTGTGGACACTTCTCGGGAGGTGTGTCGCCCTCATGAACATAACCGCACACTGTGCATATCCATTTCTTAGCCATAAAATGTTTGTTTAATTGTTTTTAGTTATTAGTTGATTAGTTGTTAGTCATTAGTTATTAATTGTGCATTATGCATTGATTCAGAGGGGGCGCTTCGCTTGAAATTAAATTAAAATTTATTTTAAAATTTCATAGTCGCTGAGAAAAATCTTTATTAAGATTTTCAATAAATTTTAAGTGCGGAGCGCGCCATTCACGCATCTAATGGGATTGTGCATTATGCATTGTGCATTCTGCATTAATTATTCCACCACTTCCTCGAAGTCTTCGGGTCCTACGCCGCAAAGTGGGCACTCCTCTGGTGGGTTCTCGCCTTCATGAACGTAGCCACAAACTGTGCATTTCCATTTTTTCATAATAGTTTTCTTTGTTTTTAAAGTGAATAAATATTTAACTTGTTGATTATCAAGAATACAAATTTACGCTAAATATTTTATCTGACCAAATATTTTGGTGCAAAATTTAAACTTTTTGGGAAATATCAAGGTCAAATGATAAAAAATGGTCATAAATGATAGTAAAACCAAAAGATTTTGTTATCTTTGCAACCAGTATAACTCACTCAAGATTATTAACTCAAAAAAAGACCAAGTATATGAAGAAATTAAGTATTACTCTATTACTCACGGTAATGTTAGTGGGATTGAGTTCCTGCGACACAAGGCACTTCTGGTCGGTTCTCTCGGGATACCACTGGTATGCTGTTGAGGGTGTTGAGGGTTATTCTCGTTACCCCATCTACACAACCGACCGCGACTACTGGGAAGTATATTTCGGCACCGACGGCACAGGAACTTTGTCGTGTTATGACGAATATGGCTACTGGTCGTCTTACAGTTTTGAATGGGATGAATACCGGGACTATGTGACAATCTACTATTATGGCGGAGGTCACGACACATTCTATTTTGACACTAAGGGTGGGTATCTCTATCTGTCAAGAAATCCCTACATGCAAAACTACACGGTATTTGCACACTAGCGGTAGGGTTGAAAATCTAAATGCTCAGTCTCAATAATGAGGCTGGGCATTTTTTATTGATTAACAACTCGGTTTTTAGAAAAACCGCAAAAAATCGGGGTCATCGCCTAGTATTTTCAATTTTATATGGCGATAAGTGGTATTTTTCTGAAAAAAGTAGTAAAAAAACTGCTCTGCGTGAAAAAATACAAAGTGTTGTGACTCTTGACGATTTGTTTGAGAAATTTTGATTACTTTTGCAGTCTATAAACTTGATGCAAGAATGAAGGTTGTTCTCATCAACCATAGCGATATGCAGGGCGGGGCGGCGATAGTGTCGCTCAGACTTGTCCATGCGCTGCAGGAGGCTGGCGTTGACGCGCGTATGCTTGTCATCGACCGTCAGAGCGATGACCAACTTGTGGGCGTTATGGGCAGCAAGTGGCGCAGTAAGTGGAACTTCCTCGCCGAGCGGCTTGGAGTGTTCATGCGCAACGGCTTCAGGCGCGACACACTGTTCAAGATTGACACCGGCTCGCATGGCATCAACATCGCCACCCACTCCTGGGTGAAAGATGCCGACGTGGTGTGCCTCAACTGGGTAAACCAGGGCACACTTTCGCTCAAAGGCATCAAAAAATTGGCCGACAGCGGCAAACCCATAGTGTGGACTATGCATGACATGTGGAACTGCACAGGAGTGTGCCACTACTCATTTGAGTGCGAGCGATATAAAGACCGCTGTCACAGTTGTCCTTTGCTAGAAAGCAAGAATAGCTCCCCCTCTAAGATAGAGGGGGTTGGGGGGAGTATGACCACACAGGATGTTTCGTCTCGCACTTTATCGGAAGAACTGATCAAAGGCGATGACCTCTCCACCAAGATTCAAGAGAAGAAGCTTAAACTATATGCTCAAGCGCCCATCCATTTCGTGGCAGTGAGTCACTGGCTTGCCGAGTGCTGCAAGCAGAGCACGACGATGAGCAACAGCAACCTTAGCGTCATATATAACGCCTTTCCAATTCTCGACTTCGACTATCACAGGCTTAGCGGTGAAATCACGAATATTCCCTCCGACAAGAAAATCATCGTCATGGGCGCACGGCGCCTTGATGTGGAGGTAAAAGGCTTCAAGGAGCTTATTGAGACCACGCAATACATAGCGCAAAACAAACCTGAGTTGGCAGGCAAGATTCACCTTGTGCTCTACGGCGATCTCCACGACAAGTCGCTGCTAGACAAGATAGAAGTGCCTTGCACTTACTTAGGGTCTATTGGCTCAACTGAGCAGCTTAGCCAGCTCTACCGCCATAGCGACATTGTGCTCTCTACGGCGCTCTACGAAAATCTGCCTGGCACCCTCATCGAGGGGCAGGCGAGCGGATGTCTGCCTGTGACCTTCGGCAAGGGCGGTCAAGCCGATATAGTTGACCACCTAAAGACTGGCTTCATCGCTGAGTATAAAGACCCTGCAAGTGTGGCGGCAGGCATAGAGTGGGCGATAAATGCTGATATCTCCCGCGAGTTCCTGCATAGTGAGGTGGAGCGCAAGTTTGCCGCCTCAAAAATTGCACAACAATACATTGAACTAGTCAAAAAGCTTAAAACACAATAGATTATGAAAACATTGAAAAAGATTATCGGTGCTGCAACAGTAATGGTGATGACCAGCACTGCCAGCCTTAACGCCCAAAAGGTGCTTGTGCTGTATTATTCGCAAACCTCAAACACCAAGGCAGTGGCTGAAGAAATCGCAACCAAGCTAAATGCCGACATCGAGGAAGTGGTGGCGGTGAACCCCTACGACGGTGACTTCAAGGCAACTATCGACCGTTGCATGAAGGAGCGTGAAAAGGGTGAAACTCCCAAGATTAAACCCTTAAAAGCCAATATCGCAAAATATGACGTGATATTCCTCGGCTATCCCATTTGGTTCGGAACTTACGCTCCTCCCATCGCCACTTGGCTTAACAAGGTGGACCTCAGCGGCAAGAAAGTTGTGCCGTTCTGCACCTTCGGCAGCGGAGGGTTGGAGTCGAGTGTGAAAGACCTTATCGCAAAGCAGCCGAAGGCCGAGATTCTTGAGGGCTACGGTGTGCGCGCGGCACGCATGGCTGCTATGCCTGGCGAGGTTGACCAGTTTCTCAAAGCAAACGGATTCTTAGAGGGTTCTTACATCAAGCTCCAGGACTTCTCGGCACAACATGCTGTGAGCGATGCTGAGGCAAAGATTTTTGATGGCGCAGTTGGTGATTATCCCATGATGAACGCCAAAGCCATCTCGGTTGCCACTCGCCCGATTCCGTATGGCATAGAATACAAGTTCGTCGCCGTTGACAAGCCACGTGACAACGCTCCCATGACACCTCCTCCAGGTGGTGATAAAGACCTCAAACTGCCTCCTCCGGGCGAGATGACAGTATTTGTGATAGTGGTAAATAACGAAAAACCAGTGTTCACTAAGGTGATTAGATAAAATCTCTTGTCCTCTTGTTTTCATTTTTAGACATAAGAACATAAGTTCATAATTTTTGTCCTTAGTCCTCTAAACTCTAAATTGCGCAAAGCGCATTGTTTTGTCCTCTTGTTCTCTCGTTAACTTCAAAAAAACAATATACAATGCAAACCGTTCTTTTCACAAGCACAATATTCGGTCCTATCCACAGTCGCAGGTTGGGAACCTCATTAGGCATTAATCTGATGCCTAATGACGGCAAGATATGCTCGTTCGACTGCCTTTACTGCGAGGCGGGCTACAATGCTCAGGGTCCTGGCACCACTGGCGTAGCAAAGCGTGAGACGCTGAAAAAGCAACTCAAAGCCAAACTAAAAGCAATGCACGAGGCAGGCGAGAAACTCGACGTTATAACCTTCTCGGGCAACGGCGAACCCACGTTGCACCCCAATTTCAAGGAGATAGTGAACGACGTGATAAACTTGCGCAACCAGTATTTTCCTGAGGCAAAGGTGAGCGTACTCAGCAACGCCACCATGGCGGGTCGCCCCAATGTGATTGCGGCGCTGAAGATGGTGGACAATAACATCCTCAAACTCGACAGCGCTGTGGCACGCACTATGCGCATGATTAACCGTCCCACCTCTCCCAACGTGCTGCCGGCAGGTATCATCGAGGACCTGAAGGCTTTTGGCGGCAAGTGCATTGTGCAGACCATGATGGTTCGCGGCGAGCATGATGGCGAGATTATCGACAACACCACCGATGCCGAGATTGACGCGCTTATCAACGCCTACCTTGCCATCAACCCGCGGGAAATAATGCTCTACACCATCGACCGCAAGACTCCCGAGGAGAAGCTCGTGAAAGTGCCTGTTGAAGACCTCAAGCGCATCGCCCGCCACATCGAGGCAGAGACCGGCATTAAAGTGCAAGTGACGGGATAATCTTTGGTGAAAAGAAAAACGAGGAAAGTGGAAGAGGAACAAGAACCTTCCCCGTTCCACCTTCCACCTTCCACGAATATGATAATTCCTCCATTCCTAAAACCGGGCGACAAGTTTGCCATCATATCACCCTCGGGGACGGTGCTTCCCGAGAGGGTGGAGGGTGCGGTGCGCGCTATTGAGAAATGGGGATTTGTTCCTGTTGTTGGCGAGCATTGCAAGGGGGAGTATCATGCCTATAATGTTATTACTCATAGTGCGCCGCCCGAGCATCGCCTTGCCGATTTGCAGTGGGCACTCAACGACCCGCAGGTGAGGGCTATTCTCTGCAGCCGTGGTGGTTATGGCGCTGTACATCTGCTTGAGAACCTCGACCTCACTCTGCTCGCTCACGACCCCAAGTGGCTGATAGGCTTCAGCGACATCTCGGCACTGCATGCCGCTTGGCACCGTGTAGGCGTGGTGAGCATCCATTCGCCCATGGCGAAGCACCTCACGCTCTACGGCAGCGACAACGAGACCAACCGCATCAACTATAACATCCTCACAGGCAAAGGACTGCCCACTTACAACGAACTGCCTCATCGCCACAACCGCAAGGGCATCGCCACCGCCACCATCACAGGCGGCAATCTGGCGGTGCTGATGGGACTACTGGCTACTCCTTACAATATCATCAAGCCTGGCAATATCCTTTTTCTGGAAGATGTGGCGGAGCAGGTCTATCAGGTGCAGCGACTGCTTTATCACCTGAAACTGGCCAACATTCTGCCTCGTCTCGCGGGACTCATCGTGGGGCAGTTCACCAAACACCGCGGCGATGACACCTCGGCGATGCAAGACATGATTCACGACATGGTGGCACCCTACGACTACCCTGTGGCGTTCAACTTCCCCATCGGTCATGTGCAGCGTAACGTGCCCATTGTAGAAGGCACCACAGCTACCCTCGAAGTGAGCGACACAAACGTGAAACTAAAGCTGAGTTATTAAAGGATTTAAAAGAATCAAAAATCTCTATCCTCTCAACTCTCCACTCTCAACTCTCCACTGATAAGGACTTTCGCCCAGTCACCTGTGCTGTGGTCGATGATTCCGAAGAAATCGGGTTCATCGACTATTTCTGCATTTTGGCAATCGGCAAATTGCACCTCAATAATCTCCTTTAGGCTCTCAAACTTCTCCTGAGCCTCGGCCTCATCAGTGAAACGATAGTCGTCGCGACCGTCCTCACTCTCACTAAAGTATTGAAATGTGACTTTCATAGAAGATTTCAGTTGTCAGTTTTTAGTTTCGATCTCCGATCCCCGATCCCCGATTCCCGATCCCCTTTTCCACGCGCGAAGCGCTTTTCTCGTGATGCCAAATCTCGAGGCTGTTGAAGGCGTTCTGCCACAGGATGTAGAAGCCTGGCCCCACGGCGGCAAGGGGATGCAGCCATGCGCTGGAAATCCAGATGGCGAAGGCGGTATTCTTCTGCCCCATCGCCTGTCCCATCTCGGTGGTGGCATGGAAAAAACGGCCTACGTAGCGGCCAATGGCAAACTGCACGAAGGTGATGGCGAGGCTGGTGAGCGCCACCACCACAATGAACCACACCGTGGTGCCCGAGTTCATGATGTTGCGCATCGTGGCTCCTGAAATTACGAGAAGCAGCACTCCCCATAGGTAGAACGACAGGTCTTTATTGCTGATGATGAGCTTGTGAAGGCGAGGGGCAAAATGTTTGACTACGTACGCAAGAGCCATAGGTGCCAATAGTACGGTGCAAACTCGCTCAAGCAGCGCGAGGAATGCGTCCCAGAACGGCATGTCGATGCTCTCGTCAACGAGCGGGAACACTGCGGGAATCAGCACCGCCGCGAGGAAGTTGCTCAGCAGCATGAAGGTTGTCATTTTCTCTAAGTCGCCATCAAGTTTGGCGGTGACCACTGGTGCCGCCGTGGCGCAAGGACATATCACACAGCATATTATGCACTCCATCAGCACAAGGTCGTTGCCCTTTGCGTCGTAGTGCATTATAAGCACAGTGCTCACTATCACCAGCACAAGCTGCATGGCAAGAATCACGAAATGCCACCAGCAAGGGCGCATGCGGTGGAAATCGGCGCGGCAGAAGGTCACAAATAGTATCACAAACAGAATCCACGGCAGAATGAAGTCGAAGAAGCTGTTGAACACCCTCGACGCCTCGTCAAGCGCAGGAGTGAAATAAAAGATGAAATAGATCAGAATGCCAGTCGTCATCGATACAGGCAACGTCCATTCTTTCAATATCTTGATAAGTTTGTTCATTAACTGCCGCCGTTTATTGTATTGAAGAAGTGCCACATCACTATGGCTGCCGAGCAGGCTATGTTGAGCGAATGCTTTGTGCCGTGCTGGGGAATCTCGATGCAGCAGTCGCTGGCATCTACCACCGCTTGGTTCACGCCCTTTACCTCGTTGCCGAAGACGAGGGCATATTTCTCGCCTGGCTCGATGGGAAACTCCTCAAGGCTTACGCTGCCGTGCACTTGTTCAATAGCGCAAATCTTGTAACCCTGCTTTCGCAGCTGCTCAACCGCTTCGAGGGCCGTTTTGTGATAGGTCCACTCCACCGAGTTCTCGGCTCCAAGGGCAGTCTTGTGAATCTCGTGGCTTGGCGGCTTGCCAGTGATACCGCACAGGGCGATTTGCTCAACGACAAACGCGTCGGCAGTGCGGAACACGCTGCCCACGTTCATCTCACTGCGTACATCATCGAGCACCACAGCCACTGGTATTTTCTCCACCTGCTTAAACTCCTCAGCACTCACACGGTGCAAGTCAAGCATCGATTTCTTTTGCATATTCTATAGGATAAACTAATAGTTTTTGACTTTGATGTCGTTAAGTATTATTCATTGTGACATCATTGATTTGGGGTTCATTTTGGGGTTCATTTTGGGGTTCATTTTGAGGGTCATTTTGAGGGTCATTCAACTTCTCTTAATATCTCATCACGCCACGATTCTTTGTATTCTATGTTCTGGTTTTCTTCCATAACCTTTACTTTTTCACAATGCAAAAGTACTAAAAAAATAGAAGAGTTCATCTCTAATTGTCACAAAATCATTTTTTCGCACTTCAAATGCAATAAGTTAAGATTATTGTTGTATCTTTGCATTCAGATTGCAGAGGCAATCTTCAATAATGAAAAAAGAAGCGTTTTGCTTATCTCTTATTGCTGAAACCTGAGAAATTTCAAAATAATGAGAGAAGATAAACAAAGCGGTTCTCGCTATAGCGTGAGCTGCTTTCATCACATTCTCATTATGGGTTTTCTCAGGACCTCAGCAATAGGTGTGGCGAATCAGTCCACGCTTTTCGTGTATAATAACTAATTCTTTTGGACTGAGGGATGAATTAATACTAAAAACTTATGGCAAAAAGAATAATTACAATGATTTTGCTCGTTATGGCATTAACAGCAACAGCAGAGGAATATGAATTGACGTTTGACAAAAGGATGGAAGTGACTGGTGACCCACGCTGTGCCGTTGATTTTAAAACAAACACGATGAATATTATAACGAAGGAGATACTTAATGAGCGCCAAATAAAAGTGACGATATGGGATCACGATTTGTCACAAATAACACAAGAGTTCACAATAACTATTCCACAAGCATATAAATTTGATAAAGCAGACCCTGAAGGGGAGAGGATAGTCTTTAAGAATCTTGGTGCTATAGAAGGAGTATTGGATGCATATGACGGACCATATGTAGAATTGGCTAAAAATCTGTTTACAGAAAGTGGCTTATATGAATCAATTATTTTGTGTTATGATAATAGTGGCAATTTTGTGAATCTTTTTATTGATGAGACAAGCAAGATACTAGGAATTTATGAAGGCAAGCTTAATCATTTTATATCGGGTTCATTAATGAATGGAGGTAAAATTCTATTTGAATCGAAAGATAATAATGATGGCCCTACTGAGTTTGTTGTTGTTACATGCAACACTTCTGGCATTAATACCGTTAGTGCCGATAATTCTTCTTCATCAGTTTCTCCCAACCCCTCTAATGGCGCAGCAAGTGTTGAGGTCAGCTGGGACTACACACTTCTTGATGATGCACAGTTAAATGTGGTTGACATGGATGGAAAACTTGTGCATACTCAAGCTGTCAAGGCAGGAAACCGCAAGGCAAATCTCTCGACAAGTCGCTTTGCCACTGGCACCTACATCTATGTGGTACATGGCAGCAACGGCTACACATCAACAGGCAAATTTGTTATAAACTAATTGGGTATATTTTCCAGTTATAATCAATAAAGCGAAATACTACCGCCACTCGATTTGCAGGGTGGCGGTAAATTTTTTCTGCATTAATCAAGGCGCAATTGTATTACACCTTTTTTTGCAAGACTGATTACCTTCTGCAATATGTTTTGATTTAGAATAAGAACGTATAGCCATTAATACTGTCAAGTTTAAGAAAACCTAAATTAATAACATATCTGAGATTTATAATCATCTTTTTTAACGTCGCTAAATGGATGTAGCTTCACCCACCCGACATTTAGCATTAAAAGCATTTGAATTATGAGTAATACACCTATTTCTTTAAATGAGTTGCAGATTCTCGAGCATTTTATGGAAATGGAACGCCGTTTCAAGCGTAATACCGAACGTCCATTTTTCCCGTCATTAGACTATTTCCTGGATGACAAAGACAATTTGAGTCTTTTGAAAACGCAAGTTGATAATATGATTCACTTTGTAGGACTTGGAAGCATGCCTTTAGTGATAAATGTTGCCAAACTGCAAAATGCGGCAGCATGTATTAATCTCTCCAATGTATCCTCAATTGATATAACTATTGATGAGGATGTTCTTAAGCGCAATAGGTTTGACACAATATTTGCGACCCTGGCACATGAATTGGGGCATAAAGTGCTTATAAATAATGGGTTGTTCTTCACTGGCCTTATGGATATGGAAAACGAGATATATGCCGACTTGTCAACGTTCTATTTAGGATTCGGAAAATTCACCTTGAGAGGCTACAATTATACTGAGGGAAGAATAAAACAACGCTATGGTTACCTCACGCTTGAGACCTATGCTATGGCCTACGTCATCTCAGAATATATGAATGGAAGAGAACCCGACACAGCGGCTTTACCCGACGATGTTGTGGAATTAATAAAAGATGCCACATCAAAATGCCAATGCAAATGGATTAAAAACATGACCAGCGAGGATGTTTTAAAGAGCTATTACAAAAAGGAGACCTCTTCTTCGGGTACCACAACAACAATTATTGAACTATTCAACGCCATTATTGAAAAGCATGCCCAAGCAAGCTGCGAGGCCATGAAAGCGCTAAACCAGGCCTGCCTGAAACAGGCAAACAGTGCTCCCCTGGATTGCCGAAAAAGCGCTATCGCCCTTGCTGTTTATAATGACCTCAATAATTCTGACAGCATAATCACAAACCACAATCTTGACAATCTGCTTGAATCGCTGGCATTTATTGTCACATCTGGAGGTTATGACATCAACAGTCTGATGGGTTCACTCAAGCATAAATGCCCTCATTGCGGAACAACAATCGAGAACCCTTCTTTCAAAACCGAAGACGGCAAACGGGTATTTCACATACGCTGCAAGATATGCGATACTGTATTTGCTGTTGACAACAATTTGGAAAACCTCAAGTACCTTATTCAAAACCAAATTGACTACAAAGCAGAATACAACAGGTTGAGATACAAAGAAGAAATGTGGAAATCAATGAACTGGTGGCAAAGAATGTGGTACAAAGAATAAATTAACGTGAGTTCGACGAAAACAAATTACTGTGTATCAGCTGCTCCCCTAAGATAGGGGAGCTGGCACGAAGTGACTGAGGGGTATGTAAATTGCAAAATTGTAATTTCTATAAAATGCTCACACTCTCAAGGCATTGAGCAAGCTCAGCTTTGACTCGCTTAATCGCATTTTTCTAGAGGCCATCATACTCCCCCTTACCCCCTCTATCTTAGAGGGGGAGCTACCAACACAATGATTATCAGGAAACAAATTCGTCGAACTCACGTTAAATTATGTTGTAAATTAGATGTTTTAGGAGTTGAGGAGTTTTACTTCTTAACTCTTTTTTATATGGTGGAAATGTGAGCGTTTTTGGGAAAACAGTAATTTTTTTCTATTTTTGTGTGATTTTTTTGAGAGTTGTGCGTCTAATGGTCAAAAAAATTAGTTTTAAAACGCAATGAAATGAACGAACTAGAAAGCAAATTTGCTCAAACCATCAAGCAGAACAAGAGCACCATCTACACTGTGTGCTACATGTTCTCGAAAGATGCCGACGAGGTGAGCGACCTCTTCCAAGAGGCGGTCATCAACATGTGGAAGGGATTTGAGGGCTTTGAGAACCGCAGCGACGTGAAGACGTGGATCTACCGCGTGGCACTCAACACCTGCATCTCGCTCGACCGCAAGAAACGGCGCGCTGCTACCGAGCCGCTGCCCATGAACATCAACCTCTTTGAGGACCGCGACGAGGACACGCGTCAGGTGGACCTGCTGCACAAGCGCATCAGTCGCCTGCAGCCCTTCGACCGCGCCATCGTGCTGCTGTGGCTCGAAAACATGCCCTATGAGGAGATAGGGCAGGTGGTGGGCATCTCCACCAGCGCCGTGAGCACCCGCCTCTACCGCATCAAAGAACAACTTAAAAAAATGAACGACTAACCAAAAAACTCTCAAAATTATGGATAACGAACTTAATGAAATGCGCCAGCAAATGGCAATACTGAAAGATAAACTCGAGAAGCAGACGATAGTTAACGACCGCATCATACGCCGCGCCATTAAGCATGGCGTGAGCACCATCAACAAGCGGTACCTTGTCATCGGCATAATAGCCTTGGCGATGATTCCATATGGATACTGGGCCTTTGTGAAATTGGGAGGCTCCTCAATAGCATTCTGGATCGCCTCGTGCGTAATGATGCTGGCCGTGGTGGGATTCATGATTTACAATAGTTATGAAATCAGCAAGAAGGATTTCGCCAACGGAAATCTGCTTGATGCAAAACGCAAAGTCGCAGCTGCCAAGAAACGTGATGCCATGTGGCCGTTTTTTGCTGTTCCCGTAGTAATTGGATGGGCAGCCTGGGGAGGCTGGGAAATGGGACAAAAAATGGACAAGACCGAGTTCTTTATCCCTTTCTTTATAATCTGCATGACAATTGGAGCTTTAATAGGGCTGGCTGTTCACTTCAAGACCCAGCGACACTACCGCGACATTATCGAACAGATAGAAGACATGGAAGAGAAGGAGGAAGGATAAAGGAGGAAGGACAAAGGACTAAGGATAAAGGACAAAGGAGGAAGCCTCTAAACTCTCCACCCTAAACACTAAACTCAAAAATCCTCAACCTGTGCTCAGGTTGAGGATTTTTGCTAAACGTGGGTAGAGATGGATTCGAACCACCGAAGCGATGACGCAGCAGATTTACAGTCTGCCCCATTTGGCCACTCTGGAATCTACCCTTTTTCCAAATGCGACTGCAAAGTTAAGCATTTTTCTCTAATCTGCAAATTTTTTGTAATATCTAAGTCCTCTTTTTTTAAAAAAAACCACAAATTGTCACTAAAGCTACGCAAAAATTAGAAGACAAGCCGCTTGCCTAAGAAGTAGATGTTGGAGCGGTTGAGCAGGTCGTAGTCGATAACTGGCTCTATGCCGCACAACTCTTGCTGAATTATGTAATAGGACAATGGTGTTTTAACTTTTCATTAACTCCCTCCTATGATGAACCTGCTTTACTATATGGACATAATGCAAAGAAAAGTAAAAACAACTGAATAACCTGAATCATTTTCAAAAATACAATCCTGAAAATCAGAATATTCAGTTGTTTTTATTAAACCCAAATCCTGTTTGAGCGTGTTGTCAAAAAATGTCTTACTTATTGATTATTTAATGTGGTCACGAGCGGCTTGTGAGTCGGCATCATGGATGAGTTCTACCAGAATAGATTGACTTGAGGCAAAAACATAGTCATGACCATAAATATTAGGAGCGTTTTTTGCCCAGTCGCCCATGTGCCAATGAATGGCTTTTATCTCCTCGTCGGTAAGCTCAAGCCCCCAAGCGGTGAGCAGGTCAACTGATTTTGTGCCGTGCTTCTTCTTCTTGTTTTCATGATACACTTGTGTGTGATGCGCTTTTCCATTAAATATTGTGTATTCATCCATCTTACAAATATCGTGGAGGAGGCTGCACAACGTGACGCTGTCTTCGTTAAACGGCAGCTCTGTGCCTTTGGCTTTCAGCCCGTTGTATAATTCGATGGCTTTTTGATAAACCTGAAGGGTATGTCTTGCCAACCCGCCCTTGAAATTGTTATGGAATTTCACTGATGCGGGAGCTGTATAGAATCCTCCCTTTTTCAGCTGCTCAATCACATTGTCGATACCAGTACGGCCAGTGCCGCGCAACAGGTTCTCAATAATACTTTGGTTGTTTTGTTCGTTTGTCATAATATTACTCATATATTGTGGTATTTAGTCTTAATTTCGTAATTTGCAAATATACCACTTTTTTGCCAAATAAAAAAATATTTTGAAGTTATAGTAAGTTTCATTTGAACAATTCGGTGAAATAGTCGTAGTCGGGTTCAACTTTCTTGTTGATGCGCTCGTAATGGGGATGGACTCTCACTCTCAAGCCATAGTCGCGCTTGAGTCTGCGACATTGCCGCCTGAAGCGCCAGCCGTGGCCGAAGAGACCGTCAAAATGCTTTTTCTCGACAGTCTCAACATACATGTGTATCATCTCGTGAAGAAGAATCTCTCGCAGACGCTCTTCGTTCCATGTGATGCATCGGCCCAGACATATCCTGCTAATTTCTTTACCATCAGTAGTATTCCTTCTATCATACCTGCCGTAGGCCGAGTTGCTCTTGTTCAGGAAAGAGAATTGACACGAGCCTAGTTTGACGTCAAAGTACAGCTTGTTGTACTCGTCAAACTTCTGATGCAATATCCATTTCGTCAATTGCATGCTATTGATCTAAGAGTTTGTCATAGATGCGATTGAGACATCCAAACCAGCGCATCCATTGGCGCGAATTGGGATTAAGTTTTAACAAATTGTGTATCATATAGACCCGACGGTTCACTTTAATGAACATAGACTTGCAAGACGGGGTAAACGCAAATTCCTCGCCATAAAGGTAGTTCACCGAGTAGCCCGATTTCTTAAACTCACGCAATGCCACATCCACTATGTCCTTGTTGCGTTCCCAGTCGATGGTACCCACAAGGATGTCACATTCCACCTCCTCGCCGGTAAAGGAGTGACATTCCACCAAAATCGATTCCTCGTTGATGCAACTTTTGAGCTTCTCGTTGTGCTCGCGGTGGAGGTCGAGCAACGCGGCGCGCTCGGAGACGGTCAGTTCGTTGCGGTTGTAACCATCTTGTGCTGTACAGATGATTGACTCCTCGTCATTGCCGGTGACATCGCAAACGAGGCGTGAATAGGGAAACACCACCTCTTGCACTGCTGGATTGTGGCTGTAGAAAAGGAAATCGGTGTACCAGTCGGTGACACGTCGCACTACCTTGTTGATGAAGTGCGGATTGCATGGCCACTTGCCCTTGTCAAAGATGCAGCAAGTGGAGCTGTGCGGAATGTTTAAAACGATGTTCCTCATTACTTTTATAATGTTTAGTGGTGTTTATAAATCCCTGAATATTTCTCGCGTTTTGTCAACATGTCGTCAAGCTTTTCCATCCTGTTATACAATTCATCATTCCATTCAATATAATGAATTAGTTTTCCGTTCTTATCGTGGTCAAGCGGTATTCTTGCCAATAGGAGCAAATACTGAAACTTCTTGTGATCGCCATTGTTGTGATAGATAAAATCAATTACCATATCACGGATTTCGTGTATGTCATACTTCCCGTTCTTATATTGATAAGACGCGACAATGCGCTCAATCTTCCACTCCATTCTTTTCAATTTACTCGCAAAGACCCATTGGAAGAATGTGGGTATCAACCCAAAGAAAACGTAAAAAAACAAACATACAATAACGCAAAGGCCTATAAAATAAGGGCTCATAACTATTCTTTATTAATGTAACGTTCAATCACACTGGAACTTATATATTCCTCACCAGAAGAAGTCTCGCGCAGGCGATGGCACTCGCCGTTATCTTCGCTACGCAAGATGTCAAGCAACTGCTGCAAGGAATAGCACTGATACTCGTGTTTGGCGGCGGTGTAACGCTTGTTCACCTTCATGAAAGATGTCCAATAATTCTTGAATGTCATCACTTTCACTCCCCGGCTCACACCGTTCTCCAGCACCTCACTGCATGAGTTCATCCCGCTCAAAGGACTACCTGCAAGGTGGTAGACAAGGCTTCGCTCACCGTCCTCGCTGGTGCGCATGGCACCGTCGCATGATGCCCACCACTCAAGATACACACCTACTGTTGGATTCCTGAATCCACTGGTGCCTGTGTAGGCGAGACCGCTCTGTATCGCCACGGGAGTGAGGAACATTAGACTGTCGCTGAGGATGCGCTCGCGATGCGCAAGAAGGTAAAAAGCATTGTCAAGAAACAGTTTTTTGAGCTGCTTCTCTTCCTCGTCGGTTTGCTTTATTGGCTCCGGTTGCTTCCCCACTGCGAGGTATTGCCCCGTGGTGTCGAGCTGCATCTCATCGGGAACGAATTCTCCCTTTGCAGTCTCTTTTGGATAGCATTCAAGCTCTCTTCCGTCCATGAGGATGATTTTGCCCTGTGGATGCTGTGGATCGGCAAACTGAGTGAGGTTGTTGCCAGTGCTGTCGATGTAACCCGACTGATGCTGATTTATTATGGCCTCGTTGTTCATTGCTATAAAGTTATTTATCATTCAACTAATCAAAGGTGGTAGCCCTCGCAAGGTCAAACGGCCCATATACATTCCCTTGCCTTGCCCCGCGAGGGCTGCTGCTACACCTTCTCAATTTACTAACAATCTAAAAAACATTCCTTTTCAGTTGAAAACAAACAAGTTACTAACCTTTAAAACATTTAAACTATGGCTTTTTGTTTTTATCTTTAAGCTGAGAGGATGTTGCAAAACTCGGATTTAAATATAAACAACTGAATTATCTGATTTTTCTGATTCCCCAAAATCTTAATTGACAGAAAAATAACTTTTTGCAAAAATTCAGATTTATCAGAAAAATCAGTTGTTTTTTAGTTATGCAACAGCCTCTCCCTACAAACTCCCCTTGTTTTAGAATCCCACTCGCCGCATTTTGGTGTTGGAGTCTTGTATCAACTCGTTGTCGCAGAATTCAAACAGTGCCTCCATACGGTTGCCCTCGTTGTCGCCGTAGAGGATATTGTTGATGGAGAACTTGCGCGCCACATTCTCTATTTGTCCCCCGCTGAACTCGTAACTGCTCGCCAGTTGCTCCACCTCGTCGTGGGTGAGCTCGGGTATCATATTGTGCCAAATGTGCTCACGCGCCTCAGCGCCGGGTCGCTCAAAACGAATCTTGTACAAGAATCGGCGCTCAAAAGCCGAGTCAAGGTTCTCGGTGAGGTTGGTTGTGGCAATCAATATGCCTTCAAGGTTCTCCATTTCTTGCAAGATTATGTTCTGCATAGTGTTGAGCATTTGATCGACCGAGTGGCTGACCTTGGTCAATCGCTTGCCAAAGATGGAGTCGGCCTCATTGAAGAGCAGAATGGGCGCCACCTTTGAACGCTTGACGAGGTCACGGTACTTGTCGAAGACCGCCTTGGTGTTCTTCTCGCTCTCCCCTACCCACTTGTCCTTGAGTTTTGGCACGTCAACGAGCATAATGTCACGCCCCGTGAGTCGTGCGAGCTGATTCACCGTCTCGGTCTTGCCCGTGCCAGGACTGCCATAGAACAAGCAAGTGAATGCGCTGCGGAAGTTGTGTTCCCTCATTCGCTCGAGAATACCCTTGTAGTTCTCTTGGTCAAAAAACTTGGTCAACTCGCCAACTTGCTTGGAGACCTCGCTGTCGTAGTACAGCTCCTTGGGCTTTATAGTGGTGTAAGGTATCACGCCACTGAGCGTCTCGTTACCGTTGCCAACCTCCACCTCTTGAAGCAGACGCTCACGAGCACTCTTGGTGAGAGCTATCACCTCGGTGTTGACAATGCCGTTGCTGTTGCCGTACTCTACGAGTCCCTTCAGCATTAGTTCGTGAGTGCCGTTGCGGATTTCGCGCTTCCACTGATTGAATTGGGCTGGATTAGCTGCACAAATCCACAGCACGCTAAGCTTCACCTCTTCACGGTCTTCGGTCAAGAGGGCGTCGCACAATGCGAGCAGCAAGAGTTGGCTCGAAACGGTGACCTTCATTTTTTTGAGTTCCTTCACGAGCACGCATTTCTTGTTGTCTTTGAGCAAGTATTGTATCTCCTCGGCAAGCTCTTCGTTGTCAATGTCGTGTTCAAAGGCTGAGCAGAAGTGCTTGTGGCAGCAAGAGAGCAGTTCGCCAGAATCAAGACCAGTGGTGGATTCATGCTTGAAATCCTTGTTGCGAGCAAGCTGAATGAGCACTTTGGTAGGCACTGAGAAGCTGATTCCTCTGAAGTTATCCTCTATCTTAATAAGGTGTAGGCGCTCGAGTTTCTTGAACTCCGAGAGAAGCGACAACGCTTGCGCAGTGCTGATCGACAGTTTGTCGGTCAAATTCGAAATTGACACGTCCTCGCCTTGATTAACACACACCGACAGCAGAACAGCTTGCAGCTCACTGATTCCCACTCGCTTCGCCAGGTACTCCAACTCGGGTTTCGCCGCCTTGAATTCCTTCTTGTCAAGTCCGCTGTCCTCGGCGACCATATCAATGCGCTCAATGGCTTGCAGCAGCGACGTGGGCGCTGGACTGAAACCAGTGATACGCAGCTTCTCCTCACCTTCCTTATCGGCATTCAACATCTCCATATCAATCACACTCTTCTCTACGGTTTTAATGTCTTCCACTTTGTTGTTCTTCTTTTCTTTTCTCATTCTACTTAAGTTTTTAATTACCGATAACTCAATTACTTAATCACAAAAAAACATTCTCAAAAACACTCAAACGGTGTGGTACCCTAGGGTGGCAGACCACCACCCTAGGAAATAGCACCGCCCATAAGGATAGTTTCCACAGAAACCGTAACGTTCAGCAACTGCTTATGCGACTTCACCTCGTGATTGTAAGGGCACAAAGTTCCCCAAAGCAAGTAAGTGTGCCCTAATAAATTCTGCGTCTTCTTGGGTGAGTTTGAATACCGTCACCTTGTAGTGGTGTGGGTTACACTCCTTCATTTTCTGAAAGCCATACTTCGTCAGAAAACCGCAGAAACGAAGAAAAGTAACTTGACTATCAAAGGTGAAAGTGCAATGTATGTCACCATTCTCACTGCTAACATAATCTAAATCTACCTCAACGTCATTGTCCAAGTCTGTACTCAGCCTATACTTCCCTTCGTCCTCCTTCTCCTCGTGAATGTCGTCGCCAATGCAGTCAAAAATGTCTTCGCAGTTTTCTTCGTCTTCGATAGTACCCACACCGCAAGGCATAATGGGGTAAAGTTCAAAATCATTACTTGAAAAATCAATGTTGTAATCTTCAATAATTAACATAATGTATTAGTTTTTAAAACATTAAATATTTTTTAAACACAGAAAAGGCTTTTAGGGTCTTAAAAAAGACTCTCTTTGCGTATAAAACGGCATTTGCCGCCAGTTAAACTCAAATGAGTGGGTAACAAGGAGAAAAAATTAAACTCCTCAAGAATTTTCTTTTGCCAATTTAAGAAAAATATTCGTAACTTCAAAATTTTTCGAGTTAACTTTTCTTAAAAGCACAAAAGTTTTTTTTACACATTTATATATATAATATAACCGCAAATTTTTAAAGTCAACTTTCTCAATCATTGGTTTTTGCAAGATACGAAAATTATTTGACATTTCCAAATTTTTTCTGTTAAGAAATATTAAATTCAACTTATTTTTTCTCGCATTTCCCGTCTATATATACTAAGTATATATAGATAAAGGGTGTGGGGGTAGATAGAAAAAAGACAGTCTCAGCTATGTCGATGATTAGGTTTTCCAGCAAAATTGAAGGGGCACTGTCTTGACTTTAATAAGGACAAAAAGGATAGGCACACACGGCCGGTCGCCATATGCGCATGGAAACTCTTCAAAAAAATTGATTTAGTGAATTTAGTTTTTATCATAATCGTTTATTTTTAGTTAGTCGTTAATGAAAAACTCTAACTCGCGTCATTTTTTGCACCTTTGCCAACGATCACGGCTGGTTGTAAGGAACTGAATCCTTCGGAACGCAAATTAAGAAAGTTATAGATCTCTGCCTTCTCTTATCTCAAAAAGGGCCGCAAAGATACAGATATTATTTGAAACCACAAAAAGAAAAGAGTTAAAAAATCCAAATACCTTTATTTTTCTTTTACATCTTGTATAAAAAGGGCATTAGAAAGCGTTTTCAATAGCATCTGATATTTACCATTACCTCATTGAGGTACTTCAGGAACATGAGTTATATGTAAAAACGGAATCGTTGAAAAAAATCTGTTTAATCTGTGGTTTATTATGGTAGCAATATTTCAGAAAAAACAGACTAATCCGTAGTTTATTTATAGAGTAAGGAGGGCATCGCTCCCCTACCCTATTTATCACTCAAATAGATTGTTATACAATGTCGTAATCTTATTGTAGAAGGTGTCGTAATTAAGTTTGGTGTCAAAATCTTTTTTGGCCTGCGCTCCTAATTTCAATCTCAACTCCTTGTCGTTGCACAGCAACGTGATTGCTTCGGCAAGCTGCTCTGGATTGTTGGGCTTCACGAGGAGGCCGTTCTCGCAGTCTTCAATATACTCGGATTGTGCGCCGTTGTTGGTGGTGATGATGGGTTTGCCGTGCTTCATATACTCGAGGTTGCTTATGCCCTGCACCTCGGCAATGGTGGACGGCTGCACACCGAAGTCGCACTGCCTGAGATACTCGTGAACATTTCGCTGAAAACCAAGTAGTTTTACATTCGCAACAAGCCTGTTTTCAATAATAAAACTCTTGATGCGCGACACAGCTTTGGGTTGTCCCTCACCAAGCAATACAAGCCTATAGGAGTCTCGGTCTATTAGTGTCAACGCCTTAAGCAGCACGTCAACGCCCTTGTCGCGGTTCAAGCGGCTATGAAACATTATCAATGCTTGGTCATCACGCATATCAAGTTTTTTTCTTAAATCGGGCACATGGGCCTGTGCGCTTGTATCGGTGTTGAGCACACTCTCGGGAATTACCTGCGACTGTTGCTTCTTGATGCGTGGCGCATGCATGGCGAAGTAGTCGTAGGCAAACTGCGACACAAATACATACTGATCGATGCTGCGGTAAATTTTCTTTGACACATAGTTGAGCGTGGGCCTCTTTAGACCGTGAGGTGTGAACACTACCTTAGTGTTGGGGTTGTCGCTGATGATGCGTGCCATCACCGCCGTGAGCGCGTCACGATAGGAATGGACATGCACGATGTTCTTGCCTTTCTTCAGCATTCTCGCTAGACGCACGGGGCTGTCGAAGTCCCTGATGCCCTTCAGCGGCAAGATAGAGACGGGAATGTCCATTTTCTGGAACTGCTCTATGATGTCATCGTGCTTGGCACTTACTACCTCGACATAGAAATTCGGATCGTGACGCATGTGGGCCACCAAGTCGCTGGCATATCTCTCTGCCCCACCCCAAGCCTTGTTTGAAACTATGTGGAAAACATTAATCATGGAAACTGTTTTTTGGTCTTATAAAAAATTTTCACGAAGATAGCAATTATTTCTCAATTTATAAAATTTCAACGAACTTTTCTGAAAATCTTACTAAAAATAAGCGGTTCAGAGTCGTATATTTGCCCGAAAACAAATATGAAAGAGCAAAAAATGAAGATAAAAAACGATAAACAACTCCCCTTTAAGGTTTAATAGGCTGGTAAACATCTATTTACAAAGAATTTTGCACATTTCAGAAAAAAGACCAGAAAAATGGAAAAACACACCACTCCCCCACTTTGAACTGAAAATAGAGAACAGAGAACTGAAAACTGAGAAGTGAAAACTGAGAAGTGAAAACTGAGAACTGAGAACTCTGAACTATGAACTCTTAACTGACAAAAGCGCTTCTATGACAATTTTGGCTTTTGCGGTACCCACTACAAGAGATATTTCATCCTCGCTTGCCGCCTTTATGCGTTTCACACTCTTGAAATGCTTAAGTAATGCTTGACGAGTTTTAGGACCTATTCCCTTGATGTCGTCAAGCACGCTGCGCACCTGCGACTTGCTGCGCTTGTTGCGGTGATGGGTGATGCCGAAGCGGTGAGCCTCGTCACGCATCTTCTGTATAACCCTTAGCGTTTCGCTGTTTTTATCAATGTAAAGAGGCACGCTGTCTCCAGGAAAATATATCTCATCGAGCCGTTTGGCGATGCCAATGGTGGCGATTGTTCCACGCAGTCCTAGTTCGTCGAGTATCTCAACAGCAGCATTCAACTGCCCCTTGCCGCCATCCACCACCAGTAGCTGCGGCAGTTCGCCATTCTCGTTAAGCAGTCGTGTATATCTCCTCTTTATCACCTCACGCATCTGCGCATAATCATCGTTTCCGTCGGCTTCCTTGATGTTGAAATGGCGATAGTCTTTCTTTGACGGCTTCGCATTCTTGAACACAACGCACGACGCTACAGCATTAGTGCCCGAGATGCTGCTATTGTCGAAGCACTCGATGTGGCGCGGCAGTTCGTTAAGATGAAGGTCTTTCATCATCGTTGAAAGGGTGCGTGTTACACGCTGCTCGGGATTCAGCTTCTCCATCATCTTGAGTTTCTCGGTGCGGTATTGCTCGGCGTTTTTGAGCGAAATCGCCACCAGTTTGCGCTTGTCGCCCCGCTGTGGCACCACATATTCTATGCCCTCAATCTCGAAATCAGGGACAATATTGACCAAGATTTCCTTCACCCTGTCGTGTTTGTAGATGTCACTGAAACGTTCTCGCATGTCGCGCATGGCAGTGGAGAGAATCTCCTCGGCTGTCTCGTCGGACCCCGCGTCCTGCACTTTATATTCCACTGTCATGCTCTGGACAATCGCACCGTTGCGCACATGCATAAAATTGACGTAAGCCGCCCCTTCGTCACTGACAATCGAATACACATCCACGTTGTGTATCGAAGGATTCACGATTACCGATTTCGCTCGATAATTCTCAAGCAAGAAATATTTGCGCTTTAGTATTTCGGCTTCCTCAAATTTCAGTTCCTCGGCTCTTGCCATCATCTCCTGCATCAAGAAATCGCTCACTTGCTTGGTGTCGCCATTGAGAATTTTAGTGATATTTTCAATGTAATTGGAATATGTTTCATGTGAAACAAAACCCTGGCAACAACCTTCGCAGTTCTTTATGTGGTATTGCAGACAAAGTTTATATTTGCGATTTTCCACATTTTCCTGAGTGAGCGGATGGCGGCAGGTGCGGATAGGGTAGAGCTGTTTGAGCGTGTCAACGAGGGCATGAGCTACCTCGGCCTTGGGGTAGGGAC
This sequence comes from Muribaculaceae bacterium, assembly GCA_017557625.1. Taxonomy (GTDB): domain Bacteria; phylum Bacteroidota; class Bacteroidia; order Bacteroidales; family Muribaculaceae; genus Sodaliphilus. Next base: position 27,811 of record JAFYYG010000058.1, read on the forward strand.
CAAAATATTTTGCTCCTTTAGTATGCTTCTCGCGAGTGAGAAAAACACGCGGAAAAAGTTCTTTTGTGACGCAAATCCACGGATAGGATTTATCGTCTTTTAGCAGCACGTTGTAGCGAGGTTGATATTCTTTTATAAGGTTTGCCTCCAAGTCAAGAGCCTCCTCCTCGCTGTTGACGACAATGTATTTCATGTCCCAGATGTTGCGCACAAGAAGATTGGTGCGCACCACAGGATGCACGCGGTTGAAATATGAACTGACTCGCCGTTTAAGGTTCTTGGCCTTGCCCACATAAATAACCGTGCCTTCCTTGTTCAGGTATTGATACACACCCGGACTGGAAGGCAGCAGCGATATTTTCAATTTCAATTCGTCGCGCATTTTCGGGAATCGGAGATCGGGGGTCGGGGATTGGGAACCGGGGATTGAGGATGGGCAATTTACCTTATTTATTGTTATTTCCTTCTGCTCAATTGTGCATTATGAATTGTGCATTGTGCATTATGCATTATGCATTGAAAATCACTCCCCCTCGAAGTCAAAGAGCGATGTCACTTCCACATCGGGGAAGAGGTCACGGCCTTTAAGATCTACTAGTTCGCAGATGAAGTTGATATAAACCTTTGCGGGGTTCATGGTCCTCACCAGGTCGAGGGCGGCAGCCATGGTGCCACCTGTCGCGAGCAGGTCATCGTGCATGAGCACCACGTCGTTCTCGCCGATGGCATCCTCGTGAATCTCAATAGTGTCTTCGCCATACTCTTTGGTGTAGGTCTTCTGGATGGTCTTTGCGGGGAGTTTGCCAGGTTTGCGAAGCGGCACGAATCCCGCGCCTAATCTTTCTGCTAAGATGGCACCAAAGATGAAACCACGTGCCTCGATTCCCACCACCTTAGTGATGCCTTTGTCTTTGTAGAGCTCAGTTAGCGCGTCGCACATGATGCCGAGCGCCTCTGGATCCTTGAATGCTGTGGTGAGATCCTTGAATTGGATGCCTTTCACTGGAAAGTCAGGGATGTTCCTTACTTTGTTTTTTACGAATTCAATTCTTTCTTTTTCCATGATGGTGAAAATATTTTGTGTTATTAATTTTCGTCTTTGAAATAGGGGAGAGGTGATTTTTTCAAGATGGGTTGATAGGGGAGTGGTGGATTGTTTCACGTGAAACATTTGTGAATCTTCATCGCCCCATGAGGATGAGTAGGATGTTGATGTCGCTCGGCGAAATGCCCGGAATGCGTGATGCCTGACCGATAGTCTCAGGGTCGATGCGCTCCAATTTCTGTCGAGCCTCGGTGGAGAGTTGCAGTATGGAAGGGTAGTCAAACTTCCCTTTTATATAAAGATTGTCGAGTCGGCCAATCTTCTCGGCGATCAACTCTTCTCGGCGTATGTAGCCGTGATACTTTATCTTGATTTCAGTAGCCTCCACAATTTCTTCGCGGCGCGCCTCCTCGAGGGTGTCAATCTTGTCGCGAAGAGCGGGGATGAACTGTGCAAGCAGCTGAATGTCAAACTCTGGACGCAGCAAGAGGTCGTAGAGTTTTTGACCTTGCTTAAGTGGCTGTAAACCAGCCTTTTCAAGTGGCGGATTGATTAGTGCTGTCTTTACCGAAAAGTCGCGGGCAAACTGCACTAAATCATTGACTTGGTCTCTTTTTCTCACCATAAGTTCATATCGCTCCTGTGTTGCAAGACCAAGTTCATAGCCTCGTGGCGTGAGGCGCATATCAGCATCATCCTGACGTAGCAGAATGCGGTGCTCTGCACGAGAGGTGAACATGCGGTAGGGCTCATCAACGCCCTTAGTCACCAAGTCGTCGATGAGCACGCCAATGTAGGCCTCGTCGCGGCTAAGCACAAACGGCTCCTTGCCGTTAATGCTCTGATGGGCGTTGATGCCAGCCACGAGTCCTTGTCCAGCGGCTTCCTCATAGCCCGTGGTGCCGTTGACCTGACCGGCGAAGAACAGGTTCTTCACCAACTTTGTCTCCAGTGTGTGGGTGAGTTGGCGTGGGTCGAAGAAGTCATATTCTATGGCATAGCCAGGGCGATAGACTTGTGCGTTGCGCAGAGCGGGAATCTTGCTCAGTGCCTCAATCTGCACATCCCAGGGCATAGATGACGAGAAGCCGTTGAGATACATCTCTTGAGTGGTCTCGCCTTCGGGTTCGATGAAAAGCTGGTGTGAATCTTTGTCGGGAAAGGTCACCAACTTTGTCTCGATACTGGGGCAATAGCGTGGTCCAACACTTTGAATCTGACCGTTATAAAGGGGAGAGTAGGGGAGTCCTTCGTGAAGAACTTGGTGCACCTCTTCGTTGGTATATACTATCCAGCAAGGACGCTGTTTCAGTTCGCTGCGAACACCTGGCAGGTAGGAGAAATGGTGGAAATCGTTCTCTCCGTCCTGACGAGTAGCCTGGCTGTAGTCAATGGTGCGGGCGTCGAGGCGCACGGGCGTGCCGGTCTTCATGCGATTGGCACTGAAACCCAGTTTCACAAGTTGTTCGGTAATGCCGTGTGACGCAGGTTCCGACACTCTGCCGCCCTCCACCTGCACGCTGCCCACATGCATCAGTCCGTTGAGGAAAGTGCCTGCCGTAAGGATGACAGCTTTTGCTTTAAACGTCACGCCAAAGGCGGTCTTCACGCCCTTAACAGTGCCGTCTTCAATAACCAGACTGGTGGCGCTGTCCTGCCACATATATAGGTTGGGCGTATCGTCAAGAATCTTGCGCCAGTTCTCGATGAAGCGGGTGCGGTCGCTCTGCGAACGCGGACTCCACATCGCTGGACCCTTGCTGCGATTGAGCATACGGAACTGGATTGACGAACGGTCGGTAACAATGCCCATCTGGCCGCCTAACGCATCGATTTCGCGCACTATCTGGCCCTTGGCTATACCGCCCACAGCAGGGTTGCAGCTCATCTGCGCCACCTTGTTCATGTCGATGGTGACGAGTAGGGTAGAGGAGCCCAGCCGTGCCGCAGCGCAAGCCGCCTCACAGCCGGCATGACCAGCACCAATCACTATTACATCGTAGTCGTATCTCATCTGTTTGAAGTTGTCAGTTTTATTAAAAGGCGCAGCCCAACTATGAACTATGAACTGTAAACTGTGAACTATTAAGCATAGCCAAAGCCTCGTTCTCGTGCCGTTCCATTATCTCGCGCTCACCGGGACCCTTGTCGTTGATGCCGCACAGGTGCAGCACACCGTGGATAATAACGCGTAACAACTCGCTGTCATATTCTACGCCAAGCTGCTCGGCATTGGTGCGTACCGTGTCAAGCGAGATCACCATGTCGCCGCTGATGCGGTGACTGTTGCTGTAGTCGAAGGTGATGATATCGGTATAGTAGTCGTGCTGAAGGAACTGCTTGTTGACTTCCAGGATGTATTCATCATCGCAAAACACGTAGGTGAGCGCACCCACTGCCTTGCCATGATTGCGAGCCACTGCCCCAATCCAAGCACTAATCTTCGCCTGGTCAAAGCACGGCATCTCAATACCCTGTGTCATAAAGTTGACTTCCATAACTCCGCATTCACAAAAAACAAGATGCAAAGATAGTAAATAGTTTTCAGTTTTCAGTTATCAGTTGTGAGTTTTTTGCAACCAACGAAAGTGTATATCATATTCTTTTGACTCATCAACACGACATAAACAGCAAACTCCTTCCCTAAACTCTAACCCTAAACCTTCAATTTTCATAAAACCGAACTGAAAACTAATAACTAAAAATCACATATACGAGGTATCGAGATTGTCGGTTGGGGCCTCACGGGCCGTGCGTGAGCGTTGCAACCCTAAAAGCATAAGCGAGCCATAGTCTATGATTCCTGAATAAAAAAGCCTCGAGTTAAACTTGAGTTACTTATTTATGTGGCTATTACCTGCATTCCTGTTATTTTGCTAGTCTTGCTTCTAGATTGTCTCTCATGTCTTTCATTAATCTAAATTGCTTGCTGTTTTGGAAGCGTGCTTGGTTGAATGCTGTGTAGAAATTAATACCGTCCATCAGGTTTTTGAAAGTTTTCTCTTTATGCTCTGCCTTCTCCTCGTCGGTTTTCTTTTCGTCTTTTTGAAAACGCCGCAGCGCATAGAACAATCTATTTACTTTTTCCTTGAATCGTTGAATATTTGCCTTTCTAAGCCGCAAATTGCCGTTACGCTGCATCTCATATCCCAAGAACCCAATGTACCGGTTGCTATTTCCCTCGCCATCTCCCCACAGGTATGTGCTATGCGACTTTATATCCCAGAAATGGCTGTTAGTTGCCATTGGATTTTCGGTATTCTTAGAGTCGGCGACAAACTCAAAATCATGGTAATACAAACCATGATCAGTTAGCGATTGCGCATAGACTTTCATCAGTCTTTCGCATTCTTCACGACTGGTGTGCATCATAATCATATCATCGCAGTAGCGTACGAACAGGCGATTGGCATCTTCTTTTTGCACTATTACCTGATCCACATCATTGAGCACTACATTGGCTATCACTAGCGACAATGCCCCTCCTTGTGGCACACCCCTTTGTCGCCGTTCATTCTCGGGCAGAACCATGATTTCATCTACCCAACCTAGTTTATAAATATTTTTACTGTCGGCATCTCGCATTTGGCGGCGCACTTTGAAATACACATAAGGATTTGCCTCTGCCTCTAACCAAGCGTTGTCATAGAAGTTATAACTGTCAAGATAAGCCTTAAGCACACTCATCACTTGATTTTTGCCGTCATCATCAAGTCTAGTTTTGTCAAGTATGCGCTCAAAACTTTCAATCACCACATGATGAGGGATGGTGTCATAGAATTTCTTTATGTCGCAGTCGGCAACATAAATGTCTTTTAACCCTTGCTCCTTGCGAAAGGCTTCTATCAATTTAATTCCATCGTTGAAGTCGGTGGTATGGTGCTCTTTATCATAGAAGGGACGCGACTTTCTATAAGACAAAATGTTCTTATGCAGATGTTTGTCAATGAAGCGGGTTAAATATCTACTTGTTACAGCAATAATTATTTTATCTTCCAGTTTATTGTAAACCGACAGAGGCCTGCAAGTAACCTCAAACGTTCCATCGGACATTTGACTCTTGCTCTTAAAAATAGGAAGCAGTTGCGGCGACTCCAATGTGAGTTCGGGCTGCTTCAGTCGTTCTCTTATTCTGTTGATAAAAGCATCCAACTCTTGTAGATATACATGAGTTTTTTCGCCTTTTCTGCTCCGATCGCGCTTGATGGTCACCAATAATGCTTTCTCAGCATTCTTGCTGGTATCCATTGCGCCATTCTTCAGCCTTATGCGCTTTGATGGTCTCACCCATGTGTAACGTGGCGGCATGATGCGGCTCAACATTTTGCGAGTCGATAAAATGTTTATTTCGCAATCACGATTAAGTCGTTTTTTCTTTTCACTTCTATTGCGACGACGGCATTTTGCCCGCTCCTTGACGAGCAACTTTGTCAACATTTCAGGTGTAGCAAACTCAAATAGTGAGACCATAGAAATAGCAGGCTGTTAATGATAAAAACAGAAACAATCTGGACTACAGCGTACATGATGTTTAACATGCATCCCCGACAATGCCGGGGGAGGAGATAACATTTTTTACTATAGGTTCTGACCGAAAGGTCAATCTCCCGCCTATAGTTGAATCTGCATATTGTTTTCAATAATCTCAGTCTTTGCCCATATTTTATAGACAAACACCGCAAACGCTATGAAACATCCAGATTGATTCTGTTTTTTCTGTATACTCAATAATGTGGGCGCAAAATTATATATTTTTCTCTAAACTGCAAAACAACTTTACTACAATTATGTGAGCCAAAGTTTGAAACTCTAATTATGCAAAATTTACATATAAGATGTGTCAAGATTGTCGGTAGGCGGCACTTCGTAGCGGGTGCCGGTGGACTTGTGGATGCGGCGGCGGGCTTTGGGTGTCATGCCGGGTCGCGTGAGTCGTGGGCGGTATCCGCTGGAGTTGTGCTTGTAGTTGCCGTTCTCGTCTTCTTCACGCACCACGCCGTCGTTATACTTCACTATCATGTGCCAAGCCATCTCTCGCCATCGTGCCACCATCTGATTTCCCATCTTGTCGCCATAGTCGCTCAGCAGCGCGATGGCGCGGTCACGGTCGTTGCTCAACAGGCTGAGTGCTTGCTGCTCTACCTCGGCTTGATGTGAGAAATAGCTCGCCTGCAATGAGTCGCGCACCGACTCGAGTTCGGGGTAGAGTAGGCTCCATCGCGGATAAACCATATTGCTCACCCAGTTGCTCACCCAGTAAGCGCTCTCTTCGCTGAAGTGGAAAGCGTCGCCCACGTTGTAGCAGTGAGGCACTCGGTTGGCACAGCAATAGACAGGTGTGTAAGCCACCATTCCGCTGTCGTCGCTGCCCCACCATATCACTCCACCCACTTCTCGTGGCATGAAGCTGCGCAGCTGGCTCACGAAGGTGAAAGCCGTGTGAGCGGTGGAAACCGCCCGCTCGTTGAACATGGTAGTGCCATCATCGTCATACCGAAGAGGTTGCGGACGGAACGGAGTGTCGTAGATTCCCGCTCCCGGGTCATCTTCCTGGTCAAATGAGAACGGGGTTCCCTCAAGGTGGTCGCGCAAGCACTCTATCACAGTATTCACGCTGAGTGGCTCGTCGGGGATTATCCATAGAGGCAGCGGCTCAACCTCGCTCATGGGCTTTATACCTTCAATATACGGAATATAACGGTCCATGCCAGTAGTCAAGCGACGGTAGATAGCCCACACACGCGAGTCGCCCAGCCGTCGTCCGCCGAAGGTGGGAGGATTATAAGCATCACAGAAGCTGAACTCACTGTCGCGTCCCTTGAAATATCCTCTCTTGCGGGCAAAACTTATGCAGTTGCTCGAAATCTTCACATTGGCGGTATCGGTAAGATCCACTTGGCGTATGCGGCTTTGGTTGGCATGCGCCATCACGGCATTGTCGGGCACTCGCACCGCTATCCACACCACACTCTTGCTGCCTGGTCCGCAGCCTATCATCTCAAGAAGCCATGCCTCATTGGGGTCGCACACCGTGAACGACTCCCCCGAGCTGCAGAAGCCATATTTCTCTACAAGACTCGTCATCACTTCGATGGCCTCACGGGCAGTGCGTGAGCGTTGCAGACCTAAGAGCATCAGCGAGCCATAGTCGATGATTCCTGTGGTATCGACCAGTTCTTCACGGCCATCGAAGGTGCTCTCACCAATTGACACCTGCCATTCATTGATGTGTCCATTCACAAGATAGGTGACTGGAGCCTCGGGGATTTTACCGTGATAAACCCTTGTGTCTCGATCATAAATCTCACGCATGGTGCCAGGACTGTGGGTGCCAGCCTCAAAGCGTGGCATCTTGTGCATAGCGCCCCACGAGTCAATATTATAGGTGCACATCACCGAGCCGTCAACAGTCGCCTTCTTGCCCACAAGAATGCTCGTGCACGCCTCACCGTGTGGCACACAAAGTGCCACCAACGCTGTCAATAATAATAATTTCTTCATCATTTAGCTGTTTTGTTTATTCTTTTGCAAAGATAGTGACTTTTTCCAGATAACACAAACTAACATAACTGATGCCTCGTGGAACCCATATAAGTCCACATAGTCTATACATAGTCCACATAGAAGCGTGTGAAACCAAAAAAATCAGATTTTTTCGCCAAATGGTTTGTCATTTAAAAAAATTGCACTACCTTTGCACCGCTTTTCGAGCCCAGATGGCGGAATCGGTAGACGCGCTGGTCTCAAACACCAGTGGGGTAACACCCGTGCCGGTTCGACCCCGGCTCTGGGTACTGGCTTAAAAGCGCAAGGTGCTGATTATGAAAAATTTTCAGCTCCTTGTTTTTATTTTACTTGAACATTTTTGATTCTATAGATAATGTATGTGTTACATGGATAAATTTGATGGTTTCAATTTTGGTCGTTTGCATAATATGTGAAATTTATACATGACTTGCCATTTCATTTGATAGTCCATTATTATCAAATTGGTGATTTTTTGCTTAATTAAAGAAATTTTTCCTTATTTGTGTGTTATATATAAAATAAATATGTAATTTTGCGTTCTAATAATTGAGGTTTATTCAATAAGAGAAAAAATCAACCAACAATAACACTAAAAATCAATTACAGCTATGGCAAAATTTGATAAGTCAGTATTAGCGAAGTATGGCATCACCGATGTTCAGGAGGTGCTTTACAACCCCACTTATGAGGTATTGTTCAACGAGGAGACCAAAGACGGTCTCGAGGGCTTTGACGTGGGCCAGGAGACTGAGCTTGGCGCCATCAACGTGATGACCGGCATCTACACCGGCCGCTCGCCTAAGGACAAGTTCATCGTGATGGACGAGAACAGCAAGAACACCGTGTGGTGGACTACTCCCGAATATCCCAACGACAACCACCCTGCCAGCCTCGAGACTTGGGCTGCAGTGAAAGAGCTCGCTCAAAAGCAGCTGAGCGGCAAGCGCCTGTTTGTCGTTGACGGTTTCTGCGGCACCCACAAGGACACCCGCATGAAGGTGCGCTTCATCATGGAGGTGGCTTGGCAGGCTCACTTCGTGACCAATATGTTTATCCGTCCTCAGAACGAGGAGGAGTTTGACCAGGAGCCCGACTTCATCGTTTACACCGCCAGCAAGGCAAAGGTGGAGAACTACAAGGAACTCGGCCTCAACAGCGAGACAGCAGTTGTCTTCAACGTATCGAGCAAGGAGCAGGTAATCCTCAACACTTGGTATGGTGGCGAGATGAAGAAAGGTCTGTTCTCAATGATGAACTATTACCTGCCACTGAAGGGCATCGCCGCTATGCACTGCTCTGCCAACACCGACATGAACGGCGAGAATACCGCCATCTTCTTCGGCTTGAGCGGCACCGGTAAGACCACACTCTCAACCGATCCTAAGCGCAAACTCATCGGCGACGACGAGCACGGCTGGGACGACGAGGGCGTATTCAACTTTGAGGGTGGCTGCTATGCCAAGGTTATCAATCTTGACAAGGAGAGCGAGCCCGACATCTACAACGCTATCCGCCGCGACGCGCTACTCGAGAACGTTACCGTTGACGAGAATGGCGTACTCGACTTCGCCGACAAGAGCGTTACCGAGAACACCCGCGTTTCTTACCCAATCTACCACATCAAGAACATCGTGCGCCCACAGAGCCACGGCCCCGCTGCAAAGCAGGTAATCTTCTTGAGCGCCGACGCATTTGGCGTGCTGCCTCCAGTGTCAATCTTGACTCCCGAGCAGACTAAGTACTACTTCTTGAGCGGCTTCACCGCTAAACTGGCAGGTACTGAGCGTGGCATCACCGAGCCTACTCCAACCTTCAGCGCATGCTTCGGCCAGGCATTCCTTGAGTTGCACCCAACCAAATATGCCGAGGAACTCGTTAAGCGCATGCAGGTGAGCGGTGCAAAGGCTTACTTGGTGAACACCGGCTGGAACGGCAGCGGCAAGCGCATCTCGATTCGCGACACCCGCGGCATCATCGACGCTATCCTCAACCACAGCATCGACAACGCTCCAACTAAGGAGATTCCTTACTTCAACTTCACCGTTCCCACTCAGCTCGAAGGCGTAGATCCAGCTATTCTTGATCCACGCGACACCTACGCTGATCCCGCTATTTGGGAGGAGAAGGCTAAAGACTTGGCAAGCCGCTTCATCAAGAACTTCGCCAAGTATGAGAGCAACGAGGCAGGCAAGGCACTCGTGGCCGCAGGACCACAACTTTAAAGTGCTTCGTGCTGTTATTAATAATCATTGAGCATTTTGAGCTAATATATATAATTAGAATAAGTAGTAATTTTGTTTCATAATTTTAAGTTCAATCGCCGCACACCCGTGAGGGATCTGCGGCGATTGTTTTTTTGTTGAAGAGCGGTGTGCCCCCATCAATTATCCCGATTTGGGATTATGAATTGAATTAATCCCTGAAGCTGCTGCCACCGAGGAACTCGCGGATAAGGCTGGTGCTTGGGATGGTGGAGTCACTGATAGGCTTGAAGTAGCGCAGGAATTGCAGCAGACGACTTGCCAAAGCGTACTCGGGCACGTTGCTCGGCACTTTTTTAAGAATGGGCTCGGCTTGTTCCTTCATCACCGCAAGCTCAAAAAGTAGCGATGAGTTGAGCATGGCGTCGGCATTCTCCTGATAGGGGAAAATCCATTTTTCTTCGCCACGGCGCACACTTAGCCAGCGTGCGATACTCGCGCGGGCATCAGCGCCACGGTATTTGTAGTCGCGCACGATGCGGCGCAGCAAACGGTTGTCGCTGGTAGATACCCAGTTGTGGTCGTCAATGCTCAGTGTGGTTAGAGCGCTCACATACACGCGGTATTTCATCTCTTCGGGAATATCCTTGGTGAGCTCGGGGTTCAGTCCGTGGATGCCTTCCATTAGCAGGATGTTGTTTTCCTTGAGTTGGAGGGTGTCGCCTCGGTATTCGCGCTCGCCAGTCTGGAAGTTGTAGGTAGGCATCTTCACCTCCTCGCCGTTGATGAGAGCCTTTAGGTCTTTATTGAACTGCTCCAGGTCAAGGGCATAGAGCGACTCATAATCATAGTCGCCTTTCTCATCTCGTGGCGTGTGCTCACGGTCGATAAAGTAATTGTCAAGCGATATTACCTTAGGCACGATATAATTGGTGAGCAATTGGATGGCCAATCGCTTGCTCGACGTGGTCTTGCCGCTCGATGAGGGTCCTGCGATGAGCACCACACGGGCGCCACCATCGTGGTAGCGCTGGGTGATGTCATCGGCGATGCGCGAAAACATCTTGTCGTGCAACGCCTCGGCCACGTTGATGATGTCGGGAGCCCAGCCTTTCTCAATGGCTTTGTTGAGCGTGCCCACATCGTCGAGACCCACGATGTCGTTAAATTTCACATAATTAGTGAAAGCTTTGAACATTTTATCCATGGGATAAGACTTGCGGGGCTTAGTCTCGTCATTGGGGTCGGGGCCTAACAATAGCATACCATCCTTATATGGCTCAAGGTCAAAGGCTGTGAGATAACCCGTAGATGGCGCAAGTGGCTCATAGTAGCTGTCGATGATGTTGTCGAGTTTGTAGAAAACGGTGTACAGGTCATCGCTTGATTCCAGTAAGCGCACCTTGTCGTTGAGTCCCTGCTTGCGGAACATCTCCACCACATCGGTGGTGAGGCGTTCACGGCGCACAAATTTGATGTCCTGGTCCACAATTTCCTGCATACGTGCCTTTAAGCGCTTGATATTATCGGGAGTAATGATTTCCTCATCGTGCTTGATTTTGCAGTAAAAGCCTCCCGATATGCTGTGCTCTATGCGCAGGCGCTTGCCAGGGAACAAATCCTCAATGGCCTTGTAGAGAACCATGCACAGCGAGTGGATATATACCCTTATGCCCTGCGGGGATAAAGTCTCTACATATTCCACCATCTTAGGACCAAACACTGGATAGTTTAGCGCCTCAACCTTGTTGTTTACCATAGCGCAGATGGGTCTGAACGGAATGCGCTTCTCAATAGTTTCGTATATCTCTTGCAAGGTATCGCCACCGTCGATGTCGATATACTCTTGTGTGTTCTTGCAAAAAATCTTTAAGTCGTTGTTCATATTATCTTTAATTCATAGTTTAAAGTTCATAGTTCACAGTTTTTTTGTTCTTATGGATTTTCTAGAAATTCTAGATTCTCTGGCGGACAAGGCGCGCCTTGTCCCTACTTTATACTTGCGAGTGTGTAGATTGCGGCGTAGCTGAGCCAGAGAACTACCAGCAGCACCCACATCACTTCGCGACGCTCGTTGCGGCAATGCCATGCCAACCCCAGCGAGACAAGAGCATAGAATGGAAATATCATCATCAGCACACGCTTGGTGCCGCTGAACACGAAAGCCGTGTCGTGCAGCAGTGACACTGGCCACCATAGCAGTGGCAGCGCCGACAGCCCTATCAAGAGCTTAATCCAGCGTGGGGTATGCTCTCTGTCCTCCATTATTTCTTAAGGTTCAACTCGCCGTTAAGCCACTTTTGCTTATAGCGGTTTATTATTTCCATGAATTGAGGCGACTTGCGAGCGTTGTTGAGATCATCATCGAGGATTGCATAGTCGAATTCGGTGGCGGTATTGTCTTCGGCGTAATAGCGCTCCAGGAAGTATAGCGCACGGTCGATATCGCCAAGCAAAGAGTAGACACAAGCGAGGTTGTAGAACGACATCACCTCTGATGGCATATCATTCTCGGTCTCGGTGGCAGTGGCAGCAAGTTCGGAATTTCGAGCCATTTCATCGAGCATAACTTTTGACTGTTCGGTCTCACCCATATAATACAGGGCAAATATCTTCCTCTCGTTTGAGCACTCATCGGCACTGATAATCTCTTGCAGTTCCTCACGGGCCATGTCGTTCTTTCCCCACATTGCGAGCACTAAGGCATGATTGTATTTAGCATCTATGTCATCTTCATACTGCTCACTCCACTCGTCACACACCTCAAGGGCTTTGGCATACTGTCCCTTGTTGATATATCCTCGCACTAACGTCCCATAACCCAAAGTAGATTCCTTACCAAAAGCCTTGCAATAGATCTCAGAATCATAAATCTGCTCTTCGTTCATGCCACACCACATTTCTATCCTAATTTTAGTTTTCAAAAGCTCCTCCTTGATGCTAATGCCTTCGGAGTCTTCAGGCATCCTCAAAGCATAGTTGAGAATTTTAAGAGCTTGAGGAGCATCGCCTAGCATATAGTGGCAATCTGCTTTCAACGAGAGAAGAGGTGCTGAAGGTTTGCGCTCCAGCAACTTGTCAAAGCAAATAAGTGCACTACGATAGTCTTTGTCAAAATAATACAACAAACCCTCGAAATAGCTCCACTCGGTCGCTACTTGCTTATCATCGTCGTTAACCTCGGACATCTCGGCTTCCAACTGATGCAATTTGCTGATTACCATTGTTTTGCAGTCATCATTAACATCATAGATAGTACTTATATTTTGAAAAAGGTTACTTCCCTGGAATTTTTTGTAACAATCAATAGTCTTGTCAAGGGCTTCTTGATAATTACCCTCTGCTATCAGCATATTAAAGAGCTGCTGATAGGCATCACTATCACTATCGTCATTAGCGATAGCCTTGTTTATGAGTGTCTTGGCCTTGTCATAATCATTGTTGTCGATATACACTTTTGCCAATTTACACAATGCCTCATTGTCTTCATCAATCTTGTCGCCCAGCTTTGAGGCATATTGTAGTGCTTTATCATTGTCGCCGTGGTCCAGACAAAACTTCATGAGTATGTCATAGCTCTGATAGCAAGGCAATATGGTCGCAGCTTGTTCATAGGCGGCAAGGGCTTTTTCTGTATCTTCAAGATCTACTTGAAGGTTACCATAAGTGATATAGGCTTTACAGAGGTTTTCCTTGTCGGCTGCGGGAATCAATGAGATTCCTAATTCAAGCATTTCAACAACTTCCGTCTTCACTTGCTTAGACTCTGCAAATCGTTTTTGGATAAGGTTCTCGACCTCATCCTCACTGATTTTGTTATCTCCATATAACAAATCAATTATAAACATGCTCAAATCACCGGTGTCCTCATTCTCGCGTGCAATGGCAGCACTGCACACCGCATATCCATTGCCAGGATGCTGCTTGAACTCATCCTGGAGCAAAGTGAGGGCGGCATCATAGTCGATGTCTTCCTCATTATTCTCGTTGTTGAGGATTGCTAGGGCTTTCTTGAAATTTGCGCTGTTGCGCCACTTGTTGTGCTTCTTGCTGTCGAAATACTCGGTGCTATCGTCATATCCGCCCGACAGCGTCTGCGCTGTGATTCCCAGATTGCTGGCAACTATTATTGCCACAATGATTATGAGTGTTGTGAATTGTTTCATGACTTCTAATTATTTATTGGTGGGGGTTGCGTTGCTTTTCCAGATGGTTTTATACTTCTCTACAAGGGTCTTGTATTGTGGCAGCTCGCGCACGCTGTCGAGGCGCCAGTCGCGGTCCATGAACCCGAAATTGTAAGGCATAGAATCGTGCAGGAAGTGCTTCTCTAGATATTCCAGAGCCTTGTCGCTATCGCCTATTTGGGCAAACACGGTGGTTATGGTATAGCATGATTCGGGTGTTTTCTCATCGGCACGATTCAGCTGATGATTCTCCCATTCCTGCGCCAGCGAGTTGGCCATCTCGATGGCCTCGTCGCCACGTCCCAGTTCATACAGGGCAACGGCACGATAAGGGAGGTCGTCATCAGGCAGTGGGTCAATTTCGGTGATTTGCAGCAAGCTGCGCTGTGCCTCGTCGTCACGTCCCAGACCTTTCAGAGCAGTGGCATAAAGCGAGAGGGCGCTTGCGCCATCGTCCTTGTCAAGCATGGGTTCAAGGATTGTGGCCGCCTGCGCATAGTCGTGTTCTTGCAGCAATAGTTCGGCAAGGATAAAACGTTGAAAAAACTCTGTTTCATCTATATTTTTAACGATTTCCACCCCTGTCATCTTCTCGCTAATCACCTTGCTCGCCATACCTAAGTTCACGAGCATCACGTCGCGTTCGGTCAGATAGTCACTTCCACCCTCCATCACGGTTGCCGCTTCTATATATTTCAAGGCATTGTCGGTGTCGCCAAGCATATAGTAGCAATTGGATATCTCGTTATAGACCATAGCCACCCGCTCGGTTTTTTCCACTTTCTTAAAGTATTCGAGAGCGCCTTTGTAGTCCTTCTTTAACTTCATGATGCGTCCCAGCATGAAGTTCCAAATCACTTCTTCACCATTCTCGGCAAACATCCTCTGCTTTATTTTTATCTCGGCAAGGTCTGGATTTTTCTCGGCAAGGTCCAAAAACATTTGTATTGCGTCGCTAAAATCATAATCTGTGATACAGGTCAGCGCCAAGTCCATAGCCTCGCTGTCACGGTCCAATTCTTTTAAAGATATTATTTTCAATGATGCAATCTGAATGTCAAGAGCATCCTCATCTTGAGCCTTGAGCATAGCGTTATATTCCTCACACAGCGCAAGGCACTGAGCATAATCTTTATTCCTGTAGGCCATAACTGCCAGCACCTTCACGTTGCTGGGGTCGTCGGGACAGAGCTTACGAAGCGCCTGAGCGTCGGCAATGACAACCTCGGTGTTGCTGAAGCAGAAATCCATGTGCTCATTATACACATCTTCGCAAGGATGCACGGCAATCGCCTTGTTGTAGCACTCTACAACCTGGAGGCTGTCAAGGTCTTCAAAGTTGCGAAGCATCGAAGCTTTTACGCGATAGGCCTGGCACAGCGCCTCGCCGTCGGTGGTGGGAAGCAGCGACAGACCCTTGTCAAACAGCGGCAGCGCAGCTCTCATGCCTTTAAATCCCTTCTCTATGGCGATATTTATTTCTTCTTCGCTTCTATCATCACTGTAAATGTTGGTGTACATCTCATTCTTGGCTGCCGTAAACTGGCACTGCGCAAGGTTGCAGACGGCATATCCGTTGGACGGATGCTGTTTCACTTCCTTCCCAAACATGTCGATAGCATCTTCTAGGTCATCGTCATTAATAGCATTCACCCCCTTAGCAAAATAATTGCTAGAGGCCCACTTGTTTTGCTTAGTGTTAATAAGTATGCCATTAAAATCTTCGGCGAGTGCTGTCATGCTCATGGCAAAGAGCAGCGAAGCAAAAAGAAGTTTTCTTGATTTCATAGCTATAGTCCTTTATTTTTTTGTTAAACCCCAAAGGTAGTTATAATTTGAGATATTATCAAAAAAGAAAGAAAAAAAAGTGGTTTTTGCAGCAAAAAACAAGAAAAAACGACAAAAGACGCTATTCTCCTGCCGTTTTCCTCTTTAAGTCGGGGTGAGAGGACTCGAACTTCCGACCTCCACGTCCCGAACGTGGCGCGCTAACCAACTGTGCTACACCCCGAACTTTTTGATTTCAGGCTGCAAAGGTAATAAAAATGTTTTAATATTAGTCTTTTTATGCCGAAAAATCTCTATCTTTGCAGTCAAGAAATAACAAAACAAAGAATTATGTCGATTGAAATTAGAAAAATAGAGCCTACGAAGAAGGAGCTTAGCAAGTATGTGAAGTTTCCTATCGATGTTCTTTACCGTGACAGCAAGTGCTATATTCCGGCCCTCATCAGTGATGAGATTGGCACGCTGATGCCTGAGAAGAATCCAGCATTTGACTTCTGTGAGAGTGTCTATTACATGGCCTATCGCGACGGCAAGCCAGTGGGGCGCATTGCCGGTATCATTAACCACCGCTTCAACGAGACCCATGACAAGAAGGAGGGCCGCTTCGGGTGGGTCGATTTTATTGACGACGATGAGGTGGTTGACGCTCTCTTCGATGTCGTGAAGAAGTGGGTCAAGGAGAAGGGCATGACCGAGCTAACCGGTCCATTGGGCTTCACCGATATGGACCCCGAGGGTTGCCTGGTTATGGGCTTTGATGAGATTGGCACCAACGCTACCATCTACAACTACGAATACTATCCCAAGCAGTTGGAACGCATGGGATTTGTCAAGGACGTTGATTGGGTGGAGTTCCACATCAAGGTTCCCGAACAGGTTCCCGAGAAGATGCAGCGTATAAGCGACATCGTGAAGAAACGCTACAACCTCGACAACATCAAATATACCAACCGCAAGCAGCTTGTCGCCGACTATGGACAAGCAATCTTCAAGCTAATCAACGAGGCGTTTGAGAACCTATTCGGTTACTCGCAGTTGAGCGAGAGGCAGATAGAGCACTACATCAAGATGTATCTGCCTTACTTGCCACTTGACGACCTCTCGCTCATCATCAAGAACGACACGCGCGAACTGGTGGGCGTGGGCATCGCGCTGCCATCGCTGTCGCAAGCTCTTATCAAGAACCGCGGACGCCTGTTCCCCTTCGGATGGTATCACATGCTCAAGGCGTTCAAGAAGAATGATGTGGTGGATCTACTGCTCGTGGCAGTTAAACCCGAATACCAGAGCAAAGGCGTAAATTCGCTGCTCTTCACCGACCTCATCCCCTGCTTCATCAAATTAGGTTATAAATGGGCAGAGAGCAGCCACGAGCTTGAGCACAACGAGATGGTGCAGAAGCAATGGCAATACTTCGAGACCACACTCAACAAGCGCCGCCGCGCCTATACGATGCCAATTTAATTAATGCATAATGCACAATGCATAATGCACAATGCATAATGCACAATGCATAATGCACAATGCATAATGCACAATGCTTAATGCACAATCAACTAAGAACTAACAACTGATAACTAAAAACTATAATATAATGATTAGCATTTGCAACAAATCGGTCCTCGGGACTATTAGTGAGAAAGATATTGAAGTGTTGAAACCTCAGGCGCTTGCCGCTGCCACGACTCTTGAGAAGGGCGACGGCGCGGGCAACGATTTCCTGGGTTGGCTGCATCTGCCAAGTGAGATAACCGCTGCCGAACTCGATGACATCAACGCCAGTGCACGCCAGCTGCGTGAGGAGTGCGAGTATGTCGTGGTAATTGGCATTGGTGGAAGCTACTTGGGTGCCAAGGCTGTGATTGAGGCGTTGAGCGATAACTTCGCCGCTTTCAAGCAGAGCGAGGGTGCCAAAGTGGTCTTTGCCGGCAACAACATCGGCGAGGATTATCTCTACGACCTGATGAAGCTTCTTGAAGGCAAACGCTTTGGCATTGTGGTAATCTCTAAGTCGGGAACCACCACCGAGCCAGCTATCGCTTTCCGTTTACTCAAGAATATGCTTGAGAAGCAGGTGGGCAAGGAAGTTGCCGGCAAGCGCATAGTGGCTATCACCGATGCCAAGCGCGGTGCTCTGCGCAGCCTCGCCACTCAGGAGGGCTATAAGACCTACGTCATCGCCGACAATGTGGGCGGACGCTTCTCGGTGCTTACTCCAGTAGGCTTGCTGCCAGTGGCCATTGCTGGCTTCGACATCAACGCCCTGGTTGCTGGTGCAGTGGAGATGGAGAAAGCTCCCGCCGACATTATGGTTGACTATGCAGCTACTCGCAACGCTCTGTATCAGGCAGGCAAGAAGGTGGAGATTCTGGTTAACTTCAACCCCAGTCTGCATTTCCTCGCTGAATGGTGGAAACAACTTTACGGTGAGAGCGAGGGCAAAGACGGCAAGGGCATCTTCCCCGCCAGCGTCGATTTCACTACCGATCTGCACTCGATGGGGCAGTGGATTCAGGAAGGCGAGCGCACCATCTTCGAGACAGTCATCACTGTTGAGAAGCAGCGCAACGAGGTGGTAATCCCCACCGACGATGCCGACCTCGATGGCCTCAACTACATCGCTGGCAAGCGCGTTGACGAGGTCAACAAGATGGCAGAGCTCGGCACCCGCCTGGCTCACGTTGACGGTGGCGTGCCCTGCATGCTCATCACCCTTCCAGCCCTCAACGAGAAATATCTGGGCCAACTCATCTACTTCTTCGAGAAAGCCTGCGGCATGAGCGGCTATATGCTCGGTGTCAACCCATTCAACCAACCCGGTGTGGAGGCCTATAAGAAAAACATGTTCGCTCTCCTCAACAAGCCCGGCTACGAAGCCCAAAGTGCAGAACTGGCCGCCCGCCTCTAATCAATGCATAATTGAGCTGCGCCTTGATTAATACAGAAAAAACATTTACCGCCACCCTGCAATAGAGTGGCGGTAGTTTTTTGCGATTCCCTTGATAGTTATGTGTTGCACTATGCGCTCGCTGGTTGTCGATGAAACTTATGCTTGTGCATTTGCCGGCTGTTATATGGTGGCTAGGAGTTCAAAAGGTAGTGCACCAGTGATTTTTACGTTATAGAAGTTGCCCGGGGTGAGGGGAGTGGTCTTGTTAATGAGGACCTCGGGGTCCACTTCGGGGGAGTCGTACTGTGTGCGACCCACGTAGTATTCCTCTTCCTCGCGGTCGATGATTACGCGCTGGGTGGTGCCAACTTTGCTCTCTTGAATCTCCATGGAGATAGATTCTTGAAGGTCCATAAGGGCTTCAAGGCGAGATTGTTTCACGTCTTGTGGGATGTTGTCTTCAAGATTTTGGGCTGCCCAAGTGCCAGCCTCCTCGCTGTAGGCGAAGGCTCCCATGCGCTCGAAACGTGCCTGTCGCACGAAATCCATCAATTCGTCAAATTCCCTGTCGCCCTCGCCTGGGAATCCCACCATTAGCGTTGTGCGTAGGTGCAGTCCCGGCACCTCGTGACGCATACGCTCGATGAGCCGTAGCGTCTCGTCGCGGGTGATGTGCCGGCGCATGTTGGTGAGCACCTTGTCGCTGATATGCTGGAGGGCGATGTCGAGGTAGTTGCACACGTTGTCGTGCTGAGCCATCACCGGCATGATGTCCCAAGGGAACTGGGTGGGGTAGGCGTAATGCAGCCTAATCCACTCCACGCCATCGATTGCCGCCATCTGCTCCACCAGTTTGGGAAGCATCATCTTGCTGTAGAGATCGAGACCATAGCTCGACAGGTCTTGCGCTATCACGTTAAACTCCTTCACACCTCGAGACACGAGGTTTTGCGTCTCTTCAAGCAATTGCTCCATAGGCACACTCTTGTGGCGGCCCGTGATGAGCGGGATAGCGCAGAAGGCGCAGAAGCGGTTGCAGCCCTCCGAGATTTTCATGTAGGCGTAATGGGGTGGTGTGGTGAGGATGCGGTCGCTGGCGAGGTCGTCGCGGTAGCTCTTGCCGAGATCGGCAAGTATTTGTTTCCAGTTGAACTTGCCATAGAAGTGGTCCACTTCGGGGAGTTCCTCGGTGAGCTCGGCAAGGAATCGCTCGCTGAGGCATCCCATCACCAAGAGTTTCTTGATGCGGCCTTGTCGCTTGGCTTCGCCCAACTCAAGGATGGTGTTGATAGACTCCTCCTGTGCGTCGGCGATGAATCCGCAGGTGTTTACCACCACAACCTCGCCATCAACGTGGCTGGGGTTGTGCTCCACCGTGTAGCCTGCAGCATGCAGCTGACGAATCAGGTGCTCCGAATCAACGAGATTCTTAGAGCACCCGAGGGAAATTATGTCAATTTTGTTGCGTTTCAAGGAAATAACAATCGAGCAATCGAATAGTCGAGTAATCGAGAACTCAAATGCAATTTAATTACAAAAAATAATTCACTTTTACTTTCCAAAGAGGGACTTCACGAATTCTTCTTTGCGGAAGATTTGGAGGTCTTCCATGCGCTCGCCGAGACCGATGTATTTCACGGGAATCTGGAACTGGTCGCTGATGCCGATTACCACGCCGCCTTTGGCGGTGCCGTCGAGTTTGGTGACTGCCAGGGCGTTGACCTCGGTGGCGGCGACAAACTGCTTGGCCTGCTCAAAAGCGTTTTGGCCAGTTGAGCCGTCAAGGACGAGAAGCACCTCGTTGGGAGCCTCGGGCAGCACCTTCTTCATGGTGTTCTTGATTTTAGTGAGCTGGTTCATCAGTCCCACGTTGTTGTGCAATCGGCCTGCGGTGTCGATAATCACCACGTCGGCGTTCTGCGCCTTGGCGCTCGCCACGGTGTCGTAGGCCACCGAAGCTGGGTCGGTGCCCATCTTGTGTTTGATTACCGGCACTCCCACGCGCTCGCCCCAGATTTCGAGCTGCTCGTCGGCGGCAGCGCGGTAGGTGTCGGCGGCACCGAGCACCACTTTGTTGCCCGCCTGGGTGAACTGGTAGGCGAGTTTGCCGATGGTCGTGGTTTTGCCCACACCGTTCACTCCCACCACCATGATGACATAAGGTTTCTTGTCGTCATCAACGGTGAAGTCCTCGCGGTTGGCGTTGTCGTTATCGGCTAGCAGCTGCGTGATTTCCTCACACAGCATGTCGTTGAGCTCGTTGGTTGTGGCATACTTATCGCGCGCCACGCGGTCCTGTATTCGGTCGAGGATTTTGAGGGTGGTATTGACCCCCACATCGCTGGTGATGAACACCTCCTCGAGGTTATCGAGCACGTCATCGTCAATCTTCGACTTGCCCGCCACCGCTTTCTTGAGTTTAGAGAACAACCCTTCCTTGGTCTTGTTGAGGCCACTGTCGAGCGTCTCTTTCTTCTCTTTGCTGAAAAATTTTTTTAAAAAAGCCATATATAAGTGTAAAGTGTTAAATTTTAAGTGTTGAGTGGGCTGCGACTCGTCGCAGCATAGGTAGCATTCCCCGATTCCCGATCTCCGATCTCCGATCCACCTCTTATGGATAAACTAGGTTTTGGGGTTGTATGTTGTTGAGGATTTCCACGAGGAATTTGCGGGCTTCCCATTTTGCCATGGGGAGGTTGTTGAGCATGTAGTTTCCGCATTCCTGCGCACTGGCGCCGGGGATGTCGTCATCGAAATTGGCGATGAACGTGAACAGTTCCCGCATCAGCGGCACTATGTCACTCGACTCAAGGTCACCTTGCAGCAGCAGGTAGTTGCCGGTGCAGCATCCCATAGGCCCCCAGTACACCACTTTGCTGCCCCACTCTGGATGATTTCGCAGGAAAGTGGCAGCCAGGTGCTCGATGGTGTGGAGGGCACTCTGGCTCACTGCTGGCTCACGGTTGGGGAGCTTCATGCGTATGTCGAAGGTAGTGATAGTGCCTCCGCCTTCTATCTTGTCTTTTCGCGACACATAAATGCCTCGCAAAAGCTTGGTGTGGTCGATGGTAAAACTTGCTATTTTTTCCATAGTCTAAAGGGTGTTGTTAATCCAATTTTTGTAGCAGTTCTTTCACTACCTCGAGAGTGTGGATTGGGGCATCGGCCCAGAAGTCGCTGTATTGCTGACTGTTGTCATGGCTAGCCCCTGGCGAGTCGCTGATAATGCGCATGCTCACAAATGGCACCTTCCTCACGTGGCAGGTGTGGGCTATGGCGCCGCTTTCCATATCCACGGCGAGGGCCTGTGGGAAATGACTTGTAATCTTGTTGAGGTCTTCGATATTGTCGATGAACTGGTCGCCGCTCACAATGAGTCCGCAATGCACATGCGGGTCGTCGTGAATTTTATCTATCACGCTGGCTGCACCGTCGAAGTAGAGCGGCAAACCCTGCATTTGACCGTAACTCACGGTATCGTCAAATCCACCGCACCACACGTCGTGGTAGCACACCTGGCTGCCCACCACAAGGTCCATGATGCTCACACTCTTGTTAGCCCCTCCAGCCACACCGGTGTTGATGATGAGTTGGGGGTTGTAGTTGTCTATCATGGTTACCGTTCCTATAGCAGCGTTAACCTTTCCCACGCCACACTGCATAGCGGCAATCCTATGGTTTCCTATTGAGCCACAATAGAATGTAATGCCGTTTTTCTCGACAATTCTCAAATTTTCAAGCTGTGGTTTGAGCAGCTCGAGCTCTTTGCTTAATGCTACAATAATACCAATTCTCATAACTCTATGCTTTTAAAAGCACAAAGTTAAGACAAAAAACTGATAACGGCAAAAAAAAGTTGAATCTTTGAGATAGGAGTGGCTAGGAGTGGCTAGGAATAACTAGGAGTGGCTAGGAATAACTAGGAGTGGCTAGGAATAACTAGGAATAACTCTTAACTCTCCCCTCTTCCCTCTCTCCTCTCCCCTCTCCACTCTGAACTCTCAACTACTTGGTGAGGAACTTACTGTTGATGTAGGCGTTGAACTGGTCACGGTAGCTGTCGCCGATGGGCACGTCGATTTCATCGCCTATAACGATGCGGTTTTTGCTTACCTCTCTAATCATTTTCAAGTTGATTATGTAGGAGCGGTGCACACGCATGAATGAGCGGCTGGGCAAGCGCTCTTCCATCTTCTTCATGCTTAGCAGCACGATGATGGGGCGGGTGGAGTCAACGAGGTAAATGCGCAGGTATTCGCTCATCGCCTCCACATAGCGGATATGGCTGATGTTAATGCGCACAATCTTGTATTCTGTCTTGAGGAAGATTGCGTCGTCCTCATCAATCTGGCTCACCTCCTGCAGGGTGCGCAGGGCATCATAGCGTTTTTTGATTTTCTCGGCGGCGCGCTTCATATCGTCAAAACCGAAGGGCTTGAGCAGATAGTCAATGGCATTGAGTTGGAAACCCTCGACGGCATACTCGCTGTAGGCCGTTGTGAACACCACCATAGGAGGGTTTTCAAGTGATTTCACGAAGTCAAGACCATTCAGCTCCGGCAGGTTGATGTCGCAGAAGATGGCGTCAATCTTATCATTCTCAATTATTTCTTTTGCATCAATCGCACTTTGGCAACATGCCACGAGTTCGAGATAAGATAATTTCTTGATGTAGCTTTCCATTTGCTGCAACGCAAGAGGCTCATCATCAATAACTAAGCAACGTATCATGTTTATTTGGATGTTTTTATGTTATTATTGGTTTCATCTTCACAATATTCAGACTGATCACTCGGTATCACCGGGATATCCATAGTGACGCAGAACTCCTTCTCGCCATCGTTGAAGTCAAGGGTGTATTTATCGCCAAAGAGCAGGTCCAGGCGGTGGCGGATGTTAGGAATTCCCACTCCACTCGACTCGCTGACGGTAGCCTTGCCGTTCTTTGGGTGCTTGCTGTTGCGGCACTCCCATAGCATGTGTTGCACACCTTCGTCGTTGGTATAACGAGTAACCTTAAGATGGATATAAGACGGTTTGTTATAGCTTACACCATGTTTAAAAGCATTCTCAACAAATGAGATAAACACTAATGGCGGCACACAAATGTCGGTTCCGTCGTCAGGGTTATCAACGGTGAACTCCAGTTTGTCGTTGTAACGCAAGCGCATGAGGCTCACATAGTTTGCCATAAACTCCTCCTCCCTTGCGGCTCTCACAAAGCGGTGGTTGCTCTCATATAGCACATACCGCATTAGTTTCGAGAGGTCGATGATGCACTCTTGGGCCTTCTTAGGGTCGATATCGACAAGAGCGTGGATGTTGTTGAGGGTGTTCATGAAGAAATGCGGATGCAGTTGGTATCTCAAGTTCACCAGCTGCTGTTCGGTGTTCTCCTTCTCCAGCTCCTCCAGTTCCTGTTTTGCGCTTATTGACCTGACATAAAGCTTAACGCCGAGATTGGTGCCAAGACCAAACAGCAGGAGGATAAACGACACGATATCACGACGTTGCAATGGCGGTGGCGCTTCGTCTGGGAGAATGGGAGCCTCGCCTTTAGAGATATCTTCTGGTGTGTTAGACGCCTCGCCGGCAGGGGCTCTTGAAGTGTCTTGTGTCATCTTTTCCATGGTGGGGGGAGGCATCTTGTCGGGTCGCTGGCTGCATTGGTACAACTGGAACACGCCAATAAGAACTATCACTCCTGCCACATAATACCACATCTTGTGCTTAAACACAAGCCATGGCGCTATTATCAAGTCATGAATGGCAAAGGCTATCACATAGACGATAAAGATTTTCCAGCTCCTCAGCAAGTCGTTTTTGAGGAACTCGGTGTCGGTTATGTCATGACCATGAAATAAGGCACTGAAAGTGGGTGCCAAGAAAATCATTATCAGTAATAACGCATAGACGATATATTCATATTTATTGAAACGAGTCTGTGGTTTCATGTTTAGTCTTTCAGTAAAAAGGTTTTTTCTACGAACCACAAAATTAGTAATAATTGTTATATCCACAATCTTTTTTCAGTAGATGTTCATTTTTATTCAATGAAATCGAGATTGTTGTCGGATATGCTTGATTAATTATTTTTGCTCTGTTATTTTTGAAAAATGTGGTTTTTTATATATCAAGCGGGCGATATAGACCTCAAAAAGCCCCTTTTTATCAGTTTTTTCAAATTAATTTCGCAAATTGTTTTTATATTAGACAAATATCTATTACTTTTGCACCGCAAAATTAAAAAACAAGATTTTTACACACATTTTCACATATATATTATGGCAAAGAAAAAAAATCAACCAACCCGTACCAAGCTAGAAGAAATCAATGATTCGCTGTCGGGTATCGAGCAGAAATTTGAGCAACACAAGAACCTTATCTATATTATTGTTGCCGCTATTTTAGTTATTGCGTTAGGAATTTGGGCGTACTCACAATTTGGCTATAAGCCCGAGATTGAAAATGCAAAAAAAGAGATTGCAAAAGCTGACGCAATATTTTATGCTGCACAAAATGGTGTATTAACCGCTCAAGATACTACAACAGCTCTGCAGGTGTATGAGAGTGTTGCGAAAAAATATGGCAACAACCTGATTTTTAAGAACAAAGTTGGCAACCACGCAAAGTTGAGGGCCGCCCAGATTCTTGAAGATAAAGGAAATTACGCTGAAGCACAAAAATATCTTGAGGACTATTCTCCCAAAAGTGAAGCCTTAGGTCCTTCTTCACAGATTCTGCTGGGTGACATTTATGTAGACCAAGCTATAGAAGATAACAACGGTCAAATAAAAATAAAAGACCAGAGTCAGTTAGATAAGGGTATCAAAGCCTATGACAAGGCTATTGAGCTTTCTAAAGAATCGTTCTGGGAGCGCATAGGTTGGCGTGAGATAATACTCTTCGTGTTGGCTCTTGCCGCTCTTGCCGCAATTTTGTTCTACATAAGAAAGAAAGAGGATCCCAAACTTCGTCGTCTGATATTGATTATCTCTGCTGTTGTCTTTCTTGCATCAGGTGGTTTCCTTACCTATCTTTTAATCAGCAACAAGGGCTACGAGAATAAAGAGATTATCGCTCAAGCTATGCAGAAAAAGGCATATGTTTTAGTCACTCAAGAAAAATATGATGAGGCGATTAAGATATACGAAGAGATCGAGGCTAAATATAAGGGTCCTGGCAGCATGTCGATATGGATTGAGTATGCTAAAGCCAAAAGTGGAAAATAAGAGTTTTCATATTGTGACACATTAAATATATAAAAGTTGGACGTAGCGACAAGTCGCTTAGTCCAACTTTTTCCTTTTAACTCCTTAACACCTATCAAAAAATGGAAACAAGATACAAACGCATTTTACTCAAGCTCAGCGGCGAGTCGCTGATGGGCAAGCAGGGCTACGGCATCGACCGTGAGCGAGTAGACGACTATGCCGAGCAAATCAAGGAACTTGTGGATGCTGGCGTGCAGGTGGCTATCGTGATTGGCGGCGGAAACATCTTCCGTGGACTCTCGGGCGCCACGCAAGGCTTCGATCGTGTGAAGGGCGACCAGATGGGAATGCTCGCCACGGTTATCAACTCATTGGCTCTGTCGTCGGCTCTTGAAGCCAAAGGGCAGCCGGCTCAGGTGTTCACCGCCATCGCCATGACACCTATAGGCGAGCACTACAGCAAGTGGCGCGCTATCGATGCCATGAATCAGGGCAAGGTCGCCATCATGTCATGTGGCACAGGCAGTCCCTTCTTCACCACCGACACTGGCAGCACGCTGCGCGGCATTGAGGTAGAGGCCGACGTGATGCTCAAGGGCACTCGCGTCGACGGCATCTACACCGCCGACCCTGAGAAAGACCCAACGGCTACCAAGTTCGACACCATCACCTACGATGAAATCATCAAGCGTGGCCTCAAAGTCATGGACATGACCGCCACCGTAATGGCAAAGGAAAACAACCTCCCCATCCACGTCTTCAACATGGACGTGAAAGGCAACCTGCGCAAAGTAATAGCTGGCGAGCCGATAGGAACGGTAGTGACACCGTAGACAATACACATTTATTTATATAACAGGCGGGATTAGTGATTTGCAGCACTAATCCCGCCTTGTTTGCTGCTTAGCTGTTAAAAAAGTAGTAATTTTTTTGCAGAAAAAAATATAACACTTATATTTGCAGTTGGATTGCAGAGGCAATTCATACATTTTGAATTAAAGAAAAGCGTTTTGCTTAAAACTCTTAATTGGAAACTTAGGAACTTTTCAATGAGAAGAGAGGAAAGCAAAATGGCTTGCGTGTATAGCGTGAGCTGTTATTCCCATCTTCTTCTCAAGGTATCCTAAGACCTCCAATTAAAGGTGTGGCAATTCAGTCCACGCTTTTTTGTTACACTTTATAAAGGTCACCAATGGGCTGTTGATGACAACCATAATGTTTTTATGAAAAAAATTTTTACACTTTTTACAGCAGCATTGATTGGACTCTGCGCTTATGCACAGTCATGCCCAACAAGGATGGAAATGCATCTCCTGAATGGCGAAGACCCAGCAAATGTGACTTTTGAATTTGAACTTGCTCAGAACAATAGCCTGAACCTCGCTGGTTTCAGCTTCTTTGTTAACGTGCCCTTTACCATGGTTGACGGCGAAGCCGTAAGCGTAGAATACGGCGACAACGGTTTCATGTGGAAGAAAGCTCTGGGTAATAAGTATGTAACAGCTCAAGGTTATGCTCCTTACATCCTTGAGAGACTTGAAGAATTCTTGGGCGTAGAACCTGGAACCTACACCGATGAGGAAAAGGAAAGCATGCTCGGCGACCTGATTGACAACATAAGCCACGTTCAGTCTGGCACCAACCAGCTCATTTTCTTCCAGACTTTTAAGACTAATTCCTGCCGCTTCTATCCTAACCATGCAGGTAAGGTTGGCATGGGCAAGATGGATATGAGCCAGCTTGCCGATGGTGAGTATGTGTTCGTTATTGAGAACAATGATTATGCTGTATTCTCTTACTCTGGAGGTGATGAGCCTAGTTCGTTGCATTTCGATGACCCTGTTATTATGACCTTGGTTAAGGCCAACGGTGTTGTGACAGAGGGTAACAATACACCAGAACCTCCTGTTGAATACAGCGAGTTCTATGTAGTGGGCACTTTCAACGGTTGGAATCAGACTGAAGAGGGTGGTCGCATTGAACTCGTTGAGAATGCCGATGGAACTCAATATATTGGCGAAGTGCAGCTTGAGGATGGTGCCGAGTTCAAGATTATCACTCCTGTTGAGGACGGATGGAAATGGTTCGGTGGTGTTGACGAGAACCAAGTTGGCTACTTCGAGATCAACGATAATCTGCTCGACCAGCCAATAGAGCTTATTGACGGCTCTAACTTCAAGGTTGTTGGTGATGGCAAATACACCATCACAGTTATGCAACCTGCCACTCCCGAGGGCAGAGCAGTTGCTGAGCCTCTCGTGATGACAGTTTCGAAGGAAGCTACAGGCATCAGCACTATTGAGACTGACAAGGCTGACAACCGCATCTTCGACCTCCAGGGCCGCGAGTTAAAGAGCGTTCCCGAGAATGGAGTTTACATCCAGAACGGCAAGAAATATGTTAAGTAATTAACAACCTTATCAAAAATTAAACCGTGAGGACCTAAATCCTCACGGTTTAATTTTTCCTAGCTTTTCCTAGCCATTCCTAGTTGTCCTCTTGGAACAATGGGTCTTCGGGCATGACCATGATGGGTTTTTGCTCGCTGGCTTTGAGGATGTGGGGTGGGACATATTTCTTATCTACCACGAGGCGGAAGGCGTACTCGTTGAACCAATCATTGGTCATGATGATGTAGCCTTTGTGTCCGCTGTCGGCGCCCCATGAGTTCTCCACTTTCCATTTCACGGGTTTGCCGTTCTCATCGAGGTCAACAGCAGTGAGCGTCATGGCATGAGTGGAGCCGCTGTCGAAGGTGGCGATGCGGTCGGCCTTGTTCATGCCGAATGTGGTGCCAAAGAGGGTGCCGTAGTCATAGTTGTCAAGGGCGAGGTAGCCGTTGTTGCGGTTGAGCTGCTTGCCCACGTCATAGCTGGAGTAGAGCTTGGTGGAATCTTTGAGCGAGGCGATAGCCATCTGCGCTATGTCCTCCATAGGCAGATTGATGTAACGCCAGTTGTGGCCGTCGTAGGTGTGACGGTCCCACTCCACCTCATAGGTCTTGTAGTATTCTCGCCTGGGGTCGTTCATCGCCATGATGAAGGTGCCGTTGATGGGTCCGCCCTGTGTCTCGCGGTAGAACTCGAGCGGGGTATAGGTGCGCACGGGAGTCACCGCCTTGCCGTCTTTATTCTTGAAAGCGTAGTCAAAGCTCTTGATAGGCTCGCCCAGGGTGAGCGACAGCATGTTGTAGATTTCTCCGAGCATCTCGGTCTTGCGCTGCTTAATGGCGCTCTTCGACTTGCCGTCGGCAACCATCTTGCGTAGCTCCAGTCCCTGCTCGCGCAGCTTCGACGAGACGAGCTGGCTCATGCGCGAGGTGCGCTCGGCGCTGTAGGTCTCGGGCTGTGCCTCCACGGGCACAAGTCCATATTTCTCGGCAAGGTCGGCAGCGCCGCAGAATGTGCCGCCGTCGTTGATGGGATGGTGGAAGAAGAACTGTACGCGTTGATCGTCGATGGGCTTGTCGGCGCAATCTATCACGCCTTGCAGCATGAGGTTGGCCTTCTCGAGTTGGTCATAGAAGAACAGGTAGTCGTGAGAATACTCCACGCGAAGCGTGTCGTTGTGACGGCGTGCGAAATTGGCGCGCATCACATTGAAACTCGAGTACATCCAGCATCGTCCGCTAGAGCGCTGGTTGTGGATGCTCTGCTTGGGAGTCTCGACGCTGAAATGGGTGTCGGTGATAGTGGCGTTGCGGTAATTCTTGGCGAGGTCGTCAATGGAATTTGATGCCATGGCATTGCTCAGCGCGGCATTGCTCTTGCCAACTGCCGCCTGGGTGATTTGCCGCATCATGTCGGCATCAATGCCGCCTTGCGAGCGGTTCTGCGCCATTGCAGGCAGTGTGAGAGCTAGACCTGCGATAAGTGCTAATGTTTTGAATGATTTCATGTGTGAATGTTATTTGAAATTTAGTAGAGTAGTAGAATAGTGAGTAGTAGAGTAGTGGAGTAATCGAGCATTTAACTGGCGTGTAGTGCTGCTCCTTGGCGATAATACTCGTCGAGGTTGTTGAGATATTCGCTCTGCGCGTTGTAGCACAGTACGAGGATTGCTACCATGACAAAAGCATAGATTATCATCCAGATGGTGAACGAGCGACGGTAGTTGCCGCGCTTCACGTTGAGCAGCACATATAGGGCGATAATAACAAACAACGGCTGCAGAGGCAAGGCATATCGGCTCACCGAGCCTCCAGTAATGTAGGCTATAATCATAAACAGTGACAGCGGCCACCATGCCCACATTCCCAAATTATTGCTCTTGGGGTGGAGGATGGTGATGTAGAGGAAATAATGCAAGCAGGCTCCTCCCACGAAATACCACATAAGCCTGAAGCGTGGCAGCAAGTTGAAGATTGTGGCGTGAGAGTAATCATAAAGCCACGGGAAAGGTATCACATACTGCACACCTGCCGTCACAGGCAACAGCAATATACGTTTCCACTCAGGGTAATGGTAGTAATCGCCAATGATGTTGAAATAGGGCTGCTGCACGATGCCCACCTTGAAGGCGAGTGCCATAGCGTCGCCGCCGTCAACAGTACGGTATTGCTGCCCGAAGGAATAAGAGAAGATTATGCTGAAAGTAACGGTAAACACCGCTGCGATGACCGTCAGCAGCGCACCATATTTCCAGTGTGCGCGGCGGTTGGAGAATGACATCATTATAGCTCCCACTATAGCGAAATAGGTGAAGTTGGTGCGGACAAGAGAAAGCAATAGGCAGCCAGTGACAAAAATTGCGATGTCGCGGTTGCGGTCACGCTTTGTCAGCGTCTCGCCGCTCGCCATCCCTGCCAGGGTGTAGCCCACGAGCAGGAGTCCCAAGGCACAGCCTGCCTCCTTCTGGATTCTCAATCCCTGCGAAATGAGGAATCCCATCAGCGACACCAGGAGCATCGCCGCAGTCGCGATTGTTGATGACTGAAAGTCCTCAAACTTGCGGCAGAGCATCCTGCATGCTACCATGCCGGTCATCACGATGGTAAGCAAAGTGAACATATAATTCAGTGCCAGCGGCCAGGCCACGCTCACTCCAAACAACTTCCACTGCCAAAGCATTAGCAGGGGCAATCCTTTGAACGGCAATTTAGGCGAAGCACATCTGCCGTCGTAGTGCGACAATGCCCAGGCATAGTAGCTTCCCGAGTCGGAATGGAGCTCGGGTTCCTCGAGCGTCTCACCCACATCGACGGTGCATGCCTTAATGCTCAGCACCACATAGATGGCAAGCAGAAAACCCATAGTCAGCAATAGCCAGTGCCCCAAGCGGCACCAGTAACGGCTGCGGGAGTAGATAAATCGTGGGATGAGATAGGCCACAGTCAAGGAGAGGATGATCGCTGTGGCATCCTTAAACTCAAAGACACTAATGGCAAAAGTTGCCATCAGCGCAAGAGCCAGCACCTCGCCCAGCAGGTGCATTATGCTGCCCGCCGAGAAGGAGTGTCTTATCCTCTGTGCCACGCTGTTCTCTTGATTGGTCATTGTCAATGATATGAATTCAACTCGCAAAATTACGTTTTTATTCAGTAGGATGCAATTAAATATGCCACATTTGGTTATTTTTTCATCTGAAATTACCCAAATCTCGGTTTTTGAGTGAGATTTGGTGAGATTTGCGCAAGAATTTACCCAAATCTTGGTTTTTGAGTGAGATTTGGTGAGATTTGCGCAAGAATTTACCCAAATCTCGGTTTTGATAGGTGTGATTAGGAGTGGGTAGGAATAACTATGAGGGACAAGGAATGAGAATTATGCATTATGAATTGTGCATTATGAATTATTTTACTACCTTTGCACTGGTATGATACTGGAGCAGATTTCCATATTGAACTATAAGAACATCGCCGAGGCGCAGTTGCAGTTCTCGGGGAAGGTTAATTGCTTGATAGGCAATAATGGTATGGGCAAGACTAATGTGCTTGATGCCATTTATTACCTGAGCTACTGCCGCAGCTTCACCAGCAGCAACGAGCATAGCGCCGCCATCAATCACGACGCGCAGTTTCTGATGTTGCAAGGCCGTTACAGCCGCAAGGGGTCGCCTGAGGAAATCTCGCTGAGCGTGCAGCGCGGCAAGCGTAAGACGGTGAAGCGCAACGGCAAGGACTACAAGCGGCTGAGCGAACACGTGGGTCTGCTGCCGCTAGTGATGATTTCGCCTCTCGACGCTGACTTGATACGTGGCGGTGGCGAGGAGCGGCGTCGGCTCATGGACCAGATTATCTCGCAGGGCAACCGCCAGTATCTTGATGCCCTCATCCGCTACAACAAGGCTCTGGAGCAGCGTAACTCAATGATAAAGAACGACTACCGCGACCCGTTGCTCTATGAGACGGTGGAACAGGTTATGGACAGCACCGCCTCACTGCTGCATCAGGCACGAAGGCAGTGGCTCGAGGAGTTTGCCCCAATCTTTATGCGCTACTATCAGGCGATAGCCGGTGATGGCGAGAAGGTGAGGCTTAGCTATAAGAGCCACCTCAGCGAACTAACAATGCAGCAGTTGCTCAACGCTAACCGCGACCGCGACATGATAATGGGCTACACCACGCGTGGCGTGCATCGTGATGACATAGAGCTGTGGCTCGGTGACCATTCCATGCGCAAGACGGGGTCGCAGGGACAGTGCAAGACCTACACCATCGCGCTCCGCATGGCGCAGTTTGAGTTCTTGAAGAAATACACTGGCACAACGCCTATCCTGCTCCTCGATGACATCTTTGACAAACTCGACGAGCAGCGCGTGGTGAGCATTATTAACGTGGTGAGCAACAGCCAGGACTTCGGGCAGATTTTCATCACCGACACCAACCGCACCCACCTCGACGAGATAATCTCAATGATGAGCGGTGACTACGCCATGTTTATAGTGGAAAACGGAAATATAACCCCTATAGCTAGCCGACAGGAGGAGGCACAAAAATGAAACGCACCGAAGCAAAATCGATAGCCGAGATAATTGGCGACTTCATGCAACAAGAAGACATCGAGGATGCCGTGCTCGAACAGAAAGCATTGAGGCTGTGGCATCAAGTGGTGGGCCCTGGAGTGAACCGCATGACCACCGAGCGATATGTGGAGAATGGCGTGATAACAGTAAAAATATCCTCTGCTGCCCTCCGCAACGACCTTATGCTCTCTCGCACAGCAATCATCGCCCAGCTCAATCAGTTGGTGGGAAAACCTGTGATTAGAGAGATAATCTTTAGGTGAGAGTGGAAAGTGAAGAGTGAAGAGTGAAGAGTGAAGTGTGATGTGTTAAGACATCAGACGGTGTCCGACCAAGTCCGACCAAGTCCGACACCATCCGCGACCTTTTCCGAATTACTATGAAAAATCAATAAGCCAAAGTTACAACATTAAAGTTCTCATATCGTAAATTATCCAACACAATTTTTAATGCTCCAAAGAGAGTGTGACGGTCAACATGTATCATGATATCATTATGCGTGTATAAACGATGTGCTTCAATCTGAGCCATTAACCTTTTTGTCAATAAAAGTGACCCTCTGAAATCATTCATGGCTATACCCATATAATCATTCGGTCCCAACTCAAACTTGTATGGTTGATTTCTATCAATACCACACAGCTGAACCATTTTTTTATAATTATCATTGGAGAACAGCCCATCAATATTATCCTTAGGATAATCCTCATCTTGATAAAATTTTCTAAGCACTCCTTCGTTCATTGTCATGGTGAAATCAGCCCAAATACCGTCACGGCGACTGGATGAGAGATCGATGGTGAGCAATGGATCATACCAAAGGGGATTAATGAAATCTTCCTTTAAATCACACCATGGGAAAAAAGATAAGTTATCCTGCTGTCCTGTAATCTCACCATGACTATAAAAGTCAACACCTGGTGACATGTCTTCACTTGGGAACAATGAGTTGAAAACCATCACCGAATCAGTACTCGTCACATCGTCAAAACAATATGTGGATATATAACAATTCTGCATCATAGTGAGGGCGTCAATCACATCACCACAATCCACATTGTCCATTGCCTTGAGAATAAAGATGGCATGAGATGCCTCACGATCTTGTCTATTTCTTATTCTTATTTCATTTACCTTGGCGCTAAATTCTGCATCACTTATATTGCCTTGATTCCACTCTTGTTTGTAGCGTGATATTTCTCGTAACAAAGGCTCATTCTTTGAAGCTACCACATTCTGTAGCTCACGTCTCCAATCAACAATCTTATCATCAGTAGCAGGTAATGATACACGCCTCACCTTATTATCTCCCTGAATGTGCCTACCATTGCTACCTAACGCATTTTTCTTGCCATCATAGAAATAGATGTGCCTGTTCAAAGCTTTACCACTAGCATCACGTTCTGTGTCTAAAATAATAGTCGTCACATCACGTGCTAGAGCAGTGCTATTTAAGTATATATATTCCTCTTCAACTTCAACTTCCTCGTAGAGTTCCTCAGCAGCTTTTTCTTTTTCAATCTTTATACCATTTAAGATTTCATCATATTTACTAAAGTCGGCCCTTTGTCGGACATCATTATAAGAATCTATTAAGGCCGTTTCATCATAATCTGCTGCTGGATCATTAAAGTCATCTACAACAACTATACTCCCTGGAACACCCAAACAAATTTCCACAGCATTTGTAATCTTCGTTTGTGAGTCTGAGCCGGATTCTACTTCTTCAGCTGATGATGTCGATGAACTTGACTCTTCTGAGCCACTTGAGCCCTTGCTGCCTTTACAGCCTAAAAGAATCAGAAAAAAAGCGAGTAATAATAATCTGATTTTCATGATGAACTTATTGTTTTTAGGTTGATAAATATGTTTTAAAAATCAAAGCAATTTTTTTGTGATTGGCAAAGTTACAATATTTTTCACTAATTTACAAATGAGGCATGAAAACATCTCATTTTAGTAGTTAAGGGAGATTGTGTTTAGGTGATAAAAAGATTATCGCGGCAGAGCCGCGATACAGGGAACCTCTTAAGATTCACTTATTGCAGTTTCATTCTTTAGGTTACTTGGTGTCTTCCTTCTCTTCTTTTTCCTCTTTTTCATCTTCGTCTTCTTCTTCGTAGGTGCCGTATTGTTCTTCTTCACGGCGCTGCTGGAGCTGTTCTTTTTTGCGAAGGGAGAGGTATAGCAGCAGGATGATGATAAGACTTATGCCTATGATGCCGAAGTAACGTAAATAATTACCTTGTGCTAAATTGTCGCGGCCTATCCAAGCCATTACTGCGAGATAGGCGAGCATGATGATGGGGAACACTACCGATTTCTTGATTTTACTCTTGCTCATTGTCTTCGTTAATTATATATGGTGATAGATTGGGGTTGAATAGTCCGTCTTTCAGATAGTTGTAGATTTTGAGGCATGCCCATGCATCAACGGCGCCGTAGTTTTGCTGCGCTGGCGTGAGTTCGGGAGCCTCCCAGTTGGTGAGTTGCTGTCCCTTGGCGATTTTCTCGCCGAATAGGATGGCGTAAATCTTTTGCAGGCTGATGTCGGTGATGCAGAATTGTCCCACAATCTCTTGCAGATCGATAAACCCCTGTGGCTCATGGCAGTTGTCAAACTTGCTCATTATCTTGAAGTCGTCGTGCAGCGAGAGTCCCACCTTTTGGTGAGTTGGGTCGGCGAGATATTGAGCCAATTCTTGCGGCATTCCAATCTTGCAGGTGCGGAAGAGGAAGCATTCGCTGGAGGTGGAGATTTGCATTAGGGCGGTCTTGTGCACCACTCCTTTTCGGAATGAAGGCCTTGTTTCGGTGTCAAAACCCACGATGTCGTGGTTAGTCAGCACTCTTATTGCCTCTTTGACGTGAAATATTGAGTCGATGACGTGAATGTCGCCAGGGAAAATTACCTGCGGCATACTCTGAATGATGGTTTTGTCAATCGAAATCTTCAATTTTTCCACTATTTATTATCCTTACAACCTTTTTGAGTAGTGCAAAAGTAATAAATTAAATTTTAAGAGCAATAAAAAGTGAGGATTTTAACATTAATCTTCTTCGTTGTTCTCATCATCGCTTTCGTCTTGTGATTCTTCGGGGACAGGGTTCTTTATTGAGGACACCTTGGGGATGGTACCCTTGGAGTTGAGGCCTTTGTAGGCTCGCGACATCACATCGAGATTGATGGTGATGTCACGGTTCACCCGACGTGGGGTGTCGCTTAAGGTGTGGGAGAATAGCCACTGGTAGGTCTGCTCAAGGTAGTAGATTCGTGCCAGAGCACCGTGGTTGGCACCTGGCAGCCAGTCAAATCGCAGCAGCTTGTCGTTGCCCTGCTCTTGCAGCGCGTTAACCACTTTCTTTGACTGTCCTACAGTGACTGCCCTATCGGCAGTGCCGTGAATTATCCAGAAAGGCAGTGTTCCGAGCCCCTGCACGTCCTTTAGAGTGCATCCTCCACACAGAGCCATAGCTGCCGCTATCTTGTGTGGATAGGTTCCTACAAAGTCCATTGCGCCATATCCTCCGAGGCTCATCCCCACAACATAGATGCGTGTGGTGTCAACATTGTAGTTCTTTACCACCCATTCCAAAACGTTGTTTAAGCGCTCTGGCTTCCATCCGCCGCCGGGGTTTTGTGGTGCTATCACCATTGTCTCGATGTCGCGGCCCTTGGCGATGGCGTCGAGGGTGAGATATTTGTGGAA
Organism: Muribaculaceae bacterium; assembly: GCA_017557625.1. GTDB lineage: Bacteria > Bacteroidota > Bacteroidia > Bacteroidales > Muribaculaceae > Sodaliphilus. The sequence continues at coordinate 64,337 of JAFYYG010000058.1, forward strand.
GGAGCGTAACCCTCTACCGCATAGCTTCGCACCGTGCAGGTAGATTACCACGGGAAACTTCTCGTTGGGTTGGTCGAAATAGGCCTGTGGAGCGTAGAGCCAGAAATCGTAGCCGTTGTTAACTTTGCCAGTCACGGCCGCCATCTTGCCAGGCTGCGCCAGTGCCATTTGGCATGCTAATGCGATGAATATCAAAGATAAAACATAATTTCTCATAATATATCTAATTTATTAGCCGCAACAGCGGCTTCACTTATTACTTAACCCTTTTCACTTAGTTTGGCGTTTCGTTGCAGTCCAGCGAGTTTTGCTCGCTTTACTGCGCTATGGGAAAAGATGCGGCTGAATTGCTCTTGTGTCATAGAGAGGATGTCGTCGCGGGTGAGCGACAGCAGTTCGGGATTGGGTTGGAACTCAGGGATGCTGTTGCCTACAGCATTGCGGTTGTGAGGGCAGCACTTCTGGCACTCGTCGCAGCCGTAAACCTTGTTGCCAATCACTCCCGCCACCCACTCTGGCAAGCCGCCCTTGTGCTCAATGGTGAGGCACGATAGGCATCGTCGGGCATCTACCGTCTCTCCGCACCGCAAAGCCCCGCTAGGACACGCCTTTTCGCAGGCACGGCATTGTAGGCAGTGTTCGAAGCACGGCTCGTCGGGCTCCAGCTCAAGTGTCGTCACCAGCACGCCCAGAAAGAAATAAGACCCTTTGCCTGGGATGATGAGTTGGTTGTTCCACCCAATAAACCCCACTCCTGCACGTTGTGCCCAGTATCGCTCTCGTAGCGGTGCCGAATCGACGCATGCCCTTGATTTATGGCCTGTCTCCCGCTCAATGGCTTCGCCTAGCTTCCACAGCCGCTGTTTCATCACCTCGTGGTAGTCGTGGCCATAAGCGTAGTAAGCAAACTGGGGAGCATCTTCGGGTTGGAACACCTGCGGATAGTAGTTCATAGCCACCACAATAACTGAGCGTGCCCCATCGAGCAGCAGTTTGGGGTTCTCTCTGATTGCCTGATGGTTGTGCGCCCATTCCATGCAGCCGTTTTTGCCGCTGTTGAGCCATTCTTCGTAGCGCTGCGACGCTGCATCATCAACACGGTCAACCCGAGCGATGCCGCAGTCGTCAAATCCCAGCTGCAGGGCAATATGCTTTATTTTGGCGCTGTCCATTGACTTAAGACGATTTTGGCCCTATAGTGTCGAACTGGTAGCCTTTTTCCTGCAGCCACTCGATTGCTCGTGGGAGTGCCCATCTCATGTTTTTCTCGGCTTTCAGCGAGTCGTGGAACACGATGATTGAGCCGTTGCGAGCGTATCGTTTCACATTGGCGAGCACCTGCTCGGGGCGACGTTTCTTGCTGTAGTCGCGGGTCACGAGGTCATACATGATGATGGTGAACCTGCCCCTTAGCACCTTGCTTTGCGCCCAGCGCAGCAGGCCATGGGGAGGACGGAACAGTGGCGACTGGATGAGGTCGTGGGCACGGAACACGTTGTGAAGATAGGTGCGAGTAGTAGTGTGCGAGCCCTGAAGGTGGCTCATAGTGTGGTTGCCAACGCTATGCCCACGACGTCTCACTTCCTCAAAGAGCTCAGGGTTGCGCTCCACGTTCTCACCCACCATGAAAAACGTGGCCTTAACACCATACCGGTCAAGGGTGTCGAGCACCCACGGCGTGACCTCGGGAATGGGGCCGTCGTCAAAGGTGAGATATACTGTCTTCTGCTTCTTCTGGATGCGCCAGATGGTCTCGGGAAACAGCATCCGGTAAAGCAGTGGCGGGCGTTCGATGAGCATAAAATACTAAGTTTTAAGTGTCAAGTTGATGGCTACGCCATATTTCATTAATCCCTAATCAGCGCGAAGGGCTTTCACTAAACACCACCAAAAGAAGATACTCTTTATGATCTTCCTTTGGTGGTGTGGAAGTGGAGTGGATTATTGATTAGGAATTGGAATCCTTCAGCTCAGGCTCCTTCGTGGGAGTAGCTTCACCATTTTCCTTTGGAGGAATTGCATTAGCTTGGTCTTGTCCCACAGTCACAGGTTGAGGAGCTTCAGGTTGAGAGTTTTGAGCTGCAGAGTCAGCTTTTCGCAGGCTGTCATAAGCAGCTTTTTGCTCTGCTATAATTTTCTCTCGCTCTTCTTCAATCTTTTCTCGCTCTGCCTTAGGCATGGTCAAATCTCCCATTACTGCTTTTGATACGGTTCTTCCTGATTTTTCAATGCTTGCAAACTTTTTGGCAAAGTTATCGAACCCTGAAGGATTAACTTCGCGATAAGTGTCGAATAACAATTGTGCTCCCTTTAATATTCTATAGTCGCTATCGCTAAGATCATCAGTGCCCATGCTTTCGTAGAAAATCCAATATTGAGCATAGCGCTTGGCAGCTTTCTCAAGGATGTCTATGGCTTTCTTTCTTGCAGTCTCACTTTTGCCGTACTCATAAATTGTACGGTAGCTATCAGCAAGATTTACATCCATGGTGATATGATAAGGTGCTGTCTCTGCGGGAATCTTTTCTTGCATAAGGTCAAGTATGTATTCTGCTTTCTTGAAGCGATCGGCAGAGTGAGCCATTAATTCATCCTTCTTGGCTTGATCGGTTAAATTATTGTCATTTGAATCATTAATGTCGTTTAATCCCTCCATGCATAGTGAATAAGACAGCGACATCATAGAGCTACGTACAGTAGATACCATACGCATTGTTGTTTCGTCAAGATATAGGCTACCCTTTGGTGCCTTGTCGAGTCCGCCCCACTTGTACTTGGTGGTGACAATATTGTACATCTTGTCGGTGTTGCATATAATCTCGTTATTATTGCCATTCACCTTAGCTGGTGTTACTTGATAGCACAACCCTGTGCTGAGCATGTAAGGTCTCAGTCCCATAAAGAGGTTCTCGGGCACTGTGCTAGCGAAATAGACAGGACGTTTCCAGTCTTGAGCTGCACTGCTTGCTACCAAGTCGATAGTCATGGTTTGGCTGGCGCTTAAGCCACCACCTGACGCTTTGTAGATGTCGATAGTTATAGTGTCTTGGGCATAGTCACGCATCGATTCGGGCAACACACAAGCATTGATTGCAGCATCAACGTTGGTGGGTAATTGAATAGTAGTGTTGCTGAACACATAGTGATTATTTTCGTCCTTTGTAGCGTTGTTGCTATAGAAATTTTTAAGCAGCTTATCAACGGGGATTGCCGAGTCGCTTGTGATGCCTTCTCTAAATGCGCCACCTTGTCGCAGGTCGTAGGCATAGGTGGTGGGACCGGCATACATTGGTAACGGTTTGCTGTCGTAGGCGGCACGCTGCATTTGTGCGATGTACCAGTCGGTGGCAAGGTAACTTAGGTTCACCGCACGCACATCGGTGCGCACGCCTTCCACCTCTTGCAGATACCATAGTGGGAAAGTGTCGTTGTCGCCGTTACAGAATAATATGGCATTTTCATCTACACTTTGCAGGTAGTTCTCACCAAAGTCACGTGCGCAGTATCGTCCCGAGCGGTCGTGGTCGTCCCACGTCTGACTCACCATCTGCAATGGAACGGCAAGACCGATAATGGCTGCTATACCAGCCATAACAAGAGCTGGTTTTTGATAACTGAATTCAGACTCATCAAGTTCTGCGGTCTTGACTCCATTTTTTTGTGCCTGTTTCTTCTGATTTATAAGTGCCATAGCACCTTTCCATAGTCCTGCCACACCCATACCAATCCAGATGGCGAAGGCATAGAATGAGCCGGCATAGGCATAGTCACGTTCACGCGGCTGACTTGGCGTTTGGTTCAGGTACATAACAATGGCAATGCCCGTCATGAAGAACAGGAAGAATACCACCCAGAACTGTTCTATGCCTTTCTTTCCCGAGAAGGCTTGCCACAGCAGACCAATCAAGCCAAGCAGCAGCGGCAGCATAAAGAAAACGTTGTTACCCTTGTTTTCCTTTCCTAATTCGTCGGGTACAAACTCAAGGTTTTTGAGACGCCAATTGTCTAGGAATGGAATACCGCTAAGCCAGTTGCCACGTGCAACATCGCCGGGACCATAGCTGGCGATATCGTTCTGCCGGCCGGCAAAGTTCCACATGAAGTAGCGCCAGTACATGTGATGGAGCTGGTAGCCGAAGAAGAACTCAAGATTCTCGCCCATAGTGGGTCTTGGTCCACCAAAGCCAATTTCCTCTGGACTTTTGTAGCCAAGAATGCTAGCGTAATACTCGATATGCTGAGGGCTATGGATGCGAGGAAAAAGCATTTTAGTTTCAGGAGCATATGTTTGCTCTTGTTTTGGTCCCAAATCAACATATTCGTTAGGTTGGTTTTCATCGGCTTTTGCTACGCGGACATATTTATGAGGTCCATCCTCAGTTCCTGGTTGTTGATAAAAAGACTTTATTGTGTAGCCATAAATAATACCAGGTGTGGAGCCATACTGTTCGCGGCTCAAGTAACTAGTGAGTGCGAAGGGGCTATTAGGAGAATCTTGATCAATAGGCAGATTGGCGTTACTGCGGATGAGCACGAGGGCATAGGCCGAGAATCCGATGAAAATCATCATGATGCTGAGGATGATGTTGCTATAGATGCGTGGCGATATTCGCTTGGCGACAAAGAGATAAATAGAAACACAGATAATCAGCAATATAGGAATAAACAGCCCATCGCCAAGGAACAACATACCCGAGAGGATAATGCTCAGCAGCACGCTCAGGCGCTTGCGGGTCTCGTTCTTGTCGCTGTGGAGCTCATAAAGCGCCCAGACAAAGGTCGCCATCAGCAGCGCGGCATAGAAGATCACACCGCTGTTGTAGCCCATGTGAAGGGTGTTGACAAAGAATATCTCGAAGTATCCGGCAAGTTCAACAAAGCCTTGTTCCAGACCATAGAGGATAAGGGCAATCAAGACAAATGACACGAGCAGGGTAAGTAGTGAGCCCTTCACAGTGCTATTCTTGGTTTTGCGATAGTAGAATATCAGCGCAATGGCTGGGATGGCAAGCAGGTTGAGCAGGTGCACACCCAGAGAGATGCCGAAGATGAAGGCAATCAGAATCAGGTAACGGTCGCTGCTGGGATCATCGGCTCGGTTCTCCCACTTGAGGATGAGCCAGAATACGAGGGCCGTGCAGAACGAGGAGAAGGCATAAACCTCGGCCTCTACCGCCGAGAACCAGAATGTGTCGCTCCAAGCGTAGGCGAGGGCTCCACACACACCGCTGCCCATTACCACGAGGTATTGTGCCAGCGACATGCTTTCTTCTTCGCCCTTCTTGACAACCAGTTTCTTAACCAGATGTGTAATAGTCCAGAACAGCAGCAGGATAGTTGCTGCACTGAGGATTGCCGACATGGCATTTACACACTTGGCAACTGCTGTCACGTCACCACCGGCAAAGTTGGCGGCGAAGCGTGCTGCAAGGATAAACATGGGGTTGCCGGGTGGGTGGCCAATTTCGAGTTTGTAACCTTGGGCGATAAACTCTGGGCAGTCCCAGAAGCTTGCTGTGGGCTCAATAGTCAACAGATAGGTGACAGCAGCCACCAGGAATATCAACCAGCCCGTTACGTTGTTGATTAGATTATACTTCTTCATCTCTTGAATTATTATTTTCGCACTAAAAGTTTCTAAAAAACCTGCAAAGATAAGGATATTTTTTCAATTACGCCGCATTACTTCAATAATACCTCTTTACCTTAATTAAAATTAACCAAATTGGTGGAAGGTGGAACGAGGAAGGTGGAACGAGGAAAGTGGAACGAGGAAGGTGGAACGAGGAAGGTGGAAAGTGGAAGGTGGAACGAGGAAGGTGGAAAGTGGAAGGTGGAAAGTGGAACGAGGAAGGTGAGTGATAAAATAACATTGCTGTTTTTAGACCTCTGTTATTTACTTTGCGGCAAGTTTAACTAAGAACTCTTAACTCTAAACTATGAACTGTCATGAAGTATTTCACTATCAAGGAGCTTACCCGCTCCACTACTGCCCAGCTGCGGGGCATCGACAACACTCCACCGCAGCAAGTGATCAATAATCTCACCGCCCTTGTCGATAATGTCCTTGATCTATTGCGCGAGGCGTGGGGCGCTCCCATCCATGTGAACAGCGGCTACCGCTGCCCGGCTCTCAACAAGGCGGTGGGCGGTGTGCCGGCAAGTCAGCATCTGCTTGGCGAGGCTGCCGACATCACCGCTGGCTCAAAGACCAAGAATCAACGCCTCTATGTCCTGCTCCACCAGCTCAATTTGCCCGTTGACCAAGCCATCAACGAGCATGACTTCAGCTGGATTCATGTGAGCTATGGTCCCCGTCACCGCCGCCACTATTTTGCAATAAGATAAGCTCGAGTGTTCGATTGCTCGAGTATTCGAATGCTCTATTAAAAAACAAATTATGAACACAATCAATACCAATCAAGAAATTCTGCACAATGCCTACATGGCGTGGTGTCAGGGCAGCCAGCTACGTAGCAGGCGGCTGCGTAACAAGCGTTTCACATACGGTGACCAGTGGAGTGACACGTTCACCACCGTTGAGGGGGCCACACGTTCAGAATATGAGGTGTATCTCGAAGGCGGCACGCGGCCCGTGACTAACAACCTCATCCGCCAGATGGTGAAGACCATCGTGGGACGCTACCGCTCGGAGTTTATCGACAGTCAACATGCCGATGACAAAAACGTGGAGAACGTGCATAAGCTCAACCAGCTTGATGAGCTCGACAGCCGCGCTCTCGAGGAGTTCCTTATCTCGGGCACCACGGTGCAGCGCATCGACATCGTCAATGACCTATGGCAGCAACAGGTGGCGGTGAGCAATGTGAATATCAACAACTTTTTTGTCAACCAGTTTAACGACCCGTTGGGACGCGACTGCGACATGGTGGGGCAGCTCCACGACTTAACAATTGCGCAGCTCCTTAAAAGGGTTGCTAACGGTTCTCGCAGCAAGGCCGGCTGGGTACGGCGGCTTTACAGCAACGACTGCCGTGGGCGCACCCTTGACTTTGCCCACGCTGTTGGTGCCGACTCACATCAGGGTGCGTCGTTCTGGATGTCGAGCGATGCAGGCAAATGCCGTGCTATAGAAGTGTGGACGCGTGAGAGCCGTGAGGTGACGCTGTGCCACGACAAGGCCACGGCGCAGGTGTGGCTCCTGCCTCCAAACGCCAAAGTGAAAAACACCGAAAACCTTAGTACTCACTGGGACATCGTCACCGTGTGGCGCTGTCGTTGGTTCTCGCCCATGGGCGACCTGCTCGCCGAGTGGGACTCTCCCTGGGCTCACGGGTCGCATCCCTTTGTGGTGAAGTTCTATCCGCTCACCGATGGTGAAGTTCATTCCTTTGTCGAAGACATTATCGACCAGCAAAAGTCGGTGAACCAGATTATTACCCTTATAAACAACATTATGATGGCGAGTGCAAAAGGCGTGCTGGTGTTCCCCGAGACAGCGCTCCCCGACGGGTTCACCTGGGAAGACATCAGGAATGTGTGGCGTAACTGCAACGGCATCTTGCCCTATAACCCTAACTACGGCGACAACAAGCCCGAGCAGATATCGGTGAACAATACCAACATAGGCGCCTACGAGATGGTGAAGTTGCAGATGCAGCTGCTTGAGGAGATTTCGGGAGTGACGGGAGCACTGCAAGGCAAGACTACGGTGACAGGCAACAGCGCCACGCTTTACCAGAACGAGACCGCCAATGCCGTGATAGCCCTGAGCGACATTTTCGGCACTTTCACCAACTGGCGGCAAAACCGCGACAGAAAAATCGCTGGGCTGTGATTTTAGGTGAGAGGTGAGAGAGAAGACCCCGATTCTCGTTTCTCGATCCCCAATCCCCGATCCCCGATTTTTTTAAAAAATTTGCTGAATTCGGAAAAAAACGTTACTTTTGTGCAATTGTTTTTATGAATAATCATTAACAACCTTCATTCACTATGTCAAAATATTTTATCGCCAATGGCGAGCAGAGCAAAGGTCCCTTTGCACTAAACGAGTTATTAAACAATGGGTTGACCCCCGATGCGCAGATTGTGGCCGAGGGTCAGAATAATTGGATAAAGGCTGCCGATGTGCCCGAAGTAGCAGCATTGTTTACTTCCAACCAGACATCTCAGGCACCCATGCCACCACAACCACCTCAGCAACATCAAGTATCTGACCCCCCTCAAGCGCCACAACCGGCAGCAGGCGCTGCGGTAGTCGTGGAAGCGAAACCGGTGTATGAAGCCAGTCCCATAACAGAATTCTTTGAAGCCATTAGGACCTGTTTTGCCAATTATGCCAATTTCAAAGGTCGTGCCCGCCGCAGCGAGTTTTGGTGGTTTGTGCTTTTTGTAATAACATTATCTTCATTGACTGTGGGACTAGGATTCTTGGTAGTTGCTGTGCCTCTAGCTGCTGTCTCGGTGCGTCGTCTTCACGACATCACCCAAAATCTCACTGTCAAGAAGAATCTAGTCCTAAACAAAGGCATAAACATCAATCTCAGTCAGTTCTTCAACTATAGTGGGTGGAGTGTTGCATTTCATTTCTTGTTTTTTGTGGTAGTGCTTGTGTTGTTCTATTTATTCTATGTGTTCTATGACCACTCATTCACAGAACAAAAAGTATTTACAACATTAGCTTATTTACTGTTCTTCGCCACTCTCATTATGGTTGCTCTCTACTGCATCGACAGCGACAAGAAGGACAATGTTCATGGTTATTCGCCCAAGTATTTCCTCGCTACTGACGAGATGGCCGATATCGCTGGTCGACCCATGATGGGATTTGTCACATCGATAGTCACTTGCTACAAGAAATACTTCAACTACCGAGATCGCGCACGCCGTAGCGAGCTATGGTGGTTTGTGCTTTTATCGGTTATTGTGTCATTTATATTATTCAGTATTAGACCCTACTATATTTACATTGCAGGATTGCCTTTCCATTTTAAGACAATATATTTTACTATAAATCAAGTGTTATTCTTATTTATAGTATTATTGCCTTTATTGGCGGCAGTATGTCGACGCCTTCATGACACCAACCATAGCGGCACGTGGACTGGGGTTTTCATTATGTTCCTCTTATTGGCAAGATTTGTTAATTTGATGTACACCAATGTTCTTGAAATGAAGTTCTCGACATGGAGTAATGCTATATCCTACATCTATAAGCTGAAAGGACGAATCGTTATTATGGAGCTTTATGGCTGGGGATTTCTTATAACGGCAATAGCCTTCTTTGTGGCTATCACAGTGATGTGCTGTCTTGATGGTGATAAGGTGCCTAACGAATATGAGGAATCGCCAAAGTATGGTCCAGAGGAGGAAGAACTGGAGTAAAATATACTCAAATTACTACTTATAAGGTTGTTAATTTTAATATGTGGGGGTGTGCCAAATTATGGACACACCCTTTTCTTGTTTTCGTTTTTTGTTTTTACGTTTTCTAGTGTTTTTTTGCTTGTGTTGTATTGCACTTATTGCGATAAGGGTGAAAACAAATCCCCACCGAGCCCTGATGGGGATTCTTATTGTTTTGTCAGTCTATTTTTAGGGTTTAGGGAAGTCACAATATTCCCTGTTCAATTCTGACGCAAATTCTCTCGAGCATGGCATCTTTTTTGTTACTTTTTGGCGAGAATCCTTCGCGCATGTTCACGCCGAAGAAGCGCCCAAAAGTCTGCCAGAATCCTGCCCTGAAGGTACCCATAAATGCCTTGATAATGTAATAGCTCTTCTGGTTTGTCTCTCGATTCACGAGTTTTATCAATGTCTTTCCCTGGTTCTTGGAGAGCTTTTTCATTTCAGGTTTATATTGGTTAAAGACTTCCTTCTCAAAGCGTTTCAGGTAATCCTCTTTCTCCTTTTGCGTGGGGAACGTCTCAATGTATTCGTAGGTCTCCTGCAAGGTACGGTTGATAAGTTTGGCATAGGGCAGTGTCCTTCTCACATCTCTCACCGTCCTCCAGTATATTTCTTCTTCATCTTTGTTTTTAAATTGCTCCTCGGGATATACTATGATGTTGTTCATGATTGCCTTATAGATGGTATCACCCTTTTCGTCAATCACATAACCCCATTTAGCGACAGCGTGCTTGAGTACTGACGGAAGCGCAACCTCTCCTCCGTCCTGCGCCCGAGCGACATTGGCAATAGGTGCAAGAAGCAAGCACAACATCAATATCTTAATGGATTTCCTCATAGAGAACTGTAGTCCACATAATTTTGGACTGCAAATGTAAAACAAAGATTAATATCTGCAAGAAAAATAATGTTTAAAAATTGATAAAAGTTGAGAGTGGAGAGTATAGAGTAGAGCATTGAGAGTGAAGCGTCTTTTATTCCATTCCCTCTGTTTAAAACTTCAGCAGTCTTGCCAGGCCTAAATAGCTGATGTTGATGCCAATGTGCATGCCGCTCACGGTGGGGTCGCATTTATTGAACTTGCTGTGTGCCACCCAGGGGGTGATGCGCAGCGATGAGGTCCACCGCTCTCGATGTGTGGCTCCAGTGAGCGATGTGTTGGTGACACCGCTGTTGAGGTTGATGTCAAAGTCGATGGATGCTATGAAGCTGAAGTTGTGCAGGCTGCGTTTTTCCACGTTGGTTATGCTGCGCACGTCGCGGCCCTCGTCATCCTTGTCCCAGCTGTAGTTGGCGACATCCCAGTTGTAGCGGTTGTAGAAACCTCCCACGTTTGGCGTAATGCTCAGTCGGCCCGCATTGAGCACAGTATATCCCAGTTGAACGCTTGCCATGATGTGGGTGGCGTTGCTTGAGTTGTTACCCTGCAGTGGTCGTCCCTCGCTGTCGGGAGCGATGTTGAAGATGTTGTCGTTGCGGTAAGAAGGCTGACCAAACGCCACATCGGCCTTGAGCCTCAGTCGCTTAAAGCCTCCTGTGAGTCCCACATGAAACATGAAGCTGCCGCCAAAGTTGTCGCGAAGCGAGCCGGTAGGGGAGTCGTAACCCACGCCGGCATACACCCCATAGCAGCCCTGCATGGCTGTGACCTGCGGCACTTGCGGAGTGCCCACGGCGAGCAGCTGACTCTCGATGTTCTCCTCCCAGCTTGCCACAGCTGCTTCAAGAGATCCGCTCTTGGTCTCCTGGGCAATTTGGCGCATACGCTGGCGGTACAGATCCTGGTAGTATTTCAAGCGCTTCTCTACCGTTGCTCCATCAATGCCGTTGTTGATTTCTTCTTGCAAGTTGCGGCGCATGAGTTCGAGCAGGTCAAACTGCAGCTGGTGATAGCGCAACCGCTCGGGGGTGCTCTGAGCCGCGCTTGTTTTGGAGGCATTACGGTGCATCATGGCGCGAGCCTCGAGTCGAACGCTGGCACTGCTTCCTATCCCATTCTGGATGGGCGTGGCGTTAAGCTCCACCTCAAGCTGCGATGCCTCGCTCGAAGTAGGGGGCAGCATTTGATGGAAGTCGCTCCAGGTGAGCGGTCCGTCGCTCCACAGCTTAATGTCATTTTTGTCATTAGCAACAGCGGGCAGCGCACATATTGCCGCTGCCAGCAGCAGTATCAGTTGAAATCTTTTTATCATAGCATGTATCGTTTATGATAAAAACGAAAACTCCCACAATATTATTATAATTCACCAAAACAACCGTGAGAATGCAGAAAAGATGGATGTATGCAAAGAAATAGCACTCAAAATCTTTATTTTTCTTAATTTTTATAAATTATAAATTAATCAGCAAAAAAGAACCGACCCTTTTTGCCGATTTTTTGATGTCGTTTGTTTTTATTTTGATTTTTTGAGGAAGGGGGGAGTTCTTGTGAAAAAGCGAATTGCCACAAAGCTGTGACAACTCGCTTACGCTTAGAATTAACTTATGATGTCTGTTTTAGAATGGTGGGCGTCCGCCGCCGAATCCGCCTGGAGGTGGTCCACTGGGTGGGCGGCCGCCTGCACCGGGAGGAGGCCCGCCGGGTCCGCGGAACTGGTTGTTCTTATCCTCAGGTTCCTGGCCTTTGGTGAAGGTCGAGAAGCGATAGGTGAACGTGAGCATTCCGTAGCGTCCCAGTGAGTTGTAGATAGCATCCTGTATGTAGCTTGCCGTCTGAGTGCGGCTGATGTTCTTCTGCTGTCCGAGAATGTCGTAAACCGAGATTTGAACCGATGCCTCCTTGTTCTTGAGGAACTGGTAGGCGATAGAGCCGTTCCAAATCCATTGACTTGTGTTGTAGCCCGCGCTGTAACCCGTTGAGGTGCTAAAGTTGAGGTCGGTGCTGATCACCAGTCCGAAAGGTGCCGAATAGGTGCCGTTGAACATTGCTCCCCAAGTGTGCACATTGCGGTTGCGGCTGGTCTGCATGGAGTTGTGTGTGAGCTGGTAGCCGTAGCGTGGACGCAGCTCAAGATCAAACAATGCCGTGCGGTAAGCAAGACCTGGCGCGATGTTCAGGTTAAAACCAGTGCTTGAGTTAAGTTGATTGTCGGTGTAGCCCTTGTCATGTGATAGGCGTGCAAAGATGTTGCTGGTGAAGTACCATGCCTTGCTTGCGCTGAATGGGAAGCTCACCATGTTCATCGCCATAGCGTCCCACACACCGTTGATGTTGGTGTAGGTGGTAGTTTGTCCACCAGTGGTTGGGTCGTTGATGATGGTGCTGATGATGCTGTTTTGCTGCACGTTGACATTCATCATCGCCATGAGGCTGCGTTGGTTATCCTGATTGAAGTCGCTGAATCGCAGGTTGATGCGGTGGTTGAAGGTGGGCTTCAAATCGGGGTTACCAATAACGATGTTCAAAGGGTTGCTCTCATCGGCTACAGGCTGCAACTGAGCTATGCTTGGCTGGCTGCTGCGCAGGCGGTAGTCAAACGCAAGGTTACGTGTCTTAGTGAACTTGTATCGAATGCGTGCAAACGGAGCCACACTCCATGCCCATCGCGCAGGTATGTTGCGCGCGCTGTTGATGAGGTCGGTGCTCTTCGACATCGCCGAGTTTACCGAGAATCCCACATTGAGGTTCATAGCCTTGGTAACCTTTTGGTAGCCAATCTGGAAGTCTTGGTTGAAGAACTGGTTGCGGAAGTCGTTGCTGAGGTTCTCGTTGAAGACGCGGTCGAGCTCATCGCCCAGCTCCACGTCGATAATCTCACTTAGCAGAGCACCGTCTTGCAGTGCGTAGGCACCGTAGGTGTTGTTAATCATCGCACGCATGGTTGGGTTGAGCACTATGCCCATCATAATGTCGTTGCGGGTAACCTGTGGCACGGGCATAATCTCGTTGCCATAACGTGTGATGTCATACACGCTCTTGTTGGCCTTTGTCACATTGTAGTTGGCGCTATAAGATAATGTGAGGAACTGCGCTTTTTTCACGTCGCCCAGCGGCTCGGTCCAGCTCAGACGTCCGTTTATCCTGTTGGTCTTGCGCAGGTTATCATACACCTGGTCGATGGTCTCTTCCTCGTCCTTGAGGTAGTAGTTGTTGAGGGTATAGGTGTTGCCGTCCTCGTCGATGTTGCTGTAGTTGTAGTTCACAAAGAGGCTGTAGCTTCGGCCCGGGTGCGACTTGAACTTGTGGTTGTAGATGAAACGTCCTCCAAACTCATAGCTCTTGCCGTGGTTGTCGTAGTAGCTGAGACTGCGGTTGACTGGTGTGCGCATGGCGTCGCCGGCACGTGTCATCGAGGTGTCGCTGCTCTCGCTGTGAGAGAAGTTGAGCGACAGATAGGGACGGAAGTCGATGGTGTTGCACGAGTCAATCTCCCACTTGAGGCGGAAGTTTCCACGAATGTTGTGAGTCTTGTCGAGTGCCATCGAGAATGCGTCGCGGTAGCTGGTGGAGTCGTTGAAGATGTTCTGACGGCTTGTGCCGGTGCGGGTGTCGCGGCTGGTGTGAGAGTAGGTCACATCACCGCCGATGCGCAGGTGCTCGTCTTCCTGAGAGCCCACGTTGAAGTTCAAACCCAGCATTTGCGAGGTAGTGATGCCTCGGTCGCCTCCGAAGCGGCGGAAGCGTGAGGCGCCTCCGTCGGTGAATCCCACGTTGTTGGTGTTGTTGGCGTTACCGGTGAAGGTGAACTGGTTACCGTTGTTGAAGTAGTTGGCGATGACATTGCCCACATATCGATTGTCGGTGCCATAACCGGCTGTCACGGTACCGAACCAGCCGTTGTTCATGCCTTTCTTCACGGTTAGGTTGATTACCGTCTCGTCCTCGCCGTCGTCCACGCCAGTCAGTCGTGCGAGGTCGCTCTTGCGGTCGATGACCTGCAACTTGTTGATCATGTCGGCGGGAATGTTTTTCGACGCCATCGTGGGGTCGTCGCTGAAGAATTCCTTGCCATCAACAAGGATTTTCTTCACCTCCTTGCCGTTGGCGGTGATTTTGCCGTCGGCACTCACTTCCACGCCAGGCATACGCTTGAGTAGGTCTTCGACCACGGCGTTGGCCTGCGTCTTGTAGGTATCGGCGTTATACTCGATGGTGTCTTCCTTAACGGTGATAGGAGTCTTGACACCCATCACAATGGTCTCTTTGAGCACAACCGTGTTCTGGCTCAGTGAAATCATGCCCATGTTTACGTCGCGACCGTCGTCACCGATGCTCACACGCTTTACAACGTCATCATAGCCTATGTAGCTGCACTTCAGATAATAGTGACCCGGCTGCACGTTCTCGAGGTTGAACACACCGTTGAAGTCGGTGACGGTGCTCGTGACATAGGTGCTGTCTTTGGTTGCCTGCAACAGCGCCACGTTGGCCTGCATCAACTCGGTGGTGTCTTTAGAATCCACCAGTATGCCGTTGATGATGGCAGAGCTGGCGGTCCCGAATCCCAGAGCCGTGACAAGCATAATTAAAATAATGAATTTTGATAGTATTTTCATAATGTGATAGTAGTTGTCAGTTGTCAGTTTTGTAGGGACAAGGCCTGCCTTGTCCGCCCAGTTATCAGTATCAAAACTGAAAACTCAATTTTCATGCTACAAAAGTAGTTTATTTCGTGATACCCACCAAAAATAATATACAAGTACTCATTTTTTATAGATGAAACTTGGGTTATGGGTTTTATTAGTTGTTGGTTGTTGTTTATCGTTTTAAGGATGAGGTAGGTGTTCATTTGCGGCAAATTTTTCTTAAAAAGGATAGAGGAATATTAACAATCAGCTCACAGGTCATTATGATTATAATGTATAGTATGTGATTTTTCATTGTTTCCACAGAATTTTTACCTCAAAAAATATGTTTTACAACATATTTGTTAACTTTTTATTACATTTTTGCAAAAAAAGTTGTTGAAAACTTGTGTGGAAAGAAAAAAATAACCATATTTGCAATTGTTTTTAGAAAATACGATAATTTTCATTGAGGTTTATCGTAAAACGAGTGATATAAAATTATAAATTCTAATCCAAAATGCTTTGAGAGAAAAAGCAAATTAATTGTTTAAAAAACACTTATTTATTATCAATATTATTAACAAAAAACATGTGCGTATGAAAAAGTATTTTGCATTGTTGGGTGCTTTGTTGTTAGCATGTGGTAGCTATAGCTACTCTCATGCAGAGCAAGCGCCTCAATCCATGTCCACACAGTTGACCAATGTGTCGGGTACCGTGACCGATGAGAATGGTGAACCCGTGATTGGCGCTACTGTTTCGGAAATTGGTACTACACGCGCCACAGCCACCGACATAAATGGCCGATTCAACCTTCGCGCCAGTGGCAATGGTAAGATTCAAATCTCCTATGTCGGCTACAAGACTGTGACTGTAAATCCTGGCAGCAACATGAACATTCAGCTTGCTGAGGACAACGCGCTCCTCGATGAGGTAGTAGTTGTGGGTTATGGTCAACAGAAGAAAGTGAACCTCACCGGTGCGGTTTCGGTTGTTGACGTTGACAAGACCCTTGCCTCACGTCCCGAGCAGGATGTGTCGAAAGCCCTGCAGGGTGCTGTGCCCGGTCTTACCGTTATCAGCAACAACGGTGACCTTGGCGAGTCTCCAACACTCACCATCCGTGGTGTGGGAACACTGAGTAACGGTGCCACCAGTAATCCACTTATCGTGGTTGACGGTGTGGTAGCCGATGACCTCTCGATGATCAACGGTAATGACATTGCCAGCATCAGCGTGCTCAAGGATGCCGCCTCAAGTGCCATCTATGGTACTCGTGCCGCATTTGGTGTGATTCTTATCACCACTAAGAGTGGTAAGAAGGAAGACCGCATCAACATCCGCTACAACAACAACTTCTCTTGGGATCAGGCTACTATGCTTCCCGACTTCCCCGATGTGCCCACTCAGCTCAAGAGTGCTCTCTTGGCAAAGGCCCGTGCAGGAAGTGGCTCGGTTGAGCTCTTCGGTATGTATTTCGACCAACTGCTCCCCTACGCCGAGAAGTGGAAAGAGCAGAACAGCGGTCGCAAGAAATATGGCGAGATGCGTCCCTATGTTGACGAGAACGACGTGGGTGACTACCGCTTCATTGGCGGCCAGCCCATGTACTATGCCGACTATGATGTTACCGACATCTGGTATCAGAAGGCAGCTCCCGGTCAGAGCCACAACGTGAGCGTTGACGGTTCGAGCGGACGCACCACCTTCCGCATGGCCTTTGGCTACAGCGGCAAGGAGGACTTGATGCCCTGGAACACCACCAAACGTACTCGTTACAATGCTGTTGCCAACATCAGCACCGACTTCACCGACTGGTTGACCGTTGGTGCCCGCATCAGCTACAACCGTCGCTATATCGCCCGCGCTGAGACTTGGAACAACATGTACCAGTACATCTGGCGCTGGGGTTCGTTCTTTATCCCAAGCGGCACTATCGATGGTCTTGACTTCCGTGTAATCGCCATGCAGAAAGATGCTGACCGCCGTCGCATCGTTCATGATGAGATGAAGGCTACTGCATTCTTCAAGGCTCACATCACCAAAGACCTTACTTTGAATGGAGACTTCACTTGGCAGGTTAACGACGCCAACATGCGCTGGAGCGACTTCCCAGTTTACTGCTGGAACTGGAACGGCGTGAACCCAACCTATGTTGTTGGTAATGGTTCAGTAGGAACTGAGCGCGACAACGCCAAAGCACAGACTTGGATTGGCAACATCTACTTAGAGTACATGAAGAGCATTAACGACGCACACAACTTCAAGGTAATGGTTGGTGCTACAGGTGAGAAGCGCAAATTTGACTACTTCGCCGCTTACAAGATGCTCCTCTATTCTACCGACTATCCCGAGCTCAACCTCGCATACGGTGCAGCCACCACTTGGGGCATCTATAGCAGCACCAGTGGCTACATCAACCGCTTCGTGCCCTGGATGCGTGGTGACTATGCTACCGCAGGTTACTTTGCTCGTTTCAACTACGACTACAAGGGTATCTATCTGTTTGAGGCCAACGGCCGTTATGACGGCTCTTCGAGCTTCCCACGTGATAACCGCTGGGCATTCTTCCCATCGTTCTCGCTCGGTTACCGCTTCAGCGAGGAGGCTTACTTCGAGAAAGCCCGCGACGTGGTTTCCAATGGTAAGGTTCGCTTCTCTTACGGTACTATCGGTAACGAGGCTATCGGTAACAACATGTTCATCTCTACTATTGAAGCCGGTCAGCTCAACTACCTTGACAACAGTGGTGCCAAGTACAACTACTTCGGTATGCCAAGTTGGGTTTCTTCAAGCCTTACTTGGGAGAAAATCAAGACTATCAACGTTGGTCTTGACCTCGGCTTCCTCAACGACATGATTACATTGAGCGCCGAGTGGTTCCAGCGCACCACCAACGACATGCTCGCTCCTGGTGTAGCACTGCCAGCAAGTGTGGGCGCAACCAGTCCTTATCAGAACAACGGCTCACTCCGCTCACGCGGATGGGAGGTTACCATCAACTGGCGCAAGCAGTTCACCCGCGACCTTGGCCTCTATGCTAACTTCAGCATTGGCGACAGCAAGGTGAAGGTTACTAAGTGGGACAATGCAACCAAGCAGATTGGTCATCCTCTGGCCTCCGCTTATGCTTACGAAGGCGAGACTTGGGGCGACATCTGGGGATTTGAGACCGACCGCTACTTTACCGAGGCCGACTTCACCGGCAAGAACGCCGACGGCTCTTGGATTTATGCTCCCGGCGTAGCCGACCAGACTGGCCTCCAAAGCGATAACTTCGTGTTTGGTCCTGGTGACATCAAGTTCAAGGACCTTAACGGTGATGGCGTTATCGACGGTGGCGCAAGCACCGAGGACGACCATGGCGACCTCAAGGTGATTGGTAACTGCCTGCCACGCTACGAGTACAGCTTCCACATTGGCGGTACCTACAAGGGCTTCGACCTCGACCTGTTCTTCCAGGGTGTGGGCAAGCGCAACATGTGGACCCAGTCAGCTTTCGTGTTCCCAATGATGCGTAATGCTGACCTTGCAATCTATGCTAACCAAACTAAGTACAACATCTACGATCCTGAGAATGGCATCGTGAACATCAGCGAGGATAACGACTTCCCATGCCTCTGGCCAGGTAATGAGGTTGGCGGTACTGTTCCTGGCATCTCAAGTGAGGGTGGTTGCCACAACTACTATCCACAGACCAAGTACTTGGTTGACATGAGCTACCTGCGCTTGAAGAACGTAACCCTCGGTTACACTCTGCCAAAGGAGATTACCAAGAAGGTTTACATCCAGAACTTGCGTCTCTATGCAAGTGTCAACAACCTGTGTCTGCTTTATAGGGGCAGCAAAGGCCTTCCCATCGATCCTGAGATGAATGCCGGACAAGGTTCTCTGGGCTATGGTACCTGGGGACGTACTTATCCTGTAACCCGCAGCTGGTCAGTTGGCTTGCAAGTGACTTTCTAATGTGAGACTTATAAACTTGTAAGTATAAGTATTAGATTATTAACATTCAATAAATTTTGAAGTTTATGAAAAAAACATATTTATTAGGACTTGCTGGTCTCGCATTGCTCTTCGCCA
>JAFYYG010000006.1 GCA_017557625.1 Muribaculaceae bacterium
ACAAACAAATCAAAAAAATACAGAAAGAACTGAATGCAAGACCAAGAAAAAAACTCAATTTCAGCACACCTGTTAGAGAGTTCTACAAACATTTTTCTTAACTTTGTTTCAAAATATGCATTTGCTTGTTGACTCTACAATTTGTGTAATTCGTGGTTTTATTTCAAAAATTGTCCCTCAAATTTATGGATAATTCAAGGAAATATTGTAATTTTGTAGGTTAATTTTAATGTTTCGGCGTGACTGTGATGATTGAGGCAACATTTCGCTGGATTTGCAGCTCGCCACAGGTAAAATTTTTAATTTTTTAGAGATGAACAACGATCGAATTATTGAGATCAATATCGAAAACGAGATGAAGACCAGCTACATCGATTATTCGATGTCGGTTATCGTTTCGAGAGCACTGCCCGATGTGCGCGACGGCTTCAAGCCAGTGCATCGGCGTGTCCTTTTCGGTATGGAACGACTAGGGAACACTTCTAATGCTCCCTACAAGAAATCGGCACGTATCGTGGGTGACGTGCTTGGTAAATACCACCCACACGGCGACTCGTCGGTATATCTGGCAATGGTGCGCCTTGCTCAAGACTGGGCTATGCGCTATCCACTAGTTGACGGGCAAGGTAACTTTGGTTCCATCGACGGTGACAGTCCAGCTGCCATGCGTTACACCGAGGCACGCTTAGGCAAGATGGGCGAGGAGATGATGCGCGACATGGACAAGGACACCGTGAATTTCGTGCCAAACTTTGACAACACTATGGACGAACCAGAAGTGTTGCCAACCCGATTCCCTAACCTACTTGTGAACGGCGGCTCTGGAATCGCTGTGGGTATGGCAACCAACATGGCGCCACACAATCTCACCGAGGCAATCAACGCTTGCTTGGCAATGCTCGAAAATCCCGACATCGACACCGAAGGACTGATGAAGTATATCATCGCCCCCGACTTCCCAACAGGTGGCATTATCCATGGATATCAAGGTGTAAGGGATGCTTTTGAGACCGGTAAAGGACGCATTGTCATCCGTTCTAAGGCCGAGATAGAGAGTGAGAATGGCCGCGACCGCATCATCGTTAGCGAGATTCCTTACAACGTGAACAAGAGCGAACTCATTGAAAATATCGCTTCGCTTGTTGAAGATAAACGCATTGATGGTATTTCCAATATTAATGATGAGAGCGACCGTCAGGGTATGCGCATCGTCATTGATGTGAAGAAAGACTTCAATGCCAATGTGCTGCTAAATAAGCTTTACAAGATGACCGAGCTGCAGTCGTCATTTAGCGTCAATAATGTGTGCCTCGTGAAAGGCCGCCCACAGACTGTGACGTTGAAAGATATGCTTCACTACTTCCTCGAGCATCGCCATGAGGTGGTGATTCGCCGTACCGAATTTGAATTGAATAAAGCTAAAGAACGCGCCCACATCCTCGAAGGACTGATTATTGCCAGCGACAATATTGATGAGGTAATACACATCATTCGCAGTAGTAAGAACACCGATGAGGCACGTCAGCGTTTGGCAGAGAGATTTGACCTCGACGACATCCAAACCCGCGCTATCGTAGAGATGCGCCTGCGCCAGCTCACCAATCTTGAGCAAGACAAGCTCCACGCCGAGATGGAAGAATTGATGAAGACTATTGAGCGTCTTGAGGAGATATTGACAAATCCCGACGTATGTCGCAAGGTCATCGCAGATGAGCTGATTGAAGTTCGTGACAAATATGGTGACGAACGTCGCACTCAAATTGAATATTCTGCCGAAGAGATGAATGCCGAGGACTTCTATCCCGACGACCCGATGATCATCACAATCTCGCACTTTGGCTACATCAAGCGCACTCCACTGAGCGAATATCGTACTCAAAACCGCGGTGGAGTGGGAGCGAAGGGTAGTGCCACTCGCGATGAGGATTTCATTGAGTACATCTATGAGGCTACCAACCATAACTATATGCTCTTCTTCACTGAGCAGGGACGCTGCTACTGGCTGCGCGTGTTTGAGATACCCGAGGGAGCTAAGAACTCTAAGGGTCGCGCCATCCAGAACCTTCTCAACTTAGGTCCAGAGAACCGCATATATGCCTTTATTCGTGCCACTAAGCTCAAAGACCCAGAGTATAACCAGAACCACTATATCGTCTTTGGCACTAAGAATGGTATCGTAAAGAGAACTCGTCTATCGGAGTTCTCTCGTCCACGAGTCAATGGTGTGAATGCTCTCAATATTCGTGAGGATGATAGGCTTATTGGTGCAGTGCTTACCGAAGGTGACAGCGAGATTGTGCTCGCTAACCGCAACGGTCGCGCCATACGCTTCTCTGAGACTAAGGTTCGTGCTATGGGTCGTACAGCTACCGGCGTGAAGGGTATGACTCTCGACGGCGGCGATGATGCTGTGGTGGGCATGATTTGCATGCGCTCTACTGCGCAAGATGATGTGCTTGTACTCTCAGAGCAGGGTATGGGCAAGCGCTCTAAGCTTGAGGATTACCGTGTAACCAATCGTGGAGCCAAAGGTGTGAAAACTATCAACATCACCGAAAAAACTGGCAAGCTTATTGCAATACGCAATGTGAACGACAGTAATGACATTGTCATCATCAACAAGTCGGGCATTACTATTCGCCTGAAAGTATCTGAACTTAGGGTTTTAGGGCGTGCCACTCAGGGCGTAAGACTCATCAACCTTGAGAAGAAGAACGACGAGATAGCTTCAGTATGCAAGGTTGATACCGACCCTGAAAAGATAGAGGAATATATCCCTGAGGGCGAAGGCCTGCAGCAAGACCTCAACTTTGAACAAGATAATGAAATTGGAGAAAATGAGATTGACGAATTAAACGAAAACAACGATTCGCAGTCTTATGACCAAGAAGCAGAAGAAGGCACTTTGCCTTTCACAGAATCATAACAGTAACTATCAAAGAGAAAAATAAATAAATTTCTAACTATAAACATTTTGAATTATGAAAAAGTTTTTCTTATTTTTTGCTTGTGCATCCCTCTTTGTGATGGGAGCTAAGGCACAAGATTCTAAGTCTCTTTTCAATGAGGCTCAGAAAGCCTACAATGCCTACTTCGTTAAGGCACAGACAGGCGATCTCGACGACGAGGCTGCTGCGAACTTGCAGAACAGCTTCAACCTCTACACTCAGGCTCTTGCTTGCGACACTACTTATGAAACTAACAAAGATGGCACCCCAAAAGTTGATAAGAAGACTGGTGTTCAGAAGTACAAAACTAAAGTTTCGGGAGACATTGTCAAGGCTTTTACAAATATGATTAACAATAATGACTTCTTACGTGTCGGCGAATACTATCGAGGCAAAGAAGACTTCCACAATGCTGCAATTGCATACGCTCTTAGCGCCGATTTGTTACAGTCAAAGTTTGCACAGGAAGCCCCCGACAATGCAACACTCTCTGAAATTCTCTTCCTTCAGGGTTTTGCAAATTTTTTTGATAAAAACTATAAGGACTGCTTTATCAATATGGTTAATGCAAAAGAACTGGGATATACTTCTAACAACATTGATGCGTACATCTCTGACGTTCCAAGTATGATTGTTCAAGATTATGTTAATGCTAACAACTATGCTGCTGCTGATGAAGCACTTGACTACATGATTGCCAAAGTGCCATCTGTTTCTAGTCTTTACTCACTCAAGGCTCGTGTTGTGGAGTTTGAGAATGGTTTTGATGCCGCCATACCTGCCTATGAGACTGCTCTAGCAAAAGATCCAAACAGCGCT
Source organism: Muribaculaceae bacterium (assembly GCA_017557625.1). GTDB lineage: Bacteria > Bacteroidota > Bacteroidia > Bacteroidales > Muribaculaceae > Sodaliphilus. The sequence continues at coordinate 3,768 of JAFYYG010000006.1, forward strand.
TTCACTAACTATTGCTTGGGTTATGGTTACTATGGAATTGTTGAAAACGCAATCAATAACTCTAATGCAATGTCTGATGCAGCTGTAGCTAAGGAAGTAGCACACCTCCTTGATAAGCCCATTGAGTATCTTAATAAAGCTATTACCCTCAACAACAACATTTCGTCAGATATGCTTGAGGATGCACAGAAGAAACTCGAAAGACTCCAACTTATCAAGAGCTTTGTTAAATAATAGTATCTCATCAATTTGATGAGTTCTTAATAAGTAATACTATTCAACGCTGTGCATAGCATAATTAATGTTGTGCACAGCGTTTAATAATTTAAATGAAAATGAGACAATTAGTTCTTGTGTCTTTTCTGTTTTTAATGAGTGGTCTTTCGGCACTAGCGCAGAATCGCCTTGTTACTGAGGTGAAGAAAGAAATCAGCGCCATGACTCTCACCGTTGATAGCTACAAGAACTCATTGAAAAAAATCAACAAGGCCCTCGAGCACGAGGAGACAAAAGAAAAAGCCGAAACTTGGTGGGTTGCAGGCAAGATACAATATGCCATCTACGATAAGATGATGGCTAATAAGGCAGTGGGGGATAAAATCAACTCTATTGATGCAGGTCTTGCACTCATAGATGGTTATGACAAGATGCAAGTGGCACTTCACAAAGACACCATCAATATATTAGACAAAAAAGGAAATCCTGTTGTTGACAAGAAGACAGGAAAGAATAAGGTCAAAACCAAATATTCACAAGAGATTATGAATAAAATTATCGACCACATTGTTGATTATAGCGCTGTGGCGGGTGATTTTTATTCGGCGGGAGATTGGAGTAATGCCTACAAGGCATGGGACATTTATTGCAACACCGCGAAATGCCCTTGGGCAATAAAGAAAAAGGTGAATGAACCCGACTCTGTGATTGGTTACAACCGTTTCTATCAAGGCTTAGCCGCTTATCAGAACAAGGAATATGACAAGGCTGTTGAACAACTTGCCAATGCACGCAGCCTAGGTTACAAGAAAAAAGCTCTCTATGACACATGGATTGACGCATTAATCAAGCAGAAAGACACTATCTACCTTGTGAGTGTGGCACATGAAGCTCATGATATGCTTGGTGCTAAAGACCCAAGATATGTTAGAATATTAATCAATCATTATCTGAAGGCTAAATATTATGATGAAGCCAACTCATTGCTAGATGAGGTAATAAAAACCGACTCAACGGTAGCAGAGTATTATGATCTTAAAGGACGTCTCGCCGAGACACAAGAGGGTATAGATGCCGCTTTGCCATTCTACAGGAAAGCAATAGAATTGAATCCCGATTTAGGCATAGCATTGTTTGACCTCGGTAATGCTTTATACAGCAAAGCCATTATCAACAATGACAATAGATCAAAAGATGCACTCAGACTCTATGATGAAGCCTTGCCATATCTTGAGAAAGCACATAAACTGATGCCACACAACGAAAATGTGAAAAATGTGCTAAGCCGAATCTATTACGTTACAGGAAGCAAAAAGATTGATGATTTGTGATAAAAAGCTCTATCCCCTTTGTGCTTCTTTTACTTTTTTCTTTATCATTAGACCAGCCTTTTTATATCCCCATTCTCACGATGCCGCGCTTTGAGGTTTTCACGAAGTTGACAATCTCATCGCGTTCACAAGATTGTGGAACCTCAGCAACAACTTTGGCTAGCGCCTCGCTGTTATTTAGTCGGGACAAGTAAAGAACTCGGTAAACTTGCTGAATTTTGTTAATCTGCTCCTCGCTGAAACCTCTACGGTGAAGTCCCACAGAGTTGACTCCTTCGTAGGAGATAGGGTAGCGGCCTGCCATAATGTAGGGAGGCAAATCCTTATTAACAAGTGAGCCACCTTGCAACATTACATGCTTACCAATGTGGGTGAACTGATGCACCAGAGCACCGCCGCCAAGCACTGCAAAGTCGCCAACCACCACCTCTCCAGCTAGTTGTACCTGATTAGACATTATGACATTGTCGGCAAGCACACAATCATGAGCCACATGGCAATAAGCCATGATAAGACAGTTGTTGCCAATTACGGTCTTGCCCTTCGACGCTGTGCCACGATGAATGGTTACAAACTCGCGGATGCTGGTGTTGTCACCAATGATTGCCAAGCTATCCTCCCCCTTAAACTTCAAGTCTTGAGGAATATCACTGACCACGGCTCCCGAGTGAATGTGACAATTGCAGCCAATCCTCGCGCCAGAGTGTATCACGGCGTTGCTGTCGATAATTGTGCCGTCGCCAATAACTACGTTTTCGTCGATAGTGACAAAGGGACCAATTGTCACATCTTTTCCTATTAATGCGTTCTCACTAACACATGCTAGTGGTGAAATATTCATTATCTTAGTGTTTTATTTGTTCTTAATAATTTGAGCCATAAATTCCACTTCGCTCACAATCTTCTCACCAACAAAGGCATAGCCTTTCATGATAGCGCATCCACGGCGCAATGGTGTCATAAATGAGATATGGAAAATAAGAGTGTCGCCAGGAACAACCTTTTGGCGGAATTTCACATTGTCTATCTTCATGAAATATGTGGAATAGCGCTCAGGCTCGTCAACCCCATTAAGCACCAGCAATCCACCTACTTGTGCCATCGCCTCGATTTGAAGCACACCAGGCATCACGGGTTCTTGAGGGAAGTGTCCTTGGAAAAACGGCTCGTTGCTAGTAACATTCTTCACGCCCACGATATAGTTCTCGCCAATCTCTATTACCTTGTCGACGAGTTGCATAGGATAACGGTGAGGTAATAATTCCCTAATATGGTTGATATCCATCACAGGTGGCTTGTTGGGATCGTAAAGTGGTGCTTGCACATTCTGATATCTCAATTCTTTACGTATCTGGTTAGCAAGCTTGGTGTTGATGGTGTGCCCAGGACGAGTAGCGATAATTCTTCCCTTTAAAGGCCGACCAATCAGCGCTAAGTCACCAAGCACATCGAGGAGTTTATGGCGTGCCGGTTCGTTAGGGTGGGTGAGAGGTTTGTGGTTGATATATCCCAATTTGTTGGATTTTGTATGATCTACTCCAACTAAGTCGGCAATTTTGTCAAGCTCTTCTTGTGGCATCTCTACATCGTAGATAACAATGGCATTGTCAAGGTCACCGCCTTTGATGAGATTATTTTGAACAAGAGGCAAAATTTCTCTAACAAAAACGAAAGTGCGGCTTCCGGCTATTTCGTCTTTGAATTTGCTCAGTGAAGACAGTGATGCAAACTGATTATTTAGAACCATTGAGTCATACTCAACCATCGTGTCTATTGAGAAGTCCTCATCGGGCAGGACAATCAGTGACGCACCAGTAACCTCGTCAACAACTTTAATGCGTTGTTTTACTACATAATACTCCTTATCGACATTTTGCTCAACAATGCCTGTATCTTCAATCTTGGTGCAATATTCTATAGCGCTGCCATCAAGAATTGGAAGCTCAGGACCGTTAACCTCAATACAGCAGTTGTCGATGCCTGCCGCGTAGAGTGCTGCCATAGCATGCTCGATGGTGCCTATTCTGACCTCTTTATTGGCGCGGCTTGCAAGAACTGTACCTCTGTTGGTCGCTACCACATTCTCTGCAAGAGCCTCAATAACAGGACATCCTTCAAGGTCAACCCTCTTGAAAATGTAGCCCGTGTTTTCAGGTGCTGGTTTAAAAGATGCCTCTACCTGCACACCAGTGTGAAGACCTTTTCCACTGACCGAGAATTCAGCTTTTAGAGTGAGTTGTTTCATTATATTTTATAATTGTGTTATAGTTTTTCTCTTTTTATTTCGTCAACTAATTGTTTCAGTTGCTTGATGTCTTGAGAGATTTGAGGAATACGTTTCAAATAGACTTGGTTCCTGGCAAAATCAAGGGCGTTGATGGCTGGAGAACCTATCAGCTTCAGATTGCTTCCAACACTGTTTGGTATGCCAGATTGTGCACCAAAACCGTTGTTGTCGCCAATAGTGATGTGGCCGGCAAAGCCCACTTGACCTCCTACCATGTTGTTCTTGCCAATCTTAGCGGAGCCGGCAACGCCCACTTGAGCCGCCATAACGGTGTTTTCACCAATCTCCACATTATGAGCAATTTGGATAAGGTTATCGAGCTTAGCACCTTTCTTCACGATTGTGGATCCCATTGTGGCACGGTCGATAGTGGTGTTAGCGCCAATCTCTACATCATCCTCTAGGATCACGATACCTATTTGGGAGATTTTCTCGTAAGTACCATCCTCCTTTGGCGCAAACCCGAAACCGTCGGCACCTATTACAGCACCAGCCTGAACAATGCATCTGTTGCCAATCTTGCAGCCATGATACACCTTTACTCCGGGATAAAGGATAACATCATCACCAATAGTAACATTGTCACCAACAAATACCTGAGGATAGATTTTCACATTTTTGCCGAGTCTAACATTTTTCCCAATATAGGCAAAAGCACCAACATAAATATCCTCAGTAACTTTCACGTCATCTGAGATGTGGCAAGGCTGCTCAATACCTTTTTTTGCGGGTTCTTGACTACTTATCATGTTAAGAAGCATGGCAAGGGTCTCGTAAGGATCATCAACCCTGATGAGCGTGGTAGTCAATTTCTGCTCGGGCTGGAAATCCTTTCTAACAAGTACGGCAGTAGCTTTTGTTGAATATATATAATGTGTGTATTTGGGGTTAGCCAAGAAAGTAAGGCAACCGTTTGTAGCTTCTTCAATCTTAGAATAATTCTCGATATAAGCCTTAGCATCTCCCTCAACGGTTCCTTTGACAATCGACGCTAATTGCTCAACTGATATTCTCATAATTATGATCTAAAAATATTATTATCTTTAAATTAATCTACAAAGTTGCGAAAAAACGGCGATATGGCAAAGTCTATATGGAAAAATTAACATAAAAACCATCTTATTGGCCACCATTACCGTAAAAAACGATATAAAATCACCTCATTTTTAGTTTAGAAACTGCACTAGTCTATTATATAGACAGGGTAGGGGAGAAGACTTTATTTTGTGCAAGAAGATCCATTTTTGCTGTGGTCATTTAAAATCTTGATTTGTTGTCTCACTGATTCTTGGTGAATAGCGCTCATTATGGTTTTTATGAACTCGGCGCTTAGTCCCAACTTGTCGGCTTGATTGAGGCATTTCTGAAGTATCATGTCATATCTGTTGGTTTGTACGACCTGCATTCCATTTTCTTTTTTGTAGGCACCAATCAATCGGCACACTTCAATTCTTTTGCTTAGAATGTTCAGTAACTCGTTGTCGCATTCATCTATTTGCTGTCTCAGCATTTCAAGACTCTCAGAAGACTGATTTTTCTCTCTCATTACCAATGATTTGATGACACTGTAAAGTTCTTGTGGTGATATTTGTTGTTCTTTGTCACTCAATGCTTTATCGGGCATAAAGTGCGATTCAATAAACAGCCCGTCAAATCCCATGTCAAAAGCCTGTTGTGACAGGGGAGCAATGAGTTCGCGTTTCCCTCCCATGTGAGATGGGTCACATAAGATGGGGAGGTGTGGATAGCGTCTATGAAGCTCAATAGCGAACTGCCATTCGGGTACATTGCGGTAAAAGTTGTTGCCATAGTAACTGAAGCCGCGCAAGATGGCACCAATCATTGTAACACCCGCATTCACAATGCGTTGCATTGCTCCAATCCATAGATTAAGGTCTGGGTTTACTGGATTTTTCACAAGTACAGCAATCTCATCATGACCGTTAAGGGCATCAGCAATCTCTTGAACGGCAAAGGGGTTGGTGCAAGTGCGTGCTCCAATCCACAGTACATCTATTCCAGCTTCTATTACTGCATTGACATGCTCGCGGGTAGCAACTTCGGTGGCAACTAACATCCCTGTTTCTTGCTTAACAAGTCTAAGCCATTCTAAACCTTTGTTACCAACTCCCTCAAAGGTTCCTGGTAGGGTGCGAGGTTTCCACAAACCAGCACGGAAAACCGATATGCCTATAGCTTTTAATTGCTTTGCAGTTACAAGTGTTTGTTCCAAACTCTCGGCACTGCAAGGACCAGCAATTAGTAATTGAGTTGAGCCGTTACTCGAGAACGGCAATGGTGATATGTTTTCAAGAAGATTGTCTTTCATTATTCATTTTTTTATTATGCAAATGTACCACTTATTTTTCAATTATATTGCAAGGGGAGTTGCTTATTTTGGGAATCGGGAATTTAAATTGTTTTATTTAACATAATACTGATTATAAAACAGGGATGGTTATAAAAAGCATTATAGCACTACTGTTATTCTTAGTATTAAAATTTTGTACAAAACCATACCAAAAAAACTCATTGAAATTTTGTAGATAAGCGATAAATAATTAATTTTGCCATATAAAAAAACGAATAATGAAACTTCGACTTCGCACATATACCATTTTTGTGGCAGTCACCCTATTGTCGTCATTTATACCATTCCAAGCATTATGTGCCGGCACCGCTCTTGACTCATTGGAAATAACCCCGCGAGAATCGGATATTTCATCGGTCAATGACACATTATGCGAAAAAAATGCATTTAATGGAGAAATATTTAATTCCAAGCAATTAATTGTGCCAGGCCTATTCATGGTTTCAGGGCTTATTGGCGCCATCGACTGCAACAATACCCTTAACCGTAGTGTCAATGAGGCCTTCAATGATTTAAGTGACGGCCATACTTGTAAAATAGATGACTATCTGCGTTTTTTGCCTTCGGTATCACATTTGGTGCTTGGTAGCATTGGCGTGAAATCAAAATATAATTTCAAGGAAAGATTTCTCATCTCAGCGACTTCTCATGCCGCTATGCTTATTATGGGTTATGGTTCTAAATACATTATCAAAGAACAACGTCCCGATTTAAGCAATAATCATTCTTTCCCCAGTGGCCATGTCGCCCTGGCATTCACAGGGGCTGAACTCATGCGACAAGAATATGGAACAGTTTATGGCATAGCTGGTTACGCAGTTGCAACCAGTGTGGCGGTATTACGCCTTTACAACAATAAGCACTGGTTTAATGATGTGCTGATGGGTGCAGGCATTGGAATATTAAGTGCACGAATTGGATGTTGGCTGCTTCCTTTTGAACGTAATTTATTCGGAATCAACAGCAAAAGCAGTAAAAGTTCAACTGTCGCTATAACACCCACCTACAATGTCGCAGAGAAGGCGCTTAGCGTGTCGGTAATTGCTGTGTTCTAAAACAAATCTACGTCTCCCCTACTCGATTATCAATGTTTCATCATTCGATCCATAGAACGCTTGTCTTCACGCGCTTTGATAGATTGACGCTTGTCATATTGCTTCTTGCCACGGGCTATAGCAATGTCAACCTTGGCAAATCCATTTTCATTTATAAATACTCGCAACGGGACAATGGAATATCCAGGGAGAACACATGCTTTGGCTATCTTGTTGATTTCTTTGCGAGTAAGTAGTAATTTCCGATCGCGGTGTGTGACATGATTATTGTAAGAACCGTAAGAGTACTCGGCAATATACATTCCCTTCATCCACACCTCACCATTCTCCACCATGCAATAAGTGTCGGTCAAGCCTGCCTTTCCTTGTCTGATTGATTTAATCTCGGTGCCTGTCAGTACTATGCCTGCAGTAAAAGTTTCAATTATCTCATAATCGAATGTGGCACGACGATTTTTTATATTTATGTTGCTGGTTGTTGCCATTTGATGTGAAAGATTTGATTAATGGTTTATTAATGAGCCTAATATGTACCATATTATGCCAGGAAACGCTAACATCATAATCGATGAAATTACAACAAACTTCACCGATTTGTTGCTATCAACACACAAGAAATCTACGCCACGATAAGCAATATAAGGCATATACAGCACTAGAAAAAACAACGGGGTGAACTCACCGCTAAGAATGTTTCTCAATATCAATAATACAACCAAGAATGATAGGTTGTAGATAATATAATTGCTCAGCTTAGACATTGCCAAACTGCTTCGAGTGAACTGAGGGTAAAATCCCGACAGAAGATATACACACAAATAGTAAGAGAGCATAAACATAGAAAATGCTACAATAGCATCCATCAATGATGATGAGATAGTATGGGAGGCACTATCATAAATCATTGGCACAAACGACGATATGGCAAGGATTGCCAATAATGGGTAGAAGAATGTGCCAAGCACCCGCTGAGCAGAGTAGCATTTGTCGTCAATGTATTGCCAACCCACTTTGGGCGATATCAATAATACTATAAAATTTCTTATCATTACTTGCCGTTTTTATTTTCAGTTTGCAAAATTAATAAAATGACAAATAAAATAAAATTAAAAATGAGTAAGAAGACAAAAAAATAAGTAATTTTGCATTTTCTTATGGAGCATCAAGAATGAAACACGAATTATTTATCGCATCAAGACTAAAACTCGGGAACAAAGGCGAGGCTAATTCCCGAAGTCTCAATGTAGCTGGCGTGGGTATCATTCTTGCAATCATCATTATGATTCTCTCGGTAGTGATTGTCCTGGGTTTCAAGAAAGAAATCACTTCTAAAGTGACAAGCCTAGACCCGCACATCAAGGTATATAATGGCGCCATAGGTCTTGACAACAATTTTGCCGTAGTGGATTTTAATGAAATAGCAAACGGAATAAACAGCGACCCCTCAATCAAAAAACATTTTACCAGCATTTCGCTGATTGCCGAGAAACCAGCCATCCTAAAAACAGACGACAACTTCAAAGGGCTCCAATTTCGAGGAGTAGATGCTAACTATGACTTCTCGTTCCTAGAGAGACATCTTGTTAAAGGACGCGTTCCAAGATTCGAGAGTAGCGACAGTACAAATGAAATCATAGTCTCAAGCATAATCGCAAAACAGCTCATGCTCGATGTTAATGACCGCATCTTCACCTACTTCATCGACGATAAGGTGAAAGTAAGGAAATGCAATATCGTTGGTATTTTCAACACCGATTTTGACGCTTTCGACAAGGTCTTCATTGTGGGCAACATTGCTTTGCTGCAGAGTGTCAACGGATGGCAGACTAACATAGGGAACTATGTTGGCATCAATATTGACAACATTTCCAATCTTGATAATTCTGAGGCTACCGCTTATCAGTTATTCAGCAAACTGGCACAGCAGTCCTACAATGATCCAAACAATACCACTTTATATAATGTTTCCAACACCAAGCGCAACAATCTTTCATATTTCACCTGGCTGAGTATGCTCGACATGAATGTGATCATTATTCTCACTCTCATGATTATCGTCTCGTCTTTCACACTCATCTCAGCACTCCTTATGGTGGTACTTGAGCGCATCAAGATGATTGGACTTTTCAAGGCTCTAGGAGCAACCAATACAACGATACGTCACATATTCATTTTCATGACACACAAAATCATATTCAAGTCTATGATTATTGGAAATGTGTTGGGCATAGGATTGGCATTGTTGCAGAAGCATTTCCACATCCTAAAGCTCAATCCCGACGCTTATTATATGAACTATGTACCCATTGATATCAACATTCCCGCAATCATCATCCTCAACATCGCAATATTAGTGATTTCTTACATCACACTGATTGGACCATCCTACATCATTTCGTCAATTAAACCCACATCGACTATGAGGTTTGAGTGATCATCGAAGTGTGTCGTGAATGGCGACGGAGTGGTAACCGCCTCCATTGTCGCGGCAATTAACGAAATACTCACTTCTCACGGCTGGTCTGTCAGTAAGTCAAATAAGGTCAGACAATCAAAAAACTCTCCACTAATTACTCAAAACTGAAAAGTATTTCGTATTTTTGTGGCAAAATGAGATTTTATGATAAAAAACTTAGACAATTCCGACCTGAAATTCCCGCAGGATGAGCGCATCAGCTTTCAGGAGGAAGGGCATATCTACCTGCTCGACGGCGAGCGACGACTCACTCCAGTGAGCAATGTTTACAGCAAGTTCTTCAAGCCGTTTGACACCAAGAAATGGGCAGAGCTCAAAGCTGAAGGAACTCCTATGACCGCTGCACAGCTAATGGAACAATGGAAGTGCAACGGCATGATGGCGAGCTTTGCCGGCACCCATCTGCACAAGCAGATTGAGGAATACCTCAATGGCGATGAATATATGGCACCCATGTGCCGATTCACCTACAACGGCGAATTTATCCACGAAGACAAAATCATAGGAATCAACAAGGAGATAGAATACTTCCATAATTTTGTCAAGGAGGTGGATTTCACTCCCTTCCGCACCGAGTGGCGCGTCTTTGACGAGGAGCTCGGCATAGCGGGCACCATCGACCTAATATGCAGCCGCAAAGACTGCACCTTTGAGTTCTACGACTGGAAACGCAGCAAGTCGCTGATTGACGAGTACGGCAACGAGTGCAGGAGCAACAAGTATGATATTCGTGGCATCAATGGCTTGGAGCATGTCCCAGATTGCAGCTATGCGCACTACGCCTTGCAGCAGAACCTCTATAAATACATTGTAGAGAAATGCTATGGTCTAAAAATCAGCGCCATGCACCTAGTGGTGCTGCATCCCGACTATCCAACCTACAGAGTAATTAATATCCCTGAATTACCAAAAGAAATTGATATCATTATAAAATCTTTAAAATAACCTATGAGAATAAATTATTCACTAAGCAAAGAGGATAATAAAAAACTCAAAGAGATAATCAAACGCGGCATCCTGCGCTGTTGCGAGCAATGGTTGGAAGAAACAAACAAAATCATCTCTAAAGAGTATGATGAAAAAGAAAATGCTTTTGATCGCTGCATGGAAATCACCCTACGTTCCAAGAAATTTTACAAAGAGGCTATGAGACGTGAAGATTATTATAGAACCTCAATGCTTCTCATAGGTGCCGCAAACCTATTGGTTGAAGGATATTTGACAGCCGATGATTTCGAGGAGTGCAGTGAAGAGGTCACTAAAAAAGTTCTCTTACTTGCCGATGATTAAGACTCGTAATCAATAATAATCTCTAAAAAACGAACTCAGATTTTGAAAATCTCGCAAGTTAAAGTAACTTTGCAAGTTAATTAGAATATGAAGTTATTAATAAAGTTGTTGAGTAAAACAGTATTGTCTTGTCAGTTTGTTTACTTGTCAGCTTGTTAGCTTTTAAAATATTATGACCACCTATCTTGTTACTGGTGCCGCTGGTTTTATTGGCGCCAACTTTGTGAAATACATCACCGCTAAGCACGGCAATGACATCAAGGTGATAGTTCTAGATGCGCTCACCTACGCCGGAAATATCAACTCCATCAAGGAGGAACTTGAACTGCCAAATGTCACTTTTGTGAAAGGCGATATCAAGGACTACTATGTTGTCAAGCAGATTTTTGATAACAACGATATTGACTTCGTGGTGAACTTCGCCGCCGAGAGCCATGTGGACCGAAGCATTGAGAACCCCAAGTTGTTCCTCGAGACAAATATCCTGGGTACCCAGAACCTGCTCAACTGCGCCCGCGAGGCATGGGCCGACGGAAAAGACGACACTGGCAAACCTGCTGCCTATAAAAAAGGTAAGAAATACCTGCAAATCTCCACCGACGAGGTCTATGGCTCGCTTGAGAAGGACTTTGACGAGGCTCAACCTCTTCATGTTGATGACGAACTTAAGAAAGTGATTGAAGGCCGCCATGACCTCACCACCTTCGGCAAAGATTTCTTCACCGAGGACACTCCGCTGTCGCCACGCTCTCCTTACTCTGCCTCCAAGACCAGTGCCGACATGATAGTGATGGCTTATCACCACACCTATAATTTCCCAGTCAACATCACACGTTGCAGCAACAACTACGGTCCATACCACTTCCCCGAAAAGCTTATTCCGCTCGTGATTCACAATATCCTTGAGGGCAAAAAACTGCCAGTCTATGGCAAGGGGCTGAACGTTCGTGACTGGCTTTATGTAGAGGACCACTGCAAAGGCATCGACCTGGTTCTGCGCAAAGGAAAAATTGGCGAGGTGTATAACATCGGTGGCTTCAACGAGGAGAGCAACATCAACATCGTCAAGCTCATCATCGACACCATCGCACGCATTATGCGTGAGGAGCCGAAATATCAGTCACTGCTCAAATGCAAGCTCGATGACATAAACTACGACTTGATAACCTACGTTACCGACCGCCCGGGTCACGATATGCGCTACGCTATTGACCCGACCAAGATTGCAACACAACTCGGCTGGTATCCCGAGACTCCGTTTTCCGTTGGCATCGAGAAGACCATCCGTTGGAACCTCGACCATCAGCATTGGGTCAACGACGTGACAAGTGGAGATTATCAGAAGTACTACGAAGAAATGTATGGAAACAGATAATCAATGCATAATGCACAACTGACAACTCAATACTTATAACTCACAACTTGACTACTCACAACTATAATGAAAGGTATAGTACTTGCAGGCGGTTCGGGGACGCGACTTTATCCCGTGACTAAAGGCTTATCAAAGCAATTAGTGCCAATATATGACAAACCGATGATATACTACCCTATCTCGGTTCTTATGCTTGCCGGCATCAGGGAAATTCTAATAATCTCTACGCCTCACGACCTGCCTCAATTTGAGCGACTGCTGGGTACTGGTGAGGAGATTGGCTTGAAATTCAGTTATGCCGAGCAACCCTCACCCGACGGACTGGCACAGGCTTTTATCATCGGTGAAAAATTCATTGGTGATGACTCGGTGTGCCTCGTGCTTGGCGACAACATATTCTACGGACAAGGATTCACTGGTATGCTCAAAGACGCTGTTGTCCAGACTAACGACAAGTCGTGCGCTACACTCTTCGCCTATGCAGTTAAAGACCCTAATCGTTTTGGTGTTGTGGCCTTTGATGAAAATGGCAAGGCTTTTGACATAGAAGAGAAACCATTACAGCCAAAGTCAAATTATGCTGTTACCGGTCTGTATTTCTACCCCAATGATGTGATTGAGGAGGCAAAGAATATAAAACCCTCATCTCGCGGAGAATTGGAAATCACCACCGTCAACCAGCATTATCTTGCACAAGACCGTGTGATGGTCAAGACTCTGGGTCGCGGTTTCGCATGGCTCGACACAGGCACACCTGCTTCGATGCTCAATGCAAGCAATTTTATCGCCACCATCGAGACCTGTCAGGGGGTGCAAGTGGCAGCACTCGAAGAGATAGCCTACCGCAAGCATTGGATTGACGACAAGCAGCTGCGCAAACTCGCCAAGCCACTCTCAAAGAACGACTATGGCAAGTATCTGCTAGATTTAATAGGGAGAATATGACAAAGCCAGAATTAATAAATCTGCCAAAAATATGTGACCCACGCGGTAATCTCTCATTTATTGAGAGTGAGGGCCATGTGCCTTTTGAAGTTAAGCGTTGCTACTGGATTTATGATGTGCCTGGTGGCATGTTCCGCGAAGGTCACGCCTTCAGTGAGCAGGATGAGTTTATTGTGGCTCTCTCAGGCAGTTTTGATGTAGTGCTTAATGACGGAATGGGTGAAAAACGATATCACCTGTCACGCTCCTATTACGGTCTCTACGTCCCACACATGACATGGCGATCAATTGACAATTTCTCAACCAACTCGGTGGCTCTCGTTCTAAGCAGTACTATTTATGACCCCAGCGATTATATTGAAGATATCAACGAGTTTATAAAACTGAAAAATGGCTGAAAACGACTTCCATAAGACTTCAAGCATCGACCAGTGCCAAGTGATTGAACTTGACAAGCATCATCATGCCAATGGCAACCTCTCGGTGGTAGAGAATGGAGCGCAAATACCGTTTGACATCAAGCGAGTATATTACCTTTACGATGTCCCTGGCGGTGAAGAGCGTGGCGGTCACTCCCACAAGCAACTAAGGCAATTCATGGTTGCCATTAGCGGCTCGTTTGATGTCATTATTGATGACGGTGTGCATCAACGATGTGTCACACTCAATCGTCCCTATATGGGGTTACTAATAGTGCCTGGCATCTGGCGCGTGATCAATAATTTCTCGTCGGGCTCTGTATGTCTCGTGATGGCTTCCAACCATTATAACGAAGACGACTATGTGCGCGACTACGAAGAATTCAAGAAACTCACTTCAAGCAAAATTTAATAATGAAATATCCATTTCTTGACTTGGCAAAAGCCAACGAGCCATATATGGAGCAGCTGCAAGAAGCGGCTTGCAATGTGATAAAATCGGGCAGATACCTACATGGCGAGCAGATCAATCTGCTGGAGCAGGAAATTGCTGGAGTGTGCGAGGCAAAATACTGTATCGCTGTTAGCAACGGACTTGATGCGCTTAGACTTATACTGAGAGCATATATTGAACTTGGTGTGCTCCATCACGATGACCATGTGATAGTGCCTGCCAACACCTATATTGCCTCGATACTCGCCATCAGCGACAATGGCATGACACCATGCCTGTGCGATGCTCGCTCCGACACCATGAACCTCGATTCGTCGTTCCTCGAGAACCTCATCACTCCTGCCGTGAGAGCTATAATGCCAGTACATTTATATGGCACGCCTTGTTGGAATGAACAGTTGATGGACATTGCAAAACGTTATGATCTCAAGGTGATTGAGGACAATGCACAAGCTATTGGAGCTAGGTCTAACACCCCGGGCATATATGGCACTTATACCACTGGTGGCTTAGGGCATGCTAGTGCCATAAGCTTCTACCCAACCAAGAACCTGGGTGCACTAGGTGATGCTGGCGCTGTAGTGACTAACGATGAAGACCTTGCCAAAACAGTGCGCACTATCGCCAATTATGGCAGTGACCGCCGTTATCACAATATATACCTGGGACTCAATTGCCGCATGGATGAGATACAAGCTGCTATGTTGCGGGTGAAGTTGCGTTATCTCAATGTTGAAAATTTGCGTCGTGACGAAGTGGCGCAAACATATAACGAGCAAATTATCAACCCATTAGTCAGGAAACCCGACATCTTTGAAGACATGATACAGATATGGCATCAATATGTGATTCGTGTGGAGAAACGGGACGAGATGCGAGCCTACCTTGAGAAAAACGGTGTAATGACCGACATTCACTACGCTACACCCCCTCACCGTCAGCCTTGTTACCGTATGTTCCAGTCTTATAGGTTGCCAGTAACGAACGATATTGCCGACCACGCCATAAGTCTACCTATTGGCCATCCCATCACCACCGACGATGCCGAACAAATCGCAAAGATTATCAACGGGTTCAAGTGCTAACCAGATTTTAGTGTTGAGAGTGGAGACAAGTGTTCTGTATGTTGCGTTGACAATGCAACACACCAAATAACTGATAACAGACAACCGATAACTGACCTCTGACAACTTAATGCAATTTGACAGCTATATATATGCTCTGTTTTTGCCATTAGTATTTGCTGGCTACTGGATTCTCCGTAATAAATTGTTGTGGCAGAATCTTTTTCTGCTTGCGGCAAGCTATACCTTCTACGGATGGTGGGACTGGCGATTCCTCGGGTTAATTTTAATTACTTCGGCTACCACTTTCATCTCGGGTTTAGTCATCAAAAAAGACCATTCACGGCGCTCTAAAATGTGGCTTGCGCTCAACCTCATCATCAATTTGGGAATTCTCGCCACGTTCAAATATTTCAACTTCTTCAAAGACTCCTTTACCGACATCCTGCGGTTCTTCGGCGCAAATCCAGACTGGCCAACCCTCAATATTCTACTGCCCGTGGGCATCTCGTTCTATACCTTGCAAGCTATCAGCTACAGTTTTGATGTGTATAACGGCAAGGCACAGCCCACACGCAACGTGGTGGCCTTCTTCGTCTATATTGCCTTTTTCCCGCAGTTAGTGGCAGGTCCCATCGAGCGGGCGAGAAATCTGCTGCCGCAATTCCTGAAAAAGAAAAACTTTGATTACTACAATGCGGTAATTGGAATGCGTCAAATCTTGTGGGGTCTGGTGAAGAAACTCGTCATTGCCGACAATCTTGCTGGATATGTCGATAGCCTGCTTTACCACCCTTCGGTGATGAGCGCATCATCTATCTTCATGGCGGCAATTCTATTTGCCTTCCAGATTTATGCCGACTTCTCGGGATATAGCGATATCGCAATTGGTTCGGCTCGTCTTTTCAACATCAAGCTGCTCCCAAATTTCTACTATCCTTTCTTCTCACGTAACATGAAAGAATTATGGCAACGGTGGCATATATCGTTGATGACGTGGTTGAGAGAATATATCTATTTCCCCCTAGGCGGCTCACGGCGAGGCAAGTGGCGCACATGCCTCAATATTATGATTGTCTTTGCCGTTTCAGGACTGTGGCACGGTGCCGACTGGACCTTTGTGACATGGGGCACGGTCAACGGCTTGATGCTGCTGCCATTTGTGTTCCTCAAGAAAAAGACCTATTCTGACCACGCCCAATTGCGTGACATTCCAAAATGCCTGCTCACGTTCCTGATTTTCGCCCTTATCTTCTTGTCGTTCCGCTCGCCCAACATTGCCCACCTGCAAGAATGCCTCATCACTTTAGCTCATGGCAGCTATCTCACCATGCCTATGGGTATCTCGGCTATCTATTGCTATATTTTACCTTTTGTTATCGTAGAATGGTTTGGGCGCAAACAGGAATTTCCTATAATGACCTTGAAAATGCCGACCATCGCCCGTTGGGCAATCTATTGGGGTCTGCTATTCCTCATTGCTTTCTATGGTGCGAAAGCCGATATTCAATACATATATTTCCAATTTTAGAACGTCATGAAACCATCGATAAAAAAATTCTGCTTGCGCACTCTACTGGCTGCCTCGCCGGTATTTCTTTTCATGGCATTCTATGCTGTCGTTGACCCATTCCACATCGTACATCCCGTAACCGTTGACGCGCAAGGGCGCGACTCGGTGATAGTGAGCAACAACGCCGGTTTCACCTCGGTGGAGACATATCTGTTATATAATGACCAATATCATTACGATTCTTTTATTCTGGGGTCTTCGATGTCGCAGAATTTCAAGGCGAGCTACTGGGAACCTTATCTTGACAGCACTGCATCAATCCTTCACTTCGATGCCTCGAGCGAGACACTCACGGGAATCATCAATAAAATGCGTTTCCTAAACGATCATGGCTCAACCATAAAGAATGCCCTCATAGTCATCGAAGCCAAAATGCTGGAGCGGCGGCAGCCTAACGAGGAAGACATTCTCTATATTCAGCATCCAGCAACGACAGGTGCAATTGACTGGCTTCATGTTCATACTCTGTTTTTTAATGCCTTCCGCGACTTGAATCAAGTGAAATATGCCCTGTTGCCTGGTCGATATAAGGAAGAACTGCAAAACGAAGGGATTATTAGCGACATCGCACCCGACAGAATAGGTCATCTCAACGAGATGTTTTATGGTAAAATAGACTCAATTATCACCATTAACCCTAATGAATACTATACACCCGAGCGTATCAAGCGTATCAAGCGTGTGAGTCTGCCTACAGCAAGTCAACCAGCTATTGATGAGGAGATGGAGAACCAGCTCAAAACCATCAAGGAAATTCTTGACAGTAATCACACCAATTACATCATCATTGTGCCGCCCCGCAACACTAACCCTCGTCTCTCCCAGCATGACCTGTGGGTAATGAAGGCCATATTCGGAGAAGACAAAGTGCATGATTTCAGCCATCACCCAGAGCTCGTAAACAACGACCGAGTCTATTACGACTATGCCGCACACCTGATCTCTGCCAAATGCAAAATGTTGCTCGACAGCGCCTACTATGAGCAGCGACACCACGTCATAAAGAACCCTTATTTCAAGCTGAAATAACTATTTGATTTTGTTATTTTATCGGTTTTCTTTACCTTTGCAGTCTAGTTTTCAGTTGACGTGTTGACGAGCAAAACGATAAACGAATAACGACAAACGATTATGACATCACAATACAGCACAAAACCAGCCCCCATTGGGGTTTTTGACTCAGGATTCGGCGGTCTATCAATATTGAGGGAGATAAGAAAGACACTGCCGCAATATGACTATATATTCCTCGGCGACAATGCCCGCGCACCATACGGAAACCGCTCCTATCAGCTCGTTTATGAGTTTACTTTACAAGCAGTAAAGCACCTCTTCTCCAAAGGCTGCCACCTCGTGATTCTCGCATGCAATACGGCATCGGCGAAGGCATTGCGATCCATTCAGCAGCGCGACCTCAGCAACCTCGACGCGAACCGACGGGTGCTTGGTGTGATTCGGCCCACTGTGGAGCGAATAGGCGACATCACAAAGAGCCGCAAAGTGGGAATTTTCGGTACCCCAGGCACCGTACAGAGCCTTTCTTACGATATTGAGATTGCAAAAATGCATCCCGACATAAAAGTGTATAGCCATGCCTGCCCCATGTGGGTGCCGCTGGTCGAGAACCGTGAGAGTGATGGCCCGGGAGCCGACTATTTCGTGGAGAAAGACGTGAAAGCGTTGATGTCGCAATGCAGCGACATTGATTCCATAATTCTCGGTTGCACCCACTACCCGCTGCTATTTGACAAAATCAGGAAATACACTCCTGAGAGCGTCCAAATCATTGAGCAAGGCCCCATTGTCGCAGCCAGTTTGAAAGATTATCTCCAGCGTCACCCCGAGATGGAGCAACGCTGCACACGAGGAGGCACCTGCCAATACTGCACCACCGAAGACGCATCACGCTTCTCACCCCTCGCCTCAATCTTCGTCAACCACACAGTAGAGGCACAGCATGTGATTCTATGAGAATCGGGAATAGAGAATCGGAGATAGTGAATCGGGGATAGTGAATCGGGGATAGAAGATCTGGGATTGTGCATTAAGCATTGTGCATTAAGCATTGTGCATTGTGCATTAAATTCAGGGATTATACAGGTCGTGATTATAGAAGTCTAGTATTTCCAGAGCATGGGCGTAGGCTTGCTTAGCGGGGCTTTCAGGGTCGCGCTCTGATGCTTCGAGCCAACTGCTCATTGCCTTGCCCCATTCGCCGAGTTGGCGATAGGCATTACCCCGCAGATAAAACAGCTGCGCGATGTATTTCTTGTTGTCCTCGTTATCCTCTTTCTCAATGATATAATCGCAATGTGCTATCACGTCGCGCGACTCGCTGCGACTAAGCATATCTTTTATCTGTTGTAGTGTTTTTTCCATATCCACAGGCAAAGGTAGCAATAAAAACAAAAACTTATTAACAAAAATGACTTTTTTTGCTATAAACAGTGTCGTTTTTAATAATAAAGTTGTATTTTTGCATAATATAGAATAAAACACCAATAATCATGTATAAAGACAATCAATTTTATATTGCTCACGGACCCAACGGAGCAATATGTATCAATGGAAAGATGGCAAACCGCCATGGTTTGATTGCCGGTGCCACTGGTACGGGTAAAACAGTTTCATTACAGGTAATCGCTGAGAGTTTCTGCCAGGCCGGCGTGCCGTGTTTTATGGCCGACATCAAGGGAGACCTCTCAGGAATCAGTCAACCAGGAAAAGTGTCCAGCTTCATTGAGAAGAGAATACCAGAATTTGGACTAAACCAAGAAGAACTAACCTTCGAGGGATGCCCAGTAAGGTTCTACGACGTGTTTGGCAAGCAAGGCCATCCCATGCGCACGCGCGTCTCGAACATGGGTCCTCTGCTGCTTTCACGTCTGCTGGGGCTTAACGACGTGCAAAGCGGTGTGCTCACCATCGTTTTTAAGGTTGCCGACGAGCGCGGACTGCTCCTCGACGACCTCAAGGACCTGCGCGCTATGCTCGACTATGTGGCAAAGCATGCTGCCGAATACACGACCAAATATGGCAATGTGTCAAGTGCCAGCGTTGGAGCAATACAGCGTTCATTGCTCGCTTTAGAAGACCAGGGCGGCGAGAACTTCTTCGGAGAGCCGTCGTTCGACATCTTTGACCTTATCGCCACCGAGGGTGGCAAGGGTGTGATGAGTGTGCTCGCCGCCGATGAGCTGCAGCACAACCCCAAGCTCTACTCCACTTTCCTGCTATGGCTTCTGTCAGAAATCTACACCAAACTGCCAGAAGTAGGCGACATGCCACAACCCAAACTCATCTTCTTCTTTGACGAGGCGCACATGCTATTTGATGACACCTCAAAAGCCCTCGTTGACAAGATTGAACAGGTGATTCGCCTGATGCGAAGCAAGGGCGTGGGAATCTACTTCGTAACACAAAGTCCCGCCGACCTGCCAGAAATAGTGTTAGGCCAGCTTGGTAACCGCATCCAGCATGCCTTGAGAGCCTACACCCCTCGCGACATTAAGGCTGTGAAAGTCGCTGCCGAGACATTCCGTGCCAACCCGAACTTTGATACATCCGAGGCTATTTCTAACCTCGAGACTGGTGAGGCACTCGTCTCCTTCCTTGACGAGAAAGGTGCTCCCACAGTTGTTGAGCGCGCCAAGATTCTCTTCCCCTTGAGTCAGATTGGCCCTATCGACCCGATGACCCGCAACACTATCATCAACCGCTCAATGATTTACGGCAAGTATGATGAGCTCAAGGAGCGTGAAAGCGCATTCGAGGTGCTGCTTGCCGAGAGCGAGAAAGAAGCGAAAGAGGCTGCCGAAGCCGCTGCCAAAGCCGAAGCCGAGAAGCAAGCCGCCAAAGAAGCCAAAGAAGCAGAGAAACTGGCGAAGGAAGAAGAGAAGAAGAAAAAGAAACCAGGCTTCTTCAAAAAGATATGGAAAGCCATAGTCACCGCTGTAACAGCAACTATTGCCACCATTCTCGGCAACAAATTAGCCAACAAGATTAGCGGCAAAAAAGAGCGCAAAAGCTCCACTTCCACTACCGGAAAAATAGTTAAGAACGCCACCAGCGCTGCAACAAGAACTATCACCCGCGACATACTTGGCAACCTTATCAAGTAGCCACAAACAAACCACTAATTTTCACGAATTTACACGATTATGTTATCCCCAGCACAATCAAGGTGCTGGGGTGATTTTTGACACATTTTGAGACAATTGGGGTCAGACCCCGATTGTCTCATTTTTGAAGAAAAAACTTCAAGCACTGCGGAGTGTTGCAGTGCTTGAGAGTTTTAACGTAACTGTTCTATGGTTATTTATCGTCTCCACTAATTTTGATAAATTAGGCTGCGTCAAGGAAAAACTCAAATAAATTTGTTTTTTCTCTCAACTTGCACTAATTTTGTAGTCATGATTGACAGGGAGACTGTAGATAGGATTCTTGACACTGCAGATATAGTGGATGTTGTGTCAGATTTCGTGAGTTTGCGCCGTAGTGGTGCGAACTTCAAAGGTCTGTGCCCGTTCCACGACGAGAAGACGCCATCGTTCATGGTATCGCCAGCCAAGCAGATTTGTCACTGCTTTGGATGCGGCAAGGGCGGCAGTCCCGTTAACTTCATCATGGAGCATGAGCAGATGTCCTACGTAGAGGCCCTGCGCTATCTTGCCAAGAAATACAATATCGAAATCCACGAGAAGGAGCTCACCAACGAGGAAAAGGCAGCCCAAACTGAGCGTGAGAGTATGCTCATCATCAACGAATTTGCCTCGCAATGGTTTGAGGACCAACTCTTCAACACTCAAGAAGGCAAAGACATTGGTTTGAGCTATTTCTACGAGCGCGGCTTCAACGATGCCATCATCAAGAAGTTCCATCTGGGATTTTCCCCTCAAGACAGCAAGGCGCTTTACACTGCCGCTACAGGAAAGGGTTACAACAAGCAAAACCTCTTCAATGTGGGCCTGTGTATCGATGACCGCCGCGGTGGAGGCTATGACCGCTTCCATGGGCGCGTGATGTTCCCAGTGGTGAACATCGCCGGCAAAATCATCGCATTTGGCGGACGCACTCTTAAGAAGACTAAAGAAATAGCAAAATACTTAAACTCGCCCGAATCGACAGTCTATGTCAAGAACCGCGAGCTTTACGGACTATTCCACTCAAAGCGTGCCATCGTCAAGGAAGACAAGTGTTTCCTTGTGGAGGGCTATACCGATGTCATCTCGATGCACCAGGCGGGCATTGAAAATGTGGTTGCATCGAGCGGCACTTCGTTGACCGAAGGCCAGATTAGAGCCATCCACCGCTTCACCAAGAATGTGACGGTTCTATACGACGGCGATTCGGCGGGCATAAATGCCTCGCTGCGAGGCATTGACATGCTGCTTGCCGAGGGACTGAATATCAAAGTGCTTCTCCTGCCCGAGGGCGAAGACCCTGACAGCTTTGCCCGAAGTCACAGCGCAAGCGAGTTCAAGCAGTATATAGCCGACAACGAGACTGATTTCATCAGCTTCAAGGTAAAAATACTGCTTGAGGGCACCGAGCGCGACCCCATCAAGCGCGCCGCCGTGATTGGCGATGTGGTGAAGTCCATTTCGGTAATCCCCGATGCAATTACTCGCTCAGTATATGCCAAGGAGTGCAGCATCCAGCTGGGCATCGGCGAAGAAGTGCTGTTACAGGACATTAAAAAGAATATCTTGCGTCTCAAAGAGGAAGCCCGCAAACGGCGTGAGCGAGAGAAAAATCGTGAAGACCGAAGGCAAAACCACCAACAGCCCGCCGTTGAGGATTTCCCAAGCCAAGATGTGGTACCCGACACGGCACCACCATACATTGCTCCACCGATTGGCGAGGACAAAGCTACCTTCGACACCGAGCCGCCGGTTATCGACGCACCGCCAGCTAACATGGATTTTGAAGACAGCACGCACACAGTCACCACTCCCCCACCCACAGTTGATGACACATCACACTACGTGGCGAAGCAAACCAACAAAGAAAGCGTGCTATACCTTGCCGAAAAAGGCGTGATGAGCAACATCGTGAAATATGGTTTGTGCTATCTGTGTGTGAACAACGACCCTGACGGCAATCCCCAGCCCATCTCAGTTTTGGAGTATATCAGCAGCGAGTTTGCTCTCGACAATATAGACTTCACCATCAATGCTTTCAAAAAGACCTTTGACGCCAGTCTGCAATATGTGGACGAGTTCTACCAGGCTTTAGCGACGTTTGAGAGTCAACAACACGCTTATGCTGAGGAAGAGTATAAAAAGGCTCTTGCAACAATCAATCCCGATGGCATGACAGTTGCCACCATCGACAAAAAAGAAAAAGAGATATTGAAGGGCATCAACAATGAATTGGATGCTAAAATCAAGGAGTTCCGCAAGAACTATCTGGAGAAGAAGCTGTGCTCGCACTTCGACGATGAAGTGCGTGCCACTGCCCTATCGCTCGTGAGCGACAAGCACCAACTGAGTAAAATCTACTCGATGGAGAACATTGAACAATCCATTGAAAGCCGCTTAGTCACTATCATCCCCGAGGCAATCAACAACCTAAAGAACTCCATCCTTAATTACGAAATCCTCGTCATTAAAGAGCAAATGAAGCATGCACAAGGCGAAGACGCACACAACCTGATGACGCAGCTCCAAAACCTCTACCAAACCCGCAAAGAATTAGCCAAATTCATTGGCGAGCGAGTGGTAAACCCAAAGATTAAGTAGTAAGTGTTAGGTTATTGTCTCGTAAGCACTGCATGGCTGTTGCCGTTATAGGTGAGGAAGAATTGTACGAGATAAGCACCAGGAGAAGCAACTGTCAAGTTGGCTCCACCTTCCACTATATTATTGAGTGTGCCACCCCAGTTGAGGGTCCAGTCATGGTTGGCACGGAACTTGAATTCTCCTTTATTCAGCACCATATAAGTTTCCCAAGCACCTATGCTTTGGTTATAGGTCAAGTCAACGTCCGTTGCCCACTGAGTTCCTTGTTGCACTGCACTACCAATAACACTCACGCTTGAGATTGTGCTGAGGTTGTAATGAAGAGCGGTCAAATCAACATCAACCTTATAGAACCCCTGCGGCGCATAGAGGTTATAACCACTTGCAACAAGGTTGCCACTCATGGCATTACTTTGATAGCTTTCAGTTCCCCAATTTGTTCCATCCCAACTGTCCTCATACTGCCTGAACTTGAAATCGGTGTTCAAGAACATGTAACCAATGTAAGTGCCGTCATTATTCAACGAAAGGCCCGCAGCGGGATTACCCCAGTTATTGGCAACACCCGCTTGCCAAATTGTGCCCGGCAATTCACAACCTTCGATTGTATAGGTCTTATAGCCCAAGTCTATATTCACCTCATACTGACTCATTTGAGAATCATAAGGGATCAAGAAATATCCACTCTTTCCAAACCCAAACGAGCCATTAGTGGCGGTAATATCATAGTCGTAGGGAGAAGTAATCATGTCGGCTTCTGTGCTCGACGACTCGGGAGCAATCTTGAAATAAATGTCGCTATCGCCCGCAGGAATTGTCGCCTTGTAGGTGTTTAAACTTGTTGGGGTCATAGCAATAGTCTGTCCACTACCATAGCTTTCAATATTGATTGAATAGTTCTCTATAAGCACAGGTATGTCGATTGTATTGGAGGATATTGTTACACCACCCAGATGCCCCTCCACATGGCAGTATAGATGACAGCCACCTGTGCGGGGACGGTTATAGGCACTGAACACGGCTTCTTTCAACTCATTGAGGTTAACCCAACCGTTATGATCAATCGCCACTGATTTGTTGCCAAACACCAGTGTGAGGTCTCCCTCAATGTCGGTAGAGATGGTACACAACCTGCGAGTTGTGCTACTGGCATAGTTTAAAGTGAGATCGATATATTCTCCCACATCACATTTGGTGATATTCAAATAATTGGAGCCGACTAATCCGTTTTGGGTATCAATAAACATATAGTCGCCCGAGAGGTCGTTGAAATAGACATAATAGGAACCAGTCTTAGCGGGAATATTGTAACCTCCTTGATAACCCTTTCCGTATGGGAACTCATTGGTACCCCAGTCGTAGTCCCAATTGCCAGGGGCAAACTTCAACTCACTGTCACTGCTGATTCCAAAATAGCGATACCAGTCATGGTTATCGCTTGTGCCAATTGCAGTCATGGCATCGTTCTCTACCAACCATCCTTGATAGGCTCCTGGCATAGTGATTGTGTTGTAAGATGCTTGAATGTCGCTCAATCGAGTCATTGTCATAGTCTTGTAAACGGTGTTAAGCTTTATCTTGAAATAGCCGCCCTGATTAATAACAATGTTGTCAGGATAGCTTGAGGTGTTACCCGAATACACCTGTCCGCCATTCTCATTGCCACCACCTATCACTTTCTCCCAACTGCCTGGGTTCTCAATTAGTTTGAACTCACCGCCAGTGGGGAAATAGCCATAATACTCGAGATATCCCTCGCCATTCTCGTTATAGGTAGCACCCTGAACAGGATACAAAGGCACCATGCCCATGTTGCCACATGCTGGATTGCTATTAGTCCAGTGGTTAGTGCCTATGAAGCTTCCAGTAAGCCACCACAGTTTTATTGGCTGAGACGACTCAAAGGAGAGCTGCGGCATGAATATAAACGATTTCTCATTGCTGATAATGACATCCTCGCCATTATCAAGTTTCACTTCTACCCTTGCAACAAGATTCATGCTAGTAGGAACATCACTTGGCGAAGACCAGCCCAGTTCGGTCCTGAACATCTCCGACATTGATTCATAGCTTATCGTTGTGCTTGTGCTGCCACTCACATCAAGGTAACAATAAGTCCTGAAGGTATCGTCAGTGCCTATCACAAGCATATACACAGGATTTTCCACGTCATAACCTAATGTGGTGACATCATCCCAAGTGAACTTGAAATACTCACGGGGGAGATAGTTGGCGACACTCAGGTTGAAAGCATCGAAGATGGAGCTATATAAACCACCGTCAAGAATCACATTATATATCATAGTGACATCAACAGTCGTCACCGAGCCATCCAGATTCACGTCGCAATCGTAGCCCGACACATCTCTGGTGCCTAGAAGATAATTATAAACAATAGTGACATCATTAACAGTCACTGCACCATCATGATTGACATCACAACGGCCCAGAAATCCGTTATATACCGTTCCAGTAACCGCCTCAGCATGAGGAGCGACCAAAACAACTAAAGCCAAAACAAGGCCTGCCAAGTGTAAAATCCGTTTCATAGCTATATCTTTTTGATTTTTATTTCATTTTGCAAAAATAGTGCAAGCCGAGAGAAATACAAAATGAAAAGCGAAGTTTTTCATTATTATTGCCGAGGTGCCGCCTATTATATCCAATAATAGTGCAAGCCGAATACAATACAAATGAAAAGCGAAGTTTTTCATTTGTATGAGGGCTCAATCTTCTTGAATTTTGTTTTTAATTGTTGGTAATTGTTTGACAAGAATTTACTTGTTGTTTTTCTTATATTCCTCTGAGAGGGAGTTACGCAATGTGGGGCCATCCATTTTTAGATATTTCTCCATTGATTTTACTGTTCCAAGCGTTTCTTTGTTGCGCTTGTAATAGTCAATCACTTGCAGCATCACTTCGCAGTACATCGCCTCATCGGTCTTGCTCACATTGAACTCGATGGCATGCTCTGCCATAGCCGCCAGATAGGCAGCAAAAAGCTCCACATTATCTACTGGAACACCTTCGGTTATAGTAAATGTGAATTCATCGGTGTTCTCCATCCATTTCATCAGGAATTGGATAGCATCAATATTTGCCATATTTTTTGTGTTGGCGGGTTGCTCTAAATACCACTTCGCCAGCCGCAGGGCGTCGTCGCGATGCTCTCTACACCCCTCGGCGGTGGCTATCTCATCTGTGCTTGGAATACTGAGTTCTTCGGTCTTGTAAATCTTAGTCATCACCGTGGGTTCGGTTGCCGATGGGATGAAGCGATTCTCGCCAAACCAGTTGGCAAACCTCTCCAGTTTCTCTGAGCCGTCTTTTGTGTCGGCCCATTTGTTGGTCTCGTCTTCGGCACCAGGCGACATCAGCCACATGTTATAGGCCTCCCAATTTCCGCTCTTGATGAGTTTGCGATGGTAATCAAGCAATGAGAGGTTGTAATACCCTGGTGCCACAGAGTCGATGTGCGCTAATGCCTCCTTGCGCATGTCGGCAATCTGCGCAACAGTGAGTTTCTTGGTTTGCAAAAACTCCTCAAGTGCTGGCGACTTCATAAATCCCAACTCATACATCATGGGGAAAGGAAATTGCACCTTTGAGGTGTCGCTTGTCATATAAATGGTGTTCTCTTGGGTCAGACTCACATGAACCTTGTTCTCACCATCTATCTTCACATTCTCGCAAAAAAGGTCATAGATGAGCTTGCCCATCTCTTCACCACGGTCAGAGCCAGGCTGGAGGTTGCACACCACCTCGGCATAGACGATGGCCCAAAGCGGCTCGGTAGAGTCTGCAAATAGCAGTGCCAAGCGGTAATAGTTGCTGGCAAAGTCGGGTTGCACCTCCACACCTTGCAGGTAGCACTCAACCGCCTCGTTGTATCGCTTGTGCATCATGTGGATGTTGCCTTTCTCAAGATAGAGATAGCCCGAGTTGGGGAAACGCTTTAAGCCCTCGTCGTAGGTCTTGATAGCCGCTTCGGGGTCGCCCAGCACATCTTGTGCATTGCCAACCAACTGGTAGCATTGCGATTCAATCTCGGGATGATTAAACAGCTTAGGGCCTTCCTTGACGATGTGTTTGAAGTCGCCAGCCTTGTAATATGCGAAAAGCCGCTCATACTCAATGGCGTAGTTGTTTTTATACTTCTTGCACAACTTGTCAAGAATCTTGATGGCCTCTTCGGGGCTTCCATTATCCATCAGGTTAACCGCCTCTTCAAGCAGCACACGGTCGTTATCATTAACCAGGTCAATAGACCGCTGAGCCTGCGCTCCCAGCGACCAAGCCACTAAGCACAGGAAAATCAAAATGCGGAAAAAGGACGTTTTCATAATTATGTCATATTAGTTATTCTTCTGTTGGATATTTCGTCTCTCCCATTGGGGAATGACTCTTTGATAAAAATGCGAGGATGAAGTCAACAAACTGTTGCTCAGTAACATCACCCATTAGACCATCATAGCTCACATGGCTAGCATTGCCACGACTCATGCCGCCAAACACCCAGCACTTTTCAAGATTAGTGATGTCATCAAAGTTCATCGTCTTCTCTAAGGTGTAATAGGCGCACTCGCCCGACTTGGTGTTTATCACCGCTGCCGAGTAGAGGCACAATGGCGTCTCCTTTGGTTCTGGAAAGCGATATACTATTATCTCAGTCGAGTCGTTGGGATGGATAACGCTTGAGGAAACATCTTTCCAGTCCCACTCATAGTCCGTGATGAATAGAGAACCTAAACTCAATTGCCAAGAGGTGACATCGGTTAAACAGTCTTTTTCTACCTTTCCATTCTCATAATTCCACAATATGTCAGGAATGTAACGGAACTGAAAAGCGTACATCCTCATCGTACTGCCTTTCTCCATTGTTTCTAGTAATAATTTAATATCATCAGCGATTTCATCATCGTTTATGCATTCAAGAAGCTTTCTAGCTTTTTCACGGTCAACGTTAGTGCCCCATCCGTTGAAATAATACTTTGCCAACATGAATTTTGCGGCAGATTCACCTTCAAACTCATTGTCAGCAGCCATTCTAAAATAGCGAAACGCCTCTTTCAAGTCTCTCTCAACTCCATCGCCATTCTCATAGAACAAAGCTACTTTTCGTTGAGCAGGGTAAAAACCATTGTCTGCCGACTCCTTAGTGTATTTAAAGGCTTGTCTATAGTCTTCTTCGACGCCATCTCCACTACTATAGCAACTTCCCAACCAGTACATTGCAGATTTATTACCTTTTTCAGCTGAACTTTTAAACCACTTGACAGCCTCTGCATGATCTTCGGCAACTCCCAAGCCGTCATGATAACAAATTCCAAGCCACAACTCGCCATAGCGGTTGCCCTTTTGAGCTGCATCTTGAATTAACTTGAAAGCCTCATCCCAGTTTTTATCAACACCATCACCATATATATAGCGAACTGCTAAATCCACCTGACTATTGAGGTTTCCCAATGCCATTGAGTCACGCAGTTCCTGTATAGATTGTGCATTGGCACTAAACGCCGCCCAGCAGAGCATTAGTAGCAATATTATCTTTTTCATAATTGTTGGAGTTTTGGTTCTTATCTATATTTAAAACGCCACTAATTTGGAAATATTTCTCAATTGTGGTTATTGATTTTATTCATTAGTGACTTAAATTCTTCATAATCCATTACCAATATATTTGGATTTGATGCTGTGAAAATCTGTATGACATCTTTCTTGAAAGCGGTTGATAACACATAATAGGTGTTTAAGCCAAATAGATCTCTTCCATAAAGCATCATGTTACAAATGTCGGTTGGGGTAATATATGGGTTATCGGGGGTATGTGAATGTGCTAACCCCTCAACGACCTTCTCTCCATCAATATATATTGGCTGTTCTAAGAAAGAATGGTGATAACGCCTGAAAGCCAGCGGTTTCATGTCAGGAGACAAATCAACTGAGTAGTCATTACCTATTGGGACTACATTGCTTTTATTGGCGCTCTGCAAGAAATACACTCTGATAAGGTCTGGCCCAAGCCAAATGACATCAACATTAACGTCACCTGAAGCTCTAATGCTATCGCCATAGGCTTCAATGGCAACCCTGATACAACGCTTGCGTTCATCACGCGCTTTTTGCTCAGCGTCGGTCATAGGTCTTACTGTATTGTCCCATGACACTTTTTCACTCTCAATATCAGATGTAAAAGAGAATACTACATCATCGTCACGACTGAAAAAATAGGTCAAAGACGATGGGTCAATTACTATTCCACTACCATTCACTTGATCCATCATTTGGCAATAAGTCATTGCTGTATCGGCAGCTTGCCAAGCGAGCTTTTCAAACATGTATAATCTCACGCCCTCAACTAAAATGCTATCGGTTATTTCCGAGAGTTCATCCTCGTCGGGCAAATCGAGTTTAGTTCCGTCTTGACCATTAGCCACAAATGGCAAATTAGCAATAAGTAATATCAATATTGATAGAATCTTTTTCATATCATTTTTGTTTTCGGTCGTTACTATATATTTTCAACGTTAATAACTCAGTGATTATTATCTGATTTAGTTCTTTATCTTCCATAATTGGCGATATCGAAAGCAAATCTTATCATCAACGATATCTGGTGGTCGGCATGACCAGCATAGTTCTTCACTGGCAGTTGAGGAGGGTATTCGTTATTGATGTAATTGAATGAGTCCTTGAGAATAATCCTTGGAGAGTATTGCAAGCCAATGTACCACTTGCGATTACGCCAAGTTAAGCCAGCCAAAAGGTCGACACCAAGACTGTGATGAGTGTTAGTAAAATCATTCATTCCATACTCGTCCATATAGCTGAATTCATACTCATCTTCTCCAACCTGTTGATTAAAAGTGTCGTATCTCGCTTTGCGCCATTCATAGGATAGGCCAGCACCCACCTGCCATGATACCAGCGGTGCATGATACCTGTTGTGACATTAAAAAACGCAACGTGTGCATTACCGTATTAGCCTATTCCCCCATCAGAACAAAGACCAGGATGAACATCTAAACCTACTGACTTATCATTGGAATAGGCATACTCAACGCCAGCTCCAAGATTAAACAGATAAGATGGCGCTAGGTCATATTTGTCGGCGTTTCCAATCTTTGTGAACAAGCCGCCTATCGCGCCATGCTCAAGGCTCAAGCGTATAGTGCCCTTGTGCAAAACACTGCTACTTGCAATTTCCAAGCTGTCACCCTGCGCCAACAGCACACCAGGCACCGCTA
Organism: Muribaculaceae bacterium; assembly: GCA_017557625.1. Taxonomy (GTDB): domain Bacteria; phylum Bacteroidota; class Bacteroidia; order Bacteroidales; family Muribaculaceae; genus Sodaliphilus. The sequence continues at coordinate 34,614 of JAFYYG010000006.1, forward strand.
GCAATATCATTATGGAGAGATACTTTTTCACTTTACTTTAAACTTATATCCTAACGACACAAAACCGTTGTACTGATATATTTTGGTGCTGTTACTATGTGTCAAATTTTCGTTATACTCTTTGTTGGGATAAACATTCAGCAGTCCCATAAATCCCTCAATCCCAACAACGAGATGATAATCAAACTCGTAGGAGATACCCAGAGGCACGCAAAGGTCAAATTTGCGAGCCCTATTCAACTCAAAACTGGTAGCATTAACCACAAACGCAGGGGCGATTCCTGCATTTATCGACAAACCACGCCACGCATACCAGCGAGCAACAACAGGCACAAATATCCTGTCGTTCTTGAGAGTTGCCGATCTGTTTGATCCGGAATAGTCAGAATATTTTGCGCCACCCATAGAATATACCGCACCAATCGCCACACTCCATTTAGGGGCAAACTGGTACTCGCCTTCCACTCCTACATGAAAACCGTAGCGAGGGTCGAAATAATCGGAATAATGATCAACATTAAATATTGACCCGCTAAAGCCTGCATAAGGCTTGATGGTAAACTGCTTCACTTCGTTCTGCGCCAGTAAAGTGCCAGTAGCGATAATCATGCACATGAGTGCAATAGTTAAATTCTTAATAAAATAAATGGTTTTCATATCGTTATTGTTTTTGAAGTTGCATATCTATTTAACGTTACAAAGTTAATAATAAAAAAACTCAAAAAGCAACATCTATCGATGTTGAAAAGCTGGCTTCGCCAGATTATTTTATAATTTGAATAAAATGCACACGCTCGCAAGGCTTTGAGCAAGCTAAGCTTTGTCTCGCTTAATCGCATTTTTCCTGCGAAAGCAGGCTTTTTGACGAGCTTCGCTCGCAGCTTTGTGAACAAAAAATTAGAATCGGTAGCCGATGGAGATTTGGGCATTGCCGTTCTTAATCGGGTCTTCATCCTTAAAGATTTTGGTAAACCCCAAAGTGTAACGAGCTTGCACAAACACGTCACTAGCAATATTGTAGGTCGCACCTAAACCAAGTCCAAAGTCAACGGTGTTAGTATATTTCTTCCTGTCACTGGTTTTATAATCATCATCTGTATCTTCCCACTTACCGCGATACTTACTATAGACATTAAAACCAATTTGTGGACCAAAATCTATGCTTACCGCCTTGCTCACATAGAATTTCATCATTAACGGCACATTGATGTAGTTTGTGGTATAGATGAATTTATACATGCCACTAGGATCACCAGTATCTTTCATAATGCCACCTTGAGACGCGAACACCACCTCAGGTGCGACAGCAAACACATTACTGGCACGATATTCGGCAAACAAACCAACTTGATAGTTCATTTGAGCATAATTGCCACCAAAATATAATTTTGTTCCACTTCCCCAGAAGTGAGTCAAGTCAACCCCGACCTTCGGACCAAAAGTGAAAGTTTTCTGCGCCATAGCTACGCTAGTAGCCATAATCATGCACATTAGTGTGATAGTTATTTTTTTCATATCATTTTAGGTTTTGAATTTAGAACATAAAATTTCGATTTATTGTAAATGTATTGGAGCATACATATCGGGCGAGGCCCAATTCACATCACTTCGCAAATATATCTTATTGCTCAAATTCAACACTTGGTCTGAGGTGCCCAGGTGGCAGTCAAAATAGTAAATATAGCAGTCGCCTACTGTCTTTCGTCCCTGTTCACGGTCGGCCAATGAGAGCTTGCCCCTGTAATCCTTCAAGATTTTGTCCTTGGTTTCAGTATTGTAAACACACACACTTATCCTTGGACAAACGACAACATAATCATGAGTGGTTTGAGTATAATAGTCATAATAATACCCTGCAAAATAACGCTCACTGACAAAATCGTCGGCAGTAATGAAGTCACGGCCTTTTCTTATTAAATAAAGAACTCCGTCATTCCATTTCTCCACATTAGCCGGATCCTGCTGCGACAACTGGTCCAGCTGCGCAGAGCGCGCTTCAGTCATTGGAAAAATGCAATACTGACCAACTGCACGATAGGAAAACTCAAAGAGAGTCAAATTGGGTTTACCGCCATAGTAGTAACCCACATTATTCGTGAGTTTCTCAAGCTCAGTATCATTCTCTTGCGCGTCAACAACTTTGACATTCACATTAACAGGATCCTCATCTACGGAGTCACATCCCGCAAGCGCCACAGCACTTGTAACGAGTAAAAAATAGATTAATATCTTTTTCATGTCTTTTATTGTTTTAGATTGTGTCGCAATTTTTTGGGGAATAATAACTTACTGTCTTATGAGAGTGATGTGGCTATCACCATTATAAGTAAGGAACACCTGCACCAAATAAGGTCCTGGATGGGAAATGGTTAAGTTGGCACCGTCAGGGACTAGATTCTCGTCAGTGCCGCCCCAATTGAGATACCAGTTATGGTTGGCGCGGATTTTATACTCGCCTCTGTTGAGTACATATATTCCTTCCCATGCTCCTGTGTTCTGGTTATAGGTCAAGTCGAGGTCAGTGCCCCATTGAGTGCCTGTAGGCACTGCGCTGCCAATGATGCTAACACTCGAGATGGCTGTGAGATAATAACTGAGATTGGGGATGTTGACATCAACCTTGTAAAATCCAACCGTAGCATATAGATTGTTGCCGTTTTCCATTAGTGTACCGGCATTAGAGCCTTGCCCCCAAGTCTTGCCATCCCAGTTGTTTTTGTTTTCCCTGAACCTGAAATCGCCATCGAGGTACATATAGCCAGTGTGTGTGCCGCTGTAGTTAATCGACAAGCCATTAGCGGGGTTGCCCCAGTTATTGGCGTTACCAGCCTGCCATATCATGGATGACTGTTCTTTTCCTTCTATGCTATAGGTCTTATGATTAAAGTCAAGATTTACCTCATATTCTCTATATGCTTCATCATAAGGAATTTTGAAATAACCTGGATTTCCAAAGTCAAATATTCCATAAGTCTCTTCACTGTCATACTCACTTGGTGGAGTAATCATGTCATACTCTGCGCCAGATGATTCTGGAGCAATCTTGAAGCGGATATCACCAGCACCAGCAGGGATTATAGCCTTGTAATAGTTTATTAAGCCATTCTCAAGAATCATATCTATTCTCTCGCCTGTGTCGGCAATGACAATCGAATAGTTCTCAAGCACAACGGGAATAGAGATATCGTTGGATTTCACCGCAACATTTCCCGACCGGGCTTCAACATGGGCTTTGAGAGCGCATCCTCCAGTGCGAGGGGGATAGTAGGTATCAAGCACTACCTGCTTGAGGTCGAAAAGGTCAACCATGCCGTCTCGGTCAATCTCTAGTTCCTCGTTGTCGAAACACAGCATATAATATCCGTCAATGGTTGTGACAATATCGCACACCTTAACCTTTGTGCCCGGACTAACATCAGCGGTGAGGTCGAGGCAATCACCCTCCACATTCTTGGTAATCTTCAGGTAATTGGTGCCAGGTAGTCCATCATTATCTATAAACATGTAGTCACCCGAGAGGTCGTTGAAATATACTTCATAAGTGCCGGCTTTTGTTGGAATATTGGCACCATCCTGAATTCCTTGACCATAGGGAAACTCAGCAAGTCCCCAGTTGTGGTCCCAACTGCCCGCAGCAAACTTCAACTCGCTGTCGGCATCAAGGGTTACCGAGGCATGCCAATCATGATTGTCGGTTGATGACATGGCTGTCATAGCATTGCCCGCCACATTCCAGTCTTGATATCCACCAGGCATAGTGATGGTGCTGAATGATGCCTGATCATCGGCAAGACGGGTCATCGTCATAGTTTTATCAACAGGATTAAGGTCGATTTTATAGTATCCGCCTTGAGTGATATGGATGTTATCGGAGGCTCCCGAAAAGACCTGACCACCATTTTCGTCACCGCCACCTATGGCCGTACTCCAATCTCCAGGTGTTTTTATTATCGTAAACTCTCCACCAGTAGGGAAATAGCCATAATATTCAAGTGGACCCTCGCCATTCCTGTTGTAAGTAGCTCCTTGCACAGGATACATAGGCACTAAACCAAGACCATAGGGTGTATTCGACCAGTGGTTTATGCCTACAAAACTGCCAATAAGCCACCACAACTGGATAGGTTTAGAAGAAGTAAACTCGGTGTAAGGCACATAATCAAACTCCAACTCTTTGCTTATAAGCACCTCTTTATTGTTGATTTGCACTTCCACTCTGGCATAGAGAGGAATATGTTCAGGAACATCTTCAGGATTGTTCCAATGGAACTTATATTGCAACCACTCTGTTATATCCTGTGGCTGTATATTATTCTCATTAGTGCCTGAGTGAGAGCAATAATAATTTTGATATGTGGTGATGGATTCGGTAGATAGCAACAGCATGTAATCGAGAGTAGTCACTCCGTTCTCGGCAGCCACATCATCCCAATAGAAATGATACCAGTCATGATATTCACCATCATCGATATCAAGATATTCAAGATTCAAATCAAAAGCATCACTTATAGAAACATATTGACTTTTTCCGAGCAAAACATCATAAATCAGAGTCACATCGGCTGCGGTGACATAGCCATCATGATTGGTATCACAAAGCAAGTTGTTGCCAGAAGCACCCAACAGATAATCATAGATTGCTGTGACATCACTGGCGGTCACTGTGCCATCCTGATTCACGTCACACTGGCGATAGAGATAGTCAATTACTGTAACAGAACCACTTGCCGATGCGGATATCATCAGCAATCCCAGCAAGGTAAAAATTTTTCTTTTCATATCATTTATGTTTTTGTGGTGGCAAAACAATTTGAACGCCACGAAGTTAGCAATAATTCTTCACTCTCGGCGGCAAATTTAGCAAAAAATTGTCAATTTACCCCCCCCATTTGCTAATTTTTGTTAACTAGCAAAATTTTAGTGTATTCCAGTTTATTGGTTATATTCTGTTGCGGTAATGCCTGAAGTAGGTTTGAATTTCATATCAATTCGTTCAACCACTGCACTTAGCGTTAATGAGTTGTTTTTTAGATAATACTCATAATTCATATTTGAAATATTGAAATATGGAATAGGAATATAATCATGTTAATCATGTTGAAGATTCAAGAAAAATTCAATATAAACATGACCAATGTTGGACTTTTGGGGCTTCGACTGCATCCAAGCGTTGCTGAAAGTGCCAATAAGACGAAAAAAATATATACTAATTTCTTCATGTTTTTTTATATGAGGAAAATGTAAAATAAAACCATGCAAAGGTAGCACATTTACATAGAAATACCAAACATTTTGCCTGTACCCTAACTTTTTACAACACATTATATTTCAGCTTATTACAAGCATCTTAAATGTGCCTTTTCACTTTTGACCCTCAAAATGACACAATAATGCCAAAAACCAACTGAAAAAAATATTCAATATTGCTCCCTCATCACACATGAGCGTGCCTTTGTGACGAGCTCCACTCGCAGCTTTTCGAGACGAAAAATCTTTTGTTGTCTTTGTATTTCTTTGTTGACTTTGTTTGATTAATGCTCGCGGCGTCAGTCCAATTCTGCATTGTGACTTCTGCATTGTTTTAGGCTTGGATTTTAGAATAAAATGAAAATTGTTTGTAGTTATTATTAATTGTTTGATAAAAAACCACTAACTTTGCACGTTTTTATGGGACGAATACTTGCTATAGACTATGGTCGCAAGCGTTGTGGAATCGCTGTCACCGACCCTCTCAAGATTATCGCCAACGGTCTTGAAACCGTTGCCACTCACAAGCTTATGGACTTCCTCAAGGAATACATGAGCCATGAGGATGTGGAACTGATTGTGATTGGTCAACCCACTCAGATGAATGGTCAACCCAGCGAGAGTATGCGCTACATCACACCATTTGTCAACCGCTTGAGAAAGGAGATGCCCGAAATGCCTATCGAGATGGTTGACGAGCGCTTCACCTCTACCCTCGCCCATCAGGCGATGATTGACGGGGGCATGAAGAAAAGCGACCGCCGCGACAAAGCTCGTGTTGACACCATAGCCGCCAGCATCATCCTGAACGATTATCTACAAAGCAAAAAACTACAAAACGAATTATGATACTACCTGTTTATATCTACGGCCAACCTGTGCTGCGCAAAGTGGCTGAGCCCATCGACAAGGACTTTCCGAATCTAGCCGAGCTTATCCAGAACATGAAGGATACAATGTACGATAGCGACGGCATTGGCATCGCCGCGCCACAAGTGGGCGTGAGCGCGAGAGTGGTTTATATTGATGTGGATTCCCTGAGCGACAAGTTCCCTGAGCTTAAAGACAAACGCATGGTGCTTATCAACCCCGAAATCGATATCGATGAGGACAGTCCCACCGAGAGCCGCGAGGAAGGCTGCCTTAGCGTGCCAGGCATCCATGAGAACGTGACTCGACACACCAAGCTGCACATCAACTACTTCGACGAGAACTGGCAGGAGCACGATGAGGACATCGAGGGGTTCTTGGCTCGCGTTATTCAGCATGAATGCGACCACTTGGAAGGCCATGTGTTTACCGACCGTATCTCGGCAATTCGCAAGCAGATGATTCGCAACAAACTCAACAACATGGTAAAAGGCAAGGTGGATTGCGACTATCGAGTAAAACCCTACAAACCAGCAAGGAGAAGGTGATTGCGCGCCGCGCTGAAAATGTTAGGTAGAGATCAGAGTTGAGTGCCTTTCCTCCTTCCACTTTCCACCTTCCACGATAAACAAAAAACTATAAACTTTGAACTATAAACTATTAACTATAAAGAAATGAGACTAATCATTGAACCTGACTATGAGCAGGTATCGGCTTGGGCCGCCAATTATGTGGCTTCGCGCATCAACGAGGCAAAACCCACTCCAGAGAGACCGTTTGTATTAGGATGTCCTACCGGCAGTTCGCCTCTGGGAATGTACCTCAAACTTATCGAGCTTAACAAAGCTGGTAAGGTGTCGTTCCAGAATGTGGTGACTTTCAACATGGACGAGTATGTTGGTCTGCCCGAGGAACATCCCGAGAGCTACCATAGCTTTATGTGGAACAACTTCTTCTCGCACATCGACATCAAGAAGGAGAACGTGAACATCCTCAACGGCAATGCCGAGGACCTCGAGAAAGAGTGCGCCGAGTATGAAGAGCGCATCAAGGCTGCTGGTGGCATCGACCTCTTTATGGGTGGCGTGGGTCCTGATGGCCACATCGCTTTCAACGAGCCAGGCTCTTCGCTTACCTCGCTCACACGCATGAAGACACTCACTCAAGACACAATTATCGCCAACAGCCGTTTCTTCGACGATGACGTTAACAAGGTACCTAAGACCGCTCTCACCGTGGGAGTCGGCACTGTGATGGCAGCCCGCAGCGTGATGATTATTGTCAATGGATACAAAAAGGCTCGCGCCCTGCAACAGGCAGTGGAAGGCGGAGTGTCGCACATGTGTACCCTCAGCGCCCTGCAAATGCACCGCAAGGCTATCATCATCTGCGACGAGGATGCCACAATGGAACTGAAAGTGAGCACCTACCGCTACTTCAAGGACATCGAGAGCAAAAACCTCGACCCAGCAACTCTTTTATAAGACAATTAAGGACAATAGCTTTTTAGCATTTGATACAATTCATTAAAGACAATTGCCTCTGCCGCATTTCAGCGGAGACAATTGTCTTTATTATTTTCAGAAAACAAAGCGGTAGTCCTTAATTGTCGTAAAAGTATCAGCGACGACGATGCTTGCCGGTCTTGCCTCCTCGGGCGGATTTTCCTTTGGTCACTTCTCGGCGGGTGCTGTTGCCTCGCTGTCCACGTTTATGACGACGTGATGCCCTGCCGCCTTCATACTCGGCACGCAGTCGGTCGGTAGCCGTCTCTCTTGACATCTGCGAAGCGTAGGTTATCGGAGCCTTGTCGATGCGGTGGCTATCGGCAGGATTCTCATTGTCAACAAGCACAAAGTCGAGCTGCTTCTTCACAAGATCGGCTCTTGCCACCTGAATCGTAACAGTGTCTCCAAGCTGATATTTCTTGCCACGGCGACGTCCGCGAATCATATAGTTCTTCTCGTCGTACTCGTAGAAGTCATCGTCGAGGTCACGCACGGCAATCATACCCTCGCAGTGCGTATCGTTGAGCTCCACATACACGCCCCACTCTGTCACGCCCGAGATTTTGCCTTCATAGACTTCTCCTAATCGAGCACCCATAAATTCCACCTCTTTATATTTTATTGAGGCGCGCTCGGCATTGGCAGCGAGCTGCTCCTGACTGCTCACATGCTGGCAGTCCTCCTCAAGCTTCTCGGGATTGGCAGTGCGTGCGCCTTTCACGGCATACTTGTCGAGCAGCCGGTGTACCATCACATCGGGGTAACGGCGGATGGGCGAAGTGAAGTGGGTGTAGTAATCAAACGCCAGTCCGTAATGCCCCACGTTCTCGCTCGAATACACCGCCTTAGCCTGAGCCTTGATGGCGAGCAGCGAGATAAGATCCTCTTCGGGCTTGCCCTTGATGTCTTTGAGCAGCTTGTTGATGGAGCGGTTCACCTCCTTAGCGCTGCCGCTAATCTTTAGAGTATGACCGAAGTGCGCAGCAATGTCAGCTACGTTGTTGAGCTTTTCTTGGTCGGGTTGCTCGTGGATGCGATAGACAAAGGCCTTAGCCTTTTTGCTTGGCGGCACTTTGCCGATGTGGGCAGCCACGGTGCGGTTGGCGAGAAGCATAAACTCCTCTATTAGCTGGTTAGCCTCCTTCGACACATGCAGATGCACAGCGGTGGGAGTGCCTTTCTCATCGATGTCGAAATATTTCTCCTCGCGGTTGAACTCAACTGCGCCTTCCTCAAAACGCTGTTTGCGAAGTTTCTGCGCCAACTCATGGAAAGTAAGAATCTCCTGCGCCAATTCGCCCTTGCCTGTCTCGATGATTTCCTGCGCCTCCTCGTAGCAGAATCGGCGGTCGCTGTTGATTACCGTGTGACAAATCTTGTATCTATAGACCTTGGCGTTGTCGTCCATCTCAAAGACCACCGAGTGGCACAACTTGTCCTCATGGGGGCGCAACGAACAGATGTAGTTGCACAACCGCTCGGGGAGCATGGGCACTGTGCGGTCAACGAGATAAACCGAGGTGGCACGGGAATAGGCTTCCTTGTCAATAACCGAGTCGGGTTTCACGTAGTGCGTCACGTCTGCTATGTGAACACCTATCTGCCAACGTCCGTTGGGCAGCTTCTCTATCGACAGTGCGTCGTCATAGTCTTTGGCATCGGCTGGGTCGATGGTGAAAGTCGTCACGCCACGCATATCGCGGCGGCGTGCCACTTCCTCGTCGGTGATGCCTGGTTCGAGTTTGTTGGCGACACGCTCAACGTTTTCGGGATAGTGGTAAGGCAAGCCGAATTCAGCTAGAATAGCGTGAATCTCGGCATTGTTCTCGCCTGCCTTGCCAAGCACGTCAACCACCTCACCGATGGGGCTGTTGCTGCCGTCGGGCCACTCGATGATGCGCACCACAGCTTTATCGCCTGTCTTGCCGCCAGAGAGCTTGTCAAGAGGTATAAAGATGTCGGTGGCGAGGAACTTGCTGTTGGTGGCGAGGTGGGCGAAATATTTCTTTATATTGAGAGTGCCAATGAACACCTGCTCTTTGCGCTCCACAATCTTGATGACCTCGGCCTCAGGCTCGAAACCGCTGCGGGCGGCGCTGATGTGCACCATCACCTTGTCGCCATTGAGGGCATGCATCGAGTTGCGCTCGGCAACCATTATGGGGGTGGCATCGTCACCCTCAAGCTGCACACTGTTCTTGCCGTTGCTGCGGCGGATGAAGATTCCCGCCGCCACATTGTTGCGCTGTGCGGCCTTAAACTTGCCAGGAGCAATCTCGTTGATGAAGCCATCCATCGACAGCTGCTCCAGGATCTCAACAATCAGCGCGCGCTGCTTGGGCGACTTGGCACCCACCTGAGCACTTACCTGCTTGTAGTTAAACGCGGCCTCATCCTGCTCGTTGAAGAAGTTGATAACTTTGTCATGAAACTCACGACGCTCTATCTTGTAGGAATTTAAACGGTCTTTCTTTGCCATAATTAGTTAGTAAAAGGTTATGATAATGCAAAATTAGTGCAAGCCGAATACAATACAAAATAAAAAGCGAAGTTTTTTATTTTTATTGTTGAGGCGCAGCCTGATTTATCCAAAATTAGTGCAAGCCGAATACAATACAACAGGGTGTGTCAAAATTCTGGTTTAGTGCGCTTCGCGCAGAAATCAAACAAATCTATGTCAAATCAATCATTATTTAATAAAATGATTTCTAATAAAATATATATTTGTTTGATTTGGAAATATTTGAATGATTTCTCACGCATAGCGTGACTCCTCTTTTTTGACACACCCTTTTTATTTCCGAAACGCAGCCTGATTTATCCTTTTTTTAAAAAAAACTATACTACGAAATATGCTATGCCAAAAACTGATTCGCATGCAGATTCAATGCAATTTTTCTAAACTCAAAAATCAATATTCTTGATTGCTCTTTTATTTTTTTTCATTAACTTTGCAAGTTAAAAACAACTTGACAAAAATCAACAAAAACATACCATCATGAGCAGATTTTTACGAACGTTCTTGACCTTAGGGTTGGTGCTGACAATGCTATCAGCATGGGCCGAGGAACAGAAACAACCCAGCGAATTGAAGTTCTACATCAATGCCGGACACGGCGGATGGGGACATGGAGACCGCCCTATGCCTACTGTGCCATTCCCCAGCAGACAAATCACTATCCAAGATTATTCTCATGGATATAACACCCCTGAACCATCACCAACAGCAAAAACTGTCTATCTTCCCGACACCTGCGGATTCTTTGAAAGCAATACCAACCTATGGAAATGCGAGGGACTGAAAGAAACACTGGTCAAAATGGGTGCTAATCCAAATAACATCAGGATGTCGAGAGATGAGAACGGACCTTATCCACAGACATCCTATACGCAATATGACAACGAAATAAGTAAATACACCCCTATCATCGCCGGCGAGGCCGAAGAGATGGCTCCCGACCTATTTATATCTATCCACTCCGATGCAGGAGTGACAAGATATGGAGCGTCATCGGCATATTTAGACAACCATGTGCTGTTCCTCTATCGTGGCCATGATGCCGCGGGAGGTGACCTCTCGGCAGGCAGCCGCGATATCGCCTACGCCCTTTGGGACAAGCATTTCATGGATGATATAGACTATATGTCGCCAGATATAACTCGCACAAGCACCAACATACGCGGCGACTTTGATTTCTATGGCACTGGCATCGATGTTACCAATAACATCTATTCAGGTATTCCCTACGAAGGCTATCTGGGAGTTTTAAAACACGGCTATCCAGGCATACTAGTCGAGGGCTTCTCTCACCAATATGAGCCTGAGACTCACCGAGCATTGAACCGCGACTTCTGCCGTCAGGAAGGCGTGCGCCTGGCGCGAGGCATCTGCGACTATTTCAACATGACTCCCGAGACCACCGGCTATATCATGGGCACGGTGAAAGACCAGAGCCAGGATCCGCCATTCACATATTACAATAGCGGCGAGGACTCCTACCTGCCCATCAATGGTGCTATGGTGAAACTTTACAAAGGCAACAACCTCATTAACATCTACCCTACCGACGAGTTCTATAACGGCATCTTCTGCTTTGAGAACCTTGAGCCAGGAAATGACTATTATATAAATGTGGGAGCCGAGGGATATGCTCCTCTAACCCATCAAGGGCCATTCACAGTGGTCGCCAACGAGACCACTTATCCTAAGCTCTACATGACTCAAAGTTCAAGCACAACGATGCAAGAGTCAGACTTGGAACTTGACCTCACACAAGAGTTCACCGACCAAAGCATCAGCGTGCTTGAGGGCAAGACCGTTCGACGCGCTATCCTGCACAACGGAATGCTCTATGTGCTGGCGGTTGACAACAACAAGGCACCTTATATCTACAAAATCAACCCCGACACCCAGCAGGCCACCGCCATCAGCACCACAGGAGTGACCGATGTCGCCAACGAGAACAACCAGGGCAGCCAACTCTACACCATCAGCGACATCGCAATCACCAGCGACGGCAAGCTCCTTGCCTGCAACCAACTGCAATGCCAAAACTCTGCTTCTGAGGTAGCAAGTGGCAAAAACCGCGGTACATTCCGCGTTTACAAATGGGACTCGATGACTGGAAACCCCTCGCTGTGGTTCACATCGCAAGCGGCTGGATATTGGTATAACGCCGACGTGGGCAACACTATGGTTTATTACGGTAATTCCACTTCGGGCAAACTCATCACCACAGCCACAACTACTGGTTCGTCGAGAGGTATAAGGGTCATCAATTTCACTATTCATGACAACAATTTGATAGAAACTGTCCTCAACAAAAGCAATGACGTTGCAAATGCCGTTTCATTCGGCGAGGACTACCAACTTACACACAGCAATAGGCATCGCGACTTTGTGGTGCTTAACGGCTCACTGCACAAGGCTATTGAGGTGCAGGTAAACACACTTGATGCAGATAAGAAATCCTATACAATTGACAATCAAACGGTGAATGCATACGCCACTACGGTCTTCCCGCTTGGCATGCTCAACAATCAAGACAACGCGTCGATTGGCGGCAATTTCTTCAAGCATGGTCTTTTCAATATCTATGTAACACCATTCTCAAGCGACGGCATTGACAACACCGGCATCGCGCTTTATGCCGCCAATGCCGGACTGGGTTCGGAAGAGGCCATCACAGCGACAGGAACAGAATTGTCACAAAAGGTGAGCACCTACACCATGGCCGACGGCTATAGCGAGGGCGATGACCTGATCATCTACCTGCTACGCGACAACCTACTCACCAAATGGAACGCCAACGGAACAATCATCATTCCCGATGATTCCACACCAAAAGGCATCTATGCCTACGGACTCAGCAGCGCCGCCAACAGTGACGGCAGCTACACCTTCAACTTTACATCAAACGCCAACTCCCATGAGGCAAGCCTCGTGTTCTTCGACAGCAGCACTCAGCAAGAAGTGGGCAGAGTGAGCATCGCCAACGTGAGCGAGGGCGTTGCGAACACCGTCACCCTCGCGCAATGCGAAATCCCTGGAGACATCAACCAGACGCTCAACTGGGGCGTATACCTCAAGGGCAAAAACATCACCGCAATCAATAAACTTAATCCCGATGACGCAATCTACAACTACACGCGGCTCGGCGTGACCGTTGATAACAGCCCTGAGAGCGACTTCTTTGGAAGATTTTATGCAATTGACCGTACTGGCAAAAATACCGCTACTAATGGTCTTTGGGCATTCAATGCTGACTATAGTCGCATCAACAACACAGTTTTGAGAGGTGGCGAGACTTATACTAACCCATATCGCGTTGCCACTGACCAAAACGGCAAGATATATATCGCCGACTGGGGCGATGGGCACTCGGGAGTCTTTGTGGCATCACCTGATAATTTGAACGGCACCTTCCCACAGTTCTTTGAGGGCGATCGACAAACTAGCGGACTTATAACCAACAACGGTCAAAACGTGGGAAGCTCTAATATATCGGTTGCCATTGGTGGAACAGGAGCAAACACCAAACTTTACACATATCTTGAAGACTTTGAGGAGAATAATGTCGCTGTCTATAACATTGGTCAGCCCAATGGCACTTTAGCCACATCCTGGGGCACAGCTCCTTCGGCAATACTTCATGTTAGTTCAATTATGCTAAACGGCAATAGTGATATTGTGCCCGACAAGTTTGGTGGTGTTTGGGTATCTCAACGCCGCACCAAGGGAAATAATGCCCACGCCAACCCTTCTCTCATCCATGTTGATCCAAATGGAACAATAAACTACAACTCTGGCGATAATCTTTCAAGTCTTAACGGTTCGCCACAGGCAGGATTTGCCATGAACCGTGAGAATACAATCCTCGCCATTGGCGACGGCGATGGAGTTATTCAGGTTTATGACATCACCTGGAACGGCAACACACCTACACTCACCCCAAGGACATCATTTACATCAACAGTCACTAACACCAACGGCGAGATTCAGCAGATGGACTTCGACTGGGGCGGAAATCTCTATGTTGCTGGAACAAAATTGGGAATCTATTCTATTCCCGTCAGCGACAACTCGTCGATAGTGCCAGCAAAGCTCGCTCTCACGGTCACCAAGCGGAGCGTGGAGAAAACTTTGGCTGAGCTTGTTAATGACAACGATATAGTACTGCGCAACGCTTATACCATCGCCGATGACTATCTCACCTGCGTATATGTCGGCAAGGACAGCCGTACCATCTACTGCAAGGACGACAACTGTTATGCCGACAAAAGCATTATGAGCGAAGGTCAGCGCGACTTCATTGCCGAGCATTTCGCTGGACAGAGCACCCACGACCAAAGCAACTGGATAGCCATCACACTGCCACGCGAACTCACCACTGGCGACGGCAATTGGTGTGGACGCAATATCACAGGCATCACCGGCATGGTTACCAATCGTGAGAACCCAGCCATGACTGTCTCCTCCATGCCTACCCCGCTCGATGAGGTTGATTACACTCCAAACACCTACATCACCTGCAACTTCGTGAGCGAGAACTGGAACAATCCAAATTACTTCTTCGTCAAGCCAAAACCCTACGAATATGCCTTCATAACATGGGCGCAGTGGGATGCCCAGAGCAACGCGTTTGTCGTTCCAAGCAACAATAACTCCGCGAACCTCACAGGCGGGTTCCGTGTTGACCTCAGCCTGATGGACTATCCTGGCCTCACAAGCGACAACCCAGCCGACCTCTACACCGACGGTGCCGCCTATCAGTTCAACGCCATCATCATGCGCATGGGCAATGGCACGAAAAGCATTGGCGAGGATTTCACCATCTGCCCGCTCGACTTCACTAATGACAACATAATCACTAATATCACAAAGCCCGTGACCGATGATGCCACTGTTGTCAAGACCGAATATTACGGAGTCAACGGCATGCAGCTCAACGGCAAGCCCGAGCAAGGCATCTGCATAGAGAAGCACCACCTTAGCAACGGTGAAATCATTTCGAAGAAAATAATTGTCAAATAAGCAATCAGTTATGCAGGTCTCTTTCCTTGAATTCTCTGATTACTGCAGTGAACTGCTGCCAGTAAAGGTTGGTTTTATGCTCCCCCACTCCATAGAGTGTGCCAAATTGGGCTTTGGTGACAGGCTTTTCATGGGCCATTATCGTCAGGACCTTGTCACTGAATATCATATATGGAGGAATGCCCTTGACCTTTGCTAATGCCCTGCGAGTGTCTTTGAGTTTTGCCAGTAGGGCGACATCACAATCTTGCTCAACACCAATGGGAAGTGCCGATTTTGTTGGTTTTTTCGATGTTGGCTGAGTGTAATAGAAACGCGAGAGGTGAATTTTGCGTTTTCCGTACAGCACTTCCCGTCCGAAAGGCGTTGACTTGAGGTGGTCGTCCTCTTCGTAGGCTATGTAAATCAAGCCAAGTTGCAGCATCTGCAACAGGTAGGCGTTCCACATCGCCTGAGTGAGGTTGTGCCCCACCCCATAAGTCTTGAGTTTGTCGTAGCCTTTAGCGATAATCTCGCTTTTTCGCGACCCTCGCAGTATGTCGATTAGCGTCATGAATCCCACAGACTCTTGAGTCCGCGCCATGGCACTCAATGCCATCTGGCATAGTGTTGTGCCGTCAATCCTGTCGGGAGGATTGTTGCACACATCACAGTTGCCACAGTCGTGGTCGTAACGCTCGTTGAAATAGTTTAACGTGAGTTCGACGAAAATAATCAAAAGAGAGTGAGCTGGTTATCAAATTCCCGCTCTAACTGAAGCATCGGTTTCTTCGGGAAGAAGCAGTATGCAGCAAGTCCAGCCATGAGGTTGTTGACAAAATTGTGAAATGA
>JAFYYG010000007.1 GCA_017557625.1 Muribaculaceae bacterium
GGCTTAAGTGATTGAATTTCTTATTATGTCTCATCGTTATTACTCTTTATCTAATTTATACTTTGAAATATCCATGCCAAAGTTGAGGCCATGGCTTGACAAGAGTTCCTCGAGCTCAGACAAAGATTTCTTGCCGAAGTTTCGGAACTTGAGAAGGTCGGTCTTATTGTACTTGACAAGGTCACCCAGCGACTCGACTTCGGCCGACTTGAGGCAGTTGAGGGCACGCACTGAGAGCTGCATGTCAACAAGCTTAGTCTTAAGCAGCTGTCGCATGTGCAGAACTTCTTCGTCGAACTCCTCGTTGCCTTCGTTCTCGGTAGCGTCGAGAGCGATCTTCTCGTCGGAGAAAAGCATAAAATGCTGAATAAGTATTCTTGCGGCTTCTTTAAGAGCTTCCTTGGGTTGAATTGAACCATCGGTAGTTATCTCAATGACGAGTTTCTCGTAGTCGGTCTTTTGTTCTACACGGTAGTTCTCAATAGCATACTTGACATTAACGATTGGTGTGTAGATAGAGTCGATAGCAATCACATCAATAGGGTCGTTGTTGCTTCGGTTCTCCTCTGCAGGAACATATCCCCTACCCTTGTTAATGGTGATGTCGAGCTGGAAGCTTGCTTTTGGGTCAAGGTTGCAGATTACGAGGTCAGGGTTTAGAACCTCAAAACCATTAAGAACTTTGCCAATGTCGCCAGCATGAAAAACATCCTGTCCTGAAACCTTGATAGTAGCTTTCTCGGTTTCGGTTTCGTCAACGACTTGCTTGAGTCTCACTTTCTTGAGGTTAAGAATGACATTGGTAACGTCTTCTTTAACCCCTGGAATAGTTGCAAACTCATGCTTGACACCGTCGATGCGGATGTTGCATATCGCGAATCCTTCGAGAGAAGAAAGCAAGATGCGCCTTAGAGCGTTACCGATGGTGACGCCATAGCCAGGCTCAAGGGGTCTGAACTCAAACTTGCCGAAGTTGTTGTCGGCTTCGAGCATCAAGACCTTTTCGGGTTTCTGAAATGCTAAAATAGCCATGGATGTTAATTTTTACTGTTTAGAATACAACTCAACGATCAATTGCTCTTTGATGTTCTCGGGTATTTCGTCGCGCTGTGGCACGTTGATCATCTTGCCGCCCTTAGCGCTGTCGTCCCATTCAATCCAAGGATACTTGCTGTGGTTGAATCCAGCAAGCGAGTCTTGTATTACCTCAAGCGATTTAGATTTTTCTCTTACTGCCACAAGTTCGCCTGGAGTTACTGAGTAAGAAGGAATGTTGACAACATTGCCGTTAACGGTGATGTGGCGATGGAGAACGAGCTGACGGGCAGCTGCGCGTGTCTTAGCGATACCGAGACGGTAAACCACATTGTCGAGTCTTGACTCGAGCAGTTGCAGGAGTACCTCACCAGTCACGCCCTTAGAAGACGAGGCTTTCTCGAAGAGGTTGCGGAACTGACGCTCAAGCACACCGTAGGTATACTTTGCTTTTTGTTTTTCGCGAAGCTGCGTACCGTACTCTGAGAGTTTTCTTCTTCTGTTGGCACCGTGCTGGCCTGGAGGGTTGGTTCTTTTAGCAAGGACCTTGTCTTCTCCGAAAATTGGCTCGCCAAATTTGCGTGCGATTTTTGATTTTGGACCGGTATATCTA
>JAFYYG010000059.1 GCA_017557625.1 Muribaculaceae bacterium
CGAGAAACACCTCCAGGCTGGCGCTAAGTATGTTGTCCTCTCAGCTCCTTCTAAGGCTGGTGACGACGGCCGTCAGGCTCCTATGTTTGTGTGTGGTGTAAACCATGACAAGTATGCTGGTGAGACTATCGTTTCTAACGCTTCTTGCACCACCAACTGCCTTGCTCCTATCGCTAAGGTCCTGAACGACGCTTTCGGCATTGAGAACGGTCTTATGACCACAGTTCACTCTACAACAGCTACCCAGCGCACCGTTGACGGTCCATCATTGAAGGACTGGCGTGGTGGCCGCGCTGCCGCTGGCAACATCATCCCATCTTCTACCGGCGCTGCTAAGGCTGTGGGTAAAGTAATCCCCGAGCTCAATGGCAAGCTCACTGGTATCTCGATGCGTGTTCCTACCCTCGACGTTAGCGTAGTGGACCTCACCGTTAACTTGAAGAACCCTGCCACTAAGGAAGACATCTGCGCTGCTATGAAGAAGGCTAGCGAGGGTGAGCTCAAGGGCATTCTGGGTTACACCGAGGACAAGGTGGTTTCGAGCGACTTCATGGGCGACCCACGCACTTCAATCTTCGACGCCGACGCTGGTGTTTACCTCACCGACAAGTTCGTGAAGGTTGTTTCGTGGTACGACAACGAAATCGGCTACAGCCACAAAGTTATCGACCTCATCAAAGTGATGAAGAAGCACAACGGATAATCGACAACCGATTTTCAGTTTCAATAAGAGCCTGGATTGCAAAACTGCAATCCAGGCTCTTTTATGTTGCTAAACGTGTGGTCCTCAGTCACTCTTGGATTACCACCTCAAACGCAAGGGGAGGCGTTTTCATCGTATTCAGCATTTTCTCTAATAGTAGAATATGCGTGTGGCGTAATCCCAATAGGTTGGCACGACACCAACATATCTCTGTATTTTGATTGTCACCTCATATTTGCTGTATCCCTTGTCGATCACTTTAGCCCTGATCTCACAGTCGTTGTGGGTGCTGCTGTTCTTGAAAGAGTGTCTTCCTGAAATTTCATAACATGTGTATCCATTTTCATTTAACACTCTGAAGTTGTCAATGATAAGGCTATTCTTGAAAAAGTAGCGATCAAACATGCTATCATAGTTCTTTAAGCAGAAGCTTTCAAGAAACGCTTGACATTCATTTCTAGTCATGGTTTTTGAACTCTGGGCATTAGAACTGAACGATACCAGCAATACTGCAGCTAGTAAAATAAAAATTGACTTTTTCATAGTTTTATACCCTAAATACGTGCCGGGCGCAACTGTTATAGTTGATAATGTTTGTTTTGTTTTATTTATGAGTAGTTATTATTATTGGAGGTTCATCATGTGAGCTCGCTCATATTCTCTGATACCATTGACAATGCGCTCGCAATCGTCCTCTCCACTGCCGTGTTCAACAATAACACCTATTATGAAAAAACTTACAAATAGTCCTATTATAGTGCCCCATATAGGGTTGATAGATGCTCCTAGATATATGCCGAGGCAGATTAATAAGAAACCTAGAATAGATCCTAAAAAAGTGGTGTCTTGATTGTAGTAAATGGAAATCTTGTAGCCATTGGGATACACCTGGTTCACGTCATAATGAAGAATGGTCTTGCTTATGTAGCGATTGTAATAAGCATCGTTGTAAAAAGTGTTGTACTTTTGAGGCACGCAGTTCGTGATCACATCAATAACAGTGTCCTTTGAAGGAAGGGTGCTCTCGTTACGCGAAAGGAAGAAAATATCCTCTGCATTTTTTCTCTCGTAGAATTTTTCTTTTGTTGCCATAGTTGTATAGTTTTATTTGTTGATTACTGTTAGTTATTCCTCACACCGCAAATTTAGGAGTCGTTGCAAGCCGTTTCCAAATTTTTTCGTTCTCTTATTTTTTCTTGCTGGGATTTAGTGATGTAATGTCCATTTAGGATGATATCTTGACTATCCTAAAAAACGCCTTTTTTCCTATCCTCTATGACTGAAAATGGAAATAAAGGACAAAAATCGCTAAAAAAGAGCCGTCCCCTTTTCTTATCCAACAATGCATGCTAAGTTCTTTGGATATGTAAGAGGGATAAAGAGAAAAAAGTAGAGTGGGGGTACACAGCCTTAATCGGCTACGTCGTTTTTTGCCTTTTGCATTGTGTCCTTTTGTCTAGTTACAGTAGTTTTTGTTTTTGGTAGTTCTTTAGGAGCTTGCGTTTCTTCTTGTAAAATGGCCGCTGATTGGCAAAAAAGTATTATCTTTGCCGCACATTAATATAATATAAGGAAAAAATGTTGAATTTCATAACTTGGACAGCCAATCCCAACCTCTACGACGGCTTTGTGACGGTAAGGTGGTATGGGCTGATGTTTGCTATAGGATTTCTCGTTGGCTACGAGATAGTTTACCGTATTTTTAAGCATGAGGGTGCTCCCGAGCGGTGGTTGGCTCCATTGTTTTTCTTTGTGGTGATTGCCACGGTGCTGGGTGCAAGGCTTGGTCATGTGTTCTTCTATGAATGGGAGTATTACAGTCAGCATCCTGGCGATATCTTAAAGATTTGGGAGGGTGGTTTGGCCAGTCATGGCGGCACTATAGGCATCATCATCGCCATTTTCATCTTTAGTTGGACAGTGACGAAGAAGAGTGTGCTGTGGACTCTCGACCGCTTGTGCATTCCCATTGGTTTTGTTGGGGCTCTTATCCGTATCGGTAATCTTATGAACCACGAGATTTATGGCGGTCCCACCGACTTGCCATGGGGATTCTGTTTTATCAGAAACATCAATCAATATATGCAAGGTGCTGCACCAGTTTTCACCGAGCCCAGCCATCCCACTCAGATTTATGAGGCGCTGTGCTACCTACTTGTCTTTGCCTTGTGCATGTGGCTTTATTGGCGTCGCAACGCCGAGGAGCGTCCGGGGTTCATACTTGGCGTGTTCCTGATAGGCATTTTCGCCTCTCGATTCTTTATTGAGTTTGTCAAGGAAGTACAAGTAGGCTGGGAGGAAACCATGCGCAGTTCCATCGGTCTTGACCAGGGTCAGATGCTGAGCATTCCTTTCATCATCGCTGGAGTATGGCTCATCGTTCGTGCACTGCGTCGCCCTAGGGAGGCATTGGAGTATCCCAACGAATTTTCGGATGCCAAAGATAAGAACAAGAAATAATACAAAAATGTTTTGAGTTTGCAGTTTTTTCTTTAATTTTGCAATCGTTACTATAAGCAATTAAAACAATGAATCAAGACAACAGCATTAAGGATCAGGCTACTATTAAGCCTCTATATATCGTGACTGGTGCCACTGGTGCTATGGGTCGCGTGATTTCCAAGCGCTTGGCCGCTCAAGACAAAGCGTTGATACTTGCCTGCCGCGACATGAACAAGGGCGAGAAACTGGTAAAGGACCTGAAAGAACTTACCTCTAACGACGATATTACAGCTATGCACCTCGACCTTAGCTCGTTTGCGCGGGTCAAGGCCTTTGTTGCTGAGCTTAGCGAAATGAACCGTCCGGTGGCAGCGTTGATTAACAACTCGGCAGTACTTACCCGTCGCCGCAAGACCTCGGTCGATGGCTATGAATTTACTATCCAGGTCAACTTCCTCAGCACCGTGCTGCTGTCGATGCTCATGGTGCCGATGTTCCAGGAGAAAGGCGGTCGCATAGTGATGACGACATCGCTGATGCGCAACTTCACATCGCTGCCCTACGAGTTCCCCGCCGTGAACAACTTTGTGCCTCTCACCACATTCGCTCAGAGCAAGTTGGCGCTGACGCTGTTTTCCATCTATATGTCCACTACGCTCCGTACGCGCCATGTGAATGTGAACTGTGCCGACCCTGGTCTCATCAATGCCGGAATGCTCACGCTCAGCCACTGGTTTGACAAACTTCGTGACCATGTGGGCCAGACGCTGATTCACAATCCCGAGGATGGCGCCATTGCCGCAATGCGTGCGTTGGAGTCAAGTGACACAGGCTTCATTTTCAAAGGTTTGGATCGTCAGGTAAAGACTAGTAGCCTTTTGAAGAACCGCGAGGTGTTTATCAAGCTCTGCAACGACACAATGCGCATCATCAAGGCCGAGATGCCTTCTTGATTAATGCACAATGCATAATTCACAATGTAGCTTGCCAACGCAACTATAATCAGTAATCCTCTATGCCAACTATACCAGGTATTAAGAATCTGCTCTTCGATCAAGGAGGAGTGATAGTTGACATCAGGCGTGACCACTGCCTTGATGAGTTGCGGCAGTTGGGTATGGACCATCCAGAGCTATTGATAGGACTCTACAAGCAAGAGGGTCCTTTCTTTGCGCTTGAGAATGGCGACATCACCGTGGCGCAATTCCATGAGGCGTTGCGTCCGCTAGTACCAGCAGGAGTGACCGACGAGCAGATGGACCACGCCTTCAGCTCCTTTATCGTGGGCATCCCGTTGCACCGCTTGCAATCGCTTCGGGAGTTGCGCAAGCGTTACAAGACCTATATCCTGTCGAATACCAACCCCATCATGTTTGAGGGTGTGATAGCCCGCAATTTCGCCCAGGAGGGCCTTGACGTGAATGCCTATTTCGACGGTGTGACAGTGTCGTACAAGGCTCACAGCAACAAGCCCGACCGTGCGATTTTTGACTACGCCATCGCCACGATGGGCATTGTGCCTGAGGAGACACTGTTCTTTGACGACGGTCAGGAAAACCTTGACACGGCGGCAAGGCTGGGATTCAAGACCGCTCTTGTGGAGCCGGGCTGCGAGTTCATGGATATCATCACAAAAATGGAGAGGCAATGAAGATACTCACCGCAACCGACCGCATAGATGGCGACATCAGGCTTGCTGCCGCCATAGGCATGTTTGACGGCATGCACCGAGGGCATATCACTCTTATCAATGCCCTCAAGGAGCAGGCAGCGTTGCGTGGTCAGTGCTCGGCAGTGGTCACCTTCAAGCAGCATCCGCAGATTGTGGTGAATCCAGAGGGTAGTCCTCGCACGCTGATGACCCTTGAAAAGAAAATTGAGGCTATCACTGCTACCTCCCCCGACTATCTTATATTGCTTGATTTCGATGACAAACTTTCGTTATATAGTGCCCAGCAGTTCCTTGAGCTGCTGCATGACCAGTATAACGTGCACACCTTAGTCATGGGTTATAACCACCGCTTCGGGCATGACCGAAGCACCACTTTTGCCCATTATGTGGAACATGGCAGGCGTTTGGGGGTGGATGTGGTTAAAGCTCCAGAGTATCTTGGGCAATATGCTCCAGTGAGCTCGTCGATAGTACGTCAGCTCATCGCAGGCGGCAGGGTAGAGGATGCCATGAACTGCATGGGGCATCCCTTTGAGCTTGAAGGAAAGGTGGTGCACGGTTTTCACAATGGCAGGGGCATAGGTTTCCCCACTGCCAATGTGGGCGAGCTGCCGCCAGGACTCATTTTGCCTCACAATGGTGCTTATGCTGTGATGGTTCTAGTCGATGACCAGTGGCACAAAGGTATGGTGAACATAGGTTATCGTCCCACACTCGACAATGGCCACAAGTTGTCGATAGAAGTTCATATATTCGACTTCGACAGCGACATCTATGGCAAACCTATAACGTTGCAGTTTGTGCGTTTCCTGCGGCTGGAATTCAAACTTGGCAGCATTGAGCAGCTGCGTGAGCAACTCACCCATGACAAGCAGCTGTCGAACCAGATTCTAGACAATTACATTTCAAACCAATCATAAATTGAAAATTATGGAAATTATCAATCTTTGTGAGAACAATTCTCTTGTGAGCCAGTTTATGAGCGAAATCCGTGATAAGGATATTCAGCAGGATAGACTGCGCTTTCGCGCCAATGTGCATCGTTTGGGACAAATTATGGCCTATGAGATTTCTAAACATCTCGATTACAAGACTATAGATACGACTACGCCGCTGGCAGTGGCGAAGACCAACGTCATATCCGACCAAGTGGTGCTCGCCACTATCTTGCGTGCTGGACTGCCGTTGCATGAGGGCTTCCTCACCTACTTTGACAATGCCGAGAACGCTTTTGTGAGCGCCTATCGCAAATATGATGCCCATGATCCAAATAAGTTTGACGTGAAAATCGAATATCTCGCTTGCCCAACCATCGACGACAAGGTGCTGTGCCTCGTTGACCCCATGCTTGCCACAGGCCTCTCGATGGCACTTGCCTACAAGGCCTTGTTAAGTCGCGGCACCCCCAAGCATGTGCACATCGCGTCAATAATCGCCACCGACCAGGCCATCGATTTTGTGGAGCACAATATCCCCAACGAGAACCTTACCGTGTGGACTTGCGACATTGACCATGAGCTCAACGCCCACAGCTACATAGTGCCGGGTCTCGGCGATGCCGGAGACCTGCTCTACGGGGAGAAACTATAAGAATAACTATGAGTGACTAGGAAAAACTATGAATAATTAGGAAAAACTGGGAACTGATAATTGAAAATTATGAAGACATTGGAATTTAAAATGGCCTCGCTTGAGGACCTTGAGGCTGCTGCCTATAAGTTTATGACCGAGATGGGCGACTACACTGTCTTTGCCTTCTATGGCGAGATGGGGGCGGGAAAAACCACGTTCATCAATGAGCTGTGCAAGCAACTGGGCGTGGAGACCGACATCACCAGTTCGCCATCGTTTGCCATTATCAATGAGTATCGCAGCGACCGCACCGCCGAGCTGATTTACCACTTTGACTGCTACCGTCTGGAGAATGAGGCAGAGGCTCAGGACATTGGCGCCGAGGATTATTTCGACTGTGGCGCGCTGTGCTTTATCGAATGGCCCGAGCGCATCGAAGGACTTCTCCCCGACGACACCGTGCGTGTGGATATCACCGTCAACCCCGATGATGACAGCCGCCTCGTGAAAATGACTTTTAATACTTAAAGAGTTCATAGATAATATACTTGGTCTTTAGTCCTTTATCCTTTATACTTTTTATCTATGCCCAAAATAATATTACTTCAAGAAACGTCATCCACCAACGACTTCCTCAAGCGCATGGTTCCGACCTTTGAATCAGGGACGCTGATAAGTGCTTATAATCAAACCGCCGGTAGAGGTCAAAAGGGCAATATTTGGGAGGCTGACCCTGGAAAGAACGTCACAATGTCGTTGCTCATAAAAAAACCGCGAGTGGGCGTGAAAGAGCAGTTTGCCATCAGTGAGGCGGTGTCGCTGGCTATAGTTGATGCCTTGGAGAAATATGTCGAAGGTGTCAAAATCAAGTGGCCAAACGACATCTATTATAACGACTGCAAGATAGGTGGCATACTCATTGAGCACTCTTTGGCCGATGGTGCCATAGATTACACTATCGCTGGAGTGGGTGTGAATATCAACCAACAGATATTCACAAGTGGTGTGCGTAACCCTGTGTCATTGAAAATCATAACCGGCAAGGATTATGACATGAACATTATAAATGAAGTTTTTGGTGAAAAATTGGAGAAATGCTGCGACTTAGATGGCTCGCAAGAGCAGTTAGAGACGCTCCATCGCCAATACCTCAAGCGGCTGTACCGCTTTGACGGAAAACCCTATCAGTTTGTTTCACCGCAAGGCAAGCAGTTTGATGCCGTTATTCATGATGTGTCGCTTGACGGCACACTCACTCTGCGGCATACTGACGATGACTCTCTCCATAGCTACCGTTTTAAGGAGGTGGGCTTTGTGATAAACAAAATACGGTTATTGTAATGCTAACTAATAATCTATAATAACATAAAACTTCACACACGATGAAAAGTTCAATTACAACTGTTGTAGTGACAGCACTGGCTTTAATGATAGGAGGCACATGCTATGCCAAGGACAACGCGAACTCATTGGAAAATGCTGAGGCAAAAGTCCTTAAAGTGGCAAATCCTGATGCCGACCGCTCTTTGTGGGCACAGAAGAACGCAAAAGCCATCTCGCAATTTGAGAATATCATCAAGAAAAATCCGCAGAGTATGGATTATGGTTTTGACAAAATCAAAGACTGTGGACTGGTGGAGATTATTGAGTCGGAGGACCATAACCTTCGTTTTTATCAATGGAATACCAGCGGAGGCACCATGATGTGCTACACCGTGTGGCGACAGTGTCGCAAGCCCAACGGCAAAGTGGAAACGGTGCGGTTGTGTGGTGGCAAAGAAGGCGATTGCGGTGGCAGCAGAGAGATAATCGCTCAAATCAAAACAAAAAACGGAGAGACGGTATATCTTGTCAGATCTTTTTTCAAAGCCGACTCTTTCAGTGGCAACTCTACTTTGGAGGCTATAAAGATTGGCGGCAACGGTGCAAACAATGTGAAGTTCAACCGCGATGGCAAAATAAGTGACAATAAGAGTGTGAGTTTCTCGAACATTCCAGGGTGGTTCTCCCGCACCAATGAGAGAGGTTGGGACTGGCTGATGTGCTACGACAAGGATGGAAAAAATGTGTATGTCTCTCTGACCTGCGATATTCCTCTCAATGGCAATGCCGGTGTGGAGCAGCTCAGCGACCGTTACGAAGTCTATCACTTCGATGGCAATGAATTTATTTATCAGCACATTAGTGCAGGGTACTGGCTTAACTTCTACCTTGCCGACTTCAAATATCTTGAAGTGGTGGGGGAAATAGGCGAGCACACCATCCGCATCGACCGCATGATTGACGGCTCTTTCAGATATGCGTCCTGGCGAGAGACCTCTGATATGACATTGCAGCCAAGTCTCGTGGTAAGCAAAGGTACATTTGACGAGAATTCACGCTCCTACACCTTTGTGAATGACGAATATTCCTATATCGTGGGAGTAAATGACGATGGCGACCAAATCACCTCACTTGAAGTAAAACACAACGACGAGACAATAAAGTCATTCACCAAATAACACCAACCACGAAAAATCTACCGTCCATACTCAAATAACGATCTAATGAAATAAAAAAGTGGCGAAATAGCCACTTTTTGTTGTATTTATAATTATTGTATGGGTAACAATTGTGTTTATAATAATTATATTTATGATTATTGTATTTATAATAATTATTTTTAGGTCTAATTCTTGTTTTTTTCATTTTTTGCACTTATCTTTGTCGCAATAAAAAATATTTGAATTATGAATCCATTTATAACACGAGGCTATGCTGGTCCAGAATATTTTTGTGACCGTGAGAAGGAAACCCGCGATATTATTGACCTAGTTACAAACGGCAATAACATTGCCCTCATCTCGCCGCGTAGGTTGGGGAAGACCGACTTGATTAGGCATTGCTTTGCGCAACCTGAATTAAAAGAAGATTACTACACCTTTTTGATTGATATTTATTCTACCAGTTCGTTGAGAGACTTTGTCAATATGCTTGGAAAAGCTATCCTTGATGAACTTAAGCCACGTGGCCGCAAGTCATGGGAAAAATTCTTGGCAATGCTGCAATCTCTCAAGGCTGAGGTATCGTTTGATTTCAGCGGAACTCCGGTGTGGGGGATGGGACTCTCAAGCATTGACAATCCCAGCACAACACTTGACGAGATTTTCCAGTATCTTAAGCAAGCCGATAAGCCATGCATTGTTGCCATTGATGAATTCCAGCAAATAGCGTCATACCCCGATGGAGATGAAATTGAGGCTATGCTGCGCACCCACATCCAGCAGTGCCCCAACGCCATATTCATCTTCAGTGGCAGTAGTAGGCGTCATCTTATGGGAAAGATGTTCACGTCACCCTCTCGACCATTTTATCAGTCGGTAATTACAATGGGACTTGCACCTATTGCTTGCGAAAAATATGCTGATTTCTGTAAAAATCTTTTTGCTATTAATGGCAAGAGCATTGAAAATGGGGTGGTAGAGAAGGTTTATGTGCAGTTTGATGGTGTAACCCTATGCTTGCAGCGAGTTATGAATGTGTTGTTTATGAATACACCTTCAGGAGGAACAGCAACTGTTGAAATGGTGGGCGAAGCGATAGATTACCTCCTTAATCTTCTCAATGACAATTTTGAGACAACGCTTAGTCAGTTGCCCGAGAAGCAACGTGCCGTACTTGTAGCGATAGCGCAAGAAGGCATAGTGAAGAGTATCTCGAGTGGCGCATTTAATAAGAAGTATCGGTTGCTCTCACCAAGTTCTACAGTAGCGGCCGCTAAAGCGCTTATTGATAAGGACTATGTGGCCAGCGACAAAGGTCAATACTATATCTACGACCGATTCTTTGCGTTATGGTTGAGAGAGCGTAACAAGTGAAAGAAATGAGAATAACAACAATCCCCGCCGTGGTTATAACAGCGGGGATTGATTATGTTGTGTCTCATGTCGGTTTACACCGATTTCATCTTGTAGAATGAGCGATAGACGAAGTAGAGTGCGATGAGCACAAAGGCGATGCCGAAGTATGGCGCCATATCGCGGAAGTTCTCGCTGATGGCAATCTCCATCGCCAGCACACCAAAGAGTGTGGTGAACTTGATGATGGGGTTCAGTGCCACCGAACTGGTGTCCTTGAATGGGTCGCCCACGGTGTCGCCCACTACGCTGGCGTCATGAAGTTCGGTACCTTTAGCCTTGAGGTCAACCTCAACCACTTTCTTTGCGTTGTCCCACGCACCACCGGCGTTGGCCATGAACACGGCCTGGAATAGACCAAAGACGGCGATAGAAATCAGATAGCTAACAAAGAGGCAAACAGCGTCGTTAGCGCCAATTCCCGCCGGCGACGAGAGGCACGCGAAGCCCAATGCGAAGCAGAAGATTGCGATGAAGATGTTGAGCATACCCTTTTGAGCATACTCGGTGCAAATCTTCACCACCTCTTGGCTCTTGCTGATGTCGGCCTTCTTGGGAGCATTGGCGTCGAGTTTGATATTGTTCTTGATGAAGTCAACAGCACGGTTGGCACCCGTGGTAACAGCCTGCATCGACGAACCAGTGAACCAGAATACCACACAACCACCAAGGATGAAACCAAGGATAGAATATGGGTTCAGCAGGTTAAGAATCTCAGCTGGCTCCACAAGAAGAGTCTTCTGAATCATTAGAATCAATGAGAAAATCATAGTAGTGGCACCTGCCACGGCGGTGCCGATAAGCACTGGTTTGGCGGTGGCTTTAAAGGTGTTGCCAGCGCCATCATTAGCCTCAAGGTAGTATTTGGCTTTCTCAAAGTCGGGGGTGAAACCGAAGTCTTGCTCGATGTCGGTCTTAGCCTTGTCGATGTCGTCCTCGATGAGCGAGAGCTCATAAACACTTTGAGCGTTGTCGGTAACAGGGCCGTAGCTGTCAACTGCGATAGTCACAGGACCCATGCCCAGCATGCCGAAGGCCACAAGACCAAATGCGAAGATTGAGTAGTAGTCACCCAGTAAGGCGGTCATCTTGAATTGTGCCGAAGCGATGTAGGCAATGAACATGAGCAGGAAGAACACAAACCCGGTCCAGAATCCGCCGAAGTTGCCCGATACGAGGCCCGATAGGATGTTGAGCGAAGCCCCGCCCTGCTTAGATGTCTCCACAACTTCCTTAACGTGGGTTGAGGTAGGCGAAGTGAAGAGCTTGGTAATCTCTGGAATAAGGGCTGCGCCAAGTGTGCCGCACGAGATGATGCTTGCCAGGCCTATCCACCAGCTGTTGCCTAAGTCACTCAACAGGAAGTAGCTGGCAGCAAATGTGGCGATAATCGAGAAGATTGAGGTGATCCACACCAGACTGGTGAGTGGCTTCTCAAAGTCAAGGTCATCGGCCTTGCTGTATTTAGATTTTGACAGAGCACCGTTGATATAATAGGATAAAACCGAAGTGACAACACCAAGGATGCGCATCACGAAAATCCACACAAGCAGTGAAACTTGGTATTGTGGCGGCACTGCCAGCAAGATAAACGACACGAGAGCCACTCCAGTAACACCGTAGGTCTCGAAACCGTCGGCAGTCGGGCCAATGGAGTCACCAGCGTTGTCACCCGTGCAGTCGGCAATCACACCAGGGTTGCGAGGGTCGTCCTCGCCAATCTTGAATACCACCTTCATCAAGTCGCTGCCTATGTCGGCAATCTTGGTGAAGATACCGCCAGCGATACGCAACGCGCTGGCACCCAGTGACTCACCAATAGCAAAGCCAATAAAGCAGCTGCCTGCAAGATCGGCGGGCATGAATAGCAAGATAATGAGCATGAGCAGCAGCTCCACGCAGATGAGCACAACTCCAATGCTCATACCGGCCGAGAGGGGGATGTTAAGCAGGTCGAGGGGACGGCGCTTGAGCGAGGCAAACGCCATGCGGCTGTTGGCGAGGGTGTTCATGCGCACTCCAAACCACGCCACAGCATAGGACCCGAGAATACCTATAATGGTCCATCCAAGAATCAGGATCACCGACCCGATTGGCATCTCTGAAAGCACACCAAAATATAGCGCTATGGCAGCTCCAATAAAGATGAACAATATACCTAAGAATTTACCTTGTTGCTTGAGATAGGTTGAACATGTCTTGAAAATCACGTTTCCAATCTCGAGCATCGAGCTGTGGGCTTTAAGTTTGCGCACTTTGCTGAATTGCCATAAGCCAAACAGCATACCAAGAATCACGATTAAAAAACCCCAATAGAGTACGCTGGTTTGAGTGTCACTAGCAAACCCCTCGGGCATTTTCAGGTCGGCCTCACTGGCAAAGAGCGAAACCGGTAGCATCAACATGGTTAATGCAGAAAGTAATTTTTTCATATACTTATATTAGATTATAATTAAATAGTCTATGTTATAGATAATTAGTGCTGCAACTCATGAAAGTCGTGAGTTTTGAGCGTGTAAAGGTAGCAAAAAATAGCCTAAATAACAAAAATTAGCAGAAAAATCACAGGATTAGTTGAGAGTTGAGAGTTGAGAGTTGAGAGTGGAGAGGGAAGGATGTGTAAATGAGGAACAACCTTTTCCCTCTTCCCTTTTCCCTTTTCACCTTATCTTATCACCACTTTCTTGCCTTTGTTGATGTAGATGCCTGGTGTGGAGGGTTTACTGTCGTATATTTCACCTTTGATTGAATACCAAAGGGTGTCGTTCAGTCTCGAGGTGGCGATAACGCTCTCAATGCCGGCTTCGTCTATTTTTTCTTGATATTCTCTCTCAGCATTGTAAAACAATGTCTTAAACACAGATTCGTTGTGCAGTTTGCCTAGGTCGCATGCTGCCATCACCCTTGCTGCAATTACGTCGCTGGCATAGTTTGAGCCTAAAATAATGCGACTATCGCCATATTCATATCCGCGTTTGAGAATTTCGTTCTGGCAATCGGGCATCACTTCAGCGAGTGCCAGTGCGATGCCCCATCCGAGCAATGCTCTGCGCGATGGATAGGACGATTCTCCCCATGCTGGCCATTCATCGCCACTGTAGGGCACTGGTTCGTTGAGCTGCACAAATGGCCGCTTGCGTTGGACCATGCTTTTTAGAGATGTGGCATGGGTGTTGAGAGAGAGTTTGAGAACTTTGATGAGCATGACTATGCAAGGTGTCTCGGTCTCGGAGATGGTGACCACTGGTGAACAGTCGGCAAAGGTGTTGATTAAGTAATTATCGTCAATCGAAAAGTCTTCTTTGGCTAGTTCGCCCCGCTCGGTTGACTGCAGGTCTATGGCTTGCCAGTGGGAGAATAAGTCACCCACAAAGAGGTAATCGTCGGTAGTGGATGGTGCATCAAGAATCTTAGTGATGACAGGCATCTTAGCCTTCATGTCGTTCTCGGTGAGGCCTTTGATTTGCATGTATTCGGTGCGAGCGGCAGCCATGTCGGCTTGGTAATCGGTTGTGGCGCGTGAGCGTGCTATGGCAGCACTGGCGCATGTTATCGCAGCATCGACGTCGCTCTGCCAGTGCGCTCCCACAATCACTCGGCTGATGCCATACTCATATCCTCGCCTCAGGATGGTGTCTTGCATGTGCGGAGCCATTTCGGCGAGTGCCAATGCTGTGCCCCATCCCCATCCGGTGTGTGACGACGGATAAGCGCTGCTGATACTCAACTCATCATATTTGTCGAATTGCCCCCAAGTGTTTTCGTTCATAATCAGGAAAGGCCGCTTGCGGAAAAAGTTTTTCTTCATCTCCGACACGCCACCTGAGCCAGTGTCTCCTGCCCTATACATAAGTCGGTAGATAGCGGGTGTGGCATCTTCGCTGATGTCGATGCCCAGCACGTCGCTGTAGATGGTAATCATGCGCA
This sequence comes from Muribaculaceae bacterium, assembly GCA_017557625.1. Classification (GTDB taxonomy): domain Bacteria; phylum Bacteroidota; class Bacteroidia; order Bacteroidales; family Muribaculaceae; genus Sodaliphilus. The sequence continues at coordinate 14,213 of JAFYYG010000059.1, forward strand.
CCATGCCAAATTTCGACTCCCAGCTTGCCTGTTCGCCCCGGGGTGTGTTGCGCTGCTCCTTTCCCCAAATCCACTTGGCATAGTCGCCATTAGTGGCAAGCATTGTGGAGTCGGGAGGACCAGGCAGATAAATGAGCGGATTAGGCATATCCTCGCCTTGGAGATATCGGTTTTCGTGGTTAGCACGAGCATTGCTTGCCGTGATTATCACGGCAAGCAGCAGCCATATCCATATTTTTTTATTCATTGATATTCAATTATTTTTCCACATCAAAAGAAATCGCGTCGCCAATACAAGCATTTGGCATCTGAATGTGCAGCATTGCGCAGATGGTTGGGGCAAGGTCCACGATGCGTGTGGGCTTGGTGGTCTCTCCGTGAGGCACATGCCAGCCCATGAAAACTAATGGAATGTGGCTGTCGTAAGGGTTCCACGAGCCATGGGTGGTGCCTTTATAATCGCTTTTCACGCGGAAGGGGAAATATCCGGCTTGTGTCATCACCACGATGTCGCCGCTACGACCATGATGGTATCCGTTAATGAGTCGCTCTTTGAGAATGTCGGGGATGCTGGCCTCTTGTATTTTGTCATAATCTACTGCCGCTACCAGTTCGTCTTCTTTACTGAGAACGTCGAGGGCAACTTTTTTCACTTGCTCTACATCGGCTCCCACGCTGTCAATCTTGTTGTGGTCAAGGTAGATGCGGTAGTCATATATCGCCTTGATAGCATTGGGCACGCCGCACTCGCTGTTGATTTCATCGTTCATCTTTTGGCGGGCGGTTCTTGAGTCCCAACCACCGGCAGGCTGGTCATGTTCCTTCATGAAATTGGGGTTATGTGCACCACCGTGGTCGGCGCTCAGGAAGAGCAGATAGTTGCCGCGTCCCACTTGCTTGTCGAGCTCCTTAAAGAAATGTGCCAGCTCTTTGTCGAGTTGCATATACACCTCGTAATTCTCCCGGCCACGTGTGCTGTAGGTGTGGCCGATGGCATCGGTCGAAGACACGCTCACGCACAGCATGTCGGTATATTTCCCGCGACCTAGTTTCTCGTTCTCGAGAATTGCCTCTGCCATGCGGAAGGTGTAGGTCACACCCTCGTTGCTGGTGTTGAGGTCATGCTTAGGCTCGGTGTTGTACTTGCGGTTGAATTTCTCCACCCAGTTGGGTAGGCGGTCCATATAATAAGTGCTGGTGACAAAGTGTCCCACGTTGCTGTCCCACCAGTAGGCGGCGTCGGCACTGTGTCCGGCGGGAAGGATAGCTGCGCGCGGCTTTATGGCTACACCATAGACCTTGCACTCGAAGTCGAAGGCCTGCTTCAGCTCGTCGCCGATGGTGGTGGAGCGCAGGTTGCGGGGCGAGTTCATGCCCGCATCGCTGTCGGTGCCTACGCCCTCCACGCTCTTGTCTTCGGTACTTGACACGGGTTTGCCGTTAATCATGAAACCGTTGCCAGCGATGCCGTGGAAGAATGGCACGGTGCCGGTGTATAGGCTCGTGTGGCCGATGGCTGTGACTGTGGGCACGTAGTTTATCATCGTGTTCTCGCAGCTGTAGCCCTCGCCCAACAGGCGTCTGATGCCGTCGGAGCCATAGTCCTCATAGTAGTAATACAGGTAGTCCCAGCGCATCTGGTCCACCACTATTCCAACCACTAGTTTCGGCCGGTCGATGCGTTGCTGTGCCATCGCCCCTATCACCGCGCAGCACACAGCCGCAATAATCAGAAAACGTCTCATAACTTTTGTTTTTTATATTTGACTCTCCAAAGGTAGTAATAAAAATCGCAATATATCTCGATTTTGATGCAAAGTTAAGAGTTTTTTATAATATAACACAACAAAAACTCAATCTCTTATCCTTTTTCAACTAGTAAGGTAGAAAAAAGAGCCCTGCATGGTTTTGGTGCAGGGCATTATAAAAATACAGAGTGTCTTTGTTACATGACTCTTTGTCCACTATTGCGCATCTTCTCGTAGTCGAGGTCTCTTTTAGGAGTGTTGCTAGGAGTATTTGAATTTTGTTGATTTTGCTGCTTGGTCTGAGACTGCTGCTTGGGTTGCTGCTTGGGTTGAGTCTGCTGCTTTGGTGGATTCTGCTGCTTGGGTTGAGGTGCGGGTTTAGCTACGGGTTTTGGTGCTTCAGGTGTGGGAGCTTGCTGCACATCGGTTGTGGGTTGAGGTTCTAAATCGACATCGTTGATGTAAATATCTTCCGTCATCTCGTCCTCATAATCATAGTAATCGTTGGAACCCGATGTTATGTATTCCTCGCTTTCCTCATCGCTTTCCTCCTCGCTTTCCTCTTCGCTTTCTTCCTCGCTTTCCTCCTCATCTTTATCGGATTTGCTCTTATCGCTCTTGAACCATTTTTTTGCGAAATCGAGGTATCCCTGATCGTAGGCGAAATATCCTCCTGCGCCTAGTGCGGCCAATAGCGCGATGATGATGACCCAGATCCAGGGGAATTTCTTTTTCTTCTTCTCTGGCTCATCCCATGCCTCTTCATAGTTTTCAAACTGTTGCTCTACCTGCTGGACTGCTGGCGCTGCCTCGGCAGTGGCAATTGTTGCTGTAGAGTCTTTATCTTTCTTGTTCTTTTTGCCTTTATCGTTGGCAGGTGGGGCGACCGATGGAATGGTTTTAGCCTCCTCACTTATCGCACTGGCAGCTACTGCCGCCGCAGCTGCCGCTGCCGCAGGTTTTGGTGCAGGCTCGGGCTCGGGCTTTGGTGCTGGAGCAGGCTCGGGCTTTGGTGCTGGAACGGGCTCGGGCTTTGGAGCAGGAGCAGGCATTTTGGGAGCTTGCGGCATCTGTGGCACTGCTTGCGGTGCCTGTGGCATCTGCGGTGCCTGTGGCATTTGTGGCGCTTGTGGCATGTTTGGCATCTGCGGTGCCTGCGGCATGTTTGGCATCTGCGGTGCCTGCGGCATGTTTGGCATCTGCGGTGCCTGTGGTATGTTTGGCATCTGCGGTGCCTGCGGCATGTTTGGCATCTGCGGTGCCTGTGGCATGTTTGGCATCTGCGGTGCCTGTGGCATGTTTGGCATTGCTACTGGTGTTCCACAAAAAACACATTGATTACTGCCTGGTGGCACTATGTTTCCACAATTTGGACATTTGATGGGTTCCATAATCTATAATAATTTTATAAGTTTATATTAAATTCACTAGTCTGATTTCAGATTTTGCAAAATTGGGAAAAATATTTGAGATACCAAAAAAAATGGGCATGAAATATTATTTTAATTATTTTTTTTCTTTTTATTAGGTTTTGGAGCAGTTAGGTGAAAAATTATTTCTAAATTTGCATATTGTAAATTGCGTTAAAAAAAATGACAATAAAATATACCTTATGAAGTTAAAGACTTTTTTCCTGATATGTACTTTCTCAGCTCCAGCGATGATGCTGGCGCAACCCAGTGTTGCTGAGTACAGTAGTGATGCATTCATCAATCGCGCCACGCTCTTGCATGAGATGCGCAACTATGTTGGTTCAAGCCACCAGTTGTGGTTTCACAATAGCAGCATCACTCCCATGTGGAACAACGAGGTGGAGGCCGAGTTCATGATGGCTTTGAACGAGTTTGAACTTGGCAACCCGTCGAGCCTTACGATGCTCGAGGAGTTTATCGAGAATCATTCCAATGAGCCGCTGGCGTTGACGGCACGCGCCAAGGTGGGAGACTATTATTTCTATCATGGCGATTTCGCCCAAGCGCGCGAGTGCTATGACCAGGTGCGTGAGAAGGCCCTCGACGACGATTACGACGAGAGCGTGCTTTACCGCAAGGCCTACTGCGACCTCATGCTCCGCGACTACAACCAGGCTAAAGAGATTTATGACAAACTCTCTGCCACCAAGCAGTATGGCACTGCATCAACATTCTTCAAGGGCTACATCGAGTATGCCTATGGTCAGTATGACAGCGCCATGCAGTATTTTGAGCAGGTGGACCGCACAGGCGACCTGGGATATCAAGCACAGTACTATATGTGCCAAATCATGTATAAACAAGGCGATTACAACAATGCTGTGAAACTTGGTGAGTCGCTGATTGAAGACAACGCCAACGACTACTTCACTGCCGAGATAAACCGTGTGGTAGGAGAAAGTTACTATCGACTTGCCAACTATTCGAAGGCAGCTCCTTATCTGAGCAAGTTTCTTGAGTTAAGCGACGAAGAGAATGAGGAGCGCCGATCTGCCGCCTATATGCTTGGCGTGATAGACTATGGCAACCGCGACTATCAGGGGGCCATAGAAACGCTTGCCGAAGTCACTGGCGTTGACGATGCCCTGGCACAAAGCGCTTATCTCTACATAGGTCAGAGCCGCCTCAAGTGCAGCGACTATAACGGCGCATCGATGGCCTTTGAGCATGCTGCCAATATGCGTTGGGACAACAATGTGCGCGAAACGGCATTCTATAACTATGCCATCAGTCAGAGTCAAGGCGGCCGCACGCCGTTTAACAACTCTATCGACATGTTTGAGCAGTTCCTCAACGAGTACCCTAACTCCAGCTACTACAGCAATGTGGAGAACTACCTTATTGACGCTTATACCACTACCAGCGACTATGACCGGGCATTGCGCAGCATTGCCAACATCAACAACCCTAGCGACAAAGTGCTCAAAGCCAAGCAGAACGTGCTTTATCACAAAGGCGTTCAGCAGTTGCGCAACAACAAGCCCGACAATGCCTTGAGCAGCCTTAAGGAAGCTGTTGACATGGGCAAGAAAGACAGCGAAATATACAACAACAGCAAGTTGTGGCTCGCCGAGGCGCAGTATCAGCTTGGTGACTACAAGAGTGCGGCAGCCAATCAGCAAGACTTCATCAAAGCGGCATCGCCGAGCGACCCAAACTATGGTTTGGCTCTGTATAACGCCGGCTCGTCGCTCTTTAATCAGCAGGACTACACCAAGGCGATAGACTGTTTCGAGAAAGCCATAGAGACCAACTCTCTTAGCCGCGAAATGACATCCGAAGCATATAACCGCATTGGCGATGCCTATTACTACGGCAAGAACTTCAATGCTGCCGTCGAGAACTACACCAAGGCTTCGCGTGGCGATGTGGATGCTTCGTCCGAGTATGCCATCTTGCGCAAGGCAATCATTGCAGGTGACATGAGCCAGTATGACTCCAAGATTCAGCAACTCGACGAGCTGATTTCTAACTACCCCAATTCAAGCAAAGTGCCCGAGGCAATGCTGGAGAAGGGCAACGCCCTTATCCTCAAGGGCGATGTGGCAAGTGCCATCAATTGCTACTCTAAACTCATAAGCAAGTATCCCAATCAGCCCGAAGCGCGTGAGGCGATGCTCAAGATGGCGATTGCCGAGAAGTCGAGCAAAAATATAGACAAGGCGATAAACACCTACTGGAACGTAATTGAGACCTATCCTGCCAGTGAGGAGGCTAAGATAGCCGCCGAAGATCTGAAAATGATTTATGCTGAGAGGGATGACCTCATGACATTCAGCTCTCACCTGAACAGCATCCCTGGCGGTCCAAAAATCGATGTTAAGAAGATAGAGAAAGCAGCATTCGATGCTGCCGAGATTTACTATATCGACTATAACAGCATCTCAAAACTTGAGAATTACCTGAGAGACTATCCCGACGGGGCTTATGTGAAAGAGGCTAAGTACTACATTGGTTATTATTATTACACCAAGAACGACTATAATAGAGCAATGGAGGCACTCACCGAGGCACTTGACGGCAACGAGGATGCCGCTTTTGCGCAGCGCACCATGTCGCTTAAGGCTGCCCTGCTGATGCAGAACGGCGACCCTGAGGAAGCCTACAATATTTACGAGATGTGGGCCGAGAAGGCAACCAACTCCGACAACCTCTCGCAAGCACTGTTCGGTATGGTGAGCTCGGCAAGTGCTGCACAGCAGTGGAAAGACGTCGTGAAAAGCGCTAACGAGCTGTTTAACTTCAACAACACCCTCAATGCCGAACAGGAGCAGGAAGTGATGCTTAATCGTGCTATCGCCTACAGCAATCTGGGCAAGCAGTCGGAGGCCATGTATGACCTGCGTGAGCTGGCTGCCAACACCCAGAGTGAGGCGGGCGCCCAGGCAGCCTATGAGTTGGCGCAGATGCAGTTTGACAATGGCGATATCGACGATGCCGAGGAGACGCTCAACGATTTAATTGCCAGCAAGACCCCCCACAACTACTGGCTTGCCAAAGGCTTTATCTTGCTGTGCGACATTTTCCAGTATCAGGGTAAGAATCAAGATGCGATAGACTATCTCAAGACTTTAAAGACTAACTACCCTGGTGATGACAAAGACATATTCAACGATATTGACACTCGCCTCAAGAAATTGCAGAAGGGCAAGAAATAATCGTCATTTACAGTAAATTTTATAACTAGATATTTAAAGATTTAGATAATTGATATGGACAAAAAAATGAAATATATGTGCCTGGCAATGGCGATGATTTTGGGCAATGTGGCGATGGCTCAAAATACTGACAAGACCGACCTCAATAAGAATATAACTCTTGAGCGTGAGTTTGACCCGGTTAAGAAAACTGTAGTCAAGAAGACGGTGTTGCCAAAAGAAGTCAAGAACGTGGAAAAAGATGCTGTGGCGCCACAATTCAGCGATTGGGCGGTGCCTACTCTTGTGCCTGTTGAGATTCCAACTATGGAGCCTTATGGCTACCGCACGCGCCACAACTTCTCCAACCAGCGGGGTTACCTCTTCCTGGGTGGAGGCACTCACCTCAATATCGTGGCGGGAGCAGGGTACCGCGCTATAGACCGCACCAACGAGAAACTTAGCCTGTGGATGCTTCATAACAGCACCTGGAGCGGCAAGAACACCACAAAACTCATAGAGCAGCCCTCTCAGCATCAGAAACAACGCTTCAACGACAATATTTTGGGTGCCAACTGGATGAAGGAACTTGACGCAGGCACACTGGGAATTGACGGGCAGCTGCACTTCGACAGTTTTAACTACTATGGCGGCTTCAGCGACTATCTCAAGGACCACAAAACCGCCTTCTTCGAGGCTCGCGCCGATGGCAAGTGGCAGAGCGAGCTCGACATTAACGGCGACAAGCTCGAATATGAGGCCAACGCAACTCTCGACTATGCAGGCTTTGACAAGTCGCACATCGAAGGCATCGACGGCAGCAAGGAGTTCTGGCTCAATGCCTCAATAGAGAGCGGATATAATATTGAGAAAATAGGTGATGTGGGTTTGCTCTTTGGTGTTGATGTCATGAATCTGCGCCGCCACAATGAGTTCACCAACAAGGCCAACGACAAGACTTATGCCATGCTCACTCTTTCACCTTATTATTTATATGAGAATGATATCTTCAAGGCAAAAGCGGGCCTTAACCTGAACTTTTCGTTCAATGATGGTGCCGCCATCAGACTTTCTCCAAATGTGGACCTCAATTTCAAGATTACTAAAGGCGTGAATCTATTTGTTCAGGCTACTGGTGGTAAGTCGATTAATCACCTTGGTGACATGCACAACGAATATCGCTACAACGATCCTTTGGCACAATACGGCAACACCTACGTGCCTTTTGATGGACGCGTTGGCGTGAACGTGGGGCCATTTGTGGGATTCAACGCAAAAGTCTATGCTGGATATGGATTCACTACTGGTCTGCTCGACGCTGTGGTGCCTGCTGCCAATAGTGGCATCTACAAGGAACTTTATGCCGACCTTCCTAGTCCCGACGGTTACTCTCCCTATTTTGACGCTAACCAGTATGCCCCAGTAATATTTATGATGACCAAGAACCAGGGTTGGTATATGGGTGCAGAGCTTGCTTATAAGTATCGCTCTCTTGCCGAGGCAAAGATGAAATTTGCTTACGCACCACAAGGCGATGAGGAATATGTTGACGGCATGCGCTACAAGGGATATGCACTTGGCGATGATGGACCTTCCACATTATTTAATTTCAACGTTTCGGTATGGCCTATCAAACCTCTGATGGTGACACTGGGATTTGATTACCGTGGCAACCGTTCGGTATTTACCCGCGAGTGGGTTTATCCCGTTGTTGACGAGTTTGGTGAGACTATTGTTCCAGGCAACTATTACAAATATGACTGCATCGATATGAAAGATGTGGCCAACCTCTATGTGAGCGCGCGCTACAACTTCAGCCACATCTTCTCGGTGTGGGCACAGGCCAACAACCTGCTGTGCAAGCAATGGGACGTGATGCCCGGTCAAGGAGCCCAGAAGATTGGTCTCATTGGCGGCATTTCGCTGAATTTCTAAACATTAAATGACATAATAATGGCTGTGACAACTTAGTTCACAGCCATTTTTTTAGCTTAACCATGAGAAAAATAAGACACGCTACAACTGCCGATGTGGAGCGTATAATGGTGGTGCTGGCGGCTGCCAAGCAGGTGATGCGCAGGGCGGGTAACGCCAATCAGTGGATAAACGGCTACCCCGATGAGGCTGCCATTCTCCGAGATATGGAGCAGGGTGGGGCAATGGTGGTGGAGGACGATGGAGTTGTGGTGGCCTATTTCGCCTTTTTGCCATCACCTGAACCTACCTATGCTGCCATCTACGAGGGTTCATGGCTCGACGATACCTTGCCCTATCATGTGGTGCATCGCATGGGTGCTGTGCCCGAGACAAAGGGGATATTTACTGGCGTTATGGACTATTGCTTTGCCGTTGACCCCAACATCCGTGTCGATACCCACCGCGACAACAAAATCATGCAGCACCTGTTTGAAAAACACGGTTTCACTTACTGTGGAATCATCTATCTCACCAACGGCGATGAGCGTTTGGCATATCAAAAATGCTGTAATAATAAACATAAGTTCGACGAATTTGTTGTCTCACGTTAATTCCATATTGGTCATTGGGATTTATGAGAGAACAGAATTTGTTTTGAGCGGCCTGTAAAGCTATTGGCGAAGATATAGCGTGCTATGACAAGGGTGTTGAAAAGAGGAAGGGGGGCGAAAGAAAATCTCTCGCTCCCCAACATATTCAGTTGTTCAGCTAATAGAATTATTACTTTTTACTAACGCCAAGTATGATGTTATATACAATAGTCACATCGTTAGAGGTAATCTCTCCATCTCCGTTCTGGTCACCGTTGACCATGTAGGTGTCGTCACCAGTGAGGATGTAGCTGTAGAGAACAGTCACGTCAACAGTGGTAACAAAGCCGTCGCCGTTCACGTCGCCAGGAATATTCTGCTGTTCCTCGCCAGTCATCACGATGTACTCCTTCTTGGCTGGAGTAGTGTTGATGTTGTTCTCGGTAGGAATAGAGTACATAGCCACTTTGTTACCTGTAACGATAAGGTTGCCTCCGTAGTCGAAGTTCATCTGATAGATGTAGTTGTTATGGCTTGAGCCATCGTTGCGGCGAGCTTCGCTGACGAACGAGTAACCACGCGGAGTGATGACTGGAGTTGCGCCATCCCAAGCGAGGTCGAAGAACTCAACTTCGCCACTGCCATTGTTGATAACCAATGTGCTGCCGTCGTTGCTGATAGCCAGACCAGCACCGAGCGAACCGTTAAGTTCTTGCAAGTCGGTACCAGAGTTGAAGACTATGCTTCCTTCGGAGTTCACGTAAACGAACGATGGTACACCAGTGGTGTTGTTTCCAGCGCTACGCACTTGCGATACGAATGCGCCACCATCCTCAGTAGGAATAACGTTGCCGTTGGTGTTGAGCATCTTAGCACCGATATCGAAGTAGTTGTCGGGTGCTACACCCCAAGTCTTGGCGATAGTGCCATCTTCATTACCCACATTGTAGATAGCTACACCATTACCGTTGCCCGAAGGTCCAGGAACGTCCTCTGAGAATACAAACATCTTGGTGTCGGCACCAGTACCGATAAATGCCACAGAAGTAGCCGAGCCACCTACGTTCACACCATTATTAGTGAACAGACCGCTGCCGGCACGTGTTCCTTCAAAGAATTGAGAGAAGTCGGCTTCGATATTGTCGGGATCAGCAACATAAACGCCTGAGTATGGATCGCTCCAGTCGGGGATGTAAACTGTTCCGTCGGGAGCTACAGCCAAGCGGTATGGACTGCTAAGCATTGTAGCGCCATGATAAGCGGTGCTGTTATCACGGTTCATTAATGGGTCATAGATGTAAAGACCGTTCTCAGAGTTAGGTTGCGAGATGCGGTTGGCCACATAGATGTTGCCGAAGTGGGCGCTCTCAGGATTCTTGTCAATATTGTTGAACAGGCATCCGCTATAGATGCAGTCATTATTGAGCTCACTGATTCTGTCGATGCGTGCGATGGGCTCACCCACAAGAGTGATTTCCCAGTGCATCTTGATGCAGCCCTCTTCTCCCTCAGGAACAGAAGGAAGATCTGCAACAGGGATAGTAATCTCGTTCTCACCAAGCACTACGTTCGGAATTGGCATAGTGGCAAGCACCTCGTCGGTGTTGATATCACGGAAGGTGATATAAGCCTCTTTGGCATTATCATTAGCCTTGAAGGTGAAGGTGTAGTTGTCGCCATCCAAGTTGTAGTTCAGGTCGTAAGCGTAGATACCCTTAACAACTGGTTGCGCAATAGCATCTGTTGCGAATTTCACTACGTTGGCGTCGCTGCCAGCAAGATAAGCGTGGATATCTTCTTGTATTACTTTAGCGCCAGCCCAAGCGAAGTCGGCAGTGTTAGCAGTAATAGCACGAGTAGCGATGTCGGTGTTTATAGTGTTGATGAGCGAAGCGTTAGCCAGACCATCAGTGATGTCATAAATCTTGATGCCCTTCACATCGTTGGCAGCACCGTAAGGAGCAACCAAGAGAGTGTGTTTAGCATACTTAAAGATTTGATAACCGTTGCCAAGCAGCTCCTCATCAGCGCCAAATACGTTGTAACTTGTGGGAACTTGTGCGTCGCCGAGCATCTCAAACTCATAGAGTTCGCCTGTCTTAGATCCACCAATGATGAATGCTTGGTCGTTGAATGGAGAAACGGCAACCTTGAGACGTCCGAAGTTAGCAACGGGATAGCCGTCAATATTGCCTTCGGTAGCAAGAGGATCGCCAAACTTAACCATGGTAAGAGTGCCTTGTGCGTTTACACGGCTGGTGCTCACGAGGGTGCCATCCTGAATAATAAAGAATGCGGGACGGATGCCACGGGTTGAACCGCTTGTTGGACCAGGAACGCAAACGATACACTCATTAATTGGACCACTTACAGCAACACCAAAACCAAGGTCGCAATTGTACCAGTTAGAAGAGTACTGAGTTGAGAACCAGTCGGTAGGAGCTGCGTCAAAGTCCTCCCAATAGTAAGCGTGCATAGTACCGCGCTGGTAGCCTGAAGGCACGTTGCCATCGGCGTAAGAGGTGCGTACAGCAGTAACACCCACGAGCTTGCGGTCGGCGCTGAGAGCGATAGAACCAATCTGGTTGTAGAAGCCTGGGTTGCCTTCCATAGTGAAGACGCCCTCGGTGCTGAGCTCCTTAACCACCTGCTTGGTGTTGTTGTCAACTATGTAGAGGTGAGCAAGAGTGCCCTCGTGGGAAAGAACGATGGTAGAATCACCATACTGCAAAGCCTGAGCCATAGTACCTACAATGCCATCGTAGGTAGTACCCTCATCCTGACCGAAGATATACTCACCAGCGATACCAAGGTAACCTGGCTGTTCTGGATCAGGATAGTTCTCAAACACTTCTGTTGGAGGCTCGTATGATTCCGATTCAAGATAAAGCAATGGGTAGCTGGTTGCATTGGCTGTAACAGTAACAGGCTTGTACTCATCTAAGAGAGGTTTGTAACCGTCGATGGTTGCATCGAGGGTGTAATTGCCTGGCTCAAGTCCACCAAAGAAGAAGACGCCGTTGTAATTGTTGTCAACAGTGTAAGATGCCACTTCAGCGCCATCTCTCTTAAGAGTCACAACAGCGCCATTGAGAGGCAGCCATTGGTCGTTGGTGTTGGCGGCATAGTTAAACAATGGGTTCACAATTTTCTCGTGCATATCCTTAACTGTACCCATGATGTAGCCAGTGCTCTCGGGGGTGAGGTTGAAGTATTCACACACACCACGTGCGATTCTCACACCTTCCTGATGGCAATAATCCATGTTCAGAGCACGGTGGCGTGCAGGCTGATAGGTGTGGAAATATCCCTCTACAAGGAATCCGGGAACGCCATGTTTAAGCACACCGTAATATCCACCATAGTAATTTCCGTTGCTGCGCTGGGTTACACTACCGCCACCTTGGAAGCTGATGTCGCCGCGCAGGTTCTTGGAGGTTAGACTGTAATAACTTTGTGGGTCAATCTCACTCATCCAATGATAATCCCAGTTCACGTCACACATGTCCCAGCTGCCTTCAACGGCATTACCTGTATAGGTAACAGTTATTTGCTGATCATCAATAGTTGAAGTGACAGAACCTGTAACGCCCTTGTCATATCCACGATACAGATAAAGCGGATAATTGGTGGTAGTTCCATCAACGTGTGCATTAGAGTGCACAGAGATGAACATGTCGAAGTTTCCCTCTTCGACCTCTTCACAGATTACTCCAAGAGGTTTGTTGTACATTTCGGCGTCGGCGGCTCCAGACACATAGGGATACGGGCCATTCTTCACGCGAGAGTAAACGATGTTGTCATGACTGATTCCCATGTTCTCGAGAGTCTCACCAAGTTGAAGCACTTTCCACAAGTTAGTGTTTGACTCATAGAAACCGCAGGTGTCGGGGCGACCTGTCTCTGGGAGCATAGGATAAGGGATAGTAGCCATTGGTCGGTCATTTGGTCCCCAGCTGCCATGTCCAGGATTGAGATAGATGCGTATTTCATCGGCTGTCTTAGCCTGCATAGCGCCTGCTGCCATGATTGCAGCTGCTGCAAGTAATAAAATCTTCTTCATAGCTGTAATCATTTTTCAAGGTTAATAATATAAGCGTCTCCTGTTGGAGTGGAGAACGCAATCTTTCCATTGGCTGGCAGAGGATACAAGGCAATTACATCGTTGCCGGTAAGTACTTGTTTAGTACCGTTGAGGTCAAGAACAACAACTTCGCCCGAAGTGAACTCCTCGCCGTCGTCGGTAGTGGTCATACCTACAATCATGTCGTTGCCCATCCACTTGGGGGCCTGAACGTCACCGAGGGCTTTGAGGCCGCTGCCGTTGATGTTGCACACATAGGCACCCTTGCCACTGCAGTAGAACAGCGCCTTGGTGGCGTCGGGCGACATTGAAGCCCAGATGTAGCGGTAGTTGCCAGCAGGCATAAACTCGGTGGTCTTGCCGTTTTGGGTGATGTAGAGCTTGAAATTGTTGGTCGAGAGGACAGGAACTGAAACCTGTGCCTTGCCGTTGTCAAGGGCTTTCTTCGACATCTTGCCCTTGTTCATCGCTACTGCAGTGTTGCCTTCAACAGCCACGCCCTGCAAATCACGTGTGGGTTTCACAAGTTGCTGCTCGGCACCAGTGGCAATGTTCTTGGTTTTCACTGCCGTCTGCTGCAAGTGGTTCTTGTTCTCCGATTTCTCACGATAGACTATTGACTGTCCGTCTGGAGAAATCTTTGCATCAAAACCGGCACCTCGAGCCTCGGTGATGACCTGTGTGGCTCCTGTGCTCAAGTCATATTTAGTGAGACCTTGGTTGTGGTCGGTAGTCACCAGGATATAGTCGCCCTGGGGACTGATGGCAGCAACCTTGTTGGCGGCATTCTCGGGAATGTTGACCTTGTCGATAGAGGTCACATTCACCAATTGTGCCATCCCACTAAAAGACACGCATAATGCTAAAGCTAATAAAACTTTTTTCATAAATGCTTAGTTTTTAGTTACACAAAAAGTTAATTAATTTATTTAATAATCTCATTCTTTTCTTTACTGCCTGGCAATTATAACAATTGCCAATTAATTGCCCCAAAATTATTGAAAATTATTGAAACATCCAAAAATATTGCTAATTTTTTTGGTTTTATTGTGAAATGGCGACTGATGGTGCTGCTCTATTTTCGCAAACACTCACTTTTAATTCTTAGTGAACACTAATTAAACGAATTAAACAAAAAAGAGCCATATCAGGCTCTTTTGTGGTACAATATGTTAAGTGACACAATTACCACTCATAACCAAGTTCACGCAGGCTGTCTTGAGCAGTCTTGTTTCCTTGCCTTGCAGCTTTGCGAAGCAACTCAATGCCTTTGGCTTTATCCTGCTTAACGCCATGGCCTATTTCATAGCATAGTCCAAGAATGTATTGCGCCACGGCATTGCCTTGCTCTGCCGACTTTTGATACCAATAAATAGCCTGATTTATATCTTTAGGCACACCATAGCCTTCATCGTAGCAGAATCCGAGATGGCATTGCGCCTCGGCATTGCCTTGCTCCGCCGCCTTTCGGTGCCAATAGGCGGCTTGATTGTAGTCTGGTGTTACCCCATTGCCTTTTTCATAGCAGACTCCAAGATTGTATTGCGCCTCATCATTGCCTTGCTCCGCCGCCTTTTGGAACCAATAGACTGCTTGTGTGTAGTCTTGTGGCACACCCTGGCCAGAAGCAAAGAAGAATCCAAGACTGTATTGAGCTTCCGCACTGCCTTGCTCTGCCGCCTTTCGCCACCAATAAACAGCCTGTGTGTAGTCTTGTGACGCCCCCTGACCAGAAGCAAAGTGGTAGCCAAGACTGTATTGAGCTCGTACATCACCTTGCTCCGCCGCCTTTTGGTACCAGTATACAGCTTGTGTATAGTTTTGTGGCACGCCCTGACCTTCATCATAGCAGATTCCGAGATTGCATTGCGCACCGGCATCACCTTGCTCCGCCGCCTTTCGGTACCAGTATGCCGCTTGTGTGTAGTCTTGTGGCACGCCATGACCTTCTTCATAGCAGACTCCGAGATTGCATTGCGCACCAGAATTGCCTTGCTCCGCCGCCTTTCGGTACCAGTATGCCGCTTGTGTATAGTCTTGTGGCACGCCCTGACCTTCATTATAACAGCATCCAAGATTGTGTTGAGCTTGTGTATCACCTTGCTCTGCCGCCTTTCTCAACCAATGTACAGCTTGTGTGTAGTCTTGTGGCACACCATTGCCTTCATGATAGCACCATCCTAAGATGCATTGAGCTCGGGCATTACCATTAACTGCATCTTGATAATACAGCAAGGCCAATCCAGTCATTTCTTCGGTGTTAATGGTTTGTTGTGCATTCACACTCAGAGTCAGCACCAGTAAAGCTAGAAGTAAAGTTATCTGTTTCATGTGTATCTTATGTTTTTAGTTTCTGTGACAAAAGTAGTGAAAAATAATGTTTTAAGCAAAATGTCACTTTAAAAAGTCGTTTTCTATATATAAAAAGCAAAGTCTTGTGTAATCTGTTTTTAGAAAAAAAGAGCCATATCAGGCTCTTTTGTGGTGCAATATGTTCAGTGCAATTACCAGTCATAGCCAAATTCGCGCAGGTTGTCTTGAGCCAATTTGTTTCCTTGCCTTGCAGCCTTGCGAAGTAACTCAATGCCTTTAGTTTTGTCCTGCGTCACGCCTTGACCATGATAATAGCAAAAGCCCAAGTTGTTTTGAGCCATGTCGTTTCCCTGTTCGGCCGCCTTTCGCCACCAATAGACAGCTTGAGTGTAGTCTTGAGTCACGCCCACGCCGTTATAATAGTATGCTCCGAAATTGCATTGAGCCTCGGTAATGCCTTGTTCTGCCGCCTTTAGGAACCAATATACGGCTTGTGTGTAGTCTTGTGTCACGCCCTGGCCTTGATGATAGCTGAATCCGAGATTTCTTTGAGCAGTTGCATGACCTTGCTCGGCCGCCTTTCGGTACCAATGGACCGCTTGATTGTAGTCTCGTGTCACACCCTGGCCTTTATAATAGCAGTCGCCGAGATTGCATTGAGCGTTGGCATCACCATTTACTGCATCTTGATAATACAGCAGGGCCTCTCCAGTTATTTCTTCGGTGTTAGTGGTCTCCTGTGCGTTGACGCTTAAAGCTAGAATCAGTAAAGTGAAGATTAATGATATCTGTTTCATATGTAAATATTTTTTGGTTTCTGTGACAAAAGTAGTGAAAAAGCATCACAAAAGCAAAAAGTCCACTTCAAAAAGTCGTTTTTCAATCTCAAAAGATCAGAACATTCAGATAATTCAGTTGTTTAAATGAAATTCAGCATATTGACGCACCTCCTTTGATGCAATATGTTCAATACAATTACCAGTCATAACAACTTTGCGCAGGTTGTCTTTAGCCAAGTTGTTTCCTTGCCTTGCAGCTTTTCGAAACAACTTAATGCTTTTTGTCTCGTCTTGTGGCACGCCATGGGCAAGAACCGTGTAACCGCCCGCGCCAGCGAGATGTTCAACAAGGAAGGTGAGTATGAGAAGATAAAAATGTCATTTTTCTCATAAGGTATTGTTCTTTTAGTGTGAGTTGATTTATAGAAAGTTTCAGCTTAGTGTCTATTTATTGGACCCTGTCTGTTCCAGCATAGAGTTCACGTTTTTAATGTTCTGTTGAATCCAAGTGTTTTCGGGCTCTATTGCGGCTCCTGCCTCAAAAACGGAAAGTGCTTTTTCCAGAAGGGGTCTTAATTGCGGGACCAATTCGGCAGTCGTGCTGTTGGGGTTGTCCATCACTATGTTTTGTACCTTATTGAGAATCGTATTCCCCTTCAGTAAGTAAAGATCCGCACTGTTGGGGGTTGTCGTGATCAGTCGGTCGCACACCGCAATGGCTAAATCGTATTCTCCGTTGTCCAGCATTTTCTCCCAAACATTTAATACCGACAGACCATCTGGGCTTTTCATCATCATCGCAGCGTACATTTGAAAGTATCGCATCTCGGCCAATACATCGAAATCTCTTGCCGAAGAATATTGGTCGCAGCCTATGTCGAACAAGCGATAAGCCATGGTATAATCTTCGGCTAATATTAATTCGCTGGCGGCTACACCATAATCGGTGGCATGGGCTTTGAGCATACCCTTGATTTCTTCGCTGTATTTGGTTTTAATAGCCTGCTTGCCTGTTTTACTGTCAATTAATGGATTTCCAGCTTTGTCGACCATCCTTATGGTGTCGAGTTTGAGGGCTTGCGTCATATAGTCATAGGCATCGAGCAAAGCCTGTCCCGACTCCTTTACTCCGCTATTATCGTCGTTCATCATTTTGCGTACTTGCAAGATTCCATAAAGCCCCAGTTCCACCTTTGCTGCCACGAGCCACGTCTCGGGATCGCCTTTGGTCTCATCGTTGGTCATAGCAGCGCGGATCATGCCCTGCGCTTTGTGATAAGTGTTTACGTCGAAGTTGTCCGACTTGACAATCTTCTTCACTTCTTTAACTACTTTCTTTTGCGCCATTATGGTGCCTGGAAGCATAAGCATCATTGCCACGGCGACTACCTTAAGCATTCGTTTCATAAGTGTTGTGTTTTAGAGTTTGCATATATTAAAAAAAATCTCCAATCCGCCAAATTTCAACCCTATTCGGTCATTAGGGATTGTGCAAGAATAGTTTTACAATGATAATTCTTGCAAATCAGATTAATCAGAAAAATCAGTTGTTTGACACATAGAAGTGGATTTAAAATGTATTATCTTGTTTGTTTCCAGGGCGTTACTCCGCCAGCAGTTTGGCTACAGCTGCTTGATCGTGTGCCCACTGGCGGGTGTAGGCCTCGTCGGCTTTGGCAGGATTATCGACTGTGTGGAGTCCTTGAGCGTGAGCCTTGAGTTCAAGGAGCTTGCCGATGGTGATCTTCGCTTCGAGCTTCTCGAGCAGGTCGTTGATAACGTTCACGTTCAAGCTTTGCAGAGTCTGTCCTTCGAAAGAAGTCTCAAGCCAAGTCATAGTTCGATCCTTCACATTGAGCACTCCAAACACCAATCCTTTAGCGGTGTCTTGTGTGATGCGCACCTGATGCTGCACGCACGATGGGTCGTAGGCTACGCCATTGGCCTCCGAAACCTCCATAGGGTACTCTGAGTTCATCCATCCCACCACGAGATTAGGTGCGATATCACCAGAGCTGTAAGCGTTGCAGGTGAAAGTGACATATTTAGCACCTTGTGTTTGCAATTTGGAAAGGTCAAGCTCTATATACTCGGCTGTGCCCATTTGGTCAGGGATTACTCGAATATCCCCTGAGTGGTCAGCACCAGGGATGTTAAGGCAGAAATAGGCGCACTGCTCCACGTGGTCGTTATATGCCACCACGCAGCTGAGGTCCATGTCGAGGTGTTGTGAAGGCAGTCCCTGTCCCCACTGCATGAACACTCGCAGCTTGCTGCCCTCGATGTCGAAGACGGTGCCCTGTGGCACAGCGTTCACGTCCTGCACAGTCATGGCCCGGTCGCCAACGTTGACAGGAATCTTATAGAGCTCGGGAGCGATATAAATGGTGCTGCCCTCTTTGTGAGGTAATGCGGCATAGCGGTCGAGCAGCACATCGTAGTAAAGGTTCCTAACGCCTCTAATCATATCACGCAGAGAGTTGGCGCTTTGCCAGAAGATGCGTGGGTTGACAGGAATGTTGATGCCTTCTCCCAGTACAGTTTTCACGGTGCGGCGCTCACGGTTGGGGTCGAAATAAAACTCGGCATACATGCCTAGGGTGAGTATTAAGCTGGTTGGCAGCTTAGACGCCACCTCACGGAAGGCTTTAAGCACTCGGTAGTCATCGAACCATAGCATAGTTGAGAAGAGGCATCGTGCAAAGCGGCCCGGGTACTGCTGCAGTGTGGAGAGCGTGCCTTCCAAGTCATAGCGCAGCTTATATTCCTCGATCCAGCCTTGCAGCACGGCATAATCCTGACGGTAGAACACGTCGAGCAGGTTGCGCAGGTAGTCAAAGCCTTTGCGCTTGGCATATTCTGGCAGACGCAGGGCGCGGATAAATCGCACCCACATCTCGCGGCGCGAATGCATCTCCTCGCATGCCTTGCGGACGTCCATAGGCAGGGCATTCATCCACTTGGCGACACGGTGGCAGGTGGCACGGTCGAACTTGAGCTTCAGCTCCTCGCGCTTGGCTTGTGCAAACTCGTTGCCGCGGTCTAAGGCGGGACGGTGGTCGCTGCCAGCGGCGGCAGAGTGAGCTATGAGCACTCGTGGAGGCACAATCTGGAGATATCCAGTGTGCTTATACCACAGGTATCGCATCACGTCAACAGGCGACTTGATGAGCATCTGAGCCTCGTCGTCCTTGCCAGCCTCGATGAGTGTGTCGAGCACGAGCATCAGTGTCTCTTTCATCTTGACGCTAGCATCAGCTGGTAGAGGCAGCTCGCTTAGCAATATTTTGAGGCTATCGACTTGGGTGGCATCGAGGGCGACTGGCGAGGTGAGAAGGTCGCCATAGTGCTTCATCATGTCCTCATCGGTCCAAAGCATGAGAGGTTTAAGCTTCGAGCCTTGATCTTTGAAAATCTTACCTGGGTCAGTGAGAAACGGTGTGCCGCACAACGGGCAGCCATTATAGTGCTTCAGGTCGAAGAGTCCCTTGGGCATAAGGTGACCGCACTGCAAGCGAGCTCCGTTCTTGAAACCTAAGAGGTTAAACACTTCGGCAAACTTCACGTTCATCCACGAGTGAGCCACTTTGGCGTTCCAGTCTTTCATCAATGGCGCCCAGTTGAGGTCGCATCCCATGATTTCATTGAGAGTGTTTAGCACGATTTGAGCATCGTCAGAGTCGATGCCGTTGAAAACGTGTAGCAGAGACTCATTGAGCGTGAATCCAATTTTGCGAAGCTCCATAAGTAGCGACACGGTGCCGCGAGTGATGTGGCGCGACGACACCTCATTGACGATTGCGCTGGGGATATATACAGCTCCACAGCGCAGCGATACTTTCAATAAATTGGTGTTCATAATGATTAAGTTGTTGATTATGTAAAAAAATTATATGAAATCAAAATCTCCTGCAAATATAGCAATTTTTGCCGTCATTTGCAGAAGATCTGTGTGTCGTTTTTTTAAATTATTTGAGATGATAATCGAGAGGCTGCAAAACCTTAAAAATGCTCTATGAAGTAAGCCTCCCTTGACCTTCTCCTGATGTTGTTTTGTGAGTTTCACATTTTTGATGATAATCGGCGGACTGCAAAACAGTTAAAGCGTTCTATGAAGTAAGTCCGTCTTGACCTTCGAGGTTGTGAAGCCTCACGTTGCGCACTTTATTTATGTTCACTGTATCCGTCGATGTCCCGATAATCGCAGGGCTGCTAACTCGCAAAAAAAGTTCTATGAAGTAAGTCCTGCTTGACCAGAACCAGGTCAGTGTTCTCATAAATCATAATTCACATCGCAAAGTTACATGGGTGACTACGTAACCAATTTGCGTAGCCAATAATAACTTTACAAAAAGATGTTAAAATCACATCAATAAACTCTTTTTTCAGTGGAAAAGCACCACATTTTACTCTATATCAACCAAAATACGGTGAGGTAATCAGGTGCTTTTGAAAAAAAAGAGCTTTTCACAACTAGCGTCATAAAAAGCTCAAAAACGGGTGTTATTCTTTGTCTATTCTATCCCAAGAGTCTCCTCGGCCGAGGCCTTGAATCCGGTGGCCGATTTATAGTAGTATTCGTTGGCGATTTTCTTGTCTTTCTTCACGCCATTACCAGTGGAATATAATGTGGCAAGTCGATATTGTGCCTCGGGCTCGTCTTGTGCAGCAGCTTTGGTGAACCACTGAGCTGCTTGGGCAAAATCGCCCTTGTCGTTGTAGTAGTTGCCCATTTCGCATTGCGCTCCGGCGTGACCTTGCTCGGCAGCCTTGCCATACCATGTAATTGCCTCTTCTTGGTCATTACTAAGATTGCCCATTTCACACTGCGCATCGGCATTGCCAAGCCCTGCTGCCTTCTCGAGCCACTGATCACACTCTCCATCGCATGACTCTTTAATTATTTCAGAATAATCATAGTAACAGTAAATGAGATAATACACATCGGAAATGGTGACGTTTACAGTGGGTTCTTCTATGGTTTCCAAAAAATTTTTATAGTATTTCACAGCCTTGTCATCATCGCGTGGCACGTCTTTACCAATGGCATATATGGATGCTAAATTCAATAGAGCGTCTGTGCTGCCAAAGTCGGAGGCTTCTTGTAATAGAAATAGATATTTATTCTTGTTGGAATTGTAGTCCTCCTTAGCGAAATCACAAAGCATATCACCTATGGTGGCATTTTCGTTTCTATATTCATATTCTTTTTTATACCAATAGAGTGCTTTATTGTAGTCGCGTTCGACCTTTTGTCCATAACAATAAATGTTAATCAACTCTAGACAGGCATAATCATACCCATTCTCACCAGCCTTCTCGAGCCACAATAGAGCATTTTGGATATCATCATTATTATAATACTGCATTCCTAATCTATATTGAGCCCAAGCTTTACCTTGCATGGCTTCTTCATGCAATTCTTCTAATTCTTCGGATGGATAACAATCAATACCGCCAATAACCATATCTACGGTTTTAGGTTGTCCCATGTATAATTCCTCATCTTCAAATATGAATTCCTTAGTATGAGGTAATTCTAAATAGATACCACATATTTCAGCAAACCATTCAGCTGACTGCTTGAAATCTTTTTTGGTGCCTTTCCCCTCGTAGTAGCATTTTCCTAGATTATACATAGCACCATTGTTGCCATTTTTTGCAGACATGATAAAATATTTGGCAGCTTCCTTTTCGTTGCGTGACACCACGTCGCCTTTTAGATAGCATTCACCAACAAAATTTTGAGAAAAGTCATCGCCATTGTCGGCGGCTTTCTTGTACCATTGAAATGCGGCCTTATGGTCCAATGCAACTCCATCCCCTTTTTCATAGCAATCTCCTATTTTGCGCATGGCATCGGAGTTGTTGTTAGCTGCTGCTTTTTTCCACCAGATAAGAGCATTCTCATAGTCTCCTTTAAAGGCATATTTTTCAGCCAAAGCATTTTGTGCGTCACAACTGCCAAGCTCGGCAGCTTTATTGAGCCATTGTTCTTGTGGTATATCATATTGTTCTCTTACAATGTTGCTGTAATTACGACTAATAGAATAATATACATCAGCAATGCTTATATTCTCATCGTGTTTTTTTAGATTCTCAAGATATTGGCGATAAAGCTCTATGGCTTTGTTGTCATCACGTTCCACATCTTTGCCTAAGGCATAGAGGCATGCAAGGGTTGACAAAGCTCCATTGGATCCTTGGTTCACTGCATCTTGCAAAATGGGTAGATAATCCTTGCTTGGATATATATCATTGGCAACGTTGTAGAGCAAAGCTCCTGTATCATACTGATCAATATACTCATCGTCAATCTTATGTCGTTTTTGATACCAGTAACGCATGCGGTCGTAATCCTTTTCCAGTGCATAGTATCCGGGCAACACAATTTCATTGTACAACTCAAGAAAATCTAGGGCATTGATGTTATCTTGATCTGCCGACTTTTTAAACCAATAAAAAGCTCGTATGTAATCTATATTTACCCCTTTGCCATTGTAATAACAACATCCTAAACTGTATTGCGCATAGGCATCACCATTAAGCGCATCTTGATAGTATATTAAAGCCTCGCCAGTAACATTAGGATCCTCGGGGGTGATCTCTTCTTCTTCATAAGGAGAAGTCAATTTAAATTTTACAGGCAGAGTGTACCATACACTCACGGGTTTGCCCTCTCTGTTGCGGCCGGGTGTGAAGCCAGTAAGCATCTTGCACACTCGCACCGCCTCTTGGTCGAGTTCAGGGTCAACTCCACGAGCCACTTTCACTTCTCCAACACTGCCGTCTTTTTCAACAACAAATTGAACAACAACCTTACCCTGAATGCCATTGTCTTGGGCGGCTTGGGGATAACGGATATTTTGATTGATGAAAGACTTTAGAGCAGCATCTCCTCCAAGGTAAGATGGGGGGACAGCCACACTTTCGTAAACTTCCTCATAGGGCGACGTACTGTTATTGCCCATGAGTGACGCATAACTCACTGTAGAAAACAATGTTACAGCGAAAGCAGAAAGTAATAATGATTTTAAAAACTGTTTCATATTCGGTTATAGTTTTTGTGTTATAAAATTGAATTGACAAATTTAGTGATTGAAATCCAAATATGCAAACCTTTGAAATCTTTATTCATAATGAACTATTACTATTCATTGTTGTCAAAGTGTTCTTCGGCTTTGGTTTTGTAGGCATCAGCAGCTTTTTTGTAGTACTCGTCGGCGAGTGTCATGTCTTTTTTCACGCCGTAGCCGTTGGCATGGTATTCAGCAAGTTGATAGAGAGCGTCACCTATACCCTGGTCGGCGGCTTTCTTATACCACTGTGCAGCTTTCTTGTAGTTTTTTTTCACACCCTTTCCCTCGTTGTAGTAATCGCCCAGCATGAATTGCGCGTAGGCATTTCCCTGGTTGGCGGCTTTTGTGAACAACTTAGCAGCTTCTACATAGTCTTGCTCGAATTCGTAATACTCATCTCCACAATTATATAGGTATCCAACGGTAAGTTGCGCTTCACAATGCCCCAGTTCGGCAGCCTTCTTGAGAAACGGGATTTCTGCCTTGCTTTCTAAATCACCCCGTGAAATGTGGAACCATTCTTTGTAGATGTAAAAATACACATTGGCAATGGTGATGTTCTGTTTAGATACACCGTAATAATCCAGAAGAGAGTCATCAAGATTTTGCACGTACTGGCAGTAAAGTTCCACAGCCTTGTTGTCATCACGCTCAACAAGTTCTCCCATGGCATATAGACATGCTAAGTCGACCAACGCATTGATGTTTCCCCTGTTGACGGCCTCTTGAAGAAAGATGGGGTAGTTGTTGTCGTTTGTGTAAAAAGCCAGTGAATATAACATGTCACCAATTCCCATGCCTTCGCTGAAACAATCTTTTGTTTTTTTGAACCAATAAAAAGCGTTGTCATAGTCGTGTGCCTCGGCATAAATTTGCGCCAATTTGTCTTGGGCGTATAAGAATCCCCCTTGTTCGGCCATTGTTAACCACTTAATGGCCTCTTGGGTGTTGTTATCTTCGATATACAGTTTTGCCAATTCATATTGAGCTACGGGATCGCCGTTAATGGCATCGTAATAATAGTCCTCTTTTGATTTACTAACAGTACCACAGTAATCTTCAATAGCGACATTAACCGCTAGGGGTGCTTCTTCAACCAAATCGTCTTCTTTAATTTCAGGCATCATACTCTTGTTGAACCAGTAGGCAGCTAATTTGTAGTTTTTTTTGACTCCCCAGCCGTAATAGTAGCACAATCCCAGGTTATATTGAGCCTTGTTATTACCTTTAATGGCTGCTTTCTCGAACCATTGTGCGGCTTCTTTCTTATTGAGAGCCAAGATGTCGCCATAGAGATAGCATTCTCCAATAATATTTTGAGAATCGGCGTTCCCACTATAGGCGGCCAGGATATGGTATTTCACAGCCCACGTGTGATCTTTATAGACACCGACCCCATGTTCATAGCACTTGCCTAAAGCATTGAGAGCCTTTTCGTCCCCTTGCCGTGCCGCTTCTTGCAACAATGGTATTGCATCTTCATAGTTTTCCTGCTGGAAATAATACATAGCCATGTAGTATTTCTCTTCGGATGTCAGTTCATCATCACCAGCTTCGCTGATGTGGGTTGCAAAAGTGGGGGTGGAAAGTGAGATAACGGCGACTGCCGACAGTGATATGGTTTTAAAAATCTGTTTCATGACTGAGTGAGTTTCAATAATTGTAAAAAAGTAGAGTAATTGACGAGTGGAAAACTTCAAAAATCTTTAGCAACTCTTTCTAGGAAGAAGACCGGTCAGCGACACTGGGAAATGCTAACCGGTCAATCCATGCATAATAATTAGTGGTTTAAATAAAATGCTCACGCTCTTAAGGCTTTAAGCATGTCTCGCTTAATCGCATTTTTAAATAATTGGCCAGCTTGTGTTGTGCCAATTTTCGTTTGTGGTGGGTCAGCTTGCCAGGTCTTGAGTGCCAGGCCATGACATCATTGACTAGTCTTCACCGAAGAACATTTCTTGTAGTGTGATATCAAGCTGGTCGGCAGTACGGAATCCCTCTTCGTCGAGATAGCCGCTTCCGTCGGGAAGGATATAGATAAGTGTTGGGTAAGAGCTTACTCCAATTTTGCGAATTAAGTCAAGGTCGGTCTCGTAGTTGATTTGGAAGAAGTAGATTTGTCCTTTATACTTCTTTGCGAGTGTCTCCAGATGTGGGTGCATCTTCTTGCACCATCCGCACCACTCTGCGCTAACGTCGATAACCACTGGCTTGCCGAGTGTGTTTCCGTCGTTGAACATTTCGTTAAACTCGTCGGAATGTAGGGTGTTGATAACTCCGGTTTGGAAGTTTGCTGTTTTAGCATTGCCTGTGATAGCTGCAAGAGCGAAAAGGCAGGCGATAATAAAATACTTTCTCATGATTCAGAATATTTAAAATGTTATTATTTAAAAAATATGTTTTGCTTATATGTGTAGAATTATGGAGTCTATAAAATTATAGATTCCATCTTTCTTATGCGTAAGCTACTTGCAGCTGTGGCCCTGAGAATGTGGTCATGATGCTGAGCATGATCTTTTTGATATCGGTGTTAAGGTCTTGCATAACAACAAAAACGCTGTTGAACATCGACTCGATATCGTTCTTTAATGTGTTGGTAATAAAAGTTCTCATAATTGTAATGTTTTATAATTGT
This sequence comes from Muribaculaceae bacterium, assembly GCA_017557625.1. GTDB lineage: Bacteria > Bacteroidota > Bacteroidia > Bacteroidales > Muribaculaceae > Sodaliphilus. The sequence goes on from JAFYYG010000059.1 coordinate 39,967, forward strand.
TAGTTGTTGTTGCGTTCTTTTATTCTTTATCAATCGACTACCAGAAAGGTAATCAGGTTTTGACTGAAATTTGTGAATTGATTTTTTTTGACCAAAATAAGGTCAGCGAGGCATAAAAAATGAAAAAACTTCGTTTTTCATTTTGTTCTGCTCTCAACTTGCACTAATTTTGCAAAAAAATAGACTAATTACCTTTCATGGGGGATTTTCCCTTTTAAAAACAACATTACTTATGGCAATGACAAAGAAAGAGCAGAAAGAAGCCGAATTGAGATTCCTGCGATTGCTGTCGCACAATTTTCCCGATGTGGCGACGGCGAGTACCGAAATTATAAACCTGTCGGCAATCCTTAACCTGCCCAAGGGCACCGAGCATTTCCTTGCCGACCTGCACGGTGAGTACAAGGCTTTCCAGCATGTGCTGCGCAACGCCTCAGGAACTATCAAGCGCAAGGTGGGCGAGATTTTCAACGACACCCTGAGCAACCGCGATCAGAAGGAGCTGTGCACCCTCATCTATTACCCCGAGCGCAAGCTGGAACTGGTGAAGAACGGCATGACCGACCGCGAGGACCTCGACGACTGGTATTTCGTAACCATCAACCGTCTGGTGAAGGTGTGCCGCAACGTGTCGTCGAAATACACCCGCTCAAAGGTCAACAAGGCCCTTCCCAGCAGTTTTTCCTATATCATCCAGGAGCTGCTCCACGAGAGTGCCACCGACCGCAACAAGCAGGCCTATGTTGATGTGGTTGTGCAGACTATCGTCAGCACCGGCCGCGCCGACAATTTCATCATCACCATCTGCTACCTCATCCAGCAGCTTACCATCGACAAGCTGCACATCCTGGGCGACGTGTTTGACCGCGGTCCCAGTCCCGACAAGATTATGGATGTGCTGTGCACCTTCCATAACTTCGATATTCAGTGGGGCAACCACGATATCCTGTGGATGGGCGCCGCCAGCGGCAATGACAGCTGCATCGCAAACGTGATACGCATCGCCATGCGCTACGGCAACCAGGCGGTGCTCGAAGACGGCTACGGCATCAATATGCTGCCGCTCGCGACGTTTGCCATGGATGTCTATGGCGACGACCCCTGCGAGAAGTTCGTTCCCAAGGGCGAAGCCAAGAACAACAAGCTCGCTCCGCTCATCGCCAAGATGCACAAGGCGATAAGTATCATCCAGTTCAAACTCGAGGCGCAGATTATCAACCGTCGTCCGGAATTCGAGATGGCCGACCGCCTGTTGCTCGACAAGATAGACCACGAGCGCAAAGTCATCACCATCGACGGCGTGGACTATGAGATGACCGACACCAACTTCCCCACCGTTGACCCCAAAGACCCTTACCGCCTCACTCCCGAGGAGGAGGAGATTGTGGAGAAGCTCCACAACTCGTTCACTGGCAGTGGCAGGCTGCGCACCCACATGCGCTGCCTCTTCCGCTACGGCTGTGTATATAAGGTGATTAACGGCAACTTGCTATATCATGCCTCGATACCTCTCAATGCGGACGGCTCACTCAAGGATGTCACCATCCAGGGCGAGAAATATCACGGTCGCGAGCTGCTCAAGAAGGTGGGTGCGTTGATTCGTGACGCCTACTTCGGCTGCGACAGCAAGGAGAACCAGGAGTTTGCCAATGACTATGTGTGGTATCTGTGGTGCGGCAAGGACTCGCCTGCCTTCGACAAGGACAAGATGGCGACCTTCGAGCGCTATTTCATCGTTGACAAAGCCACCCACAAGGAGGTGAAGGGCAACTATTACAATCTGCGTGACAATGCCGACGTGGTGGACTCGATTCTCGACGAGTTTGAGGTGAAAGGACAGTACCGCCACATAATTAACGGCCATGTGCCGGTGAAGACCATCAAGGGTGAGAATCCTGTGAAGGCGGGCGGCAAACTTATGGTGATTGACGGCGGATTCTCCAAGGCCTATCAACCCGAGACAGGTATAGCTGGCTACACCCTCGTTTACCACAGCCGCGGCTTCCAGCTTGTGCAGCATGAGCCGTTCACATCTATCACCAAGGCTGTAGAGGAAGGCCAGGATATCAAGTCCACCTACGAGATGGTGGAGATGACCAACCACCGCATGATGGTGAAAGACACCGACATAGGTGTGGAACTTGAGGACCAGATCAACGACCTCAAGCTCCTGCTCGAAGCCTACCGCAACGGCGACATCAGCGAGCGCTCCCGCCAGCCCATCACCAACAAGACGTAATTGCAAAACAGCGGGCCACAGCGAAGGCTTAATATTATATGGGACTTTTCCTCGCAATGGCTCAAATAACAACAATATAGTCCCCTCTGCTATTTCGTTATGAAAAAGTTTTCTTCTCACATCAAGGTCTTATTAGCATTCATGGCTCTCTGCTTCGGCACGCAGCTGGCATATGCCTATGGCGCCGATGTCAACGGCGATGGTTACGTTACCTCGGCCGATGTCACGGCAATCTATGACGTGTTGTTAGGCGAAGATAATGTACTGTATATCTATACCGCTGATGTTAATGGCGACGGTGCGGTCACCGCGGCCGATATCACTGAGGTTTATGATGTGCTGCTCGGCATTAAGCCCGCAATCACCGACGATGACCTCTTCGAGATGTGCTATGCCACACTGCATAGCGAACAACAGATTCACGGTACCAACTACTATTCCACCGACTTCCTGTGGAATATGTGGAGCATGAATGAACTGTCTTCGGACAATGCCATCAAGTGTTCCATATTCGATACTGAGCTTGAAGAACTCAGCTTCAATTATTGGGGCAGCGACAACATTGTGAGCGAAGGCCTCTATCTGCGCTTGTGCAACAGCATCGACATGTGCAACGACTACCTGTCACGTGCCTCACAGCACGACGCACAGCACAACGCCGAGGTGCAGTTCATTAGGACGCTATATTACTATTATCTGCTTGACTTGTATGGCAGAGTGCCCACCAACATCGACGCTACAATTCCCACTCGCTTAGCTAAGCAGCAAAAACGGTCGGACGTGATGAGCTTTGTGTTTACAAACTTCGCAATAGTGGCAAATAACCTTGCCGAGCCAAAAACTGTAGAATATGGGCGAGTTGATAAGGCTGCAGCTTGGCTGCTGGCGGCTAGGGTACTTCTCAATTCCGAAATCTACAGCCCCTCCACATCCTATGACATGATTATTGAGCGACTCAATATTGCCAGACAACTGGCGCAGGCGGTCATAGCTTCTCCTTATAAACTCAACACCAGCGGCAAGAACGGCAATAGCGCTTATCAGCTGCTCTTCATGGGTGACAACGGCAGCAATGGAGCGCAACAGGAGATTATATTTCCTATAAAATACAATTCATCCAGTGACTATTGGGCATATGGAGGAACTACCCGCATGATACAATTCACCTCCCACCATAATTATCAAAGCATCTGGCCAACTGGGTTGGATCGTACCGACGATGCCATCGTGGCACGTAAGGCTCTGGTAAACAAGTTTAATGTGCCATCGTCGGTTGCCGCTCTCACACCTCCTAACACAGTGGCTGCCCAGATGGGTGACGACAGGGCGCTGTTCTTGTTCTCAAAAACCAACCCCGAAATATCCTCACCATATTTCCCCGGTGATGGTTGGGACTACTGCAAGTGGAGCAACCGCCCAAGTAATAACAGCACTGTAAATCAAAGCACTGCCAATACCGACTTCCCATTGCTCAGAGTGGCAGAAGCATATCTTATTCTTGCCGAGGTTGATGCCAAGTTAAATACCACCGAATCTAATGCCGAAGGCTTGGAGGCGCTCAACACAGTGAGAGCAAGGTCGGGCGCAGCTCCTTTCTCAGAGTTGACCCTCTCTAATGTATATGATGAATGGGCGAGAGAGTTCGCTTTCGAAGGTCTTAGACGCACCATTTTAGTAAGACGCAATTTCTTCGGCGTTATTGGTTCGGTTTATGGTCCCACCATCTGGGATTGGAAAGCCGGTATCAATGAGGGCCGTGAATTTGACCCCACCAAGAATGTCTTTGCCATTCCTGCCAGCGTGCTGGCACAGAACAGCCAGATGACACAGAATCCAGGCTATGACATTGACTTTGGAACGCTGGATGTCACTGCCGACAAGACCGAATACATTCATGACGGTGGTGAAGACCAGTATATCCACCTCTCATGGCCCGGCATCACCAGCAGCGAGTACATCATCTATCCCACCTATGAGGTGCAAGTGTCGGTTGATGGCACTTTTATCAATAGATGTGGTATTTATCCCCATGAAGTGCATCCTGGCGACTACTTTGTGACAGATTCTTCAGGAGAAGACAACGAAGTGAACGTGTGGTGCGACGACCTTGACGAGATAGCAGACGTCGCCGAAGATGAATTGCAGATGCCTATAAACAAACTCTATCTGCGCATTGTTGGAAACATGAGCGGATGCGGCAAAGCGGTGAGCGACATCATAGAGGTGCACATCTTAAACAAGTAGGATGCTAACAATGCAAGTGTAATCACCGTCGCTCGTTTTAGCATATAGCACAAAACAAAAATGTCCCCATAAGGAGAAGCTCCCTATGAGGACATTTTGCTCTATTATGACATCCGTTGAATTATCCGTGAATTGTTTATTTGACGTTAATTGCCTGAGAATTATTATATATTCTCGAATAATTCACGGTTAATTCCACGAAAATTTACGGAGAAAAAGTTCCCCTTTAAACTGTTCCGCGGTTATTCACGGAGAAAAGAAATCAGCTTCCTGTTAGTGTTATCAGGCACTGGCCGTTGTGGTATTGGATTTCCACTATACCCATCTCGCAGAGTTTCACTACGGTTTGCTGTGCGGTGTGAAATGAAATGTGGGCGAGGCGCTCGTAGCCGCTCAGGGTGATGCCTCCGTGGTTTTGCAGGTAGTCGAGCAGCAGTTGCTCCTTGTCGGTGAGGTTGATAACCACATCATCAGGTGTGGGCTCGCTCTTGAGCTGCATCACTTTCACGTGGGTGCTGCTGGCGAGCACGTTCTCGTCGGCGACGCGGAAGTAGGTGCGCCACTGGCCGTTGTCGTCGGGGGCCTTCACTGGTTTGTCGTCAGCTTCGTCGATATCCACCTTGAGTACGTTCTTACCTGCCACGCGGTAAATCTTGAAATGCACCTGCTGCTCGGGCTGGCAATACATCTGCGCAGCCTGCTCTATCATGTAGATTTCCTCGTCGCTGCTCACTCCCACGATGTTACCATTGTCCTTCACGCCCACGAGCAAGTGGCCGCCGCTGTTGTTGGCGAACGCGCTGATGGAGCGTGCAATCTTGCGGGCATCGGTGATTTGGTACTTGAAATCCTGATGCTCGTGCTCGCCTTGCTCAATGAGGCTCTCGATATAGCCTTTTTTCTTAATTTCCATTGCAAGTGCAAAGTTAAATATTTTTGAGGTAAGGGCAAAAAAATAAGGCGGGTTCTACACATTCCATGTAGAATCCACCTTTTAATAATAGAGGGCAAAAGGCGACAGGACCTATTCGAGTGCTCTTACCAACTAAGCTACTCCCGCATTTATGGCGCGGCAGCTGGGACTCGAACCCAGGACCCCTAGCTTAAAACGAAGGAATTCCCATCTACGGCACCTCCTATTTTTTTCTACGGAGAGGAGTTGTGGAGATTTCACTCCGTGACTCCTGGCTCCATAGCTCATGCAATCATGTCAATGATCAATGTTTTGATAAGTTGAGCGAATGAACGGAATCGAACCGTCACCCTCAGTTTGGAAGACTGACGTACTGGCCTTTATACTACACTCGCATATTTTGCCTAAGGCATTATAAAAAGAGGGAAATAAACGAAAAAGCTGAATTTCATTATAGCCTTACCGATGGCGACACCTCAGCATCTTTTGGATGCTGCTGTGGTGGGAGTCGAACCCACAAGCCCAAAGGGGCTCTGACTGTCGCAGATTGAAGTAAGCCTTCTCAACGTCACCTCATTCTTTTGTGTGTTACAATCATGTAAATGAATCTATTAGTAGTGCTAATGGGACTCGAACCCATATCTCCAGCTTGAGAGGCTGAAATACTTATTCCTTATACGATAGCACCATGTTTTGCTAGTACGACTGAAGGGACTTGAACCCTTAAGGACTATGTCCACTTGGTTTTGAATCAAGCGTGTTTACCGGTTTCACCACAGTCGTATGTTTTAGTTTTCAATAAACCGCCTTAATCCAGTGCGACAAACGAATGGAGCAAAAAATATCGCTTAATTTGTGTCTGAAACTATCGAAGTATCTCCTTTCTACGACAACCAGTTAATGCAGTTAAAAACAAGAGCAACAAGCAGCAACGGCTGAAAATCATAAAAAGTGAAGTATCCGTTGCCTAACGGCATCTTGTGTGACCGTCGTGCGCAATGACGGTGTTTTGAGACCCCACTGGGATTCGAACCCAGGACCTCAGGATTAAGAATCGAGTGCTCTACCAGCTAAGCTATGAGGTCATGTTTTTTTAGTTCATAGTTTACAGTTCATAGTTTATAGTTCACAGTTCATAGTTCACAGTTTATAGTTTTTCTTAACTTTGAACTCTTAACTCTTAACTCTAAACTGTTTGTTGCGCCTCAGGCTGGATTCGAACCAGCAGCCCTCTGATTAACAGTCAGCCGCTCTACCTGTTGAGCTTCAAAGGCATGTTGTTTTGTTTCATGTTGCAAAGTTACTATGCGTGATGCGCAGTGTTTTTGCATAATGAAAATTATTTTTAAAAAAAATTGTTTTTCTTCATTTTTTAGGTAACTATTAAGCTATTTTGTTTTTTACTTGCATTATCATCAAACAAACTCAACAAAGAGGGACAAATTCAACAAAAAAATCTAGTATTCTAAAATATTTTCTTGTTGTTTTTGTCTGGTTTTGTTCTTTTTGTTTGATAATGATGACATCGCTGAATAGTTACTTTTTTAGAGCGAATGAACGGACTCGAACCGTCTCCTCTAGCTTGGCAAGCTAAAGCACTACCTCATGTGCTACATTCGCATGTGTGTGTTGTGCAGGTCGTGAATGATTCGAACATCCATCATCGGTTTTGGAGACCGGCATTCTGCCATTAAACTAACGACCTATGCATCTCTTCAAGGCATTTTGGCTGATCACGGCTGAGCCGTGGTACAGGGAACCTCTTTGAGGGTAGTTGTTTTTCAACCAGGTGATTGGAGTTGAGTATTGGATTCGAACCAATGTAAAAACGGGTTTGCAAGCCGTTGCCTGTGTCCTCTCGGCCAACTCAACATTCAGTACCGAAGGTGAGATTTGAACTCACATGTAACCGCTTATCCTTTCAACGCCTTATGAGAGCGAGGGAATACTTCGGTATATTTTGCGGAAATGCAGGGTCCCGACCCCTATCCACTATTGTGGACGATCTGCTTAGCAGGCAGTCCCTATTCCTCACAGGTTGCTATTTCCATAATGTGGAACAGATTGGTTACGCTCCAATTCCTCGGGTTTTTCAGACCCGCGCTTCTACTAAGTTAGCTTCTATTCCTTGTATTAGTATGGCAAGCCGGATTCGAATCGACAATCTCTGCACTCCAGATGCAGAGCCTTAACCATTAGGCCATTGCCATGTGTGAGTAGTGCTAATGGGACTCGAACCCATATCTTCAGCTTGAGGGGCTGATATACTGACCGGTTTTACGATAGCACCATGTTTTGATAGTACGACTGAAGGGACTCGAACCCTTACGGATTTCTCCACCAACTTTTAAGGATGGCGTGGCTACCTGTTACACCACAGTCGCATGTTGTTGTTGCCCCGCCAAGATTCGAACTTGGTCTTCCACATTCAGAGTGTGGAGTGCCGCCTGAAACACTTCAGGGCAATATTTTTAGTAGGGTAGACCAGGATCGAACTGACACTCTCTACATCCCAAATGTAGCGCCTTACCAATTAGGCCACTACCCTATATATAGTAAACAAGCTGACGAGATGACAAGGCAAAAGGTAGGACTTACACTCCACTCTCCACTCTGTACTCTGTACTATCAATAAAAAGAGGGCAAAAAGCGAAGCGGGCGCGCTGGACTCGAACCAGCAAGTTTCTGTTGTCAAGAAATTTCAACCATCGAAGTATGCCCATTCTACGGCACCTCTTTTTGTGGACCCGAGGGGGCTCGAACCCCTGACCCCTTGCTTGCAAGGCAAATGTTCTTCCTGCTGAACTACAGACCCATCATTGTGTGTTCTCATCATGTCAATGACCGTTGTACTCTCGGCAGGATTTGCACCTGCAACCTACTGTGTATAAGACAGACGCGCTGACTGTTGCGCCACGAGAGTGAGTGTGTTGCGGGAGTGGGACTCGAACCGAAGGAGCAGCGAGAACAATGTCAAGTTTGTTTGAACATTGTCGAGTCGCGTCTGAGGAAGCCAATAGGCAACCCACGTCAGCGGCTTATGGGACCGCTCTGGTAACCACCTCCGATATCCCGCATTGTATTTGTTCCCTCGGCAGGACTTGAACCTGCAATCCCCTGCGTATCAGGCAGGTGCGATAACCAATTACGCCACAAGAGAATATGTGATTTTTGTACTGCCGACAGGATTCGAACCTGCGAAGAGATTTGGTCCCTTACAACATTGAAAGTGTTGTGACCTCAGCCACTAGTCGACGGCAGCATTTTTTGTACGACTGGAGGGACTCGAACCCTCACGGATTGCTCCAATAGATTCTGAGTCTATCGTGTACTACCTGTTTCACCACAGTCGTATGTTAGTTCTTAGTTTTTTCTAGAATATCTAGAAACAACAATAACCAATAACCGATAACTCATAACCAAATTTTAGAGCTTCAAGTAGGAATCGAACCCACAACCGTCTCCTTACAAGGGAGTCGCTCTGCCTGTTGAGCTATTGAAGCATGTGGCACTCTCGGCAGGACTTGGACCTGCAACCTCCGGGTTCAAAGCCCGGCGCGCTAACCAGTTACGCTACAAGAGTAAATTAGTGAATTGCCAAGGTCGAGGTTGGTGGACCTAATGAGAATCGAACTCATCCCTCCTGCTTGCAGGGCAGGTGTTCTTCCATCTTAACTATAAGCCCATGTTAGCGTCTCTGGCTGTGACTTCCAACTCGCTGACACATGCCAGTGCCATGATAGACGCGTTTTTCTTGTGTTGAGGTGGAGGGACTCGAACCCCCATAGCCTTTTGAGCAGCAGATTTACAGTCTGTGTACCTTTCCTGCGGAGACACCTCATTGTGTTATTGCGGAGACCAAGGGATTCGAACCCTCATGTCAGTTTCCCGACGCCAGTTTTCGGGACTGGTGCAATTGCCTATTCTGCCAAATCTCCATTGTGTAGCCCGTGAGAGAATCGAACTCCCACCCCGGCGTTCGTAGCGCCGCATTCTTTCCGTTAAACTAACGAGCCATTTAGTTCATAGTTCACAGTTCATAGTTCATAGTTCACAGTTTCCTTAACTATCAACTCATAACTATTAACTCATAACTATTAATAGTGACCCCGGAGGGGCTCGAACCCTCGACCCGCTGATTAAGAGTCAGCTGCTCTACCTGCTGGGCTACGAAGTCATGTGTTGTGTGTTGCAGTCCTGACGGGATTCGAACCCGCATCTTCCGCTGTGACAGAGCGGCGCTTTTCCAGTTAAGGGCTACAGAACTATATTTTTGCGCCTCAGGCTGGATTCGAACCAGCAGCCGTCGGATTAACAGTCCGCCGCTCTACCTGTTGAGCTTCAAAGGCATGTGTGTTGTTGCAGTCCTGACGGGGCTCGAACCCGCAACCCCCGCCGTGACAGGGCGGTGCGCTAGCCGTTGCGCTACAAGACTATTTTTTAAGTTAATAGTTAATAGTTTATAGTTCACAGTTCACAGTTCATAGTTGACGGTTTCTCTTACTATCAACTCATAACTCATAACTTTTAACTATTAATTGTACCTCCGGTTGGATTCGAACCAACGATCCTCTGCTTGTAGGGCAGATGCCATTAACCACTAGGCGCTACAGAGGTAAATGATGAGGGCAAAAGGCGATAGGACTCTATTACGTTGCTCTGACCTTCTGAGCTACTCTTGCATTTTGATCTTTGTTGATTAGCGCAAGAGGCAGGACTCGAACCTGCGACCCACGGATTAACAATCGAAGAATTTCCAGTCTACGGCACCTCATTTTTTTGTACGACTGAAGGGACTCGAACCCTTACGGACCATGTTGTCCACTGGGCTCTCGCCCCAGCGTGTTTACCGTTACACCACAGTCGTAAATGTTGTCTCAATATGTCAAAGAACTCGACTTAGATAAGTTTCACGGTGCAAAGTAACAACCGTGCTCCGCAGTGTTTTTGCGTAGTGAGAAAAAACTTTCAAAAAAATCATTTTTTTTAATTTTTTTCTCTAAAAACTCAGCGTCTATTCTTTATCAATCACCACTTGAAATGGTAATCAGAAATAAGTGTTAAGTGTCAAGTTTTAAGTGTTAAGTCCCTTAACTAAGAACTCATAACTATGAACTCTTAACTATTATTGGAGCTCCAAGCCGGACTCGAACCGACAACCAGTTCATTACTAATGAACCGCTCTACCTATTATGAGCTATTGAAGCATTTTGGGAGATTGATGGGATTTGAACCCACGACTACCAGATTCACAGTCTGGCGCTCTACCTGCTGAGCTACAAACTCCATGTGTTTTGCGGAGGCTAAGGGATTCGAACCCATAGGACCCCGGTTAAGGGTCCGCCGGTTTTCAAGACCGGTGCATTAAACTCCATTCTGCCAAACCTCCATTGTGTGTGTGATTCATGAGAGACTCGAACTCCCATCTCCGGCGTTAGGAGCGCCGTGCTCTGTTCCATTGAGCTAATGAACCAGGACGCTTTAGTTAATAGTTCACAGTTTATAGTTCACAGTTTATAGTTCACAGTTTATAGTTCATAGTTTCACTTACTATCAACTCATAACTCTTAACTATTAATTGTGACCCCGGTGGGACTCGAACCCACGACTCCTTGATTAAAAGTCAAGTGCATCTACCTGCTGAGCTACGAAGTCAATAAATAAAGAGGGCAATGGGTGACGAGGCTGTTTTTCATGCTCTGACCACTTGAGCTACGTCGCCGGGCGACGACGGGACTCGAACCCGCATCTTTTGTATTCAAAACAAACGAAGTAAGCCTTCAATCTAACGGCACCTCTATTTTTGCGATTCATGAGAGACTCGAACTCCCAACCCAGGCGTTAGAAGCGCCTTGCTCTAATCCATTGAGCTAATGAACCATTTAGTTATTAGTTAATAGTTCACAGTTCATAGTTCATAGTTTCCTTAACTATCAACTCATAACTTTTAACTATTAATTGTACTCCCGGTAGGGCTCGAACCTACATCGCACGGATTAAGAGTCCGTTTCTCTGCCAATTGAGTTACAAGAGTATCGGTTTTGAGTTTCAAACTCATGAAAAAAGAGGGCAAAAGGCGAGAGGACTCCTATTTCAGCGTGTTTACCATTTTCACCACCGCCACAGTATGTAGTGGCGGGCGGGACTCGAACCCGCAAGGATTTCTCCACTGCGTCCCAACGAAGTATGTCCTGCTCTACGGCACCCCATTAGATATTTAATGTGTGCGACAGAAGGGACTCGAACCCTTACGGATTGCTCCACCTGATTCTAAGTCTAGCGTGTATTGCCAATTTCACCACTATCGCATTTCTATGGTACGACTGAAGGGACTTGAACCCTTAAGGACGATTGTGTCCACTGGGCCCTCGACCCAGCGTGTTTACCATTTCACCACAGTCGTAGTTTATTGTCTCAATATGTCAAAGAACGTGTCGTGTTTTGTTTCACGCTGCAAAGTAAGAACGTCACTCCGCAGTGTTTTTGCGTAGCAAGAAAATAATCAATTTTTTTGAAAAAAAGTGCGTTTTTTCAAGATTTCTGCAACAAAAAAGCCGCAAAAACCGGCTACAACTCTATATCAACCCACAGCTGCCAAGGTAATCAAAAATTTTGTGGCATTTTTGTGCCAACTCAAATAATCAAACGATTAAAAAACGATTATATACTAATGAGATCTCATGTGAATGATGGCAGGATATAAAAATAAAGGGAATGAAAACGAGAAAAATTTCAATAGACGAATAGAAAAATTTATATTTAAGTCAACTTTAAAGAATCAAAACTACATATATTTCTGATGTTTAAGATCATTTGTTATTAATTTGTCTTTCACCATAGCCATCAGGATTGATGAACAATTAATCATAAAAGATTATGTAAGTAGCGGAAAAATTACTATCTTTGCCAAAATATTAATCACTAAAAATTTTTGTTATGAAAAAAATACTCTTGTTAATGGCAATCATCATGCCTTTTGTTCTCATATCTTGTGGCGATGATAAAGATGAGCCATCGGCTCTTGAACAGCAGCTTATCGGTAACTGGACTGGTAATGGAGCGGGCAGTATACTTAATCCTGAAGTGATAACTTATACTTTTAACGCTAACCACACCGGGCACTATTCATGGCAGAAAACTGATGTTGTTACGCACCACGTTTCGACTAGTGGATATGATTTTAAATGGTCATTAAAAAAGAATGTTTTGTCAATCACTGTTGATGGCGACACCAAAAAATATGAGATATCAATTGAAAATGGTGTCTTGAAAATGAAAGAAGTAACAGGTGGATTAATTGATATTTCTTACGAGCTTAATAAGGTGTAAGGATGATCCCCTGGCCTTTTGAGGACACATTTGGGTTAAATTAATAACGAGACAGTGAGGACGCGCCTCACTGTCTCGATTATTTTAATAAAGTTGTTGATTATCCCTTAACTACGGCTACTGGGAGGAGACGTGTCTTGATCTTTACGAGGTCGAGCTCGTTGTTGATCACGGTCTCGATGTCCTTGTAGGCACCTGCGGCCTCCTCGAGGTCCTTCTCGGTACGGATAGCGTGAACGATACCCTGGTCGTCGAGTCGCTTGATCTCGGCCTCAAGCGAGAGGTTCTGAACAGCCTTTGTACGGCTCATTACTCGACCTGAACCATGCGAACAGCTACAGAACGACTCTGGGTTGCCAAGACCCTCGACGATATAGGACGCAGTACCCTGCGAACCTGGGATGATGCCTGTTACACCCTCACGTGCCAGAGTAGCACCCTTACGGTGGATAATCACGTTCTGGCCGAAGTGATGCTCTACAGCTGCATAGTTATGAGCGATGTTGATCATAGGCTCAAACTCGATACCTGGCAGAGCGCTCGCGATAACGTCCTTGATACGCTCCATCATAAGGCTACGGTTACACAGCGCGAAGTCAACGCAATACTGCATCTCGGCCCAGTAGGCCTCATACTCTGGAGTACCCTTAGGCAGGAATGCCAGACGCATGCTTGGCTTCACCTCCGAATGCCAGAGCTCGTTCAGGGCGATTGCCGCCTTGTCGTAGTAATCGCAGACCTTCTTACCGAGGTTACGGCTACCCGAGTGAATCATCACCCAAAGGAAACCCTCCTCGTCGCGTTGCAACTCGATGAAATGGTTACCACCACCGAGTGTACCAATCTGAGTCTTTGCCGACTCATACTCCTCGCTAACGATCTTCAGAGTGCTGATATCGTAGCCGGTAGGCATATACTTCTCGTCCTGTGCCTTGTCGTGATGAGAGAAGCCTACTGGGATTGCCTTACGGATACCGCTCATTATTGTGTTACGCAGCACTTCCTTATCGATATCGGCAACACGCCAGTTGCTCTTTACAGCGCACATACCGCAACCGATATCCACACCCACGGCGTTAGGAATCACTGCATCAACAGTTGCCAGCACACCACCGATGGGCATACCCATACCAGCGTGCACATCGGGCATGATGGCGAGGTGATGGAAGAGGAAAGGAAGCGAAGTAAGGTTAGTGATCTGCTCCATAGCAGTCTCCTCTACTTCATTAGTCCAAATCTTTACTGGACGGTTGTTGATTGACATTACTTTCATAATTCTAAAAGTTTAAATTGTTAGTAAAAATAGCAAACAAGCTGACAAGCAAACAAGTAAACAAGCAAAGTGTTGTAATTTCTTTTCGCTATTGAGTCTTGTTTTGAATTGACAATGCAAAGATAATATATCAAGTGCGCAATCTAATTGCGTAGTCAGAAAAAAAGTTCATTTTTTCTTGAATTTTTTTGATTTCTCTCGATTTTTTCTTGATTACGCAGCGCAATTGCGCAGAATATTGTAACTTTGCGCTAGTTTAAGGGAGAGTTGAGAGGGGAGAAAGTTTTCATGAAAGTCTATAAACTCTAGATTCTCTAGATAATCTAGAATTTCTAGAACCTATAGAATACTCATCCTTTATACTTTAATACTTTACACTTTATACTTTATATTTTACACTTATAACTTAACACTTAAGAAGCCATGCCCGCAAACAAGAACGCTTTAATTCGTTACAAGACTATTGACAACTGTCTTCGCAACCCTTATCGACTTTGGACTCTTGAGGACCTGGTTGATGCCTGCAGTGATGCTCTCTATGAGATGGAGGGAATCACTAAGGGCGTGTCGGTGCGCACCGTGCAGGGCGACATCCAGGTTATGCGCAGTGACAAGTTGGGCTACAACGCCCCCATCGAGGTCTATGACCACAAATACTACCGCTATGCCGACCGTGACTACTCCATATTTAATATGCCCATGTCCGAAGGCGATATTGAGTTGCTGCGGGAGGCCGTTGACATGCTGCGTCAGCTCGAGGACTTCGACCAGTTCAACGAGATGAGTGACGTGGTGAGCCGTCTCCAAGAGAAGCTTTCCATTACCCATCAGGGAAACAAACCCATAGTGAATTTCGACAATGTCCCCGATCTTAGGGGCTTAAGGCTGCTCAGCCCTCTTTATAACCACATCGCCAAGCGGCAGACGTTGCGCATAATGTATCAGTCGTTCAACGCCCGCAAGCCACAGGAGTTTATTCTGTTCCCTTATCTTCTCAAGGAGTTCCGTAACCGCTGGTTCCTTTTCGGTTCCCGTGCCAAGGATATGGTGCTCTTCAACTTCCCGCTTGACCGCATTGTGAGTGTAGAGACCGTTGACGATGTGCCTTATTGTGACAACCCCGACTTTGATTCCGAGCATTTCTTCGACGATGTGATAGGAGTGAGCAAGAACATCAACAACAAACCATCGGTACTCACCTTTTGGGCCAATCGTGAACAGAGCCAGTATATAATCACCAAGCCTCTGCACCCATCGCAGAAGCTCCTGGAGCGTCACGAGGATAGGAGTTGCACTTTCCAGATTGAGGTGGTTCAGAATTTTGAGCTGTTCTCTGTGCTGATGAGCTACGGTCCCGGACTGAAATTGCTCTCACCACCCAAAGCAGTGAAATACATCAGTCAAAAACTCCACGCCGCCGCAAGAGAATATGACGACTGATAGGAATGACTGGGAATGACTAGGAATGACTAGGAATAGCTAGGAACCCATCCACTCCTAGTTATTCTTATTCATTCCTAGTCACTCTTATACACTCCTAGTCACTCCTAGTCACTCCTATCCACTCCTAGTCACTCCTATTGAGCGCGGGTGATGAAATGCTGGCGCACGTCGAGCCAGTGGTAGTAAGGGGCGCAGTCGGTGGCGATGGGTAATGTCGCCTCGCGCTCGTTGAGGAGGATTTTCACCAAGATATCATCACTGCCAGGCTTGCGGTAGAATATCATCTGCACGTTGGCTGCCATGGGGAACACCTCATAGGAGCGCCAATGGTCGGCGAGTGTAGCAAAGTCGGTAGTATCGTAATCCATTCCGTTCAGTCCCATCAGGCAGACGAGGGGCAGCACCACCGATTCATGTCCGAAGCGCAAAGTGGCACTGTTGGTACCACTGAGTATCGCCTTGTCGGCCTCATCCACGAAGTTGCGCAACAGGTGACGGTGTGCCCGTGCTCCCGTGTAGTTGTTGAGCGATGTGTTGCCTGAATATATGTACCACCGCGCGTTGTTATAGGTCCAGAAGTCTGTGGCGTCATCAACGGTGAATACTCCCGAATAGAGGTCAATATTCTCAAAGGCGTGATGGCTCTGCATATTGCTCACCAGGTCAAAAAGGATGTATTCAAACTTAAAACTGTCGATGCTGTCGCCCACAAATTTTTTGTCGTTGAAGAGACGAGAAGTCATCTTCTCGAGTTTCTTGGAGGTAAAAATCTTGTCTTTAAACTGCTCTCTCGCTGGCCGTGCCGCTTTTTGAGCGGCTATTGCCACTGTGTCGCGGTAGTTCATATAATACATGTCGTGCTCGCTGGCATCGGTGGTGATGCGAAGCTCGGGATTCAGCGACTTTAGCGACTCCACCTCGTTAAGCATCGAGAGGATGCAGCGAATCACCACCGTGGATTTCGCGTCAACCTTAGCGTCTCCCGCCCACACTTGCGGGAAATTCTCGTACATGCGTCTGGCGATGCCCTGATGCTGCTCGGCACCTATGTCGCTGAGTTCGCCAAGTCTGCCATTCGAAGCGTCGAGCATCATCTGGCACACGTCAAGCACCTCTTTGCCGCGCTTGGTTAGTTTACCATTGCGTTCTCCCATGCTTAGTATCTCCACAGGGTAGGTGTAGTCTTTTGGGCTGATGAGCCACCGGCTGCCGTGCCGACCATAGTGGTTGATGAAAAAAGGCTCATAGCCCTGAGGAGCTGGTGTCAGCTTGGGGAGATTTTTATCGGGATAGGCGTAGTAGTTATTGGCACTGCGGTGAATGTCTTCTTTAAAAGCTTCGCGCACTACGCTTTGCGCCTGAATGCCAAGCACAAACAGCAAGGCTATTATTAATACTGAGAGTCGTTTCATTAGAAATAGGAGTGGATAAAAACTTAACACTTATCACTTAATATTAAGTAGTTGCGGTGATTATTGTGGCATTGCCATTGAGGGTGAGGTGCTCAATGCATGCTGGCACGAGCAGCGACTCGCCTTGCTTGATGGTCTCAATCTTGTCGCCGCCATAGTCGATGGTTGCCTCTCCATTGATGCACATCAGGCACAGGAAGGTGTCGTGAGGCATGGGAATGTCGCAGGTGCCGTCAACTATGACCCTCTCCACGTTGAAGAAAATGCTCTTAATCAATGTGATGCGTTCCTTGTCGTTGGGGTAGTGTCGCAGACAGTCACGACTCACGGTGTAGTCAATGGCATCGATAGCAAGGTCGGTGTGCAGCTGACGTGGCTTGCCGTTGATGTCGAGACGGTCGTAGTCATACACGCGGTAGGTTATGTCGCTTGGCTGCTGAACCTCGAGCAGCAGGTTGCCGGCGCCTATGGAGTGGATGCGCCCTGCTGGCAGAAAGAATACGTCACCAGCATGTGTGTAATGACGAGTCAGCACGTTGAGCAGAGTGCCGTCGGCCATGTGTTGCAAGTATTCCTTGGGGGTGATGGTGCGATTCATGCCAGCCAACAGCGAGGTGCCAGGCTGAGCATCAATGATATACCACATTTCGGTCTTGCCGCAACAGTGATGGCGTTTACGGGCGATGTCCTCGTCGGGATGCACCTGTACCGACAGGTCTTTGTTGGCATCGATAAACTTGATGAGCAGCGGGAACTCTGTGCCGTGGGCGCGGTAAATGCGCTTGCCCACCAGCTGGCTGCGGTACTTCCTGACGAGTTGCCGCAGTGTGAGACCCGCATCGTTTCCGTTGGCGACCACCGACTCATGACCTTTAAGTCCCGAAATTTCCCAACTTTCACCCACGAGATGGTTGTCGAGGGTGATGCCTTTGAATGAGGCAATCATGTCGCCACCCCAGAGCACAGTCTTGAGGTTCAGTTCAAAACGGAACAGCTGCGGGGTTAATATTTCAGGTCGTCTTGCCACTTTTTGAGGGGGGGATAATGTCAATAACTTGCAAAAGTACACAGAATTTTCGGAATATGGCTAATCTCACATAAAAAAACTTAACAATTCATTGTTTAGAGTGTAACTATTCAGCTGAGTCTCGGAAAAACTCAAATAAATTTGTTTTTTCACTTGGCTTGCACTAATTTTGCAAAGTTTTTTCCGAAATTTATGGCACAATGGTTAGAATTTGAGCCTAGGAATAGAGGTAATTTGAAGAATGACAGCACGTAACAAAAAAATAGCATGGTGGGGTATTGGGGTGGTGGTAGCCGTCCTGGTGCTGTTGTATTTCTTTTATCCGCCAGTTCACAAATTAGGCAACAAGCTGTTAGGAAGAAGCGAGAAGGAGTATCCCAAACCCGACTCCCTCAAGGTTGACGAGTTTGAGTATGGCGCTCCGCAAGACCTCAAAGGCGAAATAATTGACGTGCCGCGTGACTCGCTGCTCGACAGTCTTATGCTTGCCGACACTACTAGCCTGTTTATTGACGGCCCAGATCCTGCACCCATTCCTGGTTTTGGCGATAATGACCAGCTCCCACCCATGCCAAGCGATCAAGACATGCCCATTAAAATTGCTCCTGTCAAACCCGAGGAAATGCCCGCCAGCCTCGAGGATATAGAGCATTATGCCTCATCTAACGCTACGGTAAACGCCAAACTCACGGCATGCCGCAATGACTACAAAAAACTGCACGACCTTTACAGCGAGTATGTGATTCAACCTACGTCGGAATACAAAGAGATAGGTTCCAAGCTCAAAAAAGAGTTGCTTGATGCCCTCTCTCAGTTGATGAAAGTCGCCCAGGGCGCCAACGACAGCAACTGTGAAGAAGAAACCGCCGCTCTCCGCCGCGAAGTCAACAAGATGAAATTCTGACATACCCCCCAATGTCCCTAAAAAACATCATTTTGATGGCTAAAAGCTTACGAAAACAAAAACTCTGCCACAAATTGCTGTTGGTTGATGTTTTTTTAGTACTTTTACACCCTCAAATATTTGTATCGCAAATAAAAACACTTGAAATATAATGGATAAAAACGTACTTAACAAGCAATTGATAGGCACCTTGACGGTGCGGAGTGTGGTGACTTTTGTGCTCGCGATTTTGGCCTTTGTCGCCATTTCGTGGATATATTTTTCTCCCAGCGTGGGCAATGGCTATGTGCTGCAGCAGCATGACGTGATGCAGGGAAAAGCCAACGGCCAAGAAGCTAAAGAATATCAGGAGGAACACAATGGCGAAGTCACTCGATGGACTAACAGTCTCTTTGGTGGTATGCCCACCTTCCAGATTGCTCCGAGCTATAAGAGCACTTCAATAATCAACACCCTCGGAAAGATTCTCACACTTGGCCTCCCAAGTCCAGTGAGCTGGGTGTTCCTGCTGATGTTGGGATTCTTCATCCTGATGCTTGCGTTTGACATGAAGTGGTATCTGGCGGTATTGGGCGCTATTGGGTATGCTTTCTCGTCTTACTTCTTCATAATCATTGCTGCGGGGCACATCTGGAAGCTTCTCGTTTTGTGCTTCATCCCGCCAACAATAGCCGGCATCGTGTGGGCTTATCGAGGGAAATATTTGCTTGGAACGGCTGTGACGGCGCTCTTTGCCTCGTTGCAGCTGCTCAACAACCACGTGCAGATGACCTACTACTCGCTGTTTATTATCGTGCCGCTGGTTTTCGCTTTCCTCTTCAGTGCCATTAAGGAAAAGAAGTTGAAGCAGTGGGGCATCGCCTCTGCCTGCATGGCGGTGGCTGCACTGCTGGCAGTGGGAGCGAACGCGTCTAACCTTTATCTCTCTAATAAATATGCTAAAGAGACTATGCGTGGAGGGCATAGCGAGCTTACTCCATTGCCCGAAGATAAAGATAAAGAACAAGCCAAGCAAGCTGTGCCTGAGAATGATGGCAAAGGAGGTTTAAGCAAGGAATATATTACTCAGTGGAGCTACGGCATTGACGAGACATGGACTCTCATGGTTCCTAATGTGAAAGGTGGTGCTAGCAATCCGCTTGCTGATCTGGATAATGCTTATACTGTTGTTGGAGGTGGCGATCTCGAACAAGAACTGAATGATGCAGTTAGTAAAGAATTAGGAAAAGACGTGTCTTTGGGAAGCGATGGATTACATTTATTCACCCAGTATTTTGGTGATCAGCCTGGCACAAGTGGTCCAGTTTATGTGGGAGCTCTGATTTTTGCTTTATTCATATTGGGGCTCTTTGTGGTGAAAGGACCTGTGAAGTGGGCATTGCTGGCAGCAACCATAATTTCTATTATGCTCTCTTGGGGACATAACGCTATGTGGCTTACAGGTGCTTTTATTGACTACTTCCCCATGTATAACAAGTTCCGACCGGCGTCGAGCATACTTGTTATAGCCGAATTCACCATACCGTTGCTTGCTGTGCTTGCTTTGAAGGAGATGTTAACGCAAGAAGATTTTTTTAATAGATATAAAAAGGTGATTTATGGTGTGTTTGGAACTTGCGTCTTTTTGTGTTTACTCTTTGCATTTATGCCTAGTATTTTTTACGGAGATGCAAATCAAATTGATAATGAGCATCTGAAACAGATATTTAAAAATATAGGAGGTGGAGAAAAAGAAATTTCTATTACAACTGATAAAATACCTCAAAGCGCAAGTGCACGTGCTCCTCTGCGCCTTGGACTTGTGACTGCTGACGCTTGGCGTAGCTTGTTTGTCATTGTGCTTGGCTTTGGTGTGATGATGCTTTACAAGTTCCGGAAAATTAATGCTGTCGCAGTGGGATTGATAATTTCTGGTATTGTACTTGTAGATATGTACAACGTTAACAAGCGTTATCTAAATGAGGAGCATTTTCATGACCCAGCCACACTTCCCGAAACCACCTTTGTGAAAACACCTGCCGACGAAATGATTCTTGCCGACACGACACAGAACTACCGTGTTTGGGATGTATCTGACTTTGGTGGTGCTCGCTCTAGCTATTTCCATAAAACAATTGGAGGTTATCATGCAGCTAAGTTAAGACGTTATAATGACCTAATTAACCGTCAAATTTATAAAAACAATATGGCTGTGCTAAATATGCTTAATGCTAAGTGGGTTATGATAAATCCTCAACTAGCTCAGCAGAATCCTGAGGCTCTTGGCAATGCATGGTTTGTCGACAACTTGAAATATGTGAAGACAGCCGATGAGGAGATGAAGTTCCTTGATGACTTTGACCCAGCTACCGAGGCTGTTGCTGATGAGAAGTTTAAGGAAACGCTCAAAGAAGCTACAGCTACCGACCCTGACGATTATATCCAGGAGACAACTTATGCTCCCAATAAGCTTACATATCACTCTCATAGCAAGAATGGCGGCTTGGCGGTGTTCAGCGAGATTTATTTCCCCTGGGGATGGACAGCTACCATCGATGGCAAAGAGGTGCCCATTGGTCGTGTGAATTATGTGCTGCGTGCCCTTCAGGTGCCTGCTGGTGATCACACCATCGTCTTCACCTTCGACCCTCAAGAGGTTCACAAAACTGAGGCTGTGGCTAAGACTTCGGTATGGCTGATTCTGCTTCTCATCCTCGGAGCCCTTGGCTGGGCTATCTATTCAGGCTTGCGTCGCAAGAAAGATGAGGCAGAATCTGCAGAGCTTGAAGACTCAAAGAAGTCAGATGACACTCAATCAGTCAGCGCTAATGTGGTAACAACTGGTGGCCAAGATAAAGCCCGCAAGTCGATAGATGCAATCAGAGCGAGTAAAAAGAAAAAATACATAAAATAAGTTGATTCCTAGAAGAAACAAAAAACGCTAATTGAGTTTAGAGTGGAGAGTTTAGAGCTTTTAAAAACTAAGAACTGTGAACTCTTAACTGATAACTGACAACTAACTGTCTTGGGTCGCATTAAGAGATACCGCACGGCGTTGAGTCGTCATCACCGCAGTAAGGGGCATGGCATCCATTCCCCTTTTGCGTATAATTTCGTGCGCTTTGTGCTGCGCGAGAAATCGCCCTATTACAGCTATAGCGAAATGGGCGAGATGCGTCAGGCGGTAATCGACGCCTTGCGTGATGTCAAGAACCATCCGCGTGTGGCATCGTTCAAGGGCATGAAGATGCTGTTCCGCATCACTAACTTCTTCAATCCAGGTTTCATAATGCAGGTGGGCACATGCTATGGCTTAACGGCGTCGAGCATGCTCAACGTGTCGGCAAAGAGCCGCCTGTGGCTTTATGAGCCGCATATTTATGCTTATCCCGTGATTGGCAACGTGCTGGCACCTTATCTCGACAGTATTGATTGTTACAACCTCCTAGATGTGGCATTTGAGGACTATGCGCAGGTTATGGGCGACAATCAAAATCCCTTTGTGCTTGTGAACTCAGTGCCTGAGAACGCTGACTTGGAAACGCTGAAACTGCGCCTCTCGTCGATGCTGCACGGCGATTGTGTGCTGGTGTTCCGCAACATCCATCGCAGTGCCAGCGTAAAGCAGCTGTGGCGATATCTCAAGCAGTCGATGACACATGGTCAGTCGTTTACCAACGAGAAGACTGGAGTCATCGTCGCCAAGCGCTCCCTCAACCTGGAGCATTTCTTTCTGTGGTTTTGAATTGGTTCAAATTAGTCCATTCTGCAAAAAGATGTTTATGCAATTCTGACTTTGGTTGAAAATATGTTAATAAGAATTAAATTGAAACCCTCATTAATTAAATCGTTTGCATAAAATAGAGAAATGCTATAAATTTGCATTGAAAATCAAAGGACATTCATCATTATAATATAACCATCGTAATTAATACATTCCTTTTTAGTTGTCTGCGTCTGCTTTGTTTGAAAAGCGGGCGTAGGTTTTTTTTGTTCATAGTTAAGAGTTCATAGTTAAGAGTTCACAGTTAATAGTTCGCAACTTTGGGGGCTTATGTCTTGTTTTTCTCGTTTTTTTTATTGAATTTTGCAAGCGATAAGTTCGTGGCGATGAGAGGTAAACTGGATATATTATTGCTCGTGATGCTTGTGTTGATGCTGGCATCGCCACGGTTGCATGCCGCTCAGATGGGCGACACTATTGTGAGCAATAGTTTGTGCTATCGGGTGCTGGATGGTGATAGCACGGTGTGCCTCATTTCTCCTGTTGATGACTATGAAAGCGATTGTGTGGTTGTTCCCACTAAGGTGGCCGATTATTATGTCACTGCCATAGCGAGCGGTGCTTTCTCACAGTGCCAGTGGCTAACTTCGGTGTCGTTGCCTGCTACGCTCACGGCAATTGGCGATGGGGCATTTGACGGCTGCGATGCTTTGACGACAGTTATTTCTCACGTACCCGACGCACTGATTGTGCTGCCACATCTGCCCGAGGGTGCTCTGCTTGCAGTAGATGGCGAGTTTCTTGACGCTTATTCTCAATATAATGGCAATCTCAAAATCCTGGTCAGCGTAGATGCTGAGCCTCGCAGTGCCGACTTGCGCGACGTGAACCGTGACGGCGTGGTCACTGCCGCCGACGTGACGCGGGTATATGACAATCTGTTGGGTTACACCACACAGAATGCCGATGCCAATGGCGACGGCACGGTCACGGCAGCCGATGTGACGGCAATATACGACGCATTGCTTGGTGGCAGCACCAGCGGCGTGGGCGACAAGGGATATTGCTTTGCTGTCCTTAACCCATATGATGGCAGCGTGATGATGAGGGTGGGGGAGTTGCTGAGGCTCGCCGTGGGCGACGAGGTGCGCATCGTGGCGCACGATAATGAGCGTGCGGCAGTTATGACTTCGGGAGTTGGCATGATGAAGGGGCCATTGCCTTATGGCGAATTATCAATCATAAATGACGCTCAAGTGCTGGTACTCAACAACAAGCATTACAATACAGGCTCAATAGCACCGATAGTTATGTACATTGATGCTGGCGACACCATATATTATAAAGATGTGCAGATTGAGGTGGCTCGTCATGTGGTGACTGACACCTTGCGGGTGCTGTCGATAGGCAACAGTTTCTCGCTCGACGCGCTTTCTTACGTGCCGTTCATCATGAAGGCTGTGGCACCGCAAATCTACCTCAAACTCGATATCGTGTACATAGGTGGAGGCAGTCTAAATGAGTTTTACAATGCTCTTGACTCCACAACTTGGGCTCCTGTTGACCCAGGAACACCAACTAACTTCATCCATTACTGGTCGCACGGCGCGCAGCCCTGGGATGGTGTTGACGATGTGCCGATGACCGATGTTATTGCCACTCAACCTTGGGATGTGATAGTGCTTCAGCAGCAGTCCAATATGTCGCGTGACTACAGCACCTATCAGCCTTATCTCAACCAGATTATCGACTGGCTTGACGAGAAAGTCACTTGTCAGCATGAGTATGCCTGGCTCATCACGCCGTCCTATCCCGATAACCTGCCGCGCCTTGCCCCCGACACCACCAGCGTGCAGATGTTTGAGCGCATCGCCCAATGCGTGAGCCAAGTGCAGCAAGACACTGGCATTGAGCTGCTGCTGCCGTGTGGCACAGCCATCCAGAACGCCCGCACCACGCCGCTCGACTCGCTGGGTGACTTGGGGCATTTGTTCGATTATCTGCACCTGCAAGAGGGCATCCCCTGCCTGATAGAGGCTTATGCCGCCACTGCCGCCCTGCTCGCGCGCTATGGCTTGAGCGACCGTGTGTGGACCGACACCACATGGATCGACCAGCGATGGCTCCGCGCCAAGAATATACAGGAAATCAACGGCGAGCCCGTGGGCATGAGCGAAGAAAATCGCGCCATTGCAAAGCAATGCGCGATTAAGGCGATTGAGAATCCGTTGTCAATAACAGTAATTGAGTAGAGCAAAATACTAAACACCTTATTTTAAATGTTTTATTGATGCTCTATTGCCTTATTTTACACATTTTGCGGTTTTAAATTGCCTTATTTTACACATTTCTCGGTTCTAAAACGCCTTATTTTACATGTTTTTTGGGGTTAATGCGTTTTGTGTTTATGGGAGAAGATGCGTTGGGGCAGTTCCATTGCTAAGATTATTCCGAAAACGATGGCGATGGCGATTTTGCACGCCAGCCAGCCGCTCTGCATTGAGAGGTCGAATTGCGAATCGGTAAGGTAGTAGGTGAACCAGAAGATGCCAGCACCGGGAACCAGTGGGAAAATGCCACACAGGAGAAAGCCCTGAGCGGGTATGCGGAACAACGGAGCGGCGATGCGAGAGATGATGCATACCAGCGTGGAGGCGGCAAGTGTGGCACCCACAGGTGTGGCACCGCAATAGCGCACTAAAACCAAGTAAAGCGCCCAGCCAATCGCTCCAATCACCCCAGCGGGGACATAGTGTTCACGGTCGATGCCAAAGAGCAACGCAAAAGCCGCGGTGCCCACAAAGGCGGCAAAGGCCTGCAAAAACAGGTTGGAGGTTTCAGGACTGACCATCATCTCTATATCCTGCATTCCGCCATGCACAGTGCCGTCAATGATAAATCCGAGCGACACACCCACTGCGATGCACAGGAAACCGAGCATGGCGTCGGTAAGGCGCGTGAATCCAGCAATGTAATCTGAGTTGGCGAGGTCGCGCACGCCGTTGACAAACGGCACACCAGGAATCAGCGGCATGATGGCACCGATGATGATATTTGCGAGGCTAGCTCCAAAGCCAATGCGCCATGAGACAACGCACAGCAGCGTGGCAAGGAGGGCATTACAGGCGCCGCCCACTATCTTCGAGAGATAGCGGCTGCTCACTCCCAATACGAAGGCGTAAAGCAAAAACCCCACCACCAGTGCCGCGGCGCAGTCCATCCATCCACCGCCAAACACGGCGCAGAAGCCTGCCGCGCCAAATCCCGACCCCAGAATCTGTTCCCAAGCGGGCTTCGCGGGTGCATGGCTGATTTGATTCAAGCGTTCGCGTGCCTCGGCGAGGTCAATCTTGCCGTTGGCGATGTCATAGCTCAGGCGGTTCACTGCCACCACCTTAGAGAGTTGGATAGCTCTAAGTGGAATGAACTCCACATTGGCGTAGGTCGAAGCTTGACCACCCGATTTGGTGATTTTGTTGGCATGGCCGGTGGTGAAAATACCGTTTGAGAGGATAAAGAAATTGCCTGTATCCACCCCATAATGCGAAGCGATGCGGCTCATGATGTCCTCCACGCGCGAAATCTCCGCACCGTTCTCAAGGAGGATATGCCCAGCCTTAGAAGCCACCTCCAGCACTTCGGTAAAATCAGCCTGTTGTGTCATATTCTCAATACTTTACGTTGCTTGATGGCAATTCCACAAGCGCATTTAAACAAATGTTTCGCAAATATCCGAAAAAATCTCAACACCCGCAAACAATAGCCCCAAAATCGTGGAAAACGGTGGAAATCGACTTGTTTTTCGCTAATCATCACGATTTATCAAACAAGCATAACAAAGAAAAAACAAACACGACAAAAATATTTTTTGTTAATCTTGTCAGATTTTGTTGAATTTGTATAACCTATGTATCAGCCTGAGTATGTCAGACGACGAAAAACGACTAGAAATGATGGCTCCTCAGCGCGCATTATTTTCTTGTGGTTGTTGTAAAATCAGAATATTCAGATAGTTCAGTTGTTTTATTTTGAGCTAAGGAAAGTTTTTCGGTGATTATATTTACTATTCACCGAAAATTTTCGGTGAATAATTTGGCAAATTACCAAAGTTATGGTAATTTTGCCACAAATTAAATCGCATTACTATGGATAATAAAGCAGTGGCTGAACGTATAAAGTTCTTAATGAAGGAGTTGAACTACCGTCAGGTGGATTTTGCTCAGAAGATAGATATCGACACGTCGAATTTGTCGAAGTACCTCAACGGTCGCTTGGCGATGAGCGAGGCGTTGATTAACAAGATTGTGGTGAACCTCGGGGTGTCGAAGCAGTGGCTGGAGACTGGTGAGGATTTGCCGTTTGCCAAGCAGCAGCCACAACAGCTTGTGACAGTGCCCGATACGCGCATCGTCACTGAGCCCAATGCGGCAGTGGCAAAGCGCGGCACACCTGTCTATGACATCGATGTGACAGCAGGCTATCTGCCTCAGGCGCGCATGTTTACCGACGACCAGATAGTGGGCTTCGTTGACCTTCCCGACATGACAAGCAGCCAGTGCCGCATTGTGCGCGTGAGTGGCGACTCGATGAGTCCGGTGATTCGCAACGGCGACTATATTGCTGTGCGTGAGCTAAGTAACCTGCGTCAAATTTTCTGGGGGCAGATTTATGTCGTCATCCTCGACGACTACCGCATGGTTAAGTACATCCGTCGCCACGATGACCCGTCAATGGTGATTCTGCGCAGTGAGAACAAACGCTATGACGACATGTTAATCTACCGTGAAGAAATCCGCGACCTGATGTTCGTGCAGAATATCATTCATGTTGATACGAGAATGTGATTAGGTGGAAAGTGGAACGTGGAAGGTGGAACGTGGAAGGTGGAACGTGGAAAGTGATAAGTGGAACGGAGTTCACAGTCTTTAATTCCTTTGTTTCTTTTATTCATTTAAATAATGTACAATAACGAAAATATAACTCTTCACACTCTTGCTAACGGTTTGCGCATGGTGCATGTGTATCGCAACTCGCCTGTGGCGTGGTGCGGATTGGCGGTGAACGCCGGCAGCCGCGACGAGCAGAAGGGGCAGTATGGACTGGCTCACTTTGTGGAGCACACCATCTTCAAGGGAACCAAGCGGCGCTCCTCCACTCGCATTAACAACCGCATGGAGCAGGTGGGTGGCGAGCTCAACGCCTACACCACCAAGGAAAGCACCATGCTCTACTGTATCTTCCCTGTTGAGCATCTGGAGCGAGCAGTGGAGTTGATTGCCGACCTGGTTGAGAACTCCGTCTTTCCCGAGCACGAACTTTCCACAGAACTTGATGTGGTTCTTGAGGAGGTGGCAAGCTATCGAGACACTCCCAGCGAGGCGGTGTATGACGACTTTGAGGACATGCTGCTTGCTGGCAGTCAGCTGGGACACAACATCTTGGGAGAGGAGAAAGACCTGCGTCGGCTCACCTCGGGCCACTGCCTCGACTGGCTCAAACGCCTCTATGTGCCCAGCAATATGGTGTTCTTCTCGCTTGGCAGCACACCGGCCGACAAGGTTTTCTGCCTTGCCGAGAAATATTTCGCCATCTTGTCCCATGTTAAGCAAGGCATCAAGCGCAAAGCCCCCGCAGAGCTTGAGCCGCAACGCAAAGTTGTTGATTTGGGGCTGCATCAGTCTCATACCATCGTGGGTGCGAGAGTGAAGGGTATGTATGACGAAGAGCGTTTTGCTATGTCGTTGCTCAACAATATCTTGGGTGGTCCTGGCATGAATTCGCTCTTGAATGTTAGTCTGCGTGAAAAGCGCGGGCTGGTATATACCGTGGAGTCGTCGCTTGTGACTTTCACCGATTGCGGAATGGTGCAGATTTATTTAGGCTGCGAGCACGATAAGCTCAAGAAAGCCCTACGGCTCATTGACAACACTATCGACTCATTGGCGCAGAGTCCGATGAGCGAGCGCCGTCTCGATGCTTATAAGCGCCAGTATAGCGGACAGCTGCTTGTCGCCAGCGACAACGCCGAGTTCACCGCGATGGGGGCGGGTAGGGGACTGCTCTACTATAACCGTGTGAGCACCCTTCAGGACAACATCAACTGCATCCTTAGCGTCACTCCCGAGCAGTTGCAGCGTGCCGCCCAGCAGCTAACAATGGAAAAATGCTCAGTGCTCACCTTTAGGTGAAACATGGTCTAGTGTGTTGCGATGACATCGCAACAAACGGGACAAACGGGACAAAAACCACTTTTTGGCATTTTTTTTGCAACGAAACTAAAAAAAATAATTATTTTTGTCGCTTGAAACTTAAAAACGCATATTTATAACTTAAAGACATACAATTATGGAAGACGTAAAAACTTATCTTGATGCAGCCGAGAAGAAAATGAACGAGGCTGTTGCTTATCTTGACGACACTTTGTCGCGCGTGCGTGCCGGCAAGGCTAACCCCAAAATTCTGGAGCCTGTAAAGGTTGAATACTACGGCTCGATGATGCCTGTCGCCAACGTTGCCAACGTTGCCGTGCCTGATGCGCGCAGCATCACCATCACCCCGTGGGAGAGAAATATGATCAAGGTTATCGAGAAAGCTATTCTCGACTCAAACATCGGCATCACCCCCGAGAACAACGGTGAGATTATCCGCTTGAACTTCCCTCCATTGACCGAGGAGCGCCGCAAGCAGCTCGTGAAGGATGCCAAGGCCGAGACAGAGAAGGCCAAGGTGAGCGTGCGCAACGCGCGCCGCGAGATGATTGAGGGCTTGAAGAAGGCTGTGAAGAACGGTATGCCCGAGGATGCCCAAAAAGACGGCGAGGAGAAAGTTCAGAAACTCCACGACAAGTTCCTCAAGAAAATCGACGAGGTATTTGCCGCCAAGGAGAAAGAAATTCTCACTGTGTAAAAAGGACAAAGTTGCTTGTTAACTATAAAATGCCTAAAAACGCTCTCTTTGTGGGCGTTTTTTTGTGTTTTTTGAGAATATTCTTGTTTTATTGACCTATTATTCATATATTTGTAAATTGAAAAAATAGGGCCTAAAAAATTGATGTTATGGATAAGCTCAGACTACTTTTTCTTGTGGTAATATCTGCAGCTGTTCGCATGAGTGTGGAGACTAGTGCCGAGCAGGTAAGCGAGGCGCAAGCGCGTAGTGTTGCTTTGTAAATTAATTAATAAAAACTATATTATGAGTAAGTTTAGACTTTTTTTACTTTTAACTGTTTGCGCTTTTGTTAGCGTGAGTATGGAGATGCGTGCCGAGCAGGTGGGCGAGGCACAGGCGCGGAGCATTGCAGCGAGGTTTATGGCGCAGAAAAATTTGGGAACTGTTGCCGCCGCAGCTCCAAAAAAGTTGCGGGGCAAGGTGACTGAACTGCCGGCACTCTATGTGTTCAACGCCGAGAAAGACCGAGGTTTTGTCATCGTGAGCGGCGACGACCGCACTGAGCAGATTCTGGGCTATTGCGACAAGGGCCGCTTTGATCCTGACAATGTTCCCGAGAACATGCAGGCATGGCTCGACCAGTATGTGGAGGAGATAGCCATGCTTGATGCGGGCATCATAAAACTTGATGAGGTCGCTACCACAGACGGGGTGCCCAAAGCCAGCAGTGTCATTGCACCACTGATGAAAAGCCAGTGGGACCAGACCGCACCGTTCAATTTCCAGTGTCCGCAGGATGACGGCACGTATTGCTACTCTGGCTGCACGGCAACGGCCCTAGCCCAGATTATGTACTACCACAAATGGCCCACCTCGACAAGTAAGACGATACCTGGCTACACTCAGACTGGGGAGTCCTATAGCATGAACGGCACTACTTACAATGCCCTTCCCACCACTACGTTCGACTGGAACGCTATGAAGGATTACTATGAAATAACCGAGACTTCTACCACCTCTGCCGCCAACGCCGCGGTGGCAAAGCTTGTGCATTATTGTGGTAAAGCGATGCAAATGAAATATGGTACCGGCTCTTCGGGTGCCACACCTTATGCTGAGGTTTTGGTTGATTATTTCCGCTACAGCCCTAAGGCTCGCAAGCTCTATCGCTTTGATTACTCCTACTATCAGTGGCAGAATACTATCCTTGCGGAATTGCGGGCGCACCGCCCAGTGCTTTATGTTGGAATGAAGCATTCTGGCGGTCACACTTTTGTGTGTGACGGCTACGACGGAAACGGATTTTTTCATTTTAATTGGGGGTGGCGAGGCATGAACGATGGCTATTTCGTGCTTTCAGCACTCAATCCTAAAAGCGGAGGAGCGGGCAGCATTGACGGCAACAATGGTTATATGATGCATCAATACATTTTAATAGGTCTAGAACCAAACACGGTATCCACAAGCGAGAAGAATTCGACGACTCAGGGTTATAGTATGAGAACCGAGAGCACTACTTACACACGCAGCAGCTCTTCCGACCCCTTTGTCATTAATGTCTCATCATCGCATTATAATGAATCGCTAGTAACAAGAACCTACAACTTGGGTTATGGAGTGTATAAATCAAATGGATTTGACTTATATCAGACCTATTCAAACCAAGCTACAAATGTGACCTTAGAGAGTAAAAAGACTTATTCATATACCAGAACATTGAATTTCGGTAAGAACTTTTCTAACGGCACCTATTATCTGCGAGCCTTGAGCTGTGAGACCGGAAGCAGCGCCCAGTATTCATGCTATTACTCAGGACACAACTTTTTCAAGGCCGTAGTCAACGGCAACACCCTGACACTCACTCCCGTTAACATAGGTTCAGGAACCACCGAGGGCGTCACAGTATCGCTGACTTCCTCCAGTTCGATGAGAAGAGTCAATCGTCCCCTGGAAATAAAAGTTAAGGTGACAAATAATAACTTCTTTGATTATGTGCCTGTTTATCTCTTTGTCAATGACAAGGCGATGGGGGCCAATTCCATCTCCCTTAGCCAGGGTCAATCGGGATATGTGACAATAAGTTACACACCCACCACAGCAGGCACTAATTCCCTGAAGTTCACCGCCGACGCCAATGGAAATAATGTCTATTGCACAGGCTCGGTTTATGTGGAAAACGGTGCCGCCGCAGATTTGACAATGAGTTACAGTCTTCCTGGCTCTAACAGCAGTTATCAGGTGCCGGGGATACTCACGTTTAATGTCGGTGTAAAGAATAACAATACAGCGGCTTATAACGACTATATTGTCGCTGGTCTTTACAAGCGTCATGGCACTACCAATAAATATTCTCTTATTAGCACAGTGTCGAATGTGGTGAATATTCCAGGTTCGACCACCAAAAATGTGCAATTTAATTTCGCTGACTTGGAGCCTGCAAAATATTTTGCGGTATTTTATTATTACAATGTCAACGAAAAAGTTGAAGCTAAGCGCACTGTTGCTGTTGAGGTCATGATGAAAGGTGATGTCAACGCCGACGGCACTGTGACAGCGGCCGACATCACAGCGCTCTACGACTTCCTGCTTAATGGCACCATGTCCAACCTCAAACTCGGAGACCAGAACGGCGACGGCGATATCACTGCAGCCGACGTTACTGCTGTATATGATGTGATGTTGGGGAACTAACAATGAATGATTTTATGTACTTTTTATTCACCTAAAAAATGACTGTTATGAAGAAAATTGTTTTGGCACTAATGTGCATGCTGTTGACTGCTGGAGCATCAATGGCGCAGAAGAGATTTACTTTTGGCCCCAAGGTGGGCGTTGACCTCACCCATTTCTGGGGCGAAGGCGTTGATCATGATGTTGTGTTTGGATATCAAGGAGGCCTGTTTGCCGAGTATAGGGCGAGTGACCTGATTGGCATTGCTCCCGAGGTGGTGTTTGCGGCTCAAGGAGGAAAGAACTCTTTGGGTAATACTTTCCATGCGAACTACATCAATGTGCCTGTGATGTTGAAATTCTATGTGGTGCCGGCTTTCAGCATAGACTTGGGTCCGCAAATAGGATTTAATATTTACAGTAAGTACACTCCTGCTGATGGAAGTCCTGCTGTTGATATGAGTAAATACACTAAGACTGTGGATTTTGGTGCAGGTCTTGGCGCCACCTACAACATCGCTAGCGATGTCTTTGTGCAAGCCCGTTACACTATGAGTTTTACCAAATTCATGACGGCTCACAATCAAAAGCACGGAAACGCGCAAATCGCCATCGGCTACCGCTTCTAAGCTTCTGTCACCCTCAAAACAAGACAACCTGCACCCCGTCACTGGCCGTGCAGGTTTTTTCATCTATAGTGGAATTGTTTTCCTTTAACCCGAATCGGTCATTAGGATTTATGTCAGAACAGATTTTTTGTTGAGCAGATTGTAACAATGTCGTTGAAGGCATAGTGGGCTATGGCAAGACGACAGTGGAAACAAGATGCCAAGAAAAAACTGTTATGGCATAAAAGACCTTAAAAAACAACCTTTCGTCGGCCTAATGACCGATTTGGGTTTAATTCCTTTGCTTCTTTAAAAAAATAATGTGTAACTTTGCACGGTTTTTTGAGAATAACACAAAACAACAACACATAAACTAAATCAAGAAGTAAAATGATATATCCTATTATCACAGCCGAAGAGGCTGCCGAATTTGTCAAGAATGGTGACAATGTGGGCGTTTCGGGATTTACCGCTCCTGGCTGCCCAAAGGCAGTGGCTCCTTTCATCGCCGCCAAGGCTCGCCGCGAGCATGAGGCTGGCCGTGAGTTTAAAATCAACATCTTCAGCGGCGCATCGACCAACGATTTCATCGATGGTGAACTCACCCGCGCCGAGGCTATCAACTACCGCTCGCCTTACCAGTCGCACCCCGACCTGCGCAAGGCCATCAACAGCGGTGCCATCCACTACAACGACCGCCACTTGAGTGAGCTCTCGCAGGAGTTCCGTTACAACTACTACGGCAAGATGGATGTCGCCATCGTTGAGGCGCAGAGCATCAGTGATGACGGTGAAATCGTGCTCGGTACTTCAGTGGGATGCACCCCCACTTGGCTGATGTGCGCCGAGAAGGTCATCATCGAGCTTAACGACCAGCTGCCCGAGAGCATCCGCGGTCTGCACGACATCTACATCCCTCTCGACCCACCCAACCGTCGTGAGATACCTATCTACACCCCTCACGATCGTGCCGGCTCACCCACCGCACATGTTGACCCCAAGAAGGTAGTGGGCGTGGTGAAGACTTCGTTCCAGCTCGGCAAGGCCGACGCTTTCACTCCAGTTGACGAGACCACCCGCCAGATTGGTCACAACGTGGTGCAATTCCTTATCAACGAGATGAAAAACAACCGCATTCCCAAGTCGTTCCTGCCATTGCAGAGCGGTGTGGGCAATATCGCCAACGCTGTGCTTGACAGCCTTGAGGAGAGCGACGAGATTCCACCATTTGAGGTTTACACCGAGGTGATGCAAGATACTTTCGTCAAGCTGTTGCTCCATGGTCACTGCAAGTTTGTGAGCACCTGTTCACTCACCCTTGCCTACGATACTATGGCCGAGTTCTTCGACAACATCGACAAGCTGCACGACAAGGTGCTTATGCGTCCCTGCGAAATATCCAACAACCCCGAGGTTATCCGCCGCTTGGGTGTGCTCTCGATGAACACCGCCCTCGAGGCCGACATCTTCGGTAATATCAACTCATCGCACGTTAGCGGCACACGCCTGATGAACGGCATAGGCGGTAGCGGTGACTTCACCCGCAACGCCTACACCTCAATCTTCATGTGCCCATCAATCAAGAAGGACGATTGCATCTCGACCATCGTGCCAATGTGTACTCACATCGACCACACCATCCACAGTGTTGACATCATCGTTACCGACCAGGGCGTGGCCGACCTGCGCTTCAAGGATCCAATTCAGGCCGCTGAAGAGATTATCGAGAAAGCTGCGCATCCGGTTTATCGCCCATTGCTGCGCGAGTACCTCAAGGTGTGCAAGATGGGCCATGTGATGCAGAACAACGAGATGGCTCTTGCATTCCACACTGCCCTGGCTCGCACAGGCGACATGCGCAACGCCGACTTCTCAGTGAAATAAAGGTAATATTACCAATAATGTTTGTGGCGTTCAAGGGTTGATTCTCTTGAACGCCACAATGTTATATCCAATAAACAGAAAAAATCGGCAAAAGAGAACCGACCCCTTTTGCCGATTTTTTTGGATTTTATTGTAAATTAACCTTAAATTATTTGCATTTTACCATTAGAATATATTATCTTTGCATCGTGAAATTATTACTAACCTTATTTCTAACAAACACACAAATGAACTATTTGAACCAAAGTGAAAGTGCTCAGCGCCGTGCTGAGCGCGACAGGGAGTTGACTGAGCTCTACTGTGAGATTTATGATAGCCTAAAGGCTTGTCGAGTGAAAAACATGCGCCGCGTTGCGCTCACTATGGCACTGGCATCAGGCAGTCCGCGATACCATGTAGGCTTTGACCGTGCCTACATCGTGGTGGCTCAGCTGTTGCGCGACGAGGGAGGAATCGCTTTCAAAAGCACCCACATTCGTGACATGTGGCTCGAAATCACCGCCAGGGTGGAGCGACTGATGCGCGAGGGCAGGCTGTCGATAGCGCAAGCGGTGGAGATTGTGCTTGAGCAGTGTCGCGCCTCGCAATTCTTCCTCGCCGAGGAGCACGCCTGGGCAATCATCAAACGCGAGCTCAGCAGGATGAACTGCCGCCGCCCTTACGGCAGGGCTGCGTAAGACGCTCGTGGTGCTTGCTGGTTTTGTCGCCTTGTTGGTTTTGTCGCAAGCTTTCGCTTGCTGGTTTTGTCGCAAGCATTCGCTTGCTGGTTTTGTCGCAAACTGCGTTTGCTGGTTTTGTCGCTCGCGCTCGCTAAACTTAAAACATTAAACACTAAACTCAAATCATTAAACACTAAACACTAACCTCTAACCTTTTTTAAAAAATACTCATGAAAAACAACACAATTACCATTTACATCGATTTTGACGAAGTTCTTAACTATGTGTATGCCCAAAGTGCATGGCATGCCGCTTATAACGAGGGCATGCGCGTGCTCACACCCGATAACCGCCGCATGTTGCTGCTAAAATTGAAAGAGGGCTATGCCGACATCCGTCAGCGCGTGATGGGCTACCTAACTTTCGACAATTATAATCCAAACATTGAGTCGCGAAACATCATGATGACTTTCGGATTCAGGCACAAGCAGCCGTTGTCGTTTGACCAAGCGCTTCACGACACGCTGGTGGCGCTGCTGTCGAACTTTGTGCTGATGCGGTTCTACGGAGAGATTGACCCACGTGGCACTCAATATGGCAGCAGCATCTTCTACCTGGAGTGGCGACGCTACAAGTCGAAACTGCTGCTCGCCTTCGCTCACGACGAACTATGATGTCATGTTTTCGCCCGTTGTCCCAATTATGAAAAAATGGTTTGGCACTCATCTGCCAAACCATTTTTTAAACTATGATGTGAAAGTCACCTACCTATATTGTCCACTCTGTCAATCAAGTATTCGGCGCCTTCTTTGATAATCATCTTAGCCCCTTCTCTAAGAACATCATCACCAATCGGAATGTTGAATGATGAGCTAGAACTGTTGTCGGTGGCATTCTCCTCATTGACAATCACCGCATTGCGGTCTCGAGGTTGGTTGCCAAACATGTTGTCGCCTATCATATCCACGATACCGTCAACGAGCATTTCGTTGAAGTTGTCACCATTGAACGAGAATAAGTCACTCAGTCCTATTGCATCTTCCACATACTTGGAGATAATCTCATTCACCTTTTGGTCGAGTTGGTCTTTGTTGAATGTAAACACATTGCCCAGAATGCCAAATGATACTCGTGTCTTCTCGGCCCCAGTGTCGATGTAACCAATGGAGAACAACACATAGTTGTCGACTTTCACATTCTCATCTACAGCGCTGCGTATAAGCCAAGTGGATGCCGTCTTGATGACACCGCCAACAATGTTGTTGAGGCGGAAATTATCTACAGTCTCGGTGATCCATGTGCGCGACACGTTGGTGATCTCGCGACAGTGGTCCTCCTTTTTGGGATTGGTGACGGCGAGAACAATAGCAAGGGTGGCTACTGCACCAAGCGTCACCCACAGGCCAGTGCGCTTCTTCTTGGGTTTGGCTGGACTTTGTTGTATCTCTTTTTTGGCCAATCTTTTCACTTGTCGCTTATTCCATTGTGGTGGTGCGGCAATTTCCTCGGGCTCTTCAATTATCTCTTCCTCATCATAATCGGGCATAGGAGAAAAAACCAGCAGATCTTTCAGCTCGTCAATCTCTGTTGCCAGAGTCCAGTTGTCAAGGCCCTTGTACCACACAGGGGTGTTGGCGTCAATACCTATCTCACGCAGTTGGTCGATGGTGTAAGGGCCATACTGTTCATCATTCTTAATAATAAAAAATTCCATAGTACCTAAAAACAATTTTTTAAAGTGAAACAAAATTTTAAAAGTATGTATAGAAATTTTTTTGTTTTACAATTTTCGAACTATTAGATGACCATAAGGTATCGAAGTTTAAACCTCTTAAGCAAAAAATGTGCCAATTATATCAATAGCTATACTTTTAGGTCGCAAATAAATAATATTCTTGCTTTTTCTTGCAAGTGTTTGGGATTTTCATTAGTTTTGCGGTGGAAATTTTTTAAATAATAATAGATTATGAAGAAATCAGTATTATCTCAATTAGTTGCGTGCTTAGCTCTGGTAATGCTTTTCACCGCTAGTGTTGAAGCGCAGACGAGCAAGATTCCCCCCACACTATCGGGCAAGGCACGGGATTATTTTGTTGGCGCTCAGCAGGGCGATGAGTTTTCGCAGTTAGCTCTCGCCGTATGCTACCAGAATGGCGACGGCGCACCGCAAGATGGCAATCAGGCCGTATATTGGTATCAGAAAGCTGCCGAAAAAGGTAATGTGATAGCGCAGTACAACTTGGGTGACATTTATGATGAGGGCATCATTGTGCCGAAAAACTACGAGTTGGCGGCATTCTGGTATGAGAAGGCTGCTTTGCAAGGCGATGCCCTGGCACAGTGCGGTCTGGGAAGCTGCTATTTCAATGGCGAAGGCATGAAACAGGACTTCAAGAAGGCTGTTTTATGGTTTGAGAAAGCTGCCAATCAGGGCAATGCCGTGGGGCAACGCAACCTCGCCATCTGCTACTACGAGGGCAAAGGAGTGAAAAAGAATCAAAAGAAAGCTGCCGAGTGGTATCTCAAAGCTGCCGAGCAGGGCGATATCGCCGCTCAATATAACTTGGGCGCTATGTACTACGATGGCAAGGGCGTTAAGAAAAACCGAAAAAAAGCTGTTGAGTGGCTAACCAAAGCCGCCGCACAAGGCGACGAGGATGCTATTGAACTACTCAAGGAAATAGGAAAATAACCGCGTCAAGTCACAAAAATGAGCAGAGCACCACATGATGCCCTGCTCATTTTTTGTCTCAAATCAGAAGTTTTAAATCTGAAATCTGACTTCTGAAATCTGACTTCTGAAATCTCTTACTGGTACTTCACTACATCAAATCCCAAACGCACTCCGTCAAATTGCTTTGCTATGGTGCCTACAGAAGAGATAGCGCTGTTGCCCGACATGTTGCCGAGTGCTTGAAGCACACTCAAGAGCATTTTCGATTCCATTGTGATCGACAATCCGTTAGATGTGCGAGTCACAAATGAAGAGATAGTGCCCACTGCGGTCTTCATGTTCAACTTGCCGGTGCTGGGGTCAAAGGTGTAGGTGCCGCTCAATGGAAGTCCCTTGAGGTAAGCCTCGAAGTTGCCGTTTTGGTCAAAAGCAAAACCGGTGTTGTTGCTGGCGAAGCCCAGGGTGTTGAAAGCGCCACTGAGTTTCTGCTTTACCTGATTGGCTGCTGCGGCGCCACCGGCCTTAGCAAGCAGGTTCTGGCTGGTGAATGCGCAGCCAGGCTGAGCATATACCCAAGTGCCCACCAATTCATTCTTGTTGAGTTGTGTGCCGCCAATCACCATGTCGACCAGGCTTGTGGCAGTATTGTCGGTAAGCATAGAGCCGCCGAGAATGCCACCTAACAGGCCGCCAGAGTTACCGCCGAGCACGCTTCCTAACACGCTTCCGAGTACGTTACTTGTAGTGTTGGTAGTTGTTGTGGTGCCAAGTCCGAGCAAATTGCCGAGAAGGCCGCCTCCATTGCCGCAACTGCTGAGAATCAGCATTGCCGATAATACTAGTGAATAAAAAGCTTTTTTTACCATAATCTTTGCGTTTTAAAGTTTATTTATAAAGTAGAAATAGGATATTCATTTTTGTATTGTTTTGCAAATGTAGTAAATATTTGTTAGAAACACATAATATTTTGAGCATTTTTCTTGAATATTCTATATTTCTTATTCTTTTTACTGCCTTTTTCTTGAATTTTTCAGCAAAAACACCTACTTTTGCAACCACAAATTAATACTGAAATGAGAAAATATATATTATCAATAGTTTCATTGATCGTGTTCTCGGCTCTCTTGAGCGGAACATTCACAGGATGTAAAAGTGAGGAGAAGCAGAGCGACACTCTCGACACATCGGTAGTCAAGCAGACACTCAAATCTCCGCAGCAAGATGGCGAGGAGCAGGATATGATTACCGTCACAGGAACCGTGGTCGACGGATCACAGAATATGGTCATCATAGAGACTGAGAATGGTGAGAGTAAAGAGTTTAACTACGTAAACGACAACTACGATCCCAGCGATATGTATGATTGGGATTTAGACGAAAACAACAAGATAAAAGTCACTTACGTCGAGGGTGAGAGCGGAGACAGCGTCATCAGCATTCAAAAAGCCGATTAATACAAAAATGCGGTCTCCTGATATAATTATTTTGCGGTAGTAGCTCAGTTGGTAGAGCATCAGCTTCCCAAGCTGAGGGCCGCGGGTTCGAGTCCCGTCTACCGCTCCAAGTTTTAAAATACTGAATAGCAGATAGATAACCCTAAATCACAGCCTTTTCCACCCTTTCCAATTAGCGAATTTTAGTCAAAAAAAAACCGCA
>JAFYYG010000060.1 GCA_017557625.1 Muribaculaceae bacterium
AATGTTTACTCTACTCATGGTGCCTGCTGGAAACGGTTCGGTTTATTTGTGCGTTGACGTTCCCGAAATCGAGAACTTTGAGGAGGTAAGAGAATATCTTATTGAGACCTCTGGTGGCAACGCTGCTGTAAACTTCTACCTCAGCCACATGGAGGCTGGCAAGCGTCACTATCTGACTGTTGACTATGACGATTCTTTCGGCTTCAGCACCGACAACACCGCCGACTGCAAGTGGGTTCTTGAGTTGCCCCAAGTTAACACCAATCTTCCCGCCCCAGGCGACTACCGCATTAAAAACACCCAGACCGGCAACTATGTGAGACTTGTTAACTCAATGCTCGCCGACGTGACCGCTACTGAGGACGAGGCCGATATCATCTATCTCGACTACACCAAGCTTGCTAATGGTGAAGCTGTTGTAACCGACCTTCACAACAGTCAGGGCGAGGGTGACATGATTGCCACACTCGATCTAATCAAGAGCAGTTTCCAAGAGGTTCTTGAAGATGAGGATATGCCCACCAACTTCCTCGATGAGATGTTTACTCTCAACCTCGTGGCTGCTGGCACCCGTGAGGCTTCCGACCCAGTTTATCTGTGCGTTGACATACCCGACATCGAGAACTTCGACGAGATTAGAGATTATCTGGAGGAGACATCTGGTGGACAACAGGCTGTAAACTTCTACCTCAGCCACATGACACCTGGCGAGCGCCATTACCTGAGCGTTGACTATGACGACTCGTTTGGCTTCACCACCGACAACTCTGCTCCCTGCACTTGGGTTCTTGAGCCAGCCGAGAGCACTGGCGTTACAAAGGTTACTACCAAGACTATCGACAAGGTGACTTACGTGAACATGACAGGTGTTGAGAGCGAGACCCCATTCAACGGCGTTAACATCGTTATTACTCGCTACAATGATGGTTCGATGACCACTGGCAAAGTTGTTCGTTAAACCAAGAAATAGCATCAATACAAAGGGCGACCATTTCTTCTGGCCGCCCTTATTTTTTATTGAGGCGCAGTGGGTGTTGGTGTTGTGTGAGCGTCAGTCTCGCAATTACCTTCACAACAGCTCTTAACACTTAGACATGCATCTTACTGCCAGTGTTGCTGTTATGAGCTGGTGCGGGAGGTCGAGCTGGTGGCTTAATGGGGTTGCGAGGATGAATAGCACCAGCACCACAGTATAAAGTAAATATACTTTGTTGAACCATTGTTGCTTGCGACATAGCATCCAGATGACGAACGGCAGTGGGTTAAAGGGAATTAGATACCAGTTCCAGTGCACCCCAAAAAGCCCCGACACAAAGCTGGTGTGAATCAGCAGCAAGCCACCTAATGTCACTACAGACATTAGTAGCACGTCAATGGCTCGTGGCACAACATTAAGTCCCCACTTGAACTGTGCAAAAGTTGTTATAATGGTGAAAATCAGAAAGAAAGCAAAGACCCGCGCTGGAGTCAGCGGTGATGGCTCATATTCGTTGACCAGCGGCAGCAGTTCCTTCTCGCCAATCACCAAAGGCCGCTTTGTGTTATCGTCACTGACTAAAGAAGCCATTTTAAGCACGTCGGGCATCAATTCTGGCGACATCTGCTGCTCGTGTTCCCAGTAGGTGTCGCTCTCTGTGCCTAGAAATGTCATGTTCCAGAACTCCAGCCATGGCGAGAGCCTCGACAAGTATCTCACTCCATCACCGTTGATCATTTTGAACTGCTCGGGCCAGCCGTTGAAGTCAATCTTCTCGTCGCCAAGCGCATTCTCAATTGCACGCAGCGATACCGACGAGCAGTTATTCTGCAAAAGGTTGAACTTGCGCCACTCATCGTTTACGCAATCATCTTTTAACTGTTGCCACAATTCTTGCCTCTGGCGACTGTTGAGCGAGAGGGTGTATTGCTTCACTTGACGGCCTTCTTGCTTGTAAGTCTCTAAGAACTTTGCTGTTGGCACGGCGTTCATGTGGGCATCGGTTTTGCCGAGGAAGAACTCAAGCATCCCTGTCAGTCCTGGCACCTCTTCAAAACTGAAACAGTAATCGTAATGCTGCTCAGGCGACTCTATGCGCATAGCCACATGGCCAAACTGCGAATATACTGCTTCGCCAGGCGACATCACCAGCACACTAACAGCGAGCTGGTTGACGCAAACCGTGTCCTCGTTTTCGGCCTTCACAGTCAAACACGAGAAGAGTATTATGCTGAGCAATAACAGTAGCCTTGAGTTCATTTTAGTCTGGAAACTGAAGTCTGGAGTCTGAAATCTATCTCCCCCACCAGTTGGTCTTTATAAGGGTGTTGGAGACTTGCCAGGCATCGTTCTGATGGCGGAACAGTGGTGACGAGATATCTCCTGCTGTCTCGCCTGGGGCGGGTACAGCCGAGTGGATGTCGTTGCGAAGCAGGCTGTGTCCTAGGCCTTTCCACCAATAGGCGTTGGCGCCCATTATGTCGAGAAGGGTGGGGTAGATATCTATTTGCCCTACTGGACCACTGAAGCGTTGTCCTGGCAGGCCTGAATTGAGGATGACAAACACGCACTCTATGCCACGCTTCGAGAGCGATGCTCTGCCGTTAGGGTTGTCATCGACAAAATCGCTGTGGTCGCTGGCGATGATTATCACGGTGTTGTCATAAAGATTGTTGTCTTTGAGCCGTTGGATAAACGCACCCAACTGTCGGTCGAAAAAGGCGACCTTTTCAAGGTAGTTGCGCACATTGACGGTGTATTGCGTTGATTGTGAAATCCATGTGGGTCTCACGTCTTCAAGTTTGTTGTATGGTATATGGGTGGTGCCGGTGAAAATCATGGCGTAGAACGGCTGCTGCTGACTGGAGAGCTTGCCGCTGGCATATTCAAGCAGGGCCTTGTCGATTGACTCTCCCGACTTTATGTAATCTTCGCGATAGCAGTCCTGAAGGCAGAGTTCGTCAAAGCCATAGCTTCGGGCGGTGTTCTCAACGTTCCACATTCCAGCGCGGTCAACGGTGATTTCTATAGAGTGGTATTTGGGGTTAGCTGCCTTAAGTGCCTTGGCGAGCGAGGGATACTCGTTCTCTCCGTAGTCCATCGCTACCGATTGTGTGGTAAGAGGCAGGATGCCAGTGTTGTAGATAAACATGCCATCGCTAGATCGACCGTTTTTCACTTGTGCCATCATCTGCGTACAGGAGATTGATGTGGAGTCATTGATGAGGCTGTTAAGCACTGGGCACACCTCACGGCCGTCAATTTCGAGGTTAA
Organism: Muribaculaceae bacterium; assembly: GCA_017557625.1. Classification (GTDB taxonomy): domain Bacteria; phylum Bacteroidota; class Bacteroidia; order Bacteroidales; family Muribaculaceae; genus Sodaliphilus. Next base: position 3,251 of record JAFYYG010000060.1, read on the forward strand.
TTGCCCAGGCATTGAGCGACTCTACCATTACGAGCACAAGGTTGCGAGGTGGTGTGGACTGAAGGCAATAAGGGTTGTCGGTGTATTTTGGGACTTCTTTGTCGATAAATTGTCGCGCCTGCTCCTTCTCCTCTGCGGTCACACCCGTAAATGCTTTGCCTATGGTGTAAATCACATACGTCACATTGCCGTTTTTGATGGGATAAACTTTGTTGCTGAAGTTTACCAAAGAATAATACTTTTGAGGGAAATACTCTTTCAGGCTGGTTTTGTTGCGGACACTCTCTTGAATTAGCACTGCAAACTGCAACAAGGCCCATAGTCCAATTGCCACAAGGGAGAAAACCCAGCGATAGCGAGTGAAGGATTTGTCGGCAGACACCCGTTTGCGAAGCTTCCACAGATACACGCACAGCAAAAGTAACGGCAAAACCAGGACCCACACAGCTTCTTTAGTAATGGTGCCTATGATGCTATCGAAGAGCACGCCCCCAAGATTGCTGAAGTATAACCACGACGAGAAAGGCATCATGTCGTGATAGGTCTCGTTATAGGTGATTTGTGCAAAACACCACACGGTGACAATTCCCACCACAAGCCACAGCCATCCTTTGTGCCGTGACGGCAATAGCCAGTATAACGCCGTTAGAAACAGGGCATCGCCTAAATGGTTCTGGATAAGAAACCGCATCAGCGGCATAGGGTAAAAAGCGCCTTCCGCGAGTTTGTGAGAGGTGATGACCATTTGAACTGTTATCACGATAACAGCCAAGGTATAAAACAGAAAAGTTGGAGTTTTTAATTTAGCGAGAAGACGCAGGCACAGGTCCTTCATGACAGTGTCACTTTACAACCACTTTGCGCGACCAACGGCCAGAACACTTAACGATGTAGAAACCCTTGGGAACATCGATAGTGACTTTTGTGCCGGCACTCACGCGCACTGTCTTGATGAGCTGGCCTGTGATAGAGTAGATGTTGAATGTGGCGTCGCTATCACCTGCAACCATAGCTATGGTACCCTTGCCGCCAATGACAGAGGTCTCATCGCTCGATACTTGCTCAACGCGAGGCTCGGCAAAGAGGCTAACCCCCACTGAACCAACAGCGAGAGCAGTGCACAGGGTGAATATGTATAGCAAACGTCTCATTTCAACTTGCAAAAATACAACATTTTTTCAAAAAAACAATACTCTCAACACAATTTTTTGTAATTATTCACGTTATGATGCAACTTGATATTCTTATGACAACAAAAAACGCAGAGAGTTTAATGTCTTTGCGTTTTTTCTTTTTGTGATTAGCCGGTTTTTTTTTCTCTGTTTTGTGAACACCGTGCATACGGCGCTATACACTACCAACGCCCAAGTCTTATTATTATCTCCTGTCGCCTTTATTGTTCTTCTTGCTCTTTTACTTCTTCCTCTTTGGAAGTATCTTCCTCCTCTGCTTCTTTGGGCTCGGGATCAACAGTTTGCTTAACTGGTTCCACGATGTCGCTGCCGTCGTCCTCGCCTGTGAGCAGGCGCAGCAGGGCCTCGGCAAGTAGGCGGCCTTGCAGGTGATAGCCGTCATTACCAAGATGCAGGTGGTCGGTCTTCATGTAATGCGCGCTTAGCCAGCGGTTTGAAGCACCTGCGCCGCCCGCTACCCGATAGAAATCCCACACCGGCACATGATGGCTCTTGCCGTAGGCGAGAATCAGGTCACGCACCTCAGCGACGTTGTTTTGTATGCGGTATCCGCGACTGCTGCGCTTTTGAGTTTCCATTGGTGTGGTAAGCAGAAATTTCACATTTGGGCACTGTGTTTTGATGTCGCTGAGCATCTGGTCGATATTGGAGGTGATGTTGCTAAATGAGCCGTATGCCTCATTGGTGCCCAACGAGATTATCACTAATTGCGGCTCCAAATCGCTGATTTGCCGCGCGAAATTGTCGATGTTAAGATAGCTTCGGTATGTAGCGCCATTGTTGCCGATGCAGTCAACCACCACGCCGCGTTGGCTGTTAAGCAAGCGCACGCCATATAGTGCTCCGCTGCCCGAGAGTCGGAGGTTGGCGGTATCGGTCGATGTGTCAAGAACATAGTCGGTGGCATAGTCGCTTCGTTGCCTGCCTTTCACTGTCATGCTGTTTTGCTCCACTGTGAACGGAGATGCCTCGGAGTGGAAAATGGTGATGCGGTAGAAGTCATCGCCTTGACGCTTTGCTTTGATACTCAATGTTGTGCTGGCACCACTGAATTTTACCGCCACTCCCGTCATTCCCATTCCCGCGGGTTTTGACGTGGAAAGTAGCTTGCTCGAAGCCGAGATGCCCGACGTGGACTTGAGCAGATAGTCGTTTGGCTCATTGGTGCCCGCCAATGCCAGCGGACAAATAAGACCTCTGCCACCGTTGCCAAACCGCTCTTGCAGTTTCCTTCTCACCTCGTCGCTTATGATGCCTGGTTGTACATGCGAGTCGCCAATGTGTACGATTGTGAACTTATAGTTGTGGCGTCGCTGGTTGTTGAGATAACGGATTATGCCCTCCCAGTTATCGCCGTTGAGCACTATGTGGTTGGCCCACGAGTTGATGCCCGAGGGTTGCGCCACAGCAGTCACACTGCCGATAAGCACCAAAGCAAGAAGTGTTTTTCTCATTTTGTTCATATCTCGTTATTGTTCGATTTCGGCATTTTTCAGACCCGCGAGTTGCCTGATTTTATCGCCTTTGGAGAGAACTCCGCCGCGTCCTTCAAGCTTTTTCTTCGCGTTGTCGAAGGTGGATTGCATCATGTTGATTCCGTTTTGTATCTTGTCAAGGTCGCTATTGAATGCGTCGAGTTTGTCGATAAGCTTCATCACTTCTTTGGCTATTGCCTCGGCATTCTTGTTTTGCTTATCGCGCGACCATAGTTGCATAAGCAGTTGCGCCACGCTGAGTAGATGGGTGGGGCTGACCACCACTACGCGTTTGTTGTAAGCATACTCCCACAACTGCTGGTTGCCTTGCATGGCGGCGAGGTAGGCTGGCTCGCTGGGAATGAACATCAGGGCAAAATCGACGGAGTTTTTCACATGCTTCACATAGTCTTTCTTGGCGAGCAGGTCGATTTGACATTTCACCGACGCTATATGCTCGTTGAGGAAGCGCTGCTGCTCGTCGGGGTCAGTTGCGTTGACATAATCCACGAACGCTGTTAGTGATACCTTGCTGTCGATGATAAGCTTCTTGCCGTCGGGCATGAATAGTGTGAAGTCGGGACGCAGCATCGCCCCTTCGTCATTAGTGATTACCTTGTCCTCATCGTCGCGTGTAACCTGCATCTGGTAATGCACATTCTCCTGCAATCCCGAGAGGTCGAGGATGCGCTTGAGCACTCCTTCTCCCCAGTCGCCTTGTATCTTGTTGTTGCTGATGAGGGCGTTTGACAGGCGTGTCGCTTCCTGCGAGATTTGGCGGTTGGCATCCTGCATCTTTTTGATTTCTTTGTCAAAGAGTTGGGAGTTAAGGTCCTGCTTCTGCTGATAGTCTTTTAATTCCTTGTTTAGACCAGTTATTTGTTCGCGCAGCGGAGTGAGCAGCTGACCTAAGCTTTGCTTGCCTTCCTCGTTCATAGCTTTGCGGCTCAAGTCGAGGAGCTCGCCCGCCACCAACTTAAATGCCTGGCGCGAGTCTTGCTCGAGTTGCTCACGGGTGCGTGTCACGCTTTCGAGTTTGGTTGCAAGTGCTGCTTTCTCTCGGTCGAGAGCGTCTTTTGCCTCGTCGAGGGCTTTGATTTCGCCGCGTAGTTGGTCTACATCTTGCGAGAGTTCGTCAATGCGCTGCTGTTGCAGTGACACCTGCTGGTCGATGGCGGCGTTGCGGGTCTTGAGGTTGACATTCTCATCGGCAAGCATCTGAGCCCGTCCCTCGCTTGTGGTCAACTGTTTGCGTAACTCCTGGTTGCCTGACTCGATGTGGTGTCGCATCTCGTTAGCGTTTCGGCTCATAAGCCAAGCCGCTACTGCCGCCAGGACAATAACCACCAGTAATGAAACTATATATATACCTACGCTAATCATAATCTTTATAAAATCGGGCTGCAAAGTTACTGAAAAAATCCCTCTCAACGATGAATTATAGTAAATATTGTGTGCAATTTTGATTTTTTTTCGTTTTTTTCTTTGAAAATATGAAAATAATTTGTACCTTGTGGCGGTTTTTATAAATCATGGTTTTGTCTATGGCAAGATTGCACATAATCGAGGACTGGTGGACGGCACCGAGCGAGGACAATGAAGGGCGCACAGTGCTTGTCACAGGAAGGCGTGCTCTCGACAATGTGATTGCCACTCGACGTTACAGCTACCGCATCGAGATGACGTGGATCTATGAACCCGACACCGGGGGAATGCCCGACTATCAGACATCTCGCAAAATGGAGCAGGTGACCGATATGCTGCAAGAGACGCTGCGTCGAGACCCTGTGGCGGTAATGACAGGCATTTACACTGGTGCTGGCGAGCGCAACTGGGTGTTTTATGCCGTGACACTCAAGGCGTTTCAGTCGATGCTCAACCAGGCGCTCAGCGGCATCGAGGAGCAGTTGCCTCTCACTTTCCACGCCGAGGAAGACCCCGAGTGGGAAGAATACCGCGAGATGTGCCAGTGCGAGATCGCGCGGGAGGAATAAGTGCTAAGTAGGGACAAGGCGTGCCTTGTCCGCTAGATAATCTAGAATCTCTAGAAATTTTGAATTTCTAGAAAAACTAAAAACTATAAACTTTTAACTATAAATTATTAACTATTAAAGATTATGGGGTCCATTGGAATTGATGCACTGCTCGCATTAGGCATTGGCTTGGTTTGTGGCCTTATAACCAATGTTATCGTCAAGCTTGTGCGCCGTCGCAGTGCCAGCGCAGCTAATGTGGCTGACGATTTTGACGAGGAGGACTACAGCAGCCACTTCCTCATGTTCAGTCTCGGGTTCACTCTCGTGGCATTCATCGTGATTTGCTTCGCTAGCGGAGTATTTGACAAAATCGGTTATTAATAATTAAACCCCTGTTGCCTATAGGACATCATTACTCTTTTTGATTTTTAACACATATTAAACTCAGGCGGCATGACCGTCTGCTCGACGAAGCAAGGGCTCAAGAAATCCTTGCAAGTGCTGAATATGCATTTTGTCGATGATAAACTTGGAAGGTGAGCTCAGAAGCGTGCCTATATATTTGTATGCGACAATGAAACAAAACTGGAGACCAGGGACAATGATTTATCCGCTGCCGGCGGTGTTGGTGTCGTGCGGAGCTACGCCCGAGGAGTATAACCTTTTCACTGCCGCATGGACGGGAACCATCTGCAGCGACCCTACACTGTGCTATGTGTCGATAAGGCAGGAGCGCCACAGCCACGACATCATCGAGCGGAACATGGCTTTCACCATAAACCTCACGAATGAGGAACTGGCTCGTGCAACTGATTGGTGCGGCGTGCGCTCGGGCCGCGACTTCGACAAGTGGAAGGAGATGGGCCTCACCCCTGTCAAGGGAGTTAAAGTGGCGGCACCCTATATCGAGGAGGCGCCAGTGAGCATAGAGTGTGTAGTTAAGGACATCATGCGCCTGGGCTCGCACGATATGTTCATAGCCGAGGTGCTAAACGTCATCGCCGACGACCGATTCATTGACCCCGAAACTGGTGCCCTCGACCTCAAAGAGGCAGGTCTCATCACCTACTGCCACGGCCACTACTACAAATTAGGCGAAGAAATAGGCCACTTCGGCTGGACCGTGCGCAAGAAACCAAAATAGTCAAAAACTACAATAAGAGCGACTTGTTTTGAAAATCAAACTAATATATACCAAACAGATATGAAGCAGACATTTAAGCCGTTACGTTGGATTGTTATTGCGGTGGCGGTGTTGTTAGTCACTTTTGTTTCCCTTCAAATGATAAATGGCCATTTAGTTGAAGATATTGGTTGGGGGGAATTTCTTTTGACTCTCGCCAAGGTTACAGCAAAAGGTCTTCTGGCGACGATTCTTTCCTTGTTGGCATTCGATGTGATAACTCATTTAGGAATGCTTGTTTTTGGCTGTTTGTCGGGGTACAAATTCTTAGGACTGAACTTTTTAGATGTGTCTCTAATAAAGAGGAATGGAATTTTTAAATTAAGACGTAGAAATAGCCCAAATACGTTGTTTTTCGGGCTACCTTTAAATGTGGATGCAAAAAAATATCCTTATTTCTGGCTTAACTCAAGCATATTCATTGTTTGTTTGATCACAACTATTATTGGTGTTTTTTTGCTTATAAAGTTTTTTAATCATAATTCTGATAATAGAATATTTATTTTGACTTTCCTTTTTATCCTCACTATAAGATGTGCTTTTTTTGTTTTATTTGAATTAATTTCGCTTTCAAACCCCTCTAAATATGCAGGAGTGGGACTTTCCACTGTTATTAAGATTTCAAGCGACGAGCAATTTAGACAATTATATTTACATGGATTTCAGATAAACACTTTATTGTTTGAGGGGAAAAGAATGTCTCAAATGCCTGCAAATTTGTTTGAAGATATTCCAGTTGAAATAGACAATTCTCCTTTAGATAAGTTATATCGCCTTCAATATTGCCAATATCTGATTGATAAGGAAGATTATGAGCAAGCTCGAGTCGCACTTGGTGATATTGACTGTTATAAATCTCAAAAACTTAGAGTGGGCTATTTGTTGAATATGCTATATGTTGAACTTTTCACATCGCGGAGGCCTGAGGAGATAGCTGCCCTTTGTGAACGACTGACGATAAAAGAACTTCGCAATCAAAAAGCTTTCGGTGTTCTTTATGCTATTTATATCCTGTTTCTTAAGGATGAAAAAGAAGCGGAATCTGTTAAGGCATCTTATGAGAAACATGACTATATTTTTGAGCATGACAGAGTTATTGATGCCAAAATGATTAATCTTGCAGATGAACTGTTTGCTTCAGGACATTTTGTCGAGGAACCTATAACTATTGAAAAATCAAAAGGAAAACGAAAAAATAATTATATCTTATTCTACATTATCTTTTTGGTTGCCTTAGTAACAGTATTTTTACATTTTAGTATTGAGAATGGTCGTAATAAGGATAAGCAAGAAATTAAATCGTCGAGTGAGTTTATAAAAAATGAAATGACTAAAGCTTTGGATTCTAACAATTGTTATGATCTTCAAAGGATTTTGATTGTGTCTGACCATTTTGAGGAAAGTATCAACGGATATTCATTTAAAGATGATTCTTATTATTTATTGAAAAAACAATGTCAAGAGCGTCTTGACGAGCTTGACTGTGTACAATAATCCAAAAGGTGTTGAACTCTAAAGCATTTTTTAACTCAAAACCAAATTAATATGAAAAGAACATCATTTGCAATCATTTTTGCCTGCTTTGCGCTGGCATTAGTGGCACAGGATGCCATCAAAGTGAAGTATCAAGGTGCGAAACCCACTATCAG
>JAFYYG010000008.1 GCA_017557625.1 Muribaculaceae bacterium
ACAAACAAATCAAAAAAATACAGAAAGAACTGAATGCAAGACCAAGAAAAAAACTCAATTTCAGCACACCTGTTAGAGAGTTCTACAAACATTTTTCTTAACTTTGTTTCAAAATATGCATTTGCTTGTTGACTCTACAATCTAAACAAAAAAGAACATATTAGGAATTTATAGAACGTCCCATAACAGAAAACTGACAACTTTTTCGTACCTTTGCAGCCGTAATAAAAGAATATTCACTAAAAAACACGTTATAAATCGATGAATTTTGTAGAAGAACTAACTTGGAGAGGTATGATTGCCAATATCATGCCAGGTACTGAAGAACAGTTGAATAAAGAGATGACTAGTGCCTACGTGGGCATTGACCCCACCGCCGACTCGCTGCACATTGGTCACTTGGTAAGCATTATGATGCTCAAGCATTTCCAGCGTGCTGGCCACCGTCCCATCGCCCTCGTTGGCGGTGCCACAGGCATGATTGGCGACCCCTCGATGAAGTCGCAGGAGCGCAAGCTCATCGACGAGGAGACTCTGCGTCACAATCAGGAGGCCATCAAGGCTCAGCTGTCGCACTTTCTCGACTTCGACAGCGACGCTCCCAACCACGCCATTCTCGTAAACAACTACGACTGGATGAAGGAATTCTCGTTCTTGAACTTCATCCGCGACATCGGCAAGCACATCACCGTCAACTACATGATGGCAAAGGACAGCGTGAAGAAGCGCCTGGCCGCCAATGCCGACCACGGAATGTCATTCACCGAGTTCAGCTACCAGCTGCTCCAGGGCTATGATTTCCTCTACCTCTATGAACACGAGGGATGCCGCCTGCAGATGGGTGGCAGCGACCAATGGGGCAACATCACCACAGGTACCGAGCTGATTCGCCGTATCGCCGGCGGCGAGGCATTCGCCATCACCTGCCCGCTTATCACCAAGGCCGATGGCGGCAAGTTTGGCAAGACCGAGAGCGGCAACGTGTGGCTCGACCCCAAGCGCACCTCGCCCTACAAGTTCTACCAGTTCTGGCTCAACGTGAGCGATGCCGACGCTGCCAAATACATCAAGATTTTCACCGACCTGCCACAAGACGAGATCAAAGCCCTTGAGGAGGAGCAGGAGCGTGACCCAGGTATGCGCCCATTGCAGAAGCGCCTCGCCAAGGAAATCACCATCATGGTGCACTCAGAGCAGGACTATGAGATGGCTGTAGAGGCTTCACAAATCCTCTTCAGCAACAAGGCAAAGGACATCCTCCACAAGATTGACGAGGACACTCTGTTATCAGTTTTTGAGGGAGTGCCACAGTTTGAGGTCAGCCGCGAGGCTCTCAACGAGGGCGTTCCAGCCATCGTGCTGCTCACCGAGAATGCCGCGGTCTTCCCCAGCAAGGGCGAGATGCGCAAGATGACACAAGGTGGCGGCGTAAGCATCAACAAGGAGAAAGTCACCGACCAAAACATGGTAATCGACAGCTCCATGCTCCTCAACGACAAGTACATCCTCGCCCAGCGCGGTAAGAAGAACTACTTCCTGCTTATAGCGAAATAAAAGCACTGTGGAGGCCGAAAAGAAGTATTCAAACAAAGACTACAAGCGACTGGGCGACCGCATCAGGAGCAATCCCAATGATGTCTCTGACGAGGACTTGCTCATGCTGCAGCATCTCAGGATTGGATACAAGGAGCCTCTGGCTATCATTTTCAAGTCGATAGAGAAGACAGCCTATAGGGTGGATCGCAATTGCATCTGCACCTATAGGGTGAAGCGCATTGAGTCTATTATCAGCAAGCTGCTGCGATTTCCCGAGATGCAGGTCAACAGAGCCGAAGACATCGCGGGGTGCCGGTGTATCATGACCACCACCGAAAAGGTCTATGAGCTTTATGAGCGCATCTTGAAGAACAAGGACAAGCTGCCTTTTGTCATCAAAGGCACTATCCATGACTACATCGAGAATCCCAAGGAAAGCGGATATCGCTCCATTCACATCAATGCGGTGCTCAAGGACGGCGACAACAGACGCATCGAGATTCAAATCAGGGCCTTGGAACATCACAACTGGGCCACTCTTGTCGAGACTACCGACCTTCTCTTCAAGACAAAAATCAAGGAGCTTGGCAAGAACGCCAACCACGACCTGTTTGAGTTTCATCGACTGCTGTCGCTTCCCGAAAAGGCGCTTACCAACAAAGAGAAGTACTTCATAGCCGACACAATAATCAAGTACAGCTACATCGAGACTCTTGGCGAGGTATATAACAGGAACTACCTCGACGTGAGGGCGCAATGGAACAAGATGAGGATTCAACGCAACCAATTCTTCCTCATCTCCACGGGCAGCGACGGCATCCCCGACTTCATTGGATTCATCAGGTTTGAAGAGGCCGAGAAAGCCTACTTCGAGCGATTTGTCAACAATGAAGAGAACCGCAACATCGTTCTCACGCACCTCCAGACCGCCGACTTCACTAAAATCAGCATTGCCTACTCCAATTACTTCCTTACCTTCAACAATACGATGATAAAGATACTGCTTTATCTCTCCGACGCCATTGTCAATTCCTACAAGCACAACAGGCTGAGGGCTTTCAACAGATACTACCAGCAGTATGCCGACATCGTGTCGTTTTGGCACGAAAAGCAAAAGCTCGAAGTGCGATCGTTCAGGAACGACCGCATTGCGCTCAACTCCAGGCTCATAAGGGAAGAGTGGACCAACTCAATCAATGACGGCATCAAAGCATTGAGACGAATCGCCTACGACATGCACAAGCAGTTGACATTCTCGCCATTGCACCTGGCACCTTTCATCTCAATGAAAAGAATGCAGCGCAAATTCAGGAAAAAGCACAAATTGGATGAGTAGGGGATACACACAGAAAAAGGTTAGCCCATAGCCCAAACAATGTAATTATCGGGCTTTTTGAAAAAAAAATGCGAAAAATTTGGTAGATTGCGCAAACTGATGTAATTTTGCACCGCATTTGGGACGAATAGTCTCATGATGTTAGGATTGGCCTATAGTGTAACGGTAACACAACGGTTTTTGGTGCCGCATTTCCTGGTTCGAATCCGGGTAGGCCAACGCAAAGAGAGTCAACTCATTATGAGTCGGCTCTCTTTATTTTTTATAACCACGAATTGTCACTAATTCTTTGGTAAGGGTTTGATGCAAAAATGCCTTTTATTCGTCTTGTCGCATTATTCTGAATAAGAATTGTCAAAAACTTTGTTTAAAGCATCGCAAATTGGAAAAAAATCTATATTTTTGTCTTCATAAAGACAATCTGGTTGTTTTTATAGTGTTTTTGTGCACCATAAAAACGCCAAATGCTTAGCTTTATCACTTGTTACCAGTCAGATACCCATAAAAAATTACTTGTTATATAATATGAAGAAATACGATGTTTTCATATCATCAAA
>JAFYYG010000061.1 GCA_017557625.1 Muribaculaceae bacterium
CAACTCTTTAAATATTACAACTATGAGACTCTTGAACATACTAAACTACTTCGCCGAAGTATCAGAAGTAATGAGAAGCAGAGACAACTCTTTCTCAAGTGAAGAAATAAACGGATGCAATGAACAGCTCGCCGAACTCGCCGAGGCCAACCCATTCCAAAACAGTGAGAGCGAATGCCTGGCAATGAGCGGAAGCCTGCAGGCATGCATGAGTCTCTAACGGAACAGGAAAGACGCTGCGGCTATAACGATGAATTCATGAAATAAACACAAGACTCATATTTTCTCATAAAAAAACGGTTAAAAAAATTGTCCTCTGCCGACACCTCGGTTGAGGACAATTTGCTATGCCTTTACAACCAAAGGCCAACAACTAAAAACTCACAAATGATAACTGATAACTGACAACTTTTTACTATCTTTGCAAAAATTTTCACACAAACACTATATATTATGGAAGAAAAGAAATATGCACGCACTCTCGTGACAACGGCGTTACCCTACGCCAACGGCCCGGTGCACATAGGTCACCTGGCTGGAGTTTATGTACCTGCCGACATCTACGTCCGCTATCTGCGCCTCAAGGGCGAGGACGTGATAATGATTGGCGGCAGCGACGAGCACGGCGTGCCCATCACTATCAAGGCACAGAAGGAAGGCGTTACTCCACAAGACATTGTCGACCGCTACCATAAGTTAATAAAGGACTCGATGGAAGGACTGGGCATCTCGTTCGATATCTATGGACGCACCACCAGCGAGACGCACCGCAAAACCGCCAGCGAGTTTTTCAAGACTCTCTACGACAAGGGAGAGTTCATCGAGAAGACAAGCAAGCAGTTCTATGACGAGGAGGCCGACCAGTGGCTCGCCGACCGTTATATCACCGGCACCTGCCCGCATTGCGGCAACGAGGGAGCCTACGGCGACCAGTGCGAGGCCTGTGGCACGTCACTAAACGCCACCGACCTCATCAACCCACGTAGCGCCATCACCGGTAATGTCCCCGTTCTCAAGGAGACCAAGCATTGGTACATGCCTCTCGACAAGTGGGAGCCTCGTCTGCGCAAGTGGATTCTCGAGGAGCACAAGGAGTGGAAGACCAACGTTTATGGCCAGTGCAAGTCGTGGCTTGATGCAGGCCTGCAGCCACGTGCCGTGACCCGCGACCTTGACTGGGGCATCCCAGTGCCTATCGAGGGTGCAGAGGGCAAGGTGCTCTATGTGTGGTTTGACGCGCCTATTGGCTACATCAGCAACACTATTGATTTGCTCCCTGAAACTTGGGAGAAATACTGGAAGGCCGAAGACACCCGCATCATCCACTTCATTGGCAAGGACAACATTGTGTTCCATTGCCTTATCTTCCCAGCTATGCTTATGGCCGAGGGTTCTTACCAATTGCCCGACAATGTGCCCGCCAACGAGTTCCTGAATCTCGAGGACGGCAAAATCTCGACCAGCCGCAACTGGGCAGTATGGCTGCACGAATATCTTGAGGATTTCCCCGGCAAGCAGGATGTGCTGCGCTATGTGCTCACCGCCAACGCTCCCGAGACCAAAGACAACAACTTCACTTGGAAAGACTTCCAAGACCGCAACAATAACGAACTGGTGGCAATTTTAGGTAACTTCGTGAACCGCGCTATTGTGCTCACCAACAAATATTTCGACGGTGTGATTCCTGAGGCTCGTGAACTCACCGACTACGACCGCGCCACCATCGAGGAATTCAAGGGCGTGAAAGACGAGCTCGGCAAAGCTCTTGATACCTTCCACTTCCGCGCCGCACTCGCCGAGGCTATGAAACTGGCGCGCATCGGCAACAAGTACCTTGCCGATACCGAGCCCTGGAAACTCGCCAAGACCGACATGGCACGCGTGGAGACCATCATGAACATCGCTCTGCAAATCACCGCCAACCTAGCTATCGCCTTTGAGCCGTTCTTGCCCTTCAGCGCCGAGAAACTGCGCAAGATGATAAATCTTGATAATGCTGATTGGAATAAGCTCGGCTCCATCGACATCCTCAAGGCTGGAAGCCGTGTGGAGAAACCTGTGCTGCTCTTTGAGAAGATTGACGATGAGACCATAAATAATAGGATGGAACGCCTTGAGCGCATCAAGCAGGAGAATATCCTCAAGAACTTCACTCCTAAAGCAGTGGCCGAGACAGTATCATTCGATGACTTCCAGAAACTCGACATCCGCGTGGGCAAGGTAGTCGCATGCGAGAAGGTGAAGAAGGCCGACAAACTGCTTAAGTTAACTATCAACGACGGCATGAAAGGTCGCACCATTGTCTCGGGTATCGCCAAGTACTATCAGCCCGAGGAACTCGTGGGAAAGGAAGTGTGCTTTATCGCCAATTTCGCGCCACGCACCCTTAAGGGCATCGAGTCGCAGGGCATGATTCTCAGCGCCGAGGATGCCGACGGCCGCCTTGTAGTCATTGGTCCTCATGGAGAGGTTCGCCCTGGCGTGCAAGTGGGATAGACAATATTTATGGATAAATATTATAGTTTATGACAATAAATAACAAGAGTTATGCTTTGATGATCGTCTGCCTTGCGTTGATTGTGGCGGTGATAGGCGGATGCAAAAAAGATAACAAACCATTCAAGTTGAAGGTTGAATTACAAGGCCTTGGCGCTCAACAGGTGAGAGTGGTATATAGCGGCGCCAATGGCGGTATAGTTGATTCTTTGGTGAAATGTGAGAACAACGCCTTTGAGATTGAAGACAAGTGCTCCAATCCTTCGCTGCTCATCGTGTACAACCAGATGAATGTGCCTATTGTCAAACTTATTGTTTCCAGTGGAGATAAACTGGAGGTAAAAGGCAAAGTCCTTGAGCAATATAATCTTGAAGTGAAAGGCTCAGAAACCGCCGAACAGTACAACGCATTTATAGTCAAGCATAAAGCGGATTATATGTCGGCTAACAAACAGGCTCTAAACACCGCTATCGAGAACTATGTCAAGGACAACCCTAAGAGCGTTGTCTCTACTGTCCTAGTGCTGAATGACTATAGCCCAAGCGATGATGACAAAAAAATCGATAAACTACTAGGAAATATCGATGACAGCGCTAAACCTGAATCGCTCGTCGCTAGCTATAATCTTATTAAGTCGAGGGAAAAGAAACCTGCCACAAAAATGACCTCACTCAATATTCTAGAGCAAGGCTCGGGCGACTTTGAGACGGCAAGGATTGCAGGCGACAAACCTTCGGTAATTGTGTTCTGGGACAGGGAACTTGGGGCAAGTAACCGCAAACAGATTTTCGATGAGTTGAAAATGCTTGATGCCTCACGAGTTCAAGTGATGGACATCAGCCTTGACATTGACTCAACTGGGTGGTACTATGCTACTCATCAGGATGCCACCAATTGGAAACACTACTGGGTGCCAGGCTCGATGATGAATAGCGAAATTGTGAACCTACAGGTTGACAAAACTCCCACCATCATCGTCACCGACTCGCTCGGACAGCAGCAATACCGCGGCGATGACCCAATCAAAGCCCGACAAACGATAGAGGGCATTCTGTAAGTCAAAAGTGTTAAGTTTTAAGTTATTGGTATTGTCTTCTTGTCCTCTCGTTCTCTTGTCCTCTCGTCCTCTCGTCCTCTTGTCTTCTTGTTTTCTTGTCTACTTAAAAAACTATGCTGAATAAAATACTTGGTGCTGCACTGCAGGGAATTGACGCTATCGCCGTCGAGATTGAGGTCTCGGTGGACTGGGGCACAGGCTATGTGCTCGTTGGGCTCCCCGATGCTGCAGTGAAAGAGAGTTTTGAACGCGTGAAATGCGCCATTGCCAACGTGGGGATAAAATTTCCTCACAAGGCGGTGGTAATCAACATGTCGCCAGCCGACATCAAAAAGGAAGGCTCGGCCTACGACCTGCCCATCGCCATAGGCATCCTTGCCAGCGATGAGAAAATCGGCACCGAAAAATTAGGGCGCTATATGATTATGGGCGAACTCTCGCTCGACGGCTCGGTGAAGCCCATCAAGGGCGCACTTCCCATGGCAATCCTCGCCCGTGAGATGCAGCTCGACGGCTTTATCCTGCCACGCTACAACGCCACTGAGGCGGCAGTGGTCAATAACCTAAATGTCTATGGTGTGGACAACGTCACCGAAGTGATTCAGTTCTTCAAAAATGAGATAACTCTCGAACCCACGGTGGTTGACACGCGCGCCGAGTTTGCCCGAGCGCAAAGCCAGTTCCCCTACGATTTCAGCGAGGTGAAGGGACAGGAGATGGTGAAGCGCGCTTTTGAGGTGGCGTGCGCAGGTGGACACAACATAATGCTTATCGGTTCGCCAGGCAGCGGCAAGTCGATGATGGCTAAACGACTGCCGTCAATACTGCCTCCGTTGACGCTTAGTGAAGCACTCGAAACGACAAAAATCCACAGCGTGGCAGGTAAACTCTCGCAAGGTACAACCTTACTCTCAGTGCGTCCTTACAGGTCACCTCACCATACGATTTCGCCAGTGGCTTTATGTGGTGGCTCGTCATATCCTACACCAGGTGAAATCAGCTTGGCTCACAATGGTGTGCTCTTTCTTGATGAGCTCCCTGAATTCAATCGCAGCGTTTTGGAGGTGATGAGACAACCTATGGAAGATCGTCACATTACAATCAGTCGAGCTAAGTATACTATCGACTACCCCGCCTCGTTCATGCTTGTGGCGAGTATGAATCCATGCCCTTGCGGCTACTACGGACATCCCACTAAGCAATGTATCTGTACGCCACATCAGCGGCATCAATATATGGGAAAAATCTCTGGTCCGCTATTAGACCGAATCGACCTGCAAGTTGAGGTGCAGCCTGTGAATTTTGACCAGATGTCGAGCAAAGCGCCAGGCGAACCAAGCGCAGCGATTAGGGAACGTGTCATCAAGGCTCGTGCCATCCAGAGCCTGCGTTACAAGAACCATCCTGGCATCCACTGCAACGCCCAGATGACAACCGCTCTACTCCACAAATACGCCGAACCCGATGCCGAAGGAATGGAAAAACTTCGCGAAGCCATCACCAAGATGAACATGAGCGCCCGAGCCTACGACCGCATCCTAAAAGTCGCCCGCACCATCGCCGATCTCGAAGGCAGCGTCACCGTCCGCCAGCACCACATCATGGAAGCCATCGGCTACCGCAACCTCGACCGCTCCACCTACTTTAATATGTAATGCATAATTCATAATGCACAGTGCATAATTTCCAATAGGTTTCGTTATATTAACCACAAATCAATTATGGACGAAGACCAAAGAAATATAATAATCTACCGCACAGCCGATGGCAATGCATCGGTAGCCCTTTTCGCCAAAGACGGTAAAATATGGCTCAACCAGCAACAAATGGCAGAACTTTTTGCCACCTCTAAACAAACCATCAGTTATCACATAATCAATATACTCAAAGAGAACGAGTTAGTTGAAAGTTCAGTTGTCAAAGAATATTTGACAACTGCTGCCGACGGAAAGAGTTACAACATCATTTTCTACTCTTTGGAAATGATAATTGCAGTTGGCTATAGAGTGCGAGGAGTGAGAGGAACGCAATTCCGCCAGTGGGCGACGAAACACCTTTCGGAATACCTTGTCAAGGGCTTCGTAATTGATGACGAGAGGTTGAAGAATCCCGATGGCAGACCCGACTATTTTGATGAGTTGTTAGCTAGAATCCGCGACATCAGGGCTTCGGAAAAACGCTTCTACCAAAAGATTCGTGACCTGTTCTCCCTAAGCAGCGATTACGACAAGTCCGACAAGGCAACCCAAATGTTTTTTGCCGAAACGCAAAACAAGTTGCTATATGCAGTGACCAACCAAACCGCTGCTGAGCTTATTTGCAAACGTGCCGATGCCGACAAACCAAACATGGGACTTACCACATGGAAAGGCTCTATCGTGAGAAAAGGAGATATAACTATTGCCAAAAATTATCTGCAAGATAATGAGATTGACCGCTTAAACCGACTCGTTGACATCTTCTTGACATCAGCCGAGATGCGAGTGCAAGACCGCCGAGATTTGACTCTTGACTATTGGCGCAACAATGTCAACAGTCTCATTTCATTCCAGGGAATGGAAGTGCTGCAAGGCAAAGGCTCTGTCTCAAACGCCGAAATGGAAAGCTACGCAAGAAATGTCTATGCTTCTTTTGACTCAAAAAGAAAAAAACTAGAAGCCCAGCAAGCAGATGCCGACGACCTCAAACTCCTTGAAGATATCGAGAGGAGATTACTTAAC
This sequence comes from Muribaculaceae bacterium, assembly GCA_017557625.1. Classification (GTDB taxonomy): domain Bacteria; phylum Bacteroidota; class Bacteroidia; order Bacteroidales; family Muribaculaceae; genus Sodaliphilus. The sequence continues at coordinate 6,275 of JAFYYG010000061.1, forward strand.
GACAACAATAATACTCAACAATAACCCCAAAAATAACTGTCATCTACCATAACCTCAATCGTATCAACTACTTCAATATATAGTTGTTTTTTAGTTTAGCTTGTAGTATCCTTTCAAAAAAACATATGACTGGGATTTGAGATTATGAATGGACGATATATACATTGATTAATAATATTTTATGCTTTTGACAGAATTGCCAATATATTTATATTATAATTGTGAATTTCCACATCGTGGAGATGGAGCTTTATTTCACTTCACAAAGTACGATTCTTTCCTTAAGATACTTGAGGATCTGACATTATTACCGTCATCATTCAAAAAACTGAATGATATGAACGAGGGTAATGTGAGTAATATGAACATGGATGAAAATTTCATGGTTATGTATAATGCGGAAAAGTATATTAATGAGCATTGCCATATACTCAGTTTCTCTCAAAACTATGAAATAAGTGGTTGTGAATACGAAGGCACTAATCATCCTGCTATGTGGGCACATTATGCCGATAACTGTAATGGAGTTTGTGTTGTAATAGATAAAGAAGCATTCATTAACAAGAATAAGAATATTCTAGATTCCCAATTTTATAAATTCGAAGATGTGGAGTACAAGATATTTAATACTCCAAATGATGATAACATTATCTATGATGCCCATACTCCACAAGAGTTTATAAAAAATAATTGGAAGAACCTATTTTTCATAAAGCATAAGGATTGGGAGAATGAGACAGAGCATCGACTTTTCATTATGGGATATGACGGAAAGCTGAGCATTGACGGATGTATAAAATATATCGTATTTGGAAGAGAGTTGTTTTTGGACAACAATAGAATTAAAGCTATCATGGATAAAGTGGTAAATCCCTCCTCTATATGTTATCATAAATTTGTACCTCATTCATTTGCAATGACATGTTATGATAAAAAAGGCTATTCAACTATCGGGATGGAATTTAAGATTATTCAGATTGTGAAAGCAAATGGTTATGATTCAAGATATGCAGAGTATGAAAGATGGTTAAAAGAGGAGCAAGGACATGTTTTAAATGAATAGATATGAAATAAAGATTATATAAATATGAAGATATTTAAGTTCATTAACACAGTGATTCTCTTGAATTAAAACTCCATAATTCTGCGATTTTCTCACCACAAAATTATGGAGTTGTATATGGATATCAAAAGACAAAGTTTTTTTAGAGCTCAATAATTTTTGTTGAATAGCTCTAAATAAGCAGATGCATATTTGTTATCACATTTTTGTAACTCTTCTAACAATGAAGCATATTTTGATGCAGTTATTTCATCGGATTCATATTGAGCAACAATTATATGGCAAACCAATAAATCTAATTCTGTTGTTCTTATTTCCTCAGTTTTTGGTGTTATTTTGCTTTTGCAAATACTCCATAATTTTGTCTCTGTCACTTTATTTGCCTTAGCGTATAAAGAAAAAGCTTTTGAAAAATATTTTTTTGCTTCATTATAACCATCCATTTCTTCTGTTGCATAACAATCACCAATAGTACTATTTATATATGCTTGATCTAGAATATTTAATTTAAATTTCTCCAAACCAAGTTTATAGTAGTGAATCGCATTACTATAGTCATTTTTGGCATAATACAAATTACCGTACCATTCATAAGTGTTTTTATTATACTCTATAAATAATTGATTAATATCGTCAATCTTGTTTAATATTGTAATTCCTTTATCGTATTCTCTAATATTAAATAAATGTAATGCATATGAAAATTTTTCAACGTCATAAAGACGTTCATTCTCATCTAAAATTTTAAAAATACCCAAACTTTTATTATCTGTGCGATTTTCAATTGATATCTCTAATTCTTCATGAAGCTTAGAGAAATCATATGCATCTTTGCCATCATGAATAATCAATTTGTCTTCTTTAATTTCAATTGTTCCAAGTTTTTTTATGGCACTTTGTCCTAGGAGCAATGGTGCATTTTGACCATCTATAACTACTGCTTCAACATTAGAAATATGAAGATTCCCTATTTGAATATCTTTTAATCTTAATTTTATATGATCTACAATTCTACCGTCTGCTACAGAAGATGTACCAGTACCAATAATATCCTCTTTTGCTATATATCCATTATCATAAAGGTATTCAGCCATACTCATTGAAAGACATACACTACTTGCACCAGTGTCAAAAATGAATTTCATTTTAGCCCCATTCACAAGACATGGTATTCTATACACGCCACCATAAGATTCCATCTGAACAACTGTGTCAGCAAAAGTTATTTGAATTGAAAATAACAAGAGAAGAAGTAAAACAACCTTTTTCATAATGACAAGTTTTTACTATTTTTTCGCAAAGTTACAAAATAATTATTTATTACCAAAACAAACAATTAATGAATACTTAAATAAAATTCTATTCTATTTATTTGGCGATAACTTGACATTTCAAACGTTATGCGTGCTGCGAAAAAATACGATAATAAACTCCTTTAGCAACCGGTGAACTTCGACCAGATGTCGAGCAAAGCACCGGG
>JAFYYG010000009.1 GCA_017557625.1 Muribaculaceae bacterium
GGGAGCCTTAGTCGCCACGTCTTGGGTCGAGGAGCAGTTCTCGTCATACCATGCCACATCATCAATGTTGTTACTGCCGGCATATTTGTAGCCCTGGCTCTTGCTCCCACCGCGAGCAGCATATTCCCACTCTTCCTCGGTTGGCAGGCGGAACTCATAACCCTCGGGAGCTATGGCAGCATTAAGCTTGCTGAGGAATTCCTGTCCTTCATCCCAAGAAACATGATTTACTGGCTTGTTGTCACCACTAAACTGGCTCGGATTGGTTGACATCAAAGCGTTCCACAGTGCTTGTGTCACCTCGGTTTCGCCAATGGCGAACGATGCCACGTCAACGCGGTGGCGAGGTTTCTCGTAGTAGAAAGCCTCGGTGTCGTCGTCAGGGGCACCCATCATATAGGTGCCGCCAGCTACATTAATCATATTGAACGACACGCCATTGACGGTAAACGTCTGTTTTGCAGCGGGCACGAGCACAAGGCGTAAGCCGATATTTGCGCCATAGCCATTGGGGCGATAGCCAACGCGATCGGTGATGCGGCAGTAATTTGCGGCTTGGCTGTAGTAGCCACCACGACCCACGCGGTAAGTGCCATCATCTGGACCTACTGGGTCAACCTGGGCTTCGCTGGTGTAGTTGGCTTTCCAGTCTTGGCACCACTCCGAGACGTTTCCGCTCATGTCGTAGATGCCTAATTCGTTAGCGGCCTTTTTACCTACTTCGTGAAGTTGGTCTCCACTGTTGCTGACGTACCATGCCACATCGTCGATGTTGTTGCTGCCTGCATAGTAATATCCCTTGCTGAGGTTGCCGCCATGTGCAGCGAACTCCCACTGCGCCTCGGTGGGCATGGCAAACTCATAGCCAGTGATATGGAGTTGGCTGTTGAGAGCCGCGATAAAATTCTGGCAGTCGTTCCAAGTAATGGAATGAACAGGATACTTGTTGTTCTCGTCAAAGAGGCTCGGATTGCTGCCCATGACAGCTGTCCACAACTCCTGAGTAACTTCGGTCTGCCCTATGGCGAATGACGAAACCGTAACTTGGTGCTGCGGTTTCTCGTCGGACTCGGCGTTGCTGTCGCTATTGGGAGCACCCATCATGAATGTGCCACCTTCAACATCCACCATCTTAAACGTCACGCCATTGACAGTGTACTCGGTTATCTCAGGTTCAGGACCGTTGAGTAAGATATTGTACACTAGAGTGATATCGGCACTGGTTATATATCCATCTCCATTCACGTCGCTGGTCGATAGATAGGTCTCATCGCCAGTAAGCAGATAGTTATAGAGCGCTGTCACATCGGTAGCTGTCACCGCTCCGTCACAATTCACATCGCCACGCATGGCATAGCAGCCGAGCCATGAGGCGAAAAATAATGTAATAAGGACTAATTTTTTCATAATTATCTTGGTTTTATGTTAGATATTCTCAATGTGTTCAAATTTTGGGTATCAACCTAATTCGGGTTCAAAGATACACATTTTTCTTGACTAATTCATAATCACGCCAAGAAAAACAGATATAATTTGATTTCAAGTGGTTCTTTTTATAACTGTCTCGTCGCGGTTATATCAAACAAAATCAACAAAAATGCGATTAAGCGAGTCAAAATGTAGGGACAAGGCGTGCCTTGTCCGAAAAATTACATTGATGCCAACGGACAAGGCACGCCTTGTCCCTACAATAATGCCTTGCGAGTGTGAGCATTTTATTCAAAAAGAATAACAAAATATTATTTGTTGTGCTTGTTGTTAACTTGTTGTTTTTGTTGTATTCGCGTGGGGGCGCATTTTTAAACATTGTTAACATACCAAATTGGGGTTAATTTGTGAAATTATGTTTAATTTTGCATTTTGGTAAATAGTAGGCAACACGAGAACTCTCGTTTACCGCATTTTTAACCTGTAAATAACGAAATATTAACCACATAAACAGTAACGATTATGAAAAAAGTTTTACTCTTAATTATGGCGGTCGCTATGTGCGGCATTGCTCAGGCCGCTACCAACTACGAAATCAACGTGGGCGGCATTGAGGTCAACACCGACAACTACAACAACGTCACCGGCGGCGACATCACTTTGACGAGCGGCTGCAGCAGCGGCTATGTGAAATTTAACCCCAGCACCAATACCCTCACGCTCAAAAACATCACTATTGAGCGCACTGGTAGTGGCAATTACGCCGTTCACAACCGCAAACGCGACAACCTGAATATTGAGTTTATCGGTAACTGCCGTCTATATTCTGACAACGCACCAGGAATGAAGCTTCAGAGAAATACCACAATAAAATTTAGTGGCACCGATAGTTATGCCTCAGTTGAGGGTAACTGTAATAACAACAAACCGGCGGTTGAGATTGACGACGGCCGCACGTTGACAATCAACGGTGGAGGCTCAATAGGTTTTTATGGTGGTAAAACAACTACCCCAACCATTAAAGGCGGTTCCAGCATATCATTTAATGATGGTTGCCAAGTAACAATTAGAAATAATTATGTTTCATCTAATGCTGAAGGAGGCTACTGTTTTTCTCAGCAGACTCTTTACTTCAATCCAGGCTGCTATGTCAGTCTTGATAATGATAGTGATAGTGAGCAAGGACTCACTAATGGCTGCTCCATAAACCTGGGCAGCGGGGTGAAAATCCTTACAGCTGACATAGCCCCCTATGTCGGATATGCATACAATGGGGCAATCTATACCGACTCTGGCGAAAAAGTTCACTGGGTAGCAATCACAAGTCATTATGCAGCAATTATGAACTCCGACTATTTTCCCGATGCAAATTTCCTGAGAGAAATATATAATTACAACTTAACTCCTGGTGATTGGCATGGCACATATTTTCGGAGAGGCTGGATTTATGATTCTGAAGTTCCGTTAGTAAAAGATTTGAATGTTAGCGGCTGTAACATCTACAGCCTGGAGGGTATACAATATTTGACCGATATTGAGACACTAAATTGCAGCAAAAACCACATTCCTGCGCTTAACTCGAACTTGTCAAAACTGACGAAACTTAAAGTGCTCGACTGCTCAGAGAACACATTGTCAACGCTCAGTTTAATAAACAACACAGCACTGACCTCACTCGACTGCCACAGCAACCAAATGACCTCACTCAATAATGTTCCCGGCACGCTGAAAACTTTCAACGGAAGCAGCAACAGGTTCACGAGTTTTACTTTCAGTGGCAGAAATCTTCTGAATACAGTGGATTTAAGCTCCAATCCTTATCTGACAGATGCGACTGTGTCGTACTGCCCTGCGCTGACATCACTCAATATCACCAACTGCCCGGCACTGAAAACGCTCAGCTGTACTGGCGACAAGCTCACCTCGCTTGACCTGACAGGATGCTCGGCACTGACCACGCTCGATTGCTCCGACAACCAGCTCACCTCGCTCACCAATATCCCCACTTCGCTGCAATCTCTTAACTGCAGCTACAACAAATTCAGCGGCACATTCTCCTTAACAAATCGCAGTGCGCTGAAAAAGCTCGATATCGCCAACAACCCGAACCTGACAACGTTAAACTGCTACAGCAACGCATTGACAAATCTTTATGTTAATGATTGTCCAGCAATGACCAAATTGGTATGCAATCACAACCAGCTTACCTCGCTCGGTCTCAGTGGCTGCAAGGCACTTTATTATCTCGACTGCGAGTACAACAAGCTCACATCGATCTCTTTAGCTATAGCGGGCAATACATCACTCAAAGAAGTCTATTTAAATCATAATCAGATTTCTTCAATCCCCACTTTCAGCAACGAAACAAAATCCTCTCTTGAAGTCCTGGGGCTTAGCGACAATAAGCTCACATCGTTTACAGCACAGAGCTTCACCAAGTTGTGGGCATTAGGACTTCGCGATAACCCGAACCTTACTACTGTGACAGTTACTAACAATAGCGTATTGAGATCTTTTGGGGTGTCGAACTGCCCTGCATTGACAACACTCACTTGCAACAATAATGCTTTAGAATCTGGCAACAGCGCCACTGGATTCTACTTTGCCGGCAGCAACGCGATTAAGAATTTCAATTGCTCTTACAACCAACTCACCGCGCTCGATGTGAGCAGCCTGAGCAACTTGACTGATCTCAAGTGTTATAATAATAAAATCACATCCCTTAACGTGTCGAATAAGACAAAACTCACAGAACTAAGATGCAATTACAACGAATTGACCTCGCTAAACGTTCAGGGCTGCTCGGCGTTAACATATCTTAGTTGTGGAGCCAACAAACTGTCTTCGCTTTCGGTACAGGGCTGCAATTCCCTGACTGGACTGAATTGCTGTTTGAATCAAATCAAGGAATCGGGAGCAAATACTTTGGTTAACAGCCTGCGTACCATTCCTGCAGGTAGCCAAGGTAATTTGGAATTTGTAGCTCCAGGATATACAAATAATGGTGTTGCTGAGGCCAACGTCATCACCGACGCTCAGGTAAGAGCCGCCCGCAACAAGCGTTGGATACCAAAGAAGTTTGTTAACAGCCAATGGGTTGAAATTCCCGTCAGCGCTGCCGTTCCTGGCGACGTGAACGGCGATGGAGTGGTGACAGCCGCCGATGTTACCGCGCTCTATGACTTTATGCTTACCAACGACAGCAGCCACATCGTCAACGGCGACCAGAACGGCGACGGCAACATCACCAGTGCCGACATCACAGCGGTATATGACGTACTGTTAGGAAACAGCTAACAGTTCATAGTTCACAGTTCATAGTTCATAGTTCACAGTTGAGCTGCGCATGAAACAACTTACAATCAAAGGCGCTTCCACCCACCATAGTGGAGGCGCTTTTTCTCCCCCCCTCGGTTATATCAAACAACTATCACAACTTTCTAATAACTTGAACAACAAAATTTAGGCATAAGAATAAGGATATAAAATCCTAACATTTAAGAGGATATGAATTGAATTATGTTCTTGTGAAACTTATGTTCTTTTGTCTAAAAAAATCGCGGCGTTAGCCTAATGAAACTTATGTTCTTTTGTCTTAAAAATCGCGGCGTTAGCCTAATGAAATTTATGTTCTTTTGTCTAAAAAAATCGCGGCGTTAGCCTAATGAAACTTATGTTCTTTTGTCAAAAATAGATTGCGGCGTTAGCCTAAAGAAGCTTATGTTCTTTTGTCTAAAAAAATCGCGGCGTTAGCCTAAAGAAGCTTATGTTCTTTTGTCTAAAAAAATCGCGGCGTTAGCCTAAAGAAACTTATGTTCTTTTGTCTTAAAAATCGCGGCGTTAGCCTAATGAAACTTATGTTCTTTTGTCTTAAATCTGCGTGGGGATGAAATTTTAAATCAAATTTTCATTCAATTTTAATCGAAGCGCCCCCCTCGCGGCAAAGGGTCGGCCACATTTTTAACATTCTTAACACACTAAAATAAGCTTGATTTATGAAGTTATGTTTAATTTTGCATATCGGTAAGTAGTTTAAACAATAACTATTATGAAAAAAATTATACTTTCATTCATAATGGCTGTCGTTACCATGTTGATGGCCGAGGGTACTGTGATTTATGTTAACGGCAACAAAATCACTGGAACCACCAGCTTCACCACAGGCGGCGGCACTGTCACCTACAATGAAGACACCAAGTTGCTCACCATCGACAACTGCGTCTTCTCTCGCTCTGGAAGCGACAACAATGCCATCGAGAATGAGGACGTGGCAGGCCTGTACATCAGGTTCACCGGTACCAATTCGATGACCATCCACAATGCTTCGGCATTGGCGCTCAGACGCACCACC
>JAFYYG010000062.1 GCA_017557625.1 Muribaculaceae bacterium
AACTCTAAAGCATTTTTTAACTCAAAACCAAATTAATATGAAAAGAACATCATTTGCAATCATTTTTGCCTGCTTTGCGCTGGCATTAGTGGCACAGGATGCCATCAAAGTGAAGTATCAAGGTGCGAAACCCACTATCAGCGATTTTGTCTGGGCCTATCTCTCGGCCTATGGCGAGGACGATGATGACGGATGCATGAACGAGCCGCTCGTTGCCGTTAAGGAGGCTTGGGTAAAGAAACAAAACGGCCGTAAACTTGACAAGGGCGAGACTCTGACCATCGACAAGAAGAACGGCTACGTCCGCTATGAGTCCAAGCACGAAGTTTCTATGCTCAGAGTTGAGATGTGCTACTGGAATGAGAGCGACGGCAAGCACAAACTCTTTGCCTACAACGTGTCAAGCTTCGTAAATGGCAAGTATGAACCGGGACAATTCGACAACATTATCTTCTATCGCTATAACAATGCCACAAAGAAGATGACAATGTATAGCGTTCCGGGCTTTGACTCGGTATATGATAAAGTGGGGGACGGTAATTGTCTCTATTTCGACCTTCCGCGCACCGGCAAGAACATCACAGCCAATTTCATGAATTATGCCTCCAAAAAGACAACACCGAAAACCCTAAAGTGGACCGGAAGCAAGTTCAAATTCTAATCATAAGCTCACCTTCGGGTGGGCTTTTTTATTGGAGATCGCTTGCCTCTGTTATCAATAAAAAGTCTTTTTTCTTGTTTTAACCCGAATCGGTCATTAGGATTTATGTTAGAACAGAATTTATTTTTAGCAGGTTGTGAAGATATTGTCGAAGACATAGCGGGCTATGGTAAGACAAGATCTGAAACAAGATGCAAAAATAAAACTGTTATGGCATAAATAGACCAAAAAATAACCTTTCGTCGCCTAATGACCGATTTGGGTTTAAATGACCCATATAAGATTCCAAGATATAAAAAAACTGACAACTAATTACTGATAACTGAAAACTATTTACTACCTTTGTCGGGTGAAAGCGAAATAATCCAAAAATAGTCTATATAAACAACATTAACATTATTCTTAGAAAGATGAAGAGAGACGATTTACTGTTCAGCATCATCGAGCGTGAACACCTGCGTCAACAACGTGGCATTGAGCTCATTGCCAGTGAGAATTTCGTGAGTGAACAAGTTATGCAAGCTATGGGTAGCTGCCTGACCAATAAGTATGCCGAGGGCTATCCCGGCCATCGCTACTATGGCGGTTGCCAAGTGGTGGACGAGGCCGAGACTCTGGCCCAGGAGCGCATCAAGCAGCTCTTTGGCGCCGAGTATGCCAACGTGCAACCCCACAGCGGCGCACAGGCCAACATGGCGGTATTCATGGCATGCCTTAAGCCAGGCGACAAATTCATGGGCCTCAACCTCGCTCATGGCGGTCACCTTTCACACGGAAGCCCAGTGAATTTCTCGGGCCTCGTGTTCCAGCAGTGCGAATATAACGTTACCCCCGACACAAACATTGTTGACTACGACATGATGGAAGAGGTGGCTCTGCGCGAGCAGCCCAAACTCATCGTGGGTGGTGCAAGTGCCTATAGCCGCGAGTGGGATTACGAGCGTATGCGCAATATCGCTGACAAGGTGGGGGCTATCCTGATGATTGACATGGCTCACCCAGCAGGACTTATCGCTGCCGGTTTGCTCAACAACCCCTTGAAGTGGGCTCACATCGTTACCAGTACAACCCACAAGACCCTGCGTGGCCCACGCGGTGGTATCATCCTGATGGGCAAAGACTTCGAGAATCCTTGGGGCAAAACCACAAAGAAGGGCGTAGTGCGCATGATGTCGTCGCTGCTCGACTCTGCCGTATTCCCTGGCGTTCAGGGCGGTCCACTCGAGCACGTTATCGCCGCTAAGGCTGTTGCCTTCGGCGAGGCTCTGCAGCCCGAGTTCAAGGCTTATCAAATGCAGGTAAAGGCTAATGCACAGGCAATGGCCAAGGCTCTGCTCGACAAGGGTTACAAGATTGCCAGTGGCGGCACCGACAACCACTGCATCCTCCTTGACCTGCGTCCCAAGTATCCCGACCTGACCGGTAAGGTTGCCGAGAACGCTCTCGTGGCTGCCGACATCACAGTGAACAAGAACATGGTGCCCTTCGATGACCGCAGCGCCTTCCAGACCAGCGGTATCCGCCTCGGAACTCCAGCCATCACCACACGTGGCGCGAAGGAAGACATGATGGGCGAGATCGTTGAGCTCATCGACACAGTGCTCCAGAAACCCGAGGACGAGGCAACCATCACAATGGTTCGCGAGAAAGTCAACTTCATGATGAAAGACTTCCCAATGTTCGCCTGGTAATAACCGCGACACATTATAATATAATTAGGGCAGCCATTCAAGGTTGCCCTAATTATTTTTGTTATGGAATCTCATTACAATTTAATAGCGGTTAATTTAATCATTAAATTAATGAGCGTTACAAAGGTAGGTGTTTATAGCGAAATATGCAATTTTTTCCCTAAAAATCTTGATCCCTTCTCATTTTTCTCATCAAATTATTGCTCTTTATCGAGATTAGCATTATCTTTGCAACGGTGTTCAGAGGAACACTCATTTTAAAATTGCTCAATCGCTCTCGAATCACCACCTCGTAGAAACAATGAGCAAAAAATCACACATTGAAATCATGCCTTATTTGGCGTGGATTTCTGCATAGTGTGATTTGGCTTGTGGTGAGCCCGAGAGCGTATGACGGAAGTCTGCGCTATTTTTTTGACCCGAATAGTCAAAATGAGCTGCAAAATTTTGCTGATTAATAATAGCAAACGGGGACCAAATTGAAAAATTATTATTAACTTTGTGGCATTCAAATTGTTTCGCCACCATAAAACTAAAATAATATGAAGAAGATTACATTTTTATTGCTGGGAATGCTTATCATAACCAGCGCCAGCGCATTGGAATACCAGTACATGCCATTGGTAAAAGATGGCAAGAAGTGGGTTGAATATTATGAGAATTATGAAGACTACGAAAATGACCTGTACAATCAATCTGGAATAATTTGCTACCAGTTGAAGGGAGTGAGTGAGATTAATGGAATCACCTACCATAATCTCTATGCAACAATTAATAACGATAAGATAACAGATAATTCAACCCCTATAGCCTACTTGAGAGAACAGGACAAAAAGGTTTTCGTTATGATAAACAGAGGCTGTAATGTGGATTTTCCTATGGGATACCATCCTCTTGAAATGGAACGATGCCAGTATTTCCCTGAAAACAATGAATACCTGATATATAATTTTAACGATATAACATCTCCTTACGAGTCTGGAAGCTTCACTTATAATTTTGTTGAAACTAATCAAACTGTAGTCAATGGACAGTTGGTTAACATTTACTACTTGCCAACAAATCTTATCATATATTTTAATAATGAAAAACAAGGTTTTATCGTCCAAGAAGGCGTAGGTGCACTACATGAAGTTTTCATTAACCCATGGCCGCTTTATCCTACCAACGGGCTAAGATTCAACTTGGCATTTGTTGAGGATGACGGGCATTATCTCTACCGAGGTGCTTATTATGAAAAAGCAAAAGAATTGATGGATCATGAATACCTGCCCGTGTTATCTGAAGGAAAATCATGGGAAGTGGCGACAGTAAAAACGGATTCTCCGAGCGACACAACTGGGATTTACGACATCTATGTAGCAGACGATACCCTAGTTAACAATCTCACATGCAAGAAGATTGCTATTGTTCCTAAGAACAACCAAAAGAGCTCAATGACAGCGGTTGCCTACGAGGAAAACGGAAAAGTATGGAAGATGACCGAAGACGGCACAAAAGAACTGCTGTTTGATATGGGTTTAGATGTTAATGACTCCTTTGATGCTGGATATGTTTTAGAGAGTGATATCATCACATTAAATGGAGTTTCGAGAAAACGACTTGTCATTGATTCGGGTGCCGACTGTGATGATTATCTGTTCTATGTCGTGGAAGGCATTGGTATCAGTTCCGACAAGTGGCTTATTCCCAGATTGGGCATCGCCGACGTGGGCGAATTTTGCACCATGCTTTCTTGCAGCGAGAACGGAGAAACAGTTTTCACCGATAAAGACTTCAAGAAGAAAAAGGAATATGTTCCCCTTGTACGAGAAGGAGTTGTGTGGGAATATGTAGGGTATTATCAAGAAGATGAGATGGAATATGATAATCCACAACGTTATAACCTCTATACCCTTGAGTTTAGTGGCACTACAACTATTGACGGCAAATTATACTATAAAATATATCGCACCGAGTATGACAAGCTGGGCAATGCCAAAGAACCTTATCTCGCTGCCTATGTAAGAGAAGAAGACAAGGTTGTAACCGCTATTGAGAATACAAATCATTATTATTGGTGGATAATTCCAAAAGTATTATATGATTTCAATGAAACAATGTTCTTGCCTTATGAGGCATATTTTGATGGTTGGGATATACCATATGATTATCACGACATACAAAATGTCTCATCCATTGAAGTTGAAGTTGGAGAAACATTGAGGAGAGGATATTATATAGAAAACGATCTTTCTTGGAATGGAGGTTCATTTAAAACCATTGAAGGCATTGGTGTTGACTGTGGTTTTGGTGACTTACTCATTCCTTATAGAGATTATTGTACCTGTGAAAACCCCTTGGCAAGTCTTTCGGCAGTGTATGAGAACGGTCAATTAGTTTATAAGGGCCGTGCCTATGATCAGGCACAACAAATGAAACATAAGAAAGAAGACGTGAACGGCGACGGCTACGTAACTGCTGCCGATGTCACTGCGCTCTACGACTTCTTGCTTGGAAACAACAACGAAGCGCCAAGCTCCTATGATGTGAATGGCGATGGAGCTGTCACAGCCGCCGATATAACCGCGATATATAATGTGATTTTGGGAGAGCAGTAAGATATATTTGCGAAGTGATGTGAATCGGGTCTCGCCAGATATGTATTCTCCAATACATTTACAATAAACCGATATTTATGTGCTAAATTCAAAATCTAAGTAGATATGAAAAAGAATATTATCGCACTCTTATGCATGATTATTGCTATTGGCGCAGCTATAGCACAGAACGAAGCAACGCAGTTCTCCATAAAGCCATACGCTGGCTTTAGTGGTTCGATGTTTTGGGGTGAAAATGCTCACCACTACGATCCTCGATATGGCTTTCATGTGGGCGTGGAAGGCGAGTATCAGTTTGCGCCCAAATGGAGCGTGGCAGCAGGAGTAGCATACTCTACAGGTGGTGCGAAAATTGGTTATAGTGATTTCTATGGCGAGCGCACTAAAACAGAGACCTTCAAGAACGACAGGATATATGTGCCAGTTGTTGCTCGCTGGTATGCTTGGCGCGGACTGTCGATAAATGTAGGTTTAGCTCCAGCATTTGTAGTTAATACTGGTGATACACATTTGGGTAATACTAAGTCAAGCAGGGAGCGGAAATTTGATTTGACCATCCCCTTAGGCATCTCCTACGAGTTAAAAAATCACATCGTTTTCGGTATCGAGGGATTTTTAGGACTGTTGAAGATATACCCCAACAATACCACTTATACCGTGGAAGGAGTGGGCGGTGTCACCACCAATGATTTAGGAAAACTATATAAATTATATCATTACAACGGTTTTGTCTCGATAGGCTACAAGTTCAGGATAAAGTGATAAGTCTTTAATATGAGAAAGATTCTCTCAATAATGATATTGCTTGCTGTGCCAGCTGTGCTGTGGGCGCAGGGCGAGGATATTGTCTCGACAAGTTCACCTCTCGACGTGGAGAAGGGCACGTTTCGCCTAACTTTGGAGGACGATTTTACAGGAATCGCATACACCAAACTTGGGGTCCATGATGATTATGAAGGAACTATGTATTTTCTCTATAACCTTGGAGTAGGTCTTGAGTATGCCTATGCCAGGAACAGAACGATTGAAGTCAATGTGCATCCTGCTATCTTGTTTTCTGCTATGGACTGGGAAAGGTACAATTTAGCCGTTATGAATGTTACTTCTAGCGTTATGCACCGTTGGTATCATGGGCGTTGGACTTTGGGCGCTGGTTTGTCGTTTGAATACCGCAAAGCGAAATATCTTGTAGACCGCTATGAAAACGAACCTATCGAATATCAGGATTTATATTATGGCGACAACGAGTTTGAGGAAAAGCATTACAACATTGGTGCCGACTTGATGGCAGGCTGGGGCAAGCGCAAATGGTGGATTGGTATAAGATACTCGCCCAGGCTCATTGTCAAGGATGTTTTCCGATATAAAGAAGACCTGTTCCCGCAATTGCCAGTGACAAACCGCGCCGGAAATGTAGATCACCAGGTGGGATTCGTCATCCGAATGGCATTTAAAGTGGGGAAGATAAAGAAATAAGGCTGTTATAGATCATAGTAGATATTTGATGTGGTGCTGGTGAAGCTCATGTGCTCGCCCGTGATGGGGTGGGTGAAGCTTAGTGTCATGGCATGGAGATATAGACGGTCACTGGCTGTGCCGTAGAGCATGTCGCCTGTGATGGGGCAGTTGAGCCCTAGTGGGTGTGATGCGTGGACGCGGAGTTGGTGGGTGCGGCCAGTGAGTGGCGTGAACTCAACGAGAGTCTTGTCGCCGCGATACTCCAGCACCCGATATTTCGTGATGGCCTCTTTGCCGTTTTCCATATCAACGATTTGTCGCGGACGGTCGTTAAGGTCGGGGCGCAAAGGCAGGTCAATTATTCCTTCTTTTGTCGGCAGTTTGCCATCAAGCAGTGCGATGTAGGTCTTGCTCACTTTGCGCTCTTCAAACTGTTGACGCAAAAGCCTCTGCATTTCATGCGTCTTAGCAAAGACCACCAGTCCGCTTGTCGCTTGGTCGAGACGATGCACTTCAAAGGCACCTTCGGCGCGTGGAACGAAGATCGGGGATTGAAAATCGGAGATCGGGGATTGAGAATCGGGGACCGGTAATTGTGCATTATGCATTGCGCATTGTGCATTCAGCATTCCGCTCACTATCTCTAATGCAGAGACAGCCCCTTCGTCCTTGCCGGGCACGGTGAGCATACCGGCGGGTTTGTCAACGACAATCAGCCATTGGTCTTCGTAGATGATTTTCAGTTTGTCGCTCTCGGGCTTGGTGATGAGCGGATTGCTCTCCACGTCAAGGCCTTGCAGCATAAACTCCATCAATGGCAGGCATTTGCTGCGGCAGGCAGGGTAGTAGTGGCCGTGGTGACGCACCTCGCCTTGTGGCGACTGGCCCACCCAGAACTCCGCCATGCACACAGGCTTCAGGTTATGCAGGAACGCATATTGCAGTAACTTAGGAGCACAGCACTCGCCAGTGCCGCCAGGTGGCAGGCGGTGGAGGCGTCGCTCGAAGATAGTTGCCACATCTAGGCTCTCGCCCCGTGCGTTACGCACCACAAAGAGCTCGAACAGCTGACGTTGCAATTTCTCGCTCATTACCTTACGCTGCGCTTTGAGGTGGGCGACAGTTGACTCTTGGTCCCTCATTCGCTGGTCAATCTGCTCCAATTCCATGCGGTGGCGCTGCTTTAAGCGGCGCAGTTCGGCTTTCTGGAATTGGCTCTCCTTGATAAGCTGCTGCTCCTGTTCCGTCGAGATGTTGCCCGCTGCCCGCAACGCGTCGCGGCGAGCTTTTGCCTCTTCGTGAGCCGCAGTCATCGTGCCAACTTCAATCTTTTGGTTCAACATTGTGGTGTGGCGCAGGTCCTCAAGCTCCTTTTTCTTGGATGAGTTCTCCAGTTCCTCGATGCGGTGGTTTATCTCGGTTATTTCGGCCTCGCCGGTGCGGAACAGTCCTTGTGGCTCAAGCAGGTTGTAGATGTGTGGCACGAAGAATGGGTTATTGCCGTTGTGGGCGAGGTTGCCCGAATAGGCGGCGAGGTAGCCCAGTTCTTCGTTTCTGTCCTTCACTACCAGCACGCCAAGCATCTTGCCGGCAAGGAGCTTGTCGCGCCACTGCTCTTGACTAAGCGCATAGTCCATCACCTCACGAGCCGCGATTTTGCACAGCTCATGCGGCACATAGTGCATGGGATAGGTGAACCGAGCGGGCAGTTCCACGCCACTCACGTCATGCAAAAACTTATGTAACTTTTCATCGCCCATAATCACGCCACAAAGTTACAAAAAAAGTTTATTTTAGTGAAACCGCTGGCTTGCCTCCCATCCGTTAGATGCTCAAAGGGCGCGCATCGCGCATAAAATTGAATGAAAATTGAAATAAAAATTTGATGAATAGATTTGTGTTCTTTCGCCAAATCT
>JAFYYG010000063.1 GCA_017557625.1 Muribaculaceae bacterium
AAAAAGAGAGGACAATACAAATTCTCCTCGAAAAAACGGGACAAAAACGGGACAAATGACCCCATTTTTGCCCACATCGCTTTTTTTAATTAATGTGGAAATTGCACCTTAAACACGTCGCATAAATCTAGTCATCCCGACCACGAAAGAAAACGGTTAGTAAACAGACAGTTAGGTCGTTTATTAACCGTTTTTTCTGTCCGTTTTTGAGGACTAACGTCATTAAAAAAAAGAGTTTTTTGTCACCATTTTCTAACAAATTCTCACATTTATCACCAAAATGTTTGTACAAAAGCTTGCACATTTTTCATGTACAAACAAAAAATTAAAGGAAAATGATAGAAAAATGGAGACAGGACTCGCGGATTTTTTATGGCAACAGCTAAATTCTTTCTCGACACAAGGAGAACAAAATCAGGATCTCCTTCCGTCCTTAAGGTGGCAATTAGTCATCTGCGTAAAACATCTTACATTTCGCTACCTGCGAAGTTGTTTCCTAACCAATGGGATGCAGAAAGAAATAAGATCATCAATCATCCTGATGCAGAGCTTCTCAATCTACATATTGAAGATGCAATGCAACAAGTGAAGCGTGTTATCTTTATTATCACTGATAATGGACAAATACACTCCATGACTGCAACAGATATTAAAGATGAAGCTGAACGCAGAATCAACCCTCTCAAAGCCGAAAAAAAGGAGGAAGAGCAAAAGAAAAAGAGATTATTTGCTACCCGATACCTGAAGTTCGCTGAGAGCAAGAAAGACAGCACCAAGCGAATTTATATGGTGACATATAGGCGCATGCAGCAGTTTGCTGGCAAGAAGTTCGAGAGGATGACCTTTGAGGATGTCACAAGAGAGTGGCTTACAGCCTTCGACACCTTTATGATGCCAACTACACCATCAAAGAACGCAAGGAACATCCACATGCGCAACATACGTGCAGTTTTCAATGAAGCTATTGCTGATGGAATTACATCTTTCTATCCTTTCACTAGGATGCCAATTAAGAATGTGGCGACTCGCAAACGCAATTTAAAGGTTGAAGACCTTCGCAAATTGTTCAATTTCCCTTGTGAGAAACACGCGCAGCAATATCTTGATATGTTTAAGCTGATGTTTATGTTTATCGGCATCAATACCATAGACATGTGCTATCTAAAAGAGATAGACTTAAATGGACGTCTCAATTATTATCGAGCCAAAACCAACCGCTTATATAGCATTAAGGTAGAACCCGAAGCTTTGGAAATCATCAATAAGTATAAAGGAAACAACTATCTACTCGACATCCTTGAACGTTATAAGGATTACAAGGACTATACCAGACGGATGAATCGAGCATTGAAGAAGATTGGACCTGTAAAACGATCTGGACGAGGAGGAACAAAGGAGTATGACCCCTTATTTCCGCAAATATCAGCTTATTGGGCACGTCACACATGGGCTACTATAGCGGCATCTCTTGACATCTCCAGAGACACTATCACCCATGCGTTAGGGCACGGCAACAACACTATTACAGATATTTACATTGACTTTGACGAAAGCAAAGTTGACGATGCCAACCGTCAAGTCATTGATTGGGTGTTTTACGGCAAGAAATGACAACTTAACCGCTATCATAACTGCAGCCATTACTGCTAATAAGTTTGACAACAAAAAACTCCGGGATAAAACTCGGAGTTTTTGTTTATGATAAGCAAAATAATTGCAGAAATCATCAATCAGATCTGGTATTTTTCGCTCAAACTTTGTGTAGAACGATTTTATCACGTTCAATCTTCGTCCTGTTGGCCGCCCTGCTACGATCCAGTTGATGTTAGCGTTGTAGTCCATTCCGATGCAAATGGGTTGAAATGTACTAAAGTCTTTGTCGGCTCTGCAGTCCAGCTGACTCTCGTATAAGTCATAACCCAAGCTGTTAAAAATGCAATATGCAAAACGTCTCGACAAACTAAAAATTCACAACTAATACCTAATAACTAAAAACTTTTCACTACTTTTGCAGTCGCAAAGTGAGATCCACCATTCACTTGACAATATAAACGAAAAACAACAATCGACAATTGATAAACGACAATCGATAAACGATAAACGAAAAACGAAAAATCATATATGGAACAAGAAGATAAACTGAAGCTCGAGGAGCAAATCATATTGATGCTCAAGACGGTGTTTGACCCTGAGATACCTGTCGATGTCTATAGCCTGGGGCTGGTATATAAGATTGACCTCCAGGATGATGGAAATGTTGTCATCGATATGACGCTCACTGCCCCCAACTGCCCGATGGCCGACTTCATCTTTGAGGACGTGCGCCAAAAGGTGGAGAGCATCGACGATATCAATTCCTGCACAGTAAATCTGGTGTATGAGCCCGAATGGGACGTTCGCATGATGAGCGACGAGGCGAAACTCGAACTTGGCTTTGATTTAGATTGATTTTTGAGTCCACTAAAAAATTAAAACAACCGATTTTTCTGAATTATAAATGCTGTGTTTGGCGAGGCAACCTCGTCCCCACAATCCCACTATCGCATGAAAAAAGCCTATTTCCTATCGGACGCACACCTGGGAGCGCGCTACATCACTGACAAGCGCGAGCATGAGGGCCGCTTGGTAGCATTTCTCGACAGCATCAAGGACGATGCCGCCGAGCTGTTCCTTCTGGGCGACATCCTCGACTACTGGTATGAATATAAATATGTGGTGCCGCGCGGACACGTCAGGTTCTTAGGCAAACTTGCTGAACTCGCCGACGCGGGCGTGAAAATCTACTGGTTCACCGGCAACCACGACGTGTGGCTCTTCGACTACCTCGCCACCGAGATAGGTCTTAAAGTGCTAAAAGGCAACACTATGATGGAAATTATGGGCCATCAGTTTCTGCTCTCGCACGGCGATGATGTGGGTTATCAAAAGCCCATGTACCGAATCACTCGCTGGTGCTTCTACAACCCCGTATGCCAGTGGCTCTACGCCAGCGTGCATCCTCGGTGGACCTACCCTATCGCCACAGGTTGGTCGCAAAACAACCGAGTTACACGCTCAATGGAGCAAGAGGAAAAGATCAAAGAAGTATGCTGCAAGCGACTCGAAACTTTCTGCAACGAGCATGTCATTGAGCATCCCGAAGTGCAGCACTACATCTTCGGTCACGTGCACCTGGCACAACAGGTCACACTCAACGGCGACCGCACCATGACTATCCTCGGAGACTGGATAGACCAGTTCACATATGCTACCTTCGACGGGAATGAGGTCAAGCTACACAAATATGATGTTTTATAACATGTTTCTGTATTTGACTGATTTACACCTCTTTCCAAAAAATCAAAATTTTTTCTTGCAAAAAAGTATGGCGTATTCAAAAATTATGCATACCTTTGCAGCGCAAAACACAAGGTCATTGAAGAATTTTTGAAGATTTCCAATCTTTCCCGTCCAGAACATAGGGTCTGGATTTTTTTGGAAAGGCATCCGCAATCGTTTGCATCAACTTTTCTCATAGTCGCTGCAACAGCGGGCGCAACAAGCTTTCTTTCAATTGGATTGCATAACTAAGAACAACTTTCTAATTTGAAATAAATGCATATATTTACCAAAGCATAGAATTTAATTAACGCATTACTTTGAAAGCATAACTTTGCATTTAGAATAAACCTCAAAACATTCTTTTATTACCTTACACACAAATTATTACCTATTGAATGCTTGGCAAGGATCATTTGACGAAAATAATCCTTGCCAAATTGTTTATCTATGGGTAAGAGTGGAGAGTAGAGGGTGGAGAGTAGAGGGTGGAGAGTAGAGGAATTATGCATTATCTTTCCCCATGCCATTCAATGTCCTGATGCCTAAAGGTATTGCAAGAAGGAAGGAGGCGGTGTCGGCTACTGCTTGGGCGATTTCTACGCCGAGGAAGCCGAGCAGCCAGTTGCCGAGGAACAGGGCGGGAATCAGGAAGATGCCTTGCCTCGACATCGCCATAACGGTTGCCGGCACGGTGCGGCGGATGTTCTGCAAATACATGTTCACCATCACCACAAAGCCCGTCAACGGGAACGCCAAGCACTGGTAACGTAGCACTTCGGTGCCAATGCGGCTCACCTCGGGGTCGCTTGCCACGAACAGCGACACCAACTGGCGCGCGAAAATAAATCCTGCCACAGCAAGGATAGTGCAGTAGATAGTCGAGACCTTACAGCTGTGGATAAAGGCGGCGCGCACTCGGTCGAATTTCCCTGCTCCGTAGTTGAAGCCGCATACTGGCTGGAACCCCTGTCCGTAGCCTATCATCGCCGCGCTGGCAAGCATGGTGATGCGACTTACCACTGAGAAGCTGGCAATCGCCGAGTCGCCATAGAGTCCCGCCACATGGTTGAGGATAAGAGCTGCAATGCCCATCATCGACTGACGAGCCAGCGACGGGAGTCCGCCGGCGGCAATGTCACGGTAACGCTGCAGTGACGGTTTGAATTTCGACAGTTGAATTGGCACTCCACCCTTCTTTCCCGAGAGCATGAGCATAAGAGTGAAGCTCACAACCTGCGACACCGCCGTCGCCATTCCAGCGCCCTTCACGCCCAGCCCCAACCCGAAGATGAAGATTGGGTCAAGCGCCACATTTAGCATCGCGCCAGTCATTATGCCGAGCATCGAGAGCATGGCGTTGCCCTGGTGACGCATCAGGTTGTTGAGCGTGAAGCAGCTCATAATGAACGGAGTGCCAAGTAAAATGAAGGTGTAATAGTCGCAAGCGTAGGGCAAGATAGTCTCGGTAGAACCAAAGATGCGCAGCACAGGCTGCATAAACGTAAAACCTATCACGGCAATCACGGCACCTGTGAGCCATGTAGAGACAAGTCCCACCGATGCCATCACACCAGCGTTGTGGGTGTCTTCATGTCCAAGCATTCGTGAGATATAGTTGCCAGCTCCCTGCCCGAAGAAGAAGGCGATGCTCTGCACAATCGACATATAGGAGAACACGATGCCCAGCGCCGCCACGCTCTGAGTGTTGATTTGCCCCACGAAGAAGGTATCAACAAGATTGTAGAACCCCGTCACGAGCATGCTCACCATAGCCGGCACAGCAAGTCCCGTGACCAACCGCCCTACAGGTTGGGTGGTCAACTTAACGAACTTCTCGTGCTGCGCTGGACTGTTGTTGTGCTGATGCATCGCTATTAATTATGCATTATGCATTGATTTATCCTTGCCCTTGGCTTTGGGGGATAGAGAAAGGTTCTGGAGGTGAGATGTGCATCTTTCTATAATACCGAATGTCCTTATTGCTCCATAACCAAACCTCGTTTTCACTGAACCCAATCTTAATAATATCATTCGCATCTACTCCACTAGGCAACATGATGATTCCTCTCACGCGGCCGTTCTGGTCGCAAATCTGGATGCCGGCATTGGTCACTACCCACAAGTCACCGGCACCGTCAAACTCCATTGCGCTTACCGTGAGTAAAGAATTGTCGTAACTGTGCAGCCAATAGAACGGCTGGCCGCAAATCTCGTTGCCATCAGAATCTACTATGTATTGCCACAAACAGTTAGTGTCGTCGTGAGGACGCACATAGTGCCCACCATTAGGATATAGGGCAAAAACCTCACCGGCATCAGGAACAGCAAACATCTCTTGTTTCCATTCGCTGCTCTCTACCAGCATTGTGTCGAGCAGGTTGTTCTGAGTCTTGCCGCACTTGGGGGCTTCTGGCCAGCCTTGCCACATCCATTCCATTACCTTGGGGAAAATCTCGCTGGCGCGCTTCACACCGTGATTGCAGTCACTCCAGTCGTAACGGGCATCGTAGCCAGCAAAGTCGAGTGCCGAGGCCAGCATACGGTTGCCCTCGTACCAATGGCCGAAGAGCGGGTTCCACACATCGTTGGTTCCGTCTTGCAGGAAAATGCGCAACGGCCGTGGCTCGCTTTTGCGCACAATAGCCTGGAGGTCGTTGCCGCCACGCATCGATACAAAGGTCCCCACACCGCTGAAAACACGGCTAAACATATCGGGGCGATGCCAAGCCGCAGTAAACGCCGCAATGCCGCCGCTGCTCAAGCCGAATATCATACCGTCGGCTCCTTTGTGCGACAACTTGATTGGAAAACCTTTGGCTGTGGTCAACTTCTCAACGGCCGGCAACACTTCGGCATTTATGAAAGAGACAAAAATGTTGGTGAGCATGTCGAACTCGTTACTGCGGTTGTAGCGTAGCACGTTGCCATCCTTGTCCTTTATGACTCCTGGCTGAATGAACACGCCAATTGTCACTGGCATCTTGCCCACGGCGATAAGGCTGTCCATCACATTGGGAGCGTTGCACAAAATGCCGTCGAGACCCACATATAGGCACGCTGGCGTCTTGCCGTCGTAAGCATCAGGCACATACACCTGAATCTCGCGCTCAGTACCAGGATAATACTTGTCGCTACTCTTGAGATTGAACTTTATTATCTCATGCGCGCCAGCAGTAATGCCCATCAAAAGCATCACCAGCGCAAGTGTCAAACAATATCGTTTCATCGTTTTAAACAACTATGTATAAACAACTATGTATAAACAACTATGTAAATATTCCGCACAAAGTTAGCACATTTTTCCCAATTAGCGAAAAATCGGCAAAAAGGGTCGGTTCTCTTTTGCCGGTTTTCAGAAAAAACGACAAAAAATCGGCAAAAGGGGTCGGTTCCTTTTTGCCGAATTTTTAAAAATAATTGTCATAATCCCTGATTTCACAAAAATATGACTAACTTTGCACATTATTTAGAATTTAGAGCAAAAAACGATATGGAAACCAAGAGCAAGAAACTCAAGCCACTTGCTGGCATGAACCTGCAAGAACTGCGTGAAGTAACCGCTGGACTCGGCATGCCCAAGTTTGTGGCAACTCAACTCGCCGACTGGATTTACAACAAGCGGGTGAACTCGTTTGACGAGATGCGCAACATCTCCAAAGCCAACAAGGAACTGCTTGCACATCAATACTGTGTAGGTTTATACGGTCCTCAGAGCGCTCAGTCGAGCGAGGACGGCACCATCAAATACCTCTTCGATGCTGGCGGCGACAAAGCGGTAGAGAGCGTCTTCATCCCCGAGGACGACCGCGCCACGCTGTGCATCTCGTCGCAGAAAGGCTGCCGCATGAACTGCTATTTCTGTATGACCGGCCGACAGGGTTTCCACGGCAACCTGACAGCCAACCAAATCATCAACCAGGTGCTCAGTGTGCCACAGAGTCAAGACCTCACCAACGTGGTGTTCATGGGCATGGGCGAGCCGCTCGACAACCTCGACAATGTGCTTAAAGTCATTGAAATCCTCACTGCCGACTGGGGACTGGCATGGAGCCCCAAGCGCATCACCGTCTCAACCGTCGGCGTGAAGAATGCCCTCAAAGTGCTGTGCGAGACCACCAGCGTGCACATCGCCGTAAGCGTGCACAACGCCATCGAAGACGAGCGCAGCCAGCTGATGCCCATAGAGAATGCCTACCACATCAAGGAGGTGATGGAGCTGCTTGGCAAGTACGACTTCGCCCACCAGCGCCGCCTCTCGGTAGAGTACATAATGTGGCAATGGTTCAACGACGATATCAAGCACGCCGAAGCCCTGCGTGAGATATTGCCAAACGAGCATGTTCGCGTCAACCTCATCCGCTACCACATGATTCCCGGAGCCACCAAGCTGCGCACCTCGAGCGATGAACGCATGGCCTATTTCCGCGACTACCTCAACAGCAAAGGCATCACCTGCACCATACGCCGCAGCCGCGGCGAGGACATCAGTGCCGCTTGTGGTATGCTTGCTGGCAAGGTGAAAGAAGTTGAGAAAGAAGAAGACAAGAAATCAAAAAAGAAATCATAACATAAACTATCAATCACATGAAAATTAAATCATTACTTACCATTGCTGCAATGGCACTTGCGGCAATGAGCTCATCGGCTGCCGTGCCCGACGGGTATTACAACAATGCCGAGAACAAGACCCAGCAGGGTCTGCTTACAGCACTCTATAACATCATCCACAGTCACACCAAAATCAGCTACGATGGACTGTGGGACGCTTACACTTCTACCGACACCGGCAGTGACGGCTACTACATCGATATGTACAGTACCGCAAAATATACCAGTAGCAACCAGTGCGGCAACTACAGTAGCGTAGGTGACTGCGTCAACCGCGAGCACTCGTTCCCCAAAAGCTGGTGGGGAAGCAACAAAGATGAGAAATACAGCGACATCTTCCACCTCTATCCTACCGACGGATATGTCAACAACCAGCGCAGCAACTATCCTTTCGGCGTGTGCGCCAACGGCACCCGAGTGCCCGACGCAAACGGTGCCCATGCCCTAGGCAAGAAAGGCACCAGCACTTACGAGGGTTACTCAGGAATAGTGTTTGAGCCAGACGACATCTACAAGGGCGACTTCGCTCGCACATATTTCTATATGGCGACATGCTATAACAACCAGATTGCCAACTGGAACAGCGACATGCTCGCTGGCAACAACTATCCCGTGTTCACCACCTGGGCAATCAATATGCTGCTTGAGTGGAACCGTCTCGACCCCGTTAGCGAGAAGGAGATTAACAGAAACGATTCTGCATACAAACTTCAGGGCAACCGCAACCCCTACATCGACCATCCCGAGCTTGCCGAGTACATCTGGGGCAACCAGATGGGCAACAACTGGACCAGCACTGCTGGCAGTACGCCTAATCCCGTACTAATCTCGCCCAGTCAGGGCACAATTATCGACTTTGGCGCTCTTGCCATCAACAGCAGCAAGCAGCTCACTATTGAGATCAAGGGCAACGACTTGAGCGAGGACTTGTCACTTAGCACCACCAACAGCGACTTCACCCTAAGCACCAACACCATAACCGCAGCCGACGCTAACGCTGGCACGACAATCACAATAACCTACAATGCCCCTGCCACGGCACAGTTATCGGCTGGCACCTTAGGGATTAGCAGCAGCGAGGTAAGCGAGAATGTGTCGATGACAGCTCAGGCAGTTGACGGCATCCCCGCACAGGCGGCCACCGAGATAAGCACTTCATCGTTCCAAGCCAACTGGACCAATGTGGGCTTCGGCACCAACTATACCCTCACTGTCATGGATGCCAACAATAGCGTAGTTAGCGGATATCCAGTGACCGTGACCGCCTCTCACGAGACCTATCTCGTTACTGGCCTTAACGCCAACACCAAGTATTACTACCAGCTCTCATGCGGTGACATAACCAGCAATGTGATAGAGGTGACCACCCTCGAGCCAGCCACCATCCTCTCCATTCAGACCAGCGGCGACTTCATGCTCTCCTGCATACGTGGAGAGGAAAGCCCAGTGCTTACTGCGCAGGTTTATACCGAATATGTGGAGGAGGATATCGAACTAACCATCAGCGGAAACTTCGAGATAAGCCTTGACAAGCTGAACTGGACGCAGCAACTCAACGTTGACAAAGACGGTGAGACATTCTACATACGCTTCCAGAGCACCGACATGACAGGAACATTTGACGGAATACTAACAGCCTCAACAGCAACCCTTAGCGGTGCTACCCAAGAGATTGAAGGCATCATCTACAACGATGAGATGGTGACAGCAATGGAAGACTGGGAAGGCTGCGCAACTGGCGGATACTGGACAAAGGAAGTTCAGGGAAGCTTGTTCAAATGGTACTTCAGCAATGCCGGAATCTGGGGCGACGCAGGCGACAAATTCAACGGTCAACAGAGCTGCCGTTTCGGCAAGAACAACAACTCTGCCATCTATATGACCGAAGACTTTGAGGATGGAGCAAGCCAGTTTACTTTCAAGGCTGCACCTTTCGGCACCGATGCCAGCGCCGTAATCACTGTTTCTTACTCCGTTGACGGTGGCACCACCTGGACCGAGATTCAAGACTTCACTATCACCAGTGCAAAGGCTGGCGCGTTGAATGAATACAGCACGCCCACGCTCAACATCTTGGGTGATGTGCGTTTCAAAATTCAACAGTCATCGGGCAGCCGTGTAAACATCGACGACATCGAGATTACCTCGGCCGACACTTCTACTGCCATCTCCATCTTAGCCGATGAGACAGGCCAACTCAATTGGGACGCAGTGGCAGTAACTGGTGGAATCGTCATCAATAGTGAGAAAGCACAAAACTTCGAGATCTACAACCTCGATGCCAAGCTTATGAATAAATGCCATGTGGGCAGCGCAACCTTCGTTACAATGCCAGCCGGCATCTACATTGTTGTAAACGGCAACCATTCAAAGAAAATAATCGTGAAATAATTGAATCAATTTAGATTCATTATGAGGGTGTGGCATTTCCAGAATTAGTGCAATTCCCCCTCTCACATATTATAAATGTAAACATTTGTTTCACGGTAGATAACGAACATAAGTCAAAGACTGACCTATGCCCCCAGTACCGATTGCCTCAGTTAGTTGTACTAACTTCGGCTACGGTACTGGGGGCATAGCATAACTAGACTTAAAATACAACCTATCGTCGCCTAATGACCCATTCGGGTTAAAGACCTGACCCACCAAAAATAGTGTGTTTTTTCAGAAAAAAACCATGGTAAAAATGCTGAAAATGAGAAAAAAACTAAAAAAAACGATAATTTTTTTGTAAATATATGTTGTAATTAAAAAAAAAGTGCGATATTTGCAGTTGCAAAAAATGAGGGTATCATTTATTTGCTTGTTTCTTAGGCATTTTGCTCATTTTTTAGAAGACAAGCAAATGAGTGATGTCACCTCAAAAGAGAGAGTAAATGATATTTTTATAAATAACTTTAAATTTTTACTAAAATGACTAAAGCAGATATCGTAAGCGAAATCGCTAAATCAACAGGCATTGACAAGGCCTCAGTTTTGGAGACAATTGAGAAATTCATGGAGACCGTAAAGGATTCACTCGCTGAGGGTGAGAACGTTTACCTGAGAGGTTTCGGCAGCTTCATCGTTAAGACTCGTTCACAGAAGACTGCCCGCAACATCTCTAAGAACACCGCTATCATCATTCCAGAGCACAAGATTCCAGCTTTCAAGCCAGCTAAGGTGTTCATGGAGCAGGTAAAGAAATAATCCTGACTCAGGAGAAGTTTAATTTCTAAACATCAAACACAATGCCAAGCGGAAAAAAGAGAAAAGGCCACAAGATGGCTACGCATAAGCGCAAAAAAAGACTCAGAAAGAACCGCCACAAGAACAAGAAGTAATTCTTTCTGAAAGAGTCTATAGGAAGAACAAGCCAATCGATGGATGCTCTTGTGTGCTACGTGCCATGACGGGTGACATTAATTGGTTTGTTCTTTTTATATTCATTATGCAGTCCCAAAGTTCTGGGACATGATCCCACTCTCGAAGAGTTGTCCATATATAAATAATGTGTTGCGGGCGACTAGAGAGTACACTAAATAATTCACAATGAAAAGTGAACTGATTGTTGACGTTCGGCCCACCAGCATCAGCACCGCCTTGCTAGAAGACGGAAGGCTGATGTCACTTCAGAAGGAGACGCGCGACGCTTCCTACGCGGTGGGTAACCTCTATTTTGCCAAGGTAAAGAAGCTCATGCCTGGCCTTAATGCCGCTTTCGTCAATGTGGGATATGGCAAGGAGGCTTTTCTTCATTACCTTGATTTGGGTTCACAATTCAGCAGCTATTGCGAGTTTGTCAAGCTGGTGAAAGAGAGTGCCGGCAAGCGTCCGGTGAGCCTCTCGAAGATGAAGCTGCAGCCCGATATCGACAAGCATGGCTCAGTCACCGACGTGCTCACCCAGGGCCAGGAGCTGATAGTGCAGATCTCTAAGGAGCCGATATCAACCAAAGGTCCGCGCCTGACAACCGAAATCACCTTTACTGGCAGGTTCCTGGTGCTGATACCGTTTAACAACAAAATTCTGGTATCGCAAAAGATTAAGGACCGTGCCGAGAAGATGCGCCTTCGCCGCCTGGTGGAGAGCATCAAGCCAAAAAACTTTGGCATCATCGTCAGGACGTCGGCCGAGGGAAAGCGCGCCGCCGAGCTCAATAGCGAGCTGAAAGTGCTGATGAAATACTGGGAAGAGAGTGTCGCCAAGATCAACTACAGCACCGCGCCATCTCTCCTCTATGAGGAGGACAGCCGCGCCGTGAGTTTGATACGTGACATCTTCAGCCCCGATTTCGAGAGCATCCACGTGAATAATGCCGAGATTTTTGAGCAGATTCACAACTATGTGAGCCTAATCGCCCCCGACCGTGGCGACATCGTGAAGATTTACAGCGACGACACGCCCATCTTCGACAAGTTTAATGTCACTAGGCAGATGAAGTCGTCGTTCGGAAAAACGGTTTCGTTCCGTTCGGGCGCATACATAATTATTGAAAGCACCGAGGCATTGCACGTCATCGATGTGAACTCGGGTAACAGGTCACGCAAGACTACCGACCAGGAGAGCAACGCTCTCGACGTGAATCTGCTGGCTGCCGATGAGATAGCGCGCCAGTTCAGACTCCGAGACATGGGAGGGATCATAGTCATCGACTTCATCGACATGGCCAAGAGCGAGCACCGTCAAGCCCTCTACGACCACATGAAAGAAGTGATGCAGAAAGACCGAGCACGCCACAACATCTTGCCGCTGAGCAAGTTTGGCTTAATGCAGATTACCCGACAGAGAGTGCGCCCCGTGCTCGACATCGCCACGAGCGAGACGTGCCCCTCTTGTGGAGGTAAAGGGGAGATCATGCCTTCGCTGCTTTTTACCGACCGCCTAAAGGACAAGATTGACTACCTCGTCAACGACCTAGGCGTCAAAGGTTTCATTATGTATGTCCATCCATTTGTCGATGCCTATCTCAAAAAAGGCTTTATCAGCCTCTACATGAAATGGCGCAGAGAGTTTGGGCGAAAGTTTAAAATCATGCCCGACCAAGACCTGGCCTACCTGCAATACCGGGTCATCGACAACAAAAAGCAGGAAATTGACCTTAGCGAAGAGAAAGACACAAGCAGCTCCTCGAGCAAGAAAGAAAATAGGCTCAGGAAGCAAAACGAACTAGAAGACGAGAGCGAATGACGCTCACCTTCAATTCAACAACATCCCCGCCCATACCTCGGCGGGGATTGTTTTTTCGGGGATCGAGAATCGGAGATGGGAGATCGGAGATGGAGGGTGGGGGGCGAATTTTAGTCTTAGTTATTCATAGTCATTCCTAGTCACTCCTACCCAATCCTATCAGCAGCCGGCGAAGAATGTGACGAGCAGCGGCACGCTGAAATCGACGATGAAGCCGTGGAAGATGGAGACAATCACGAAATCCTTGCCGCAGGCCCGGGTGAGGATGGGGAGCGTGGTATCCATAGTGGTGGCGCCGCCCACCGAGATGGGAGCCAATTTGCCGAACCACCGCACCATGAGCGGCGCTCCAAGCAAGGTTATGACTTCACGCACAATATTCGCCAGCAACGCCACAGTACCAAGCTCGGCGCCCTTATACTGGGTGATGAGCACGCTCGAGAGCGAGTAGTAACCCATTCCCGAGCCCACTGCGAGGCAGTCGCTCAGCGAGCGGTGCGGAAGGAGCAGCGTTGTGATGGCGCAGCCCGCCAATGTGCCTGTGATGGTCATGAGCGGCAGCAGCATGTAGAGGCGGTTGAGGCGGCGGAATTTCTTGAATATCTCGGCATCGTTGCCAATCATGAACCCCACCAGGAAAATGAGGGCGCACAGCGTGATATAGCTGATGTTGCCTAAGCTGCTCATGGGCGGCAGCAGGTGCGTCACGCCTACAATTATGCCTGCCACAAAGAATGCCACTATAATCATGCTGCCTTTCATCGCTCGCCTCCTTCCTTGCGCCTAATGAACTTCCACAGCGCCCAAGCAAGTGCAATGCTTCCGGACGTGCCAGCAATAGAGAGCAACAGAGCCTCAAGGCCTAATTCTTTGAAGCCATCAATCACAGCGGGATTCTCGCCAGCTTCCACTCCCAGAAAGAACAGCAGCGCCCACACTAGCACAATGAGCAATGTGTTGACGAACTTGAAGGTGCGCTTGCGCAGGAGCCATCCAGTGGCAATCCCCGCAGCCATTATGAGAATTATCTGCAACATAATCGTTGCAAATGTACGCATTTGCCCGCAATCAGCAAATACCATCAGAAAAAAAGTTTGTCAATTGCCCGAAATGCACTACCTTTGTCGTGAAGAAAACCAATTTCATTATGGAGACAAGAAAACATCTGGCAGCCGAGAGAAAGAAAACATGTAACTGCGCGCAGGCGGTAATTGCCACCTACGCCGACTTGGCGGGCATCGACGAGGAAACGGCGATGGCGATGGGCAACGCCTTCGGCAGCGGCATGGGCAACATGGAAGGGACCTGCGGGGCACTCACTGGAGCGGCAATGGTTGTTGGCCTCGTGACACGCGACAAGCTGCGCTCACGCAAAGTGATGAGCAAAATAATGACAGAATTTCAGACTCGCAACGGCGCCACACAATGCAAACTACTCAAAGGCGTGGGCACCGGCCAAGTGCTGCGCTCATGCGAAGGTTGCGTAGCCGATGCCAGCGAGATGCTTGAGAAAGAACTTTTTTAAGGTTATTGGGGTGTAGGTTATTGGTTATTGGTTATTGGTTATTGGTTATTGGTTATTGGTTATTGGTTATCGGTTATCGGTTGGGGTTATTGGATATCGGCTAGAAAACATGCTGTGATAATTTTTTTTGTTTTTTGATTAAACCCTTCCGCACTTTCTATGTCAAAGGCCACAAAACAGATAAAATGCTGATTGCGCAAGCGAGCGCAAGAGCCTGTTTGGTTGTGACAAGAATGGAGACGAAACTTCGTTAAAAAAGGTAATTTTGTGTTTCTAAGTTACTTGTTTTAAGCCTCGTTAAGTTATTTTTGCACAAAAAACGTACTGTTGTTAGCAAAAACTTTGTGTTTTGCTTTTCTAATTGGCAAATAATTGCTTACTTTGCACCGCAAAATTTGGAAATAATTTATTTAACAATTTAAAATTCATACAATTATGTCAGAAATTCAAGAAAGAGTAACAGCGATTATCGTTGAGAAATTGGGTGTTAGTGAGTCACAAGTCACTCCTGAGGCA
>JAFYYG010000064.1 GCA_017557625.1 Muribaculaceae bacterium
AAGGAGGTCGTTGATACCAACAACTACTACGTCATTCTTGTTAGCCTCTTCGAGAGAAGCACGGAAAACAAAGCGACCAATACGGCCAAATCCGTTAATACCGATTTTAATTTTACCCATAATTCAGTAAATTGTTTAAAAAAAATAATTATTATTGCCTAAAAAGTATTATCTTTGCACAAACTATTGCAATTGGTAGAGAATTAGGTCTCATTTTCAGCTCCTAATCTTTTTCGGCTGCAAAATTAGTATTTTTTTTGCAAAAAAGGAGGAGATTAGCAACAAAATATTGACAATAGTTTGCCCAATTAAGATTGTTTAATAATTTTGAATTCACCTAATTTATTAACTTCTAAATAAATACAACACTATGGGATTTATCAAAGAATTTAAAGAGTTTGCCATGAAAGGCAACGTAATGGACATGGCTGTTGGTGTTATCATCGGTGGTGCGTTTGGTAAAATTGTAAGTTCACTTGTTGACGATGTGCTCATGCCAGCAATTGGTATGCTCACTGGCAATGTTGATTTCACAAAACTCACTGCAAAGATTGGCACAGGAGAGGACGCAGCGGTGCTCAAGTATGGCGTTTTCATTCAAAACATCATCGACTTCCTTATCATCGCACTGTGTATCTTCTTTATGATTAAGCTGATGAACAAGGTTATGAAGAAGAAAGAGGAAGAGCCAGCTCCCGAACCCGAACCAACCAACGAGGAGAAGTTGCTCGGCGAAATCCGCGACCTGCTCAAGGATAAGAAGTAATTCAGTCCATTATTTTCATCAAATGAATTTAAGGGTAAAGCCATGGTTGTGGCTTTGCCCTTAATTTTTCACATATTTATGAGATAATTTGTAGGCTTTCTGCAAAAACTGAAATCTGATTTCTGAAGTCTATTTACTACTTCTAGATAAATTAGGCTGCATCTCGACATTTCTCAAATAAATTTGGTATTTCTCTCGGTTTGCACTAATTTTGGATAAATTAGGCTGCACCTCGTAAATAAAAATGAAAAACTTCGCTTTTCTTTTTGTATTTTTCTCGGTTTGCACTAATTTTGCAGCGCATTTTGGTGCTGCGCGGGCAATTGTGCCCCGCAGTTAAAAGGGAATCGGGTGAGAATCCCGAACAGACCACGCTGCTGTGTTTCCCTAGTAAGCGTGCTCTATAAATTGCTCGAGTCAGATTATTTTAGATTTTTGAAAGGTTTTTGACTCAGCTTCGTAGAGATAGTAGCGAGCTACAGCTCAAGAAGTTGAGGTAAAAGACGCCAAAAAGAAGAATAATATGACCGAAATAAAAACAAAACATATTAGGAATTTATAGAACACGCTTTAAGTTGCGGCACACATTCTTTATCGTCACTGTCAATGAAGACGGGAAGGCGGTGCCGCAATGGGATAAGTCAGAAAACCTGCCACAATGCTGGAAAGGTGGAAAGTGGAAAGTGGAAAGTAGAAGGCCGTTCCTCGATCCTCGTTCCAAATAGATTTAACTGACTAACGGGGTAAAAGAGTTATGTTAAAACGCTTTTCTATCACATTGTTGGCTATTGTCGCATGCTGCTTGGGCTCACTGGCTCAGGACGCTGACGATGTGCCGTTAGGACTTGACACGGTGCAATATCTTGAGAATGTGGTGGTCTATGGCCGCAAACCTTATGCCGAGGTTATTCCCGCGCAGACTCTCGCGGGCAAGAAGCTTGAAGGCCTTAACAGCCACTCGATTGCCGACGCCATACGTTACTTTTCGGGTGTGCAGGTGAAGGATTACGGCGGCGTGGGAGGTATCAAGACCATCGACATCCGTTCGATGGGCACGAACCATCTGGGTGTGTTCTACGACGGCATACAACTCGGCAACGCTCAGAACGGCCAAATCGACCTTGGCAAGTTCTCGCTCGACAATGTTGAGGAAATTTCTCTCTACAACGGACAGAAGAGCGAGATATTCCAGCCCGCGCGCGACTTTGGCGCGGCAGGTTCGGTTTATATCAAAACCCGTCGCCCGAAGTTCAGCGGGGAGAAGAACGACAACTTCAACATAACGATGCGCACCGGCTCCTTCGGTCTCGCCAACCCCAGCGTTCGGTGGGAGCATAGGATCAGCCGTACCCTCATCATGTCGCTCAGTGCCGAATATACCTACGCAACTGGTCAATACCACTTCCGTTACCGCAAGAAGTTCAGCGACGGCACCATAGCTTGGGACACCACGGCGGTGCGAAAGAACGGTGACGTGCAGGCCTTCCGCGCCGAGGGCGCCATCTTCGGAACCCTCGATGAGGGTAAATGGAACGCTAAATTCTACTACTACGACAGCGAGCGAGGCATCCCCGGTGCCATCGTCAACAACGTGTGGATGAACTCCCAGCGTCAGTGGGACCGCAACTTCTTCACTCAGGGCGGCTGGCAGCGGCGTTTTGGCGACAACTTTGAGACGATGGTCAACGCCAAATATGCCCGCGACTTCATGCACTACAACAACCCCGACACCACTCTGATGCTCGTTGACAACAAGTTCAGGCAAGATGAAATATATGTATCAAGTGCCAACAAATACACCATCATTCCCGATTGGGATGTGAATCTGAGTGTCGATTACAAATGGAACTACCTAAATTCCACCCTCACCAATTTCTCCTATCCACAACGCCACACCACACTAGCTGCCTTCGCCACGGCGCGCACCTGGCACCGCTTCAAGTGCCAGGCGAGCTTGCTTTACACGATGATAAACGACCGCTACAAGACCATTTATCAAGGCGAGACGCTTGCCCATCACTCCAAATGGATACACAAGTTCACGCCGGCGGTGTTCATGAACTATCAGCCCGTGCAACGTTATGACTTCTACCTGCGGGCGTTCTATAAGCGCATCTTCAGGATGCCCACTTTCAATGACCTGTTCTACACCGACATGGGCAACGCCAACCTGAGGCCGGAGTATGCTAACCAGTTTGACTTGGGCTTCTGGTATCAGCGTCTGCGTGAGGAGGGTTTCTTCACAGGCCTTAAGTTCACCGCCGATGCTTACTATAACACCATCACCGACAAAATCATCGCAGTGCCGAGCGGCCGCGGGCAGTACCGCTGGACGATGATGAACATAGGCAAGGTGAAGATTATAGGCGTGGATGTCACCGCTCGAGCTACGATGCACCTCGCTCGCGACTTCAACGTTGACGTCAACCTCAGTTACACCTATCAGAAAGCCCGCGACTACAGCGATCCTGAGAGCACAGGCTACGGCGGCACCTATAAGGGTCAAATCGCCTATATCCCTTGGCACAGCGGCAGCGTGGTGGGGCGTGCCACTTGGCGTGACCTCGACGTTAACTATAGCTTCATCTATGTGGGTGAGCGTTACAGCACCAGCTGCAACGAGCGTGCCTACCACCAGCAGCCGTGGTACACCCACGACCTGAGCGCGAGTTACACCTTTAGCATTGGCAGCACCAAGTTGAAAGTCGCCGCCGAGGTCAACAACCTGTTTAACCAGTACTACGACGTGATTATCAACTACCCGATGCCGGGTCGCAACTATAAACTGATTTTGAAGTTTGATTTTTAGTAATGAGATATAGTCAACACATACTGATGTTATTCATCCTTGCCCTCACGCTTCTTGTTTCGTGCCGTGAGGATGAGGAGATATACCTCAAGGAGGTTGTGCCCATCACGCAGCCTGAATATACTTCGGTCGAGGGTTTCTATCTCCTCAACGAGGGCATGATGCAGTGGAACCTGGCGTCTTTAGATTATTATGACTACTCTACAGGGGCGTTGTCACGAGATATCTATTTAAGCGCCAACCCAACGGTTGTCATGGAGCTTGGCGATGTGGGCAACGACATAGGCATCTATGGCAGCAAGATGTATATGGTGATTAACTGCTCCGACAAGGTGGAGGTGGTTGACAAGCGCACTGTTAAGCGAATAGGGCAAATCAACATACCCAATTGCCGCTACATCAAGTTCTATCAAGGCTACGCCTATGTGTCGAGCTATGTGGGACCTGTGGTGCTTGAGGGAGAGGGCAGCGACGATGATGTGTATCAGCTCGGGGCGGTGTTTAAGGTAGATACCACCACATTGCAGATTGTTGACAAATGCGTCGTTGGCCGTCAGCCCGATGAACTTGACATCGTCGACGGCAAAATATATGTCGCCAACTCGGGCGGGTATTCGCAAGGCGCAAAAATTGGTTATGAGAACACCGTCTCGGTGATAGATATAGAAACCTTCAAGGAGATAGAACGCATTCCCATTGCCATCAACCTGCTTGGGTGCAAGTGCGACAAGCGCGGCATCCTGTGGGTGTCGTCACGTGGCGACTATCATGGCACCGAGAGCATGCTCTATGCCTACGACACCCAGAAGCACCGCATGGTCAAGACCTTTGATGTGCGTGTGGCAAACACCTGGATGGATGGCGACTCGCTCTATGTCATCAGCAACGAGTGGAGTGAGTTGGCCGAGGGGTTCTCAAGTGGAACCTACAAGATAATAAACACCAAGACGCTTGAGGTGGTTAGCGAGAATTTCATCACCGACGGCACCGACGCAAGAATCAAAAAGCCCTACGGCATCGCAGTGAACCCAATCACCAAAGACATACTCCTTGCCGACGCATATTCCTACGTGGACTTTGGATTCTTGTACTGCTTTGGTCCTGACGGGAAATATAAATGGCGAATAAGGGCAGGAAACATTCCTGCGCATTTCGTGTTCCTAGGAGAGAATATAAACGAACAATAGAATAAACTGATTATGAGAAGAACATTACTAACACTTTTCTTGCTGGCGCTAGCAGTTGCTGCCTTTGCGCAGAACAAACCTTATATCACTAAGGTCTATGACTTCATGCCAGCTCCAGGACAGTTCACCAACGAGCTTCCTATGGTTGACGAACCCATAACGAAAGATTCGGTCTTGACGTTGGTGGAGGGGTACATTTGTGGATATACCAAACCCGATGGCACTGATGTGGCAGTCGACCAGCGGCAAATCAGTTTGGGTGCATTTGGCGGATATGTAGTGTTTGGCTTTGACCATCCAGTGGTGAATGTGACAGGCGAATATGACCTGCAGATTTTTGGCAACGCGATGCAGACCAATCAGCGTCCTCTGCTAGGCGGGTCGAGCGAGTCGGGCATCGTGATGGTGAGCCGCGACGTGAACGGCAACGGAGTGCCCGATGACCCGTGGTATGAGCTTGCCGGCAGCGAGCATAACCATCCCAAAACTCAGAAGCATTTCACAGTTACCTATTACAAACCCGACGAAAGCCAGTTTGGTCCTCTGAAAATGGGGCAGTATCACGACCAGTATGTTCGCTGGACGAGCAACAGCGTGGACAGCATCCAAGAGGGATACCTTCGCAAGAACTTCTGGCATCAGCAGAGTTACTGGCCTATGTGGGCTGAGGGTGATACGCTGACCTTCGAGGGCACAAAGCTGCGTGGCAATGCCCAGAATTTCTCGGCTACCGCCGACGATTGGCACCTGTATTTCTTTGACTGGGGATATGTTGACAACCGCCCAGATGAGGGGTATGGATATAAGACTAATGCCGCAAACCTTGCCGCCGAGGAGCTGAACAAAGGTTTCAAGATAGAATGGGCGGTAGATGACAACGGCAATCCTGTAAACTTGAAGAAGATTGACTTCGTGAAGGTGTATAGCGCCATGCTCCAGGACTGCGGCTGGCTGGGCGAGACCTCTACCGAGGTGGCTGGTGCCGTTGACCTGCATCCCGAAGCGGTACCCGAGCCCGAAGTGGTGCCTGGCGATGTTAATGGTGATGGTTTCGTGACCAGCGCCGACGTGACAGCCCTCTACAACTGGCTTCTCAGTGATGACAACTCCGCTCTCGTCAATGGTGATCAGGATGGTGACGGCAATATAACCGCAGGCGATGTCACTATGGTTTACAACATCCTGTTGGGCAGTTAATACGGTTACTGCTCAACTATTATCTACTCTACTATTTTCTACTCTACTAGATATACAGTTTTCCATATTTACTAACATTTAAATCATTTTTTTATGAAAAAGATTTTTACACTTTTTGCGGCAGTCGCTTTGACTGCTTCGGCAGCAATGGCTACAGTTATCACGCTTGACTTGAACAAGCCAATGAACCCAACCAGCTTGGAGTACAACGAGAATGGCATCTGGACTGATTGCTACAACGACATTGACTACACTTGGTTGGAGTTTGGTGACGAGAACGGTGTATTTGGGCTATCTCACCTTATCGATGGTGAAGGTGCTTCATGGGGTGGCTACTACTGGGACGGTTTCTGCCCAGCTCTTGGCGGTGACCAGGAAGAGCATGCCAGTTCTTGGACCACCCAGTATGGTGGTTGCATGGCAGGTGGTGGCTGTGTCATCAACGCAGACGGTACAGTGACTGCCGATCCTGCTCAGCCCTACCTTGTGGCTTATTACAGCTCTTGGGCAATGGAAGGTCCCAGCAACCAAGTGATGTTTATGGATAAAAACGGCAACTATACCTTCACTCCAGTGGGTGTGTACGTTTGCAACCATCCTTGGCCATATTATGGCTGCTTGCATGGCGACGGCTTTGGCCGCGCTTTTGAGGAGGGTGACTACTTTGAGCTTATCGCCCATGGCGTTGATGCCGAAGAAAACGAGAAGACCGTCAGCATCAACCTCGTTGAGTTTACCGATGGTGAGCTCAAGGCTCTCAACGACTGGACATTCTTCGACCTGTCGAGTCTTGGCGAGGTGGAATACGTTTACTTTACCTTGAATTCAACCGATGTTGGCGACTATGGCATGAACACCGCTGCCTACTTCTGCATGGACAAGTTCATGGTTGAAGACGGCAATGTTGACACAAACTGCTATCTTGTTGGCACATTCAACGACTGGAATCAGGAGCAATATGGCGGCCGCATCCAGTTTGTTGACAACAAAGCAACTGTAGAGCTTGAGGCTGGTGCCGAGTTCAAGGTTATCACTCGTGACGAGGATGGCAGCTTGATTTGGCTAGGTGGCGCCGATGACAATAACGTTGGCTACTTCCTCATCAACCAAGACTTCTTCGGTACAGGTATCAGTCTTACCGACGGTGCAAACTTCCGCATTGAGGAGGCTGGCACCTATGACCTTGAGTTGATGTGGTTGAAGAAAGAGGTTGATCTTCCCGACTACCTGGTTGTTACTCCAGCTGAGCCTAATGCAATCAGCACCGTTGGTATTGACACTAAGGTTGACAATGCTTACTACAACCTGCAGGGTGTTAAGTTCAACAGCAAGCCAAGCGTTCCCGGCATATACATCCACAACGGCAAGAAAGTTATCATCAAATAAAATAAAGACTGAGTTTGCTCATGTTTCCTTTACAAGCCACCAGTACTCAAAATAGTGCTGGTGGCTTTTTGTGTCTTGTCCTAAATCACAAAAAAACTCAATCTATGTGGCGATAATGGTGTGAGATATATTTTTTTTAGTAACTTTGCACAATAAAAAAAGAAACCACAAGAGACTATTGTATTTTTGTGTTAGTCAAAAGCATTAAAATTTGTTCAAGATGAAACTAATACTGAACTCGAGAGATGAATTAATGAGCATCGACCTCAGCCAGGTGGTATATTTCCTTGCCGACGGCAATTTCACGCGCATTGTCTTTGACAACAAGCTTATCCTGACAGCAGGCATCGGCATGTCGAAAATGGAGAAGCTGCTATCAGAGTTTATCGTAAAAACGCGCTCACATGTGTTGATGATGCGTGCCGGCAAGAGCCACATCATCAATGTGTCGAAGATTGTTCAGGTCAATGTACTCAAGCAGCAGGTGCTATTGGCTGGAGGCACTGGAATCCTGTTCACGGTGAATATCTCTCGCGAAGCCGCCAAGCAACTGAAAGAACTGTTGGCGAAAAAGAATGTTTAAAGTGAACATAAAGATGTCATTAAAACCCCGCAAGTTGTCATTTAATCACCCTATTTGATAATAAAAGAGCTGTAGGATTTGCTCTATTAGGCACTGATGGCTTAAATTTGCGGTGTGGAATTTTAAAACAACAAGGTTATGAATACAAATGAAAAACAAGACTTCTACAATGAAGTTGAGACCGATGAAATAAATGCAGTTATCGAGCCCATTGCCGATGATGACATGAACATTGGCATGGAAGACGGAGTGCATCTGATAGGTGCTGAAGTTTTTGGCGACGATGTCATGGATGATATCGCCCCTGACGCCTTCGTGATGGATGTTGACAGCGACGGTATGTTTGACTTTGATATTGCTGATTACGGAAATGATGGCCTCATCGATGATGTTGAAATTTTAGACATAGACTCACTAGACAATATCGGCGATGATGATGCTGTGGTCATGGATGTTGACAGTGATGGCGACTTTGATTTTGCTATCGCTGATGTAAATAATGATGGCTTCATTGATACTGGTGACATTTTAGACACACTTGATGATGCTTCCTCTAGCGGCTACATCGGATTTGAAGAGGCCACAGCACTTGAAGATGACCCTACCCTTGCTGCCATTGAAGCAGAACCAGAATCAGAAGAATTTGACTGGAATATCGAAGAAAACAATGGCCCAGAGATTATTGAGACCACCGAAGATTTATACCCCGATGATAGTGAGATTGAATTTATGGATGATGGTTTTCTAGATATATAAAGGCATTTCATCTACCATGTAAAGACATATATTAATAATTAGAAAATAAAACGCACTTAATATGAAATTTGAGATTTTCACTCCCACAGTAATTCATGAGTTAGGACAGAGAAGCAACCAAGAGGATTCGGTTTTCCCCGCTAAAGGCGCAGCAACCGAGACTGACAGGTTGTTTCTAGTGTGTGATGGCATGGGAGGCCACGCCAAGGGAGAAGTGGCAAGCGCCAATGTGATTGATGCCATGACCACATGGATTCATCAGCGTACACTACCCAACGGCATCGTTACCGACGGCATCATTGAAGACGCACTGCAGAGCGCACATGAGCGTCTAGACTCACTCGATGACGGTGCCGAGAACAAGATGGGCACCACGCTCACTATGGTGTGCCTGCATCATGGTGGTGTGGCAATGGGCCATGTGGGCGACAGCCGCATATATCATATCCGTCCATCGCAGCGCGAAATTCTATATAAGTCGATAGACCATTCCCTTGTCTATGACCTTTACCGCAATGGGGTTATCAGCTATGAGGAAATGGCGACCTCTCCGCAGCGCAATGTGATAACTCGCGCTATCATGCCTGGAGAGGAGAACAACGATAGAATCGACATCACCCACACCACTAATGTTCAGCCAGGCGACTACTTCTATCTCTGTAGCGATGGCATGCTCGAGGAGATGACCGATGACCAATTGCTCGATGTGCTGTGCGCCGACTCATCGGACGTGATGAAGGCAGGAACTCTAGTATCGATGACCGAGGCCAATAAGGACAATCACACTGCTTTACTCATCAAGATTAAAAATGTAATTGCCGAGCCTGGCGATGAAAAGTTGATGAATGATGAGCACATTTCAAGCTTTAACGAGATGGTGGAGGTTATGCCTCTATATGCCAAAAATAGGACGGAGCCTATTGCACCTCAGCCTGAGAGACCTGCTCCTAACAAACGCATCCCACGAGCAGCAGCTCCAGCTGCAATTAATGCTGCCACACAAAGCAACAACAAGTGCGATGACAACAAAAAAGAACGAAACAAGACAAACAAGCTTTTGCTCCTGCTTGTTATCCTCTTGCTGACGTTAGTGGCAGGATTTGTTATTTATTTCCTGCTAAACAAGAACAATGATGACAACAGCGACGACAACGGAACTCCAAAAGTTGAAAATGTAGAAAAAGAACACAAGGATGCTGCGGTAGAGGCCACAAAAACAACAAGAGAAGATTCGCGAAGTGAAGGTCAAAATGTAGATAATACTCAAACTGGAAATGATAATGAAACTGGTAACGGAGCGAGAACAGGAAATGGTAATGGAACGGAAACTGGAAAGACAACTGATGACAAACAAGATAACAATAACGTA
The DNA here is from genome assembly GCA_017557625.1 of Muribaculaceae bacterium. Classification (GTDB taxonomy): domain Bacteria; phylum Bacteroidota; class Bacteroidia; order Bacteroidales; family Muribaculaceae; genus Sodaliphilus. Next base: position 10,054 of record JAFYYG010000064.1, read on the forward strand.
TCAATTGAGCCAAAACCAATAACAACTCCAAGAGGAGGATTACCAGTCCCTAAGAACAATGATCAAAATAATAAATTAATTGATAACATAAACAACAAAGAAAAGCAAGGAAAAAACCAAGGCAATACAGATAAAAAACAGATAATAAATCTGCCCAAAAATCCTAAAGATAATAATCCTCAAAGAGGCCGAACCCCATCACAAAATATTTTAGATATAGAATAAGCTCCAAATAGATGGACAGGGATTACCTTTACTTTAGAACACAATTTCTCCTTCTGAATTCCTAATGTTCTGAGTTACTAATGCAGATTGCTGATGTTCAAAATATGTTGCCAGTAGGAGCCCTACTGCGAGACACCTACATAGTAGATGATTATCTTGCCAGTGGAGGTTTTGGCAACACCTATCTCGTTCATCACAAGGTATTTGGTGACCGCCGTGCCATCAAGGAGTACTTCTTGCGTGGGATGATGACGCGAGGTGGCGACGGCGTTTCGGTCTTTGTGAACCATCTCAGCGACATGGCGCAAGTAAGGCTGTGCCTCAATGGTTTCATGGACGAGGCGCGTCGCATGCACCAACTCAACAATGCCAACATTGTGAGGGTGCATGACGTCTTTGAGGAGAACAACACCGCCTACTATGTAATGGACTATATCAACGGCAACACCCTAACCCAGGTCCTCAAGTCACGGAATTCTCCATTGGGCAACAACGAGGTGAGAAGCATCTTGGATCAAATGCTTGATGCGCTCGATGAAATACACAGCAAAGGTCTGTGGCACCTCGACATCAAGCCCAGCAACATTATGCTCAACAATAATGGGCGGGCCATTCTAATCGATTTTGGCACCAGCAAGCAAATCGACAAAGTTACTGGAGAGCAGTGCACTTCGGCTATTGCTGCTTACACGCCTGGCTACGCCCCAGGCGAGCAGCAGGATGGCAGCAACAAAAACGTTGGTGCCTGGACCGACCTCTATTCGCTCGGCGCTACGATTTACCACCTACTTACGGGGTTGACTCCGCCCACGGCATCAGAGATTTATAACGATGGCGTCATGGCATTCCGCTTTTTGCAGGGCAACGACAAGACATTGTCGCAACTTGTCATGTGGCTGATGAATCCTTGCATTGACAAGAGACCGCACTCAGTGGCCGAGGTGAGAGCGCATCTCAAAGAAATAGAGGCGAAAAACGTTGACAATGATGCCGCCATTGCCCAGGACCACCCTTCGACCCCAGCGTCACAGCAACAAGAGCCAGGAACCGTGGGGCTGATGGGAACTGATGCCATGAGACAGCGGCGGTCTGGCACTTCGAACAACTCGACCATGAAAAGCATTCTTATCGGATTGCTGGCATTAGTGCTCACTCTGGCAGCAGTGTTTGGTGTGTTATATATGATCAACGACACTAGTCATCAACGCAAGCATAGGGGCGGCTCCAAAAAAAGTCAGAGGCGAGCGAAAAGCCTTCCAAGAACAATAGCGACACTGTTGTGGTCTATAATGATGATGTCTCGTCTCGGTAATCCAATAGAGAAGATTACTTCAACCCAAATTGGACATTAGGCGACGAAAGGTTGTTTTTTAGGTATATTTGCATGACAAGATTAAAGGGGCGAGACGCTAAGGGCTAGCGTCTCGCCTCTTGGTGTTCGAAACTTCAGGGCACTGCTTGTCACCTCTTCTTGGGTGAACCGTTTTTCATGGCTTCAAAGATTTTAGCTTCCAATTCTTCGGCGAGTTCGGGGTTGTCCTCAATCATCTGTTTGGCGTTGTCGCGTCCCTGGAACTTGGTGCCCTCGTATGAGAGCCAGGCACCGCTCTTGTTGATGATGCCGAACTGAATGCCGAGGTCAAGGATTTCACCGGTACGTGAGATTCCCTTGCCGAAGAGAATCTCAAACTCTGCCTTGCGGAATGGAGGAGCAACCTTGTTCTTCACCACCTTCACGCGGGTGAGGTTACCTATCACCTGCTCTCCGTCTTTGAGCTGTCCGATGCGACGGATGTCGATGCGCACCGAGGCATAGAACTTGAGGGCGTTGCCGCCAGTGGTGGTCTCAGGGTTGCCAAACATCACACCAAGCTTCTCGCGCAGCTGGTTGATGAAGATGCAGGTGGTGTTGGTCTTGGAGATTGTAGCGGTGAGTTTGCGCAACGCCTGCGACATGAGCCTTGCCTGAAGGCCCATCTTGCTCTCACCCATCTCGCCTTCGATTTCGGCTTTTGGGGTGAGGGCTGCCACTGAGTCGATGACCACGATATCTACCGCCGATGAGCGGATGAGCTGGTCGGCAATCTCAAGAGCCTGCTCGCCGTTGTCGGGCTGCGCAATCCACAGGTTGTTGACATCCACACCCAGCGACTCGGCATAGAAGCGGTCGAAGGCATGCTCAGCATCAATGATGGCAGCTATGCCGCCGGCCTTCTGTGCCTCAGCGATGGCATGGATAGCGAGGGTTGTCTTACCACTAGACTCTGGACCATAGATCTCGATGATGCGTCCGCGTGGATATCCTCCCACGCCGAGGGCATAGTTCAGGCCAATCGAACCAGTGGGAATCACTTCCACATTCTCGATGTTGTCATCGCCAAGTTTCATGATTGAGCCGCGGCCGTAGGTCTTGTCAATCTTGTCCATAGCCACTTGCAAGGCTTTTAGCTTCTCGGGAGAGGGAGCGACACGCTGTGGCTGCTCCATGCCTCCTTCGTTGTTTAGAATTTCTTCGTTCATAGTTGTATCTGTTTTTATTACTTTTAATATTATCTTCACTAATATCTTTTCATTAATCCCTAATCAGCGAATAGTGCTAAGATTTGGTTGGCACTGTCTTTGGTGTTCACCTTGTTGATGATGTGGGTGATGACGCCTTGCTCATCGGTGATAAAGGTGGTGCGCACGGTACCCATGTAGGTGCGGCCAGCCATCTTCTTCTGTTGCCACACTCCGAAGGCTTGATTCAACGTCAAGTCCGCATCGGTGATAAGCGGGAAGGGGAGGTTGTATTTTGCGGCAAACTTCTCGTGCGAGGCGGCACTGTCTTTGCTCACTCCCACGATTGCGAAGCCCGCCTTGAGCAGTTTGCCGTAGCCATCGCTCAGGCTGCACGCCTCGGCGGTGCATCCTGGGGTATTGTCCTTGGGATAGAAGTAAATCACCAGTTTCTTACCGGCGAAATCGCTCGCCTTAATCACGTTGCCCTGAGCGTCATTGCCCAGAATTTCGGGTATTTTGTCTCCGATTTTCATAATGTAGGTTTGTTTTTGATGTTGCAAAGTTAATATGTTATATGGGCAAAAATCATACCCATTCAAACAAAATTATGCTAATTGTCGTTTTTTTTGCTGCTTTTCTTGTTTTTATTGTAATTATCGAGTGCTCTTTTCAACTCGTCAACGATTTGCGCCTTGAGCTCTGGGGGCTCTAGCACTTCGATGCTGCTGCCGTGTGAGAGTAGTCGCTCGCGCAAGTCGTAGGTGTTGCGCATCTTGTAGCGGAAAATTGAGTAGTTGTCATGCAGTTCTTCCTGTTGTGAGTGGTGCAACGGCAACGCCCGCAGGTATTTAGCCTGTGTGGGTTCGGCTTTGATGGATATGCGCTTGGGGTCTCCCTGATTGGTGGTAATGCCGTAGCAGTCGGCAAAGAACTCCTCAGGGATGAGGTCTTCGGGCATCTTAAACTTGGAATCGGTGATGTTGACACCTGACATTCGGTCGAGCGAGTAGGTCTTGATTTTCTTATCGGCGGTGTTATAGCCAATCACGTACCAGAGCTGGTTGAAAATCTTTACGAAATAAGGCTCGATGACGATACCGTTCTGCTGGTTCACTCGTTTGTAGCTCCTATAGCTGAACCTGATGCGCAGGTTTTGCCGCATGGCATCGATAATCATGGGCAGGAACTCGCGCGCCGATGGCACATACTCGAGCAGGATGCGCGACGATAGGTCGGCCGAGCTGCTTACCATGCCGCTGATTGACATGGAGTCGAGCAGCCACTGCTGGCGCTTGCTGGCATTCTCGGTGCCGTCGTGAGCGATATAGTATTCGTAGGTCGATTGGTTGAACTCAATATCGATGCCCAGCGTGTCGGCTATGCCGTTGCGGTAGTTGTAGAACGAGCGGCGCGGCAGGGGGCTGCCGTCGCTGAACTCGCTCTGCATCCACAACTCATTGAGCCGCTCGCGCGTGATAGCGCCATGCCGTTCAATGGTATCGACCATCCAGATGTATTTGGCGATGAGGTTTTTTGCCATTAATTATAGTTTTCAGTTTTTTAATGTGTGTTGCGTTGACAACGCAACACACGGGACTTATTTCTCCTCGGGTGTGCTCTTTTTGAAAATTAGCAATCCCAGCATGGTGAGGGCGGCGTTGAGCAGCAGCAGCTCGAAGCCGATGGTGTAGTCGAATTGTTGCTTGAGCCACCACTGTATAATCCAGCTCAGAACAGGTGCTGCGATGCACACGATGGGCACCATTTTGTCCTTGACACTGGTCTTGCACATCATGCCGAAGGCAAAGAGACCGAGGATGGGGCCGTAGGTGTAACTGGCGATGGAATATACCGCGCTGATTGCGTCACTGTTGCTTAAGAAGTAGAATACTATAATCACGATGCCCATGCCCACAGCCATCGCCACATGGACGAGTTTGCGGGTAGAAGAGAGTTTTTTCTCGTCCTGTTTCTTGTCGGCACCGAGAATATCTACGGTGAATGAGGTGGTCAGCGAGGTGAGGGCCGATCCGGCTGCCGAGTAGGCTGCTGCAATAAGTCCAATGATAAAAAAGATACCAGCTATCACAGGTATGCCGTCGCTCCAGATTACCGAGCCAAAGAGCTCGTCGCTCTTATAGCTGCTCATGTCGGCGGGGAATAAGCCTATTTGGGTGGCATACATCGAGAGAAGCGTACCCAAGATAAGGAAGAGGCCGATTACGAAGATTTGTGTGATGCCGCTCACTATCATGCCCTTTTGCGACTCTTTGGCATTGGGGCTGGCGAGGGTGCGCTGCATCATGTCCTGGTCGAGACCGGTCATCGCTATCGCCATAAAGATACCGCCAATAAACTGCTTCCAGAAATAGGTGCCCTCCTTAGGGTTGTCGAAGAAGAATATGCGCGAACTGTCATCGCTTGCCACGGCTTTGCACATTTCACCGAAATCGTAGCCTAAGCCCTTGGCGATGAAATAAATGCAGAGCACCACACTGGCGATAAGGCAGAAACTCTTGAGGGTGTCGGTCCATATCACAGTTTTCACGCCGCCTTGCAGGGTATAAAGGAAGATGAGGGCTGTGGTGACGATAACGTTTAACACGAATGGTATGCCCAGTGCGTCAAACACCAGCAGTTGCAGGGTGATGCACACCACATAGAAGCGCACGGCTGCTCCGAGCATCTTGCTGATGAAGAAGAACCAGGCACCGGTTTTGTGGGTGTCGCTGCCGAAGCGCTCTTCAAGGTATCCATAAATTGACACTAAGTGTCGCTTGTAAAATAGTGGGATGAGCACATAGGCAATCACAAAGTAGCCCACGAGGAATCCGAGCACCATCTGCAGGTAGCTGTAGCCTTTGGCGAGTACCATGCCAGGCACCGAAATGAATGTCACGCCCGAGATAGGTGCTCCTATCATGGCGATGGCGACGATGAACCAGGGCGCTTTGTTGCCGCCTGTGAGAGCGTCATTGCTGTCGCTTTTGCGGGTGGCAAACCACGAAATCAAAAACAGAAGAATGAAATAGCCAACTATCGTGGCAATAATAATCCAAGGGGTAGTCATAATAATTAAGTGTTATGTGTTTAGTATAAAATATAAGTTATGTGTGTTTTTATTATTGTTCTGATTCACCTAATTTATTTATGCTGTCAAGTAGTTTTAATGTCTCCCCAATGCCGATGCCTTGCTCTTCTAAACATCCCACCACACTTATCCTTGCGTTAATCCAGGCTTCCATGTCGGAGCTGAGGTTTTCGCAAGCCTCGGTGAGCCCTTTAGATACTTCTTTGTAATATGTGTGTTCTTTGAAGTCGTTGTCACAATCCATCAAATCTTTGGCCGTCGCAGTGAGAGATTTCACTGTATCGTCGGCTTTTTTCCTTATATCATTAACCATAGGGAAATTTCTGGCTTTTCGAGCGAAGCCTGCTGTCAGCAGCATTTCGGTGTCGTTATAGCGTGCCTCAGCTAGGCTCCATGCGCTGCCCGTAGCTCCAATTTGTGCCAATGAGCCGCCTTGATGTTGCATAAAGGCGGAGTAGGCATAGTATTCACACAGGGTGTTTTCAAGTTTTTGCCAAGCTTCAATTTCATGTGTCACAGCATCAACCACCGGCAGGTCGATTTGTCCACGCAGTTCTTCGGTATTAAGAGCTGTCTTGTAATGATAAATGGCAGTGTGCAGGATGCCGCACTCCATCATGTCGCGTGTTGAGCCTGAGGCTTTGGTCTTGTCGGCATATTTTTCCACGTCAAAAAGCACTTCCAGAGCTTTTTTTGTTTTACTTTTGGGTTGAGTCCCTTGGTGGTAAATCTCTACCAGGTTTTCAACTTGCTTGATATAATTCTTTATATCGTCGATTGTTGATAATTCATTGCTCTCAAGCTCAATGAGTTTCTCCGAAAGCCCTGCCACATCTTTCACAAAGGGTGTGTACTTCGCTTTAATTTCATCATTGGCATTTGCATTCATGAGTCCTGAAAATAGGAACAGAAATACTGTTAAAGTGTTTACTAATCGTTTCATATCAATGTTTGTTGTGATTATTAATCTGAGTTTCGCAGGTAGTATCACACTTCTATATATAAAAAACGAGAGAAGGTGATTGCTTTTTATTGTTGTGTTTGTTGCGTTGGCAACGCAACAGACTGAACATGAGTGTCCCCTTGCGTTTTTATTCTGGGTAGAGAAGATAGGGGCGCCGCTGGGTCTTGAACTTTGCTACGTCATCCTGCCAGCGGGCGCGTATTTCATCGGCACTCTTGCCTTGCTGAATCATCTCGCGGATATAGGTCTGGCCGGCCAATTTATCGAAGAACGGTGTGAAGAACTTGTCGCCGATATTGAGATTGTTGTATGCGTCAATCACATACTTGAGGTTCATGCCCTGGGCTATCACATCCTCGGCGTTGAGGTTGTGGAGATCCACTCCGTGGCACAGCTTGTCCATTTGAGGCGGAGTTTTGGCTCCCGGGCGACTCGTGGGAGTGAATGAGAAGTCATAACCCTTCATGTCGGGGTGGCCATAGACTTGGAAGGGCCAGTCGGTGCCGCGTCCCAAACTAACGGGCGTGCCCTCAAAGTAGCAAGTGGAAGGGTAGAGGTAGATAGATAGCATATTGGGCAGATTGGGCGACGGCGCGATGGGCAGCTTGTAGCGAGTCTGATGGGTGTAGTTCTTGCAGGGAATCACGGTGAGTTGAATCTTCTTGCCGTCTTTGAGCCAGCCTTCACCGTTGGTCATAAGGGCTATCTCGCCCATCGTCATGCCGTGCACGGTGGTGATGGGCAGCCATCCCACGCCGCTCTTGAGGTTCATGTCGAGGATGGGGCCGTCAACGTACATGCCGTTGGGGTTAGGGCGGTCAAAGACCACAAACTCCTTGTCGTAGGCAGCTGCGGCATTCATCATGTTGACCATAGTTATATAATAGGTGTAGAAGCGCAGACCCACGTCCTGGATGTCGGTGACGATGACATCGAAGCGGTCCATAGTCTCCTTACTTGGCATTCGGCTTTTGCCTTCATAGAGTGAGGCGATGGGTATTCCAGTCTTCTCATCCACGCCGCTTTTCACGTGCTCGCCGGCGTCGGCATTGCCGCGGAAACCGTGCTCGGGCGAGAAGATTGTGGTGACGTTCAATCCCATCTCAAGCATCAGGTCTAGGGTGTGCTTGTCGTGAAGATATCCCACCACACCCGTCTGGTTGCTCAACAATGCTATGCGCTTGCCCTTGAGCAGCGGCAGGTACTCGGCAGTGCGCTCAGCACCTACAATCACCATCTCTGGTGGAAGGGATGTAGAGCACCCTTCACAAGTTGTTACCTGTGCTTTGCAGGTTAAAGCACTGACAAAAAGCAGAATAAATATTAGTTTCAAGTGTCTCATAATAATAGAATTTTGAATCAACAAAGATAATTATTTTCCCATACATTAACTTGCCCATTATTCATAAAAAATGTTATAATACTAATATCGACCCGCATCGCATGATGTGAGTCGATTTCTTAGTTTTTAGTTCTTAGTTTATGGCTTGGAGAATAAGTGGTTTTCCGACAACCCCCTAACCACTAAACAATAACCTATAACCTAAAACCTTATCGGTTATATCCGTCGTTAACGATGATGCCGTCCATCTGGTCGAGGACGCGTTTCATTTCCATGGTCTTCTGCTGGGCCTTATTGGCTTTGTCAACGGCTTTGTTGTAGTCGTTGCGGGCGTTCTCGGCCTTCTTCTGGGCGTCTTTCACCTTATTCTCGGCATCTTTCACCTTTTGCTGAGCCTTCTCAAGATTCTTCTCGGCGTCAGTGATCTTTTTCTGTGCCTTATCAACGTCTTTCTTGGCTTTCACCTCGTCTTTGAGAGCGTCGTTATACTTCTTCATCGCCTCGGTCTTAGCCTTGGTGTCCTTTGAGAGTTGTTCGAGATTGTCCTTGGGAGTCATTGCGTTAGCTCCCACAGCAAATGCAAAAATCATCGCTGCCAATAATGCTAATTTCTTCATGTCTATAAAAGTTTAAAAAGTTAATAATCTAAGCTTACAAGCCGACGAGCAAACGAACTAACAAGGCAATTGATGTTTCTGTCGATTCTCGCCTCTTGTTATTATTCTTATTTCATTCAACGTGCAAATATACAAAAAATATATATTCACACAATTGTTTTTCATCGTTTTTAATCGTTTGACAAAAGCTGTGGCTATTGCAGCTGCTTGAGGGCTTCGCTCACGAGTTTGCCGCTGGCGGCGGGGCATTGGGCCTGCACGTGTGCGAGTATGGCGCGCATGTTTTTCATCTGCGGCTCTATGCCCGAGGCTTTAATCATCTCCACAATGTCCCCGAGTTCGGGTTCTTTGGGCAGGAACTCTTGGAGGATGTTGAGACGGTTGTTGAGTTCGCTGGTGTCGCGGCCTGCTTTCCCAAAGAGTTCGGCTTCCTCTTTCCATGACTTCTCCATCTTTTGGATGATAGAGATTTCCTTGGCATCGTTGAAGTCGGCTTCATTGAAGCCTTTACTGGTTTGGAACTCAAGGAATTTAGCCTTTATCATTTTGAGCACGTAGAGGCGGTCGGCATCACGGCTCTTCATCGCAGCGGCGATGTGCTTGTTGATTTCGTTGTGTAGCATTTTATTAGTTTATAGTTCATAGTTGAGAGGGGAGAGGGGAGAGTTGAGAGTTGAGAGGGGAGAGGGGAGAGTTGAGAGTTGAGAGAGGAGAGGGAAGAGTGTAAAGGCTTTTCCACTTTCCACTTCTTACTTTTTACTTCTTACTTCTTACTTTTTTACCATGCCTGCAGGTATTGATAGTCGTCTTGGATTTGTATCCAGTTTTGGTTCATCTCGCGCCAGATGGAATAGTGTATGCCTTCGAGCGAGTTCCAGCGCACATAGAGTTCGAGGCCTGCTGGTGTTGCCACCATTGCCATGATTTGTGGCGCGTGGAAGAAGAGCTCCTTGTCGTAGTCCTGACCGCTCTGGGTGTATTTGTTGTCTTGAGAGAGCTCATACCAGTCGTTGTAAACCGAGACCACCTCACCCTCGGCAATGCATACCATCGACATCAGGCCTACGCCATTCTCAGGGGCGAAGAGCACCATGTAGAAGTGCCGCTCATTGATGGGGCAGGTGGCGAGCCATTTGGTCGCGATAACGCGCTTGTTGCCGTAAAAGCCGTTGATAAGCCTGATGACGTCGGATGAAGCTTTCTGTTCTTTCTCTCCGTTGAGCCAACGGGTGTAATTTAGCACGTTATGGTCTTTGAGCCATGCCTGCGGCACGATAAACGGAGTAGCTTGGTAGTCGCTATAGCCGCGGAACATCTTCTTGGTCATTGCCGCATCGGTCAGGGCAAATGTGAAGACTCCGTTCCCATCTACTGACTTCTCGCTCACAAACTTAGCGTTGCCAATGTGCGGCTTGAAGATGATGCGGTCGTAGGTGCGCTTCATCTTGCCAACATCCACGCCTTCGGTCATCCAAGTGCCGTTGTTGGTCGAGAAGCGGTTCTTGGCGATTTGAATGTCATTGAGGAACAACGGGCGGTGCTTGAGAGTGACGTCAAGATTTGCGTCACGTCCTTCTAAGCTATAAATGTAGAACAGTGGATTCCAGTCAATATTGCCGGTTGGAATAGTGCGAATGCGCTGAGCACCGTCTTTATCGGCTTTATAGCAGGCAATAAACTCCTTGGCGTAGTCGGCAACAGAGAACTCGTTGATGCCGTCACCGTCAACATCGCTGAATGCATACCAATAGGCCAACTTGTCGTTTGATTTATTGATGTTGAAATTCTCGATGATTGAGGGCAGGTTGCGTTGTATCGCAGCCGGCATCTGCGCCAAAGCCACAGCAGCGCAGCACGCAAGAAGTAATAGTGAAGTGAGTATTTTTTTCATATTCTTTCTGTTTAAATGAGTTAAATGAATTCAGAACTCGTTATTAACCCTAGTCCTTCCTAGCTATTCCTAGTCATTCCTATTCACTTCGTCCTGGAACGGTACCGGTGTGCCGTTGAGGATGGCCTCAAGGTAGGGTTTGAGTTTCTGGGCGTAATAGTAAAATCCAAGGTCGGTGAGGTGGATGCCGTCAACCGAGCCTTCACAGTCGGGGCCGTAGAGGTTCTTTCGGTCGATATAGTAAAGGTTGCGAGGATTCTCGGCTTTGAGTTTCAGGTAGTTCTTGTGGTATTCCTCGTTCTTCTCGGGCAGATACTGGCTATAGAAGCCGCTGAAGCGCTCGTAGCTGTATTCCTGTCCCTCGACCATGAAGATGGGCACCTCGGGGCGCAGGTCACGCAGCGTCTTCACAAAACCATAGGTGACGGTGTCGCACATGAGCTTGGTGCAGTTGGGGATAGGGTCAAGGATATAGGCATCCACATGCGGAATTGCTGCCATGGCACGTGCCATGCAGCTGTCCATTTTACCCTCGCCACTGAAGCCGATGTTCACGCACTCTACATCAAGGTCGCGCTGTAGAATGCTCGTTGCCACCATGCCAGTGCGCGAGGCACAGCCGCCGTGCATGATGCTGGTGCCGTAAAAGACAAACTTCTTCTCCTTGCGCGGACTGTTAACCTTGGGCTGGGTGATTTCGGCACTTGGCTCCACGCCTATCTCCATCCAGTTGATGCCGTCGTAGAGAGGCAGGTAAATCATGTACTCGTGCCAGCGGCCGTCGAGCTTGTCGATATACACCTTGCTTTGGATAGAGTCCTTGCGTGGGCCCTCGCCGTTGTAGCTGTAGTCACGGTAGGGGCGGTTGCAGTTCACGAAGCGCCACACTCCCTCGTCATCGAGGATGTAGAGGTCTGTGCCCTTAATGCCGGTGTCGGCCATGTGAGCCATGTGGAAGTTGCTCATCAGGTTGTAGCGCACCGCCACACAATGGCTGTTGGTGGCGAAGCGAATGCCGATACCCGCCGAGTTCTTGGAGCGGTCCCACAGCGTCTCGCGCACGCTGTCTTTGAGCGTGGCGGGGATGCGCGTGTAGGGCGTGAGTGTATTGTCCCAGCCTTTATTTATCATTCTAAAGCGCAGCGCGTCGTAGAACTTGAGGGTGTCAATGCTGGTGAAGTCTTGGGCACACGTGGTAGCCGCTGCTAGTGTCAGGAATAATGCAAGGAGTGTTTGTCTAAGTCTCATAGATGCGGAATTAAGCAAAAACGGTCGGCCGCCTCATTGGGTTGCCGACCGTTTTGTGATTTAATTAGCTAAATTTTAGGAACTCAAATTATTGGAGTGTTCCTGCCTCAGCTTGTTGAATCATTGTGTCGTCGGCAGTGATATAAACCTCTACGCGGCGGTTCTGAGCGCGACCTTCGGCAGTGCTGTTGTCAGCAACTGGATAGTCGTAAGCCAAACCTCTAGTTTCCATGCGGTTTTCATCAACACCGCTGTTCTTCAAGTAGTTCTTTACAGCGTCGGCACGTTTGAGCGACAGTTTCTCGTTAACCTCGCGTGAACCAGTATTGTCGGTGTGACCGAAGATCTGTACGTTGGTGTTTGGATCGTTTCTCAGCGAAGTGGCAAAGTTGGTCAAAGCGTTCTTTGCAGGAGCCTTGAGGTCAGCCTTGTTGGTGTCGAAGAGGATACCCGAATCGAAGGTTACCTGGATGCCAGTGTAGCCATTGTTGTCGGTAACAGTAGTAACCGATGCTCCCTCGATAGCTGCGAGCTCGTCGGCCTTCTTCTGCATGTGCTTGCCAATGAGAGTACCAGCAACACCACCAGCAACAGCGCCAATAGCACCACCAATAGCGGCACCCTTGCCCTTGCCAATCAATGCGCCAATACCTGCACCAAGAGCACCACCAGCACCACCGCCGATGAGGCCACCCTGCAAGGTCTTACTCATAGAACTACAACCACTGAATGAAAAGAGCAACGCTGCGCTCATAAAAATACATAAAAATTTCTTCATAATAGTACTATTTTTAAAGAATTAGTTAATAAAATAATGTGTCGGTTATAAAAATACGTCACAAAAGTAAGTAGATTTATTGTAAATCGCAAATTATAAACAAAAAAAGTAAAAAAATCACCCTATAAACACCAAATATCATAAAATACTGCATCAAGAAATGAAAAAAATACGGATTTTAGGTTTTCACAAACAACTATCCATACGCTTGAAAAAAACTCTCCTGACTTCGGCAATGCGTCACCCAAAATCATTTTTGGGTGATTTCTTTGTCGAAAAGTGGCATGATTGACCTGTGCCGGTCGGTCAGGAACATGGTCTTTGTGAAGAATCCGCCATTCTCTGGCAAGCGGATGCGCATG
>JAFYYG010000065.1 GCA_017557625.1 Muribaculaceae bacterium
ATGATAGCGTGAGGGTCCCACCTCTTCCCATTCCGAACAGAGAAGTTAAGCCTCACCACGCCGATGGTACTGCGAAAGTGGGAGAGTAGGTAATCGCCCCCTAAGGAGACTCAGGAATTCGTTCCTGGGTCTCTTTTTTTGTTTCCCGAGGAGACTTCCCGCCGCCGCACAGAGCCCTAAGCCCCGCCGCGCCAATGGTCAGCGACACGGGAAGGCGCAGGTAATCGCCCCCTAAGGGAGGATTCAGGAGCAATCTTGAGTCCTCTTTTTTTTTCTAAAAAACACCCCGAACGCCGTGCTTACGGCGCAATACTTCAACAATGCCCAGACTGGTAATCGCCCCTTAAGGTTATGTTGTTTATTTTAATACGCTCCGTAGGTTTGGGCTATCAGTTATTGTCTTTTTTTGTGCTGACAACACATTTGGTTTGGAATATTTGATGATATTATTGTATCAATTTCAGTAACATGATTAGTACTTGATTGGTGGCGCGGGCTATTACTTGCTTGCGGTCGCCTGGAAGATGATGGCACTGGCTCACAACGATGTCGCCCACTTTGGCCGCTATCCACACGGTGCCCACAGGTTTGTCGGGGGTGCCACCGCCAGGTCCTGCCACACCGCTAGTTGCCACGGCGCAGTGAGTGCGGCACAGGTTGCTCACTCCGCACGCCATCTGCTCCACTACGGGCTGACTTACTGCTCCGCAGGTGTCGAGAGTGGTGCTGTCCACTCCTAACACACGCTCTTTCACATCATTGCTGTAACTCACCACGCTTCCCATGAAGTAGTCGCTGCTGCCAGCAATCTCGGTGATGACGTGCGCCACGTTGCCACCTGTGCAGCTTTCGGCGGTGGAGAGGGTGAGACCTAATTCACGCAGACGTTCGCCAACAATCTGTGCCAGTGGTTTGTCGCCATCGGCGATAATGCTCTTGCCAAGGATTTTATGCAAATTCTTTGACTGCTGCTCCATGTCGTTTTTTATAACATCAGCATCGTGGTGCGCGCCAGTGAGCCGCAGGCGGATAATGCCCTGATTGGGCAGATAAGCGAGGTGGATGTAGTCTGGCAGTTGTTGCTCATAGTCTTCGAGCTTCTCGGCGAGAGCACTTTCAGCATAGTCAACTACGACAAAGGTGCGGTACTCAATGTCAAGGTCGCTGTGGAAATGCTTTATGAGCTGCTGAATGATGGCGCGCTCCATCATCGTCTGCGTCTCGTGCGGAACGCCAGGCATCGACACCAGCACCTTGCAGTCACGCTCAAACCACATGATGGGTGCTGTGCCCACCTCGTTCTGTATCACGCGGCATGACGAGGGCACCATAGCTTGAGCTGCGGTAAGTCGGTTCATAGGGATGCCGCGACGCTCAAACTGTGCCTCAACGTTGCGTTTCACATCCTCATTTAGAACCATTTTGCCACCGAAGTATCGGCACAATGTGGCTTTGGTGATGTCATCTTTGGTGGGTCCGAGGCCACCGGTCATCAGCACCACGTCTGTTACGGCAAAGGCCTCGTCAATGGCACGGAAAATTTCCTCGGCATCATCGGCGATAACTTTCACGCTCTTGGCTTCCCATCCCAATGGGGACAGATGGCGGGCAATCCAGCCCGAATTGGTGTCGGTGACCTGACCTATCAGCAGTTCGTCACCTATTACTATAGTGGAATAGTTCATTTTTTTAAGTTTTAAGGGTTAAGTGAACCTCCCCGTTCCTCGTTCCACCTTCCTCGATCCCCGATTATTGCTTCTATGCGTTGCGCAAGGGTGGGGTGGCTGTAGTCCATCCAGACTACGGCAGGGTGGGGAGTGAGGTTGGAGAGCGTGTTTGCGCTCAATTTTTTGAGGCCTGAAATGAGGTGCTCGCCGTGACCATATTTCGTGGCAAAGGCATCGGCGGAATATTCGCAGCGTCTCGACACACCGTTGATGATGGGATCAAGGATGAGGTCAATGGGCGAGAACAGCAGCGAGAAGGCCACCAGAGCCAGGGCAAACGAGTGGTCGCGTGTTCCGCCGAGGGCGTGCGAGAGTTCAGGGTTGTCGGCAAGCAGCGAGAACACGAAGAGGTTTACCGCCACCATCACGATGCTCATAATCATAGTTTTAATGGTATCGTGATGCTTGTTGTGCCCCAACTCATGCGCCAGCACAGCCACAATCTCCTCGGAGGTGAGCTGCTCGATGAGGGTGTCATAGAGCACCACTCGCTTTTTCATGCCAAAGCCAGTGAAATAGGCGTTAGCCTTGTTGCTGCGTTTAGAGCCATTGATGACATAAATATCCTTGATTGAGAATCCCATCTCGCGGGCGGCATTCTCAATGGCGGTTCTCAGCTCTCCTTCCTCTAATGGTTTCTGCTTATTGAAAAGTGGCACTATCAAGTTGCTGTAAAATAGCGAGAAAAATATGATGAATGCGGCACACACTAATGTTGCCCAAATCCAGAACGTCTGCCGTAGCTCGTCATAAAGGATAAAGATAACACTGAGCAATATACCGCCGAGCACAAGGGTGAGCAGGGCGCTTTTGAGGGTATCGAGCCAGAAGGTGGTTTTTGTGGTCTTGTTGAAACCAAACCTCTCCTCTATGACGAAGGTGTCATAGTAGCTGAATGGGATGCTGATGATTGTCGATACTGCCATGTAGATTGCAAAGAAGATAAGCAGTTGCAGCAGTAGACTGTGAGTCCACTGTGTAGTTAGAGTGTCGAGCCAGCCCAGCACGCCAGGAATGAGTATTGCGAGGGTGATGGCGAGGCTCACGCAGCGCTCTATCCACCCCATGCGTTTGTTGGCGCGCATGTAGGCTTGTTGTTTTTTGTATTTCTCCTCATCGTAGAGACCTTCAAGCACTTTGGGAATGGGATGTGTCATCCACTTGCCGTTGAGCCATGACAACACGCTGCTCACGGCAAACTCAAAGAGCGCGATGACGATGATGATTATGAGTAAAGGATGCATTTATTAAAGTGATAAGTTTTAAGTGTAAAGTTATAAGTGGGCTGCTACGGAATCGCAGCATGGTGAACCTCCGATTCCCGATTTCCTATCTCCGATCCTCGAATTAAATCACCACTCTTGCGAAGGGTGGGGCAGTGATGGGGCAGGTCTCGCCTCGCAGGAATTTATAATATCCTGCCACGGCAATCATGGCGGCATTGTCGGTGGTGAATGTACGCTTGGGGATGAATGCCTTGATGCCTCGGCGGTCGCAGTACTGCTGCACCGCGGCACGCACGCCACTGTTGGCACTCACGCCACCACCTATAGCCACCGTTTTGATGCCAGTGTCTTTTATCGCCTTGCCAAACTTGTCCATCAGGATGTCGATGATGGTCTTCTGTAACGATGCGGCGAGGTCGGCTTTGTACTCCTCAATGAAATTGGGGTTGAACTTCATCTCATCGCGAAGGGTGTAGAGGAACGATGTCTTCAGTCCGCTGAAACTGTAGTCATATCCTGGAATATGTGGGCGGGCAAACTTAAAACGCTTGGGGTCGCCTTCTTGTGCCAATTTGTCAATGAGCGGTCCACCAGGGTAAGCAAGTCCCATAACCTTTGCGCATTTGTCGAAGGCTTCGCCGGCAGCATCATCGATGGTCTGACCCATGATTTCCATGTCGTAAGGAGACTCCACCTTGATAATCTGTGAGTTGCCACCGCTGATTAGAAGGCACAGGAATGGAAACTCAGGCACCTCGGTGTTCTCGTCTTCCTTGATGAAATGTGCAAGCACATGGCCGTGAAGGTGGTTCACATCCACAAGAGGAATGTTAAGAGCCAGCGCCAACCCTTTGCTGAATGCGGTGCCCACATGGAGCGAGCCGGGCAGACCGGGACCACGCGTGAAGGCGATGGCATCGATTTCTTTTTTATTGATACCAGCCTGGCGTATAGCCTCACTTACCACAGGCACGATGTTCTGCTGATGTGCACGCGATGCCAGCTCTGGCACCACTCCACCGTAGGCCTCATGCACCTTCTGGCTGGCGATGACGTTGCTCAACAAAACGCAGTCCTTAATGACCGCTGCACTGGTGTCGTCGCACGACGACTCAATTCCAAGTATTATCATTTGTATATTTTAAAAAAGTTTTTGGCTAATTGTGCATTATTAATTATGCATTGAATTATAGCCACTTGGCACTTTTGTACCACTCAATGGCTTCGTGGATGCCTTGTTTGAGGTCGTAGCTGGCTTTGAAGCCGAAGTCGCGTTCCGCATCGGTGGTGTCGCACAGCCAGTTGCGTTGCTTGAGGATGCGGTACTTGTCGGAGTTGAGTGTACTGGCTTTTCCAGTAAATTTGCTCAAGAATTCCGACACGTGACACACAATCTTCACCACCCATAGTGGACATATGATTGGAATAACAAACTTTTTGCCTAACTCGTCGCACACTATCTTGCGGAACTCTTGCTGTGTGTAGCTGCGGTCTTCGCTTATTAAGTAGGCCTTGCGCTTAGGACCTGCCTCGAGTGCGTCCATCACGCCACGAACAAGATCTTTCACATAGATGAAGGTGAGCATCTGCTTCTTAAAGCCCACGCTGAAGTCGAAGCCACGCTTTATGAGTTTTATCATCAAGAAGTAGTCGCGCTCGTGAGGACCATACACTCCAGTGCAGCGGAATATTGTGTAAGGGAAATCGCTCTGCATCTGCAGATAGGTTTCGCCCTTGAGTTTTGAAGTGCCGTAACGAGTGTTGGGGGCGGGGATGTCGGTGTTCTTGAATGGGGTATAGTTCACATCGTCGCCAGGTCCCATCACGCTCATGCTGCTCATCATCAGGAACACTTCGGGTACCGCGTCAAGTTCTTTCAGTTCATCGACGATTGACCGCAGGCAACCATAGTTCACAGTCTCAAAATCGAGATAGTTGGTAGCTTTGGTAAGCCCTAGATTGTGAACCACATAGTCCCACTTTCCATGCTGGTCGATGTGTTCTTTGAGGGTATTATGCAGTGCTTCGTCATCGGTGAAATCAAGTTCAAGGAAGTTGATTCTCTCGTCAGTCAAGAACTTGCGGCTTGTGGTCTTGCGAACCGCTGCCCATGTCTCGTGGCCTCGCTTGAGCGCTTCCTCCACGAGGAATCCACCAATGAAGCCTCCAGCTCCTGTTATCAATATCTTTTTACTCATCGCTTTTAATGTCTTGCCCTTTAGTCTCTTCGTCCTCTTGGTTGCTCAGTTCCTCGTCGGCTCTTTCAAGCACTCTTTTCACTTTTTTGATAATCATCTCTGGACTGATGTCATGGAGACAGTGGTAGTCGCCAAAGCGACAACGCTTATTGCCAGTCATAGAGCATGGCCGGCAGTCGAGGTCGAGCTGCACAGTGTCTTTTAACGCTTGGTGCCATCCCATTTCACCGCACCAGGGGTGAGTGGCACCCCACACGCTCACCACAGGTGTCTCCACAAGCGACGCGAGGTGCATATTGGCCGAGTCAAGGGTAAGCATCACGTCGCAGTGGCGCATCAGTTCATATTCGTCGGCAAAGGTTCGGTCGTCGATATGCGGCACAGAAGTTACATTCTTGTGACGTCGCATGATAGGGTCGAGTATGGCGCGTTCATTCTTTCCGCCGCCAAAGAGAAATATGTGGATGTTGTCCCATCGTGCCAGCTCGGCAATAATCATCTGCATTTGCTCAATGGGGTATGCCTTGCCCTTGTGTTCCGTGAATGGCGCAATGGCAATCCATTTCTCCTCTTCTCCCTTTTCAGGCACTATTTTGCTGTTGATGGGTTCTCCATAGTTGATTATAGATACAAACTCGTCGCCTGTGTCGAGTCCGATATTAGACATCACATCACGCATACGCTCTTGTATTGGAGTTATCGCATTGCGAATTTTGCCGCTGGTAAGTTTGCGACAATACTTGCGGCATCGGTCAACAGTTACCACTGTCACTTTTTTGTACCTGAAATACTTGTCTATGCACCATGTGTAGGCCGATCCTTGCAGGTCGGCAACAGCATCAAAATTATATCGCATAAGCAGGTTTTTTGCAAGTTTGAAGGCACCCGCAAATGTTCGATACTTTGTCATTTCAATACCCACAACGGTAAGGTTGGCTGGTTTGTTGACAAAAAGGTTTTCGTTTCCCTTTCGGGTAGTAAGCGTGAAAGAGACATTAGGATTGGCAAGGCACACTGGATAGACGATAGGAATGGTCATCGCCACATTTCCCAAAGAGGAAAAACCCGTGAGCATCACGTTCCTTAAAGTTGGATTTAAATCATTTTTTGCCATATCGCGCGGAATTTAATTACTGCAAAATTAGTGCAAGCCGAGAGAAAAACCAAATTTATTTGAGTTTTTCCGAGGCGCAGCTTAATTTATTCACAATTAGTGCAAGCCGAGAGAAATACAAAATGAAAAGCAAAGTTTTTCATTTTTATTTGAATAAAATGCTCACGCTCGCAAGGCTTAGAGTAAGCATTCATGTTCTAATAAGTTCCTGTGGTCAGAAAATATTGTCTTTTGCGGTCTTACAAAAATCCTAATGACCGATTTGGGTTAAATTATTTGTATTTCACTATATTCAGTGATGTGCGGCGCACTTGCTTGCGCAAGCGTCGGGTGCTGCAATGTTTGACCCGCGCAATGGTTTTGAGCACTTGGTTGATGCTGGCAGATGGTTCATCGTCGGTTTCCACCAGCAGGTGGTCGAGGGGTGTGGCAGCAACCGCCTGCTCGTTGTGCTTGCTGCCGAAGGAGAGGTAGAATCCCGCGTCGAGGAGTTCGCGCGCCACGTTCTCG
This sequence comes from Muribaculaceae bacterium, assembly GCA_017557625.1. Lineage (GTDB taxonomy): Bacteria > Bacteroidota > Bacteroidia > Bacteroidales > Muribaculaceae > Sodaliphilus. Next base: position 6,776 of record JAFYYG010000065.1, read on the forward strand.
TTGCCACGGAATCCGTGAATCACCCACGCCACATTGTGGGCAGCGGGGTTGTCGCGCCACATTTTTAGGATTTGCTGTGATGTGCGCACGCAGTGGATGATAAGTGGCTTGCCCGAGGCGGCGGCAATGTCGATGTGTGCCTGCATCACCTGCTCCTGCATCTCAAGCGGGGCTCCTTTGAGCGAGTCAAGCCCCGTTTCACCTATCGCCACCACCAGATGATGCTGCGCTGCCTCGCTGAGTCGTTCCACCTTCTGTTGCCAGTCGTCGCCGATGTGCCAGGGGTGAATGCCCACCGAATAATTCTTGCCGTATTGTGGCTTGAAATCGTTGACGTCCATGCTTATAATGGCTTGCTGCGCTTCGGTGTCGTGGCAGTGGAAGTTGGTGATGACGGGTGGCACGGGGTCGTAGCCGTATCCTCCCCACGGGTTGCAGCTGATAATGCGATTGATGCCCATCCACATGCCTTTAAAGGGCCCGTAGGCCTGGATAGCCTCCACGGCATAGTGGCTGCATGTGGGGGTGTAGCGACACGCTGGCGGTAGCAGCGGCGAGATACACCGCTGGTAGAACTTGATGGGCAGGATAAAAATCTGTTTAGCTATGTTGCCTGGAGTCAGTTTCATTACTCGCTGGTTATTGTAGTCGCTATCTTTCCGAGCAAGTCGCGCATGCTGCGCTCAATGGTGGCGTAGTCGCGCTCGTCGTTTGCCACCCAGTTGAAACCTATCAGCACTGTTTTGCCTTGTGATGCTACAGGAGCCAAAAGTTCTCGGTTAAGGCGGTAGGCCTCTCGTGTGCGACGGCGCAGCAGCACACGTCCCACGGCATGGCGTATTCGCTTCTTTGGGATGGAGATAAGGAATCGGGCTGCCACCGGGTGAGTGTTGTCGTCGGCTGGCACAGCGAGATACACCCCCCTCAGCGGATAGGCGATTATCGATGTGCCCTTCGCATAAAGCCTCTCAATCTCAATTTTGCTGCACAGCTTTTCGCTCTTAAATAACTTGAAATTCGCCATTGGTTGTCTTTTAGACTGCGAAGATACAAAAAACATCGCATCGACACTTAAAAAACAATTGAAAAAATGGTGTCAACCAATTTTTACGTTGACTACGAATGAGTAATAAACAACACGTTTCCTCTAAAGTTAGTTCGCACTTGAACCAAAATCTGCTCAAAAAGCTGAAACAATCAGACTCTTAACATTGAGTATTATATATTTTATAATAATGTACGGAGTATTATATATTTTATAATAATGTACGCGCGTAAGGGTAGAAAGTAATACGGATTGGTAAATATGCATCATAAAAAGAATGCATGTTACAACTGATTTCAGAAAAAACAATTACCCGCATTAGCAAAATTTTAATAATGTGAAGTAAGATAAATTTGGTTGCACTCAAACATCAAACGCAATCTGAAAAAATGTATATAGTATTTTCAAAAAATGGAAAAAAACTAAAAACCAAGCACCAAAAACTAATAACTAAAAACTTTTTACTAATTTTGCAGTTCAATAATTGCACATGAGTATATGAATGAAGATTTCGACATCCGTCAGGAGCGCTCTCAAGGCGACCGCGATTTTGAGAAGGCGCTGCGTCCGGTGAGGTTTGACGACTTTGCTGGTCAGGAGGGTATCATCAACAACCTCAGGGTGTTTGTGGCCGCTGCTCGTCAGCGTGGCGAGGCTTTGGACCACACCTTGTTTTATGGCCCTCCCGGACTTGGCAAGACCACTTTGTCGAGCATTATTGCCAACGAGATGGGTGTAGGCTTCAAGGTTACCAGCGGTCCCGTGCTCGACAAGCCCGGCGATTTGGCAGGCCTGCTCACATCGCTTGAGGAGAATGATGTGCTGTTCATTGATGAAATACATCGCCTGAGTCCTGTGGTGGAGGAGTATCTTTACTCGGCGATGGAGGATTACCGCATTGACATTATGATAGATAAGGGGCCTGGTGCCCGCTCGGTGCAGTTGACGCTGTCGCCGTTCACATTGATTGGTGCCACTACCCGTAGCGGTCTGCTCACCGCTCCATTGCGAGCTCGTTTTGGCATCAATTGTCACTTAGAGTATTACGGTCACGAGGTACTTGAAGGCATCATCAAGCGCTCGGCACGATTGCTGTCGGTGCCCATCTACGACGACGCTGCCCGCGAGATTGCGTTGCGCAGCCGTGGCACGCCACGTGTTGCCAACTCTCTGCTGCGTCGCGTTCGTGACTTTGCGCAGGTGAAGGGCAGTGGCAAGATCGACAGTGATATAGCAAAATATGCCCTTGAGGCGCTGAATATCGACACCTACGGCCTTGATGAGGTTGACCACAAGCTGCTGACCACCATCATCGACAAATTTGGTGGAGGTCCCGTGGGACTTTCAACCCTTGCTGCCGCCCTCAACGAGGATGCCGGCTCGATAGAGGAGGTGTATGAGCCATTCTTGATAAAAGAAGGTTTCATCAAGCGCACTCCGCGCGGCAGGGTGGCTACCGACTTGGCGTTTAGCCACTTGAAACTTGATCGTCCGCAGCGCAAGGATGGTCAGCAATCGCTTTTCTAGTTCACAGTTAACAGTTATAACTGAGAAATCAAAAAGAGAATAGTTTATGGCAAACTTAAAGTCTTTAGCCAAAGACACGATGATATATGGCATGACGGGAATGTTGGGACGTTTTCTCAACTATCTGTTAGTGCCACTTTACACTGCCAGAATCAGTGCGGCGTCGGGTGATTATGGCATTATTATCGATATCTATGCTTATGTCGCGTTGATAATTATCATACTGACCTTTGGCATGGAGACCACATTCTTCAGGTTTGCCAATAAGGAGAATGAGAATCCCAAGACGGTGATTTCCACGTCGTTGCTGGCAGTGACTGGCGTCTCGGCAATCTTTGTGCTGCTGGTATTCTTGCTGCTGCCCTGGCTGGCGCCGTGGATGCACTATGGCGACCACCCGAGCTACATTTGGGTGATGGCAGTGGTGGTGGCTCTCGATGCCGTGCAGTCGATACTCTATGCCTACCTGCGCTATCAACACAAGGCCATCAAGTTTGCCTCCTTGAAATTTGCCTTTATATTCCTCAACATCTTCCTTAACCTCATCTACTTCTGGCTGTTGCCGAGCATCTATGAGTCGCATCCGGGGTGGGTGAGTGCTATCTACGACCCCAGCATTGGCGTGGGCTACGCGTTCTACCTCAACCTGGTGTGCACTGGCCTGGTGACGCTGCTCTTCTGGAGAGAGTTCACAAGCATTGAATACAAGATGGACTGGAAGTTGCTGAAAAAGATGCTTGAATATACGTGGCCTCTGTTGGTCCTTGGCATTGTGGGCGTCTTGAACCAGACTATTGACAAGATTCTTTATACTAAAATTGACGAAAGCGCCAATGGCCGCATTCAGCTGGGAATCTATGGCGCAGCGTGCAAGATAGCGATGATTATGGCGATTATCACCAACGCTTTCCGCTGGGCATACGAGCCGTTTGTCTTCGGCAAGAGCCGCGACAAGGACAACCGCGAGGCCTACGCCGCCGCGATGAAATACTTCATCATCTTTACGCTGCTGGCATTCTTGATGGTGGTGGCGTGGATCGACCTGCTCAAGTATATAATCGGTCCCGACTACTGGGAGGGTCTGAAGGTGGTGCCCATAGTTATGGCTGCCGAGATTATGATGGGAGTGTATTTCAACCTCTCGTTCTGGTATAAGCTCACCGACAAGACCATTTGGGGCGCAATATTCTCGTTCATAGGCTGCGCCGTGATGGTGATAATCAACTATAAGTTTGTTCCGATTGTGGGCTACATGGCGTGCGCCTGGGGCGGCTTCACGGGCTATGGCGTTATGATGGTGCTTTGCTACATCGTGGGCAAGAAATATTATCCCATTGATTACCCCCTCAAGGACATTGGATTCTACACTGGTTTGGCGGCATTGCTCTATGTGGCGAGCGTGCTGGTTGATTGGCACAGCAGTTTCGATAATGTGATTTATCGCACACTGCTGCTGTTGGTGTTTGTATCAGTACTGATGGAGCGGGAGAAAATCTCTGATAAGATAATGAAAATCAAGAGCCGCCATCAGCAAAACTGACCGATTTATTGTTGCGATGGCATCGCAGCATACGTGACAAAAAAGAGACTCGAGGTTTAGTGTCCTCGAGTCTCTTTTTAATTTGTGGTTTGGGATTATAGTCCGAGCAGGATGTTATAGACAATTGTTATGTCGTTGGTGGTGATTGAGCCGTCGCCGTTTTGGTCGCCGTTCACCATGTCGCTGTCGTCATTGTCGAGCAGGAAGTTGTAAAGCACTGTCACGTCAACGCTGGTTACCTCGCCATCACCGTTCACGTCGCCAGGAATGCTTTGCTGTTGCTGTGCCTCGCCAGGCAGCAGGATGCTGTCGTGGCTGTCGAGAGCGGCAAGCTCCTTGAAGTAGGCGCGGAATGGCGCAACAGTGCCGTTGCCCCACTGTGCCACTGCGCCGGTGGCGTCAACGTTATAAATGTTCTCAAGACTTTGCTCAATAAATGTTCCTGCCATGAGATAGGTCTCGCCGCTGGTATAGGCGATAGGCTCGGCCTTGAGCAGTATGTTGGTAGCGGTCCAGGTGATAGGAGTGCCGGTGAGGTTGGCAGCCTTGTCGATGGCGATGATGTAAGGCACGTTGGCCTCTATGTTTTCCACCTCATTAAATACTACCACGCCGTCGGCTTCTTGTGCGAATCGCTCAATCCACATATCGCTGCCGCTTGCCGAGCAAGTGGCGGGAGTGAACGGCAGCACGATAGTGCTCCAATTTTCGGCAATGCCGTCCTGGCGAGCCTTGTCGAAGGTGCGCTCGTAGCTGATTGTCTGGGCGGTGAAGCTCTGTGGAGTGAAATATGGATAACCGTCGGTTAGAGCAACGCTCGAAGCAGTTGTGCCAATCACAATGTTACATCCGTTAAGGCTTGCTGGTGCCGATGCGCCCTCGTCAAGGAAGTAGAGGGTATTGGGGTTGTTGTTGGGCAGAACACTGTTCAGGGTAAGGCCTTCGAGGCTCACTGCGGCAACATCTTCAGCCACTTGGAATCCCTCAACAGGCATGTAGCCAGTGCGTACACCCTCTGCTGTCCATGTGATGACACCAGGAAGGATGTCGTAGTAAACCGACTGTCCAGGTTGTACAATGTTCTCAACATGAGAACCCTCTTCGTTGTCGGGGAGATAGTTGCGGGCATATATGTTCATGGCGTATGTCGAGCCGTAGGCCAGGTTGTCGAAGTCGAAGTAGAGAGTCTTGCTCTCGCCTGCAGCGAGCGACAAAGCGCTCTGCTTGTAGGTCACCATAGAGCCGCCAGCTACTGTGCCGTCAGGGTTCTTGTGTATGATGAACAGTGGAGCGAGCACATACTTGCTGTAGTCCCCGTTGCTGTGGTTGGTGATGGTTGCGCTGAAGCGTGCGTGGCTATCGTAGATTTCACCGTATATGTTAGAGGCGCTGGGCTGTGTAGTCGCATTCTCAGCTTGGATAACTACCGAGAGGTTGAGCTCTTGAGCCTCAGAGCTTTGAGCGATGGTGACTGAACCTGTGCCAATGGTAACTAAGCTGCCATAAGCATCAAGACGCATGAGTTTGACGGTTTTAGTTCCCGATGATGTTGGAGTTACATTGAAGGTGATAACCGCTTCCTCGCCAGGCATAACCTCACCGGTAACAACGGTGGTGTATTGTGAATATTCATCAATTTGCTGTCCACCGAAGTCAAGATAGAGGTCACCATAGAAGCGGTCAACGCTGTTGTTCTTGACAGTTACATTAATCTGCTCCTTAACGCCAACCTTCTCACCGCCGGTGAACTCCCAGTTTGTGGTCTGGAGGTTGATGACGGGATGTGCGCTGGCTGTTGCAGAATAGTTTGTCATTACAACTTCAAGATAGTGACGGTCGCTCTCCTTCATGAGTTTCCACTCGCTTGAGCCCTGCACTTGATAAGCACCCACGAGGTGGTAAGTGCCAGTTAAGCCAGCACCGAATTTGATGACGTTGCTGGCATTGGACAGGATGCCCGAACCGAACTGGCGAGTTTCACCAAGAGCCGAGGTGGTAACAGTGAAGTAGCCGTTGCCCTCGGAGTTTTCGCAAATAGTGAACGAGTCGGTATTAGGATCATAGAGAGCGAGGGCTGTCTTGAACTTCTTGCCTGAGTTGGCGTGGTCGCTGTAGCTCACCTTCACAATCTTGCTCTTGTAAATCTTGAATGGGTAGGATAGTCCGTCGCGGTCCCATCCACTAGGTCCACTGACTGCAGTACAGGTGAGAACGGGATCTTCTTCGTCACCGCCACCTCCTCCAGGAGTGGTTCCATCGGGAATGACGTTATAGACGATATTCTGCTTCATGTTGTAGCCCTCGGCACTGCTTGAGCCACCGATGCCGCTGGCATAGGGGTTCATGATTGCGAGCTGGAAATAACCATTTCCCATGCCACTCCAACCCCAGTTGATGTGGAAGTAGTTGCCATATTCGTAACCATCGCAAATGAACGAATGTCCGCCACCAGAGCCTGCTGTGCCGTTGTAAATCATGGGACGTCCGGCGGCGAGTTCCTGATAAACCATCTCATCCCACACATCCTGTGTGTAGTCATTGCGGTAGGCAAGACTTGAGCTGTAACCAAAAAGGGCGAAACCATTAGGAATGTCGTCGGTATAGGCACCAGTTGACGAGATTCCATACTGCGACTTGACGGCGCATCCCACGTAGTACATAAGGTGAGCCACAGCTGAAGTGTATATCTCATCCTCAGCACCTGTGTAGGTGTCCTTCATGTGGGCCCAGTCGAAAGTGGTGACAGGCAGTTCTTCCATTTGAACGGTAGAGTAGTTGTAGTTGCCATCACTATAGACGAAGGTGTAGGACGGAATCGCCTGTGCAGTCTGGGTAGGATAGTTGTAGTATTTCATCAGCTGTGACATTGAAGTTGCCACGCAGCCAGTGTAGGCGAGCTCGTAGCCATCCTCTTCGTTGTCGGAGTTCATGAATTGTGGACACTCGTTCCAGTAGGGTGTTGCCTGGTCCCACTTGGTGGTGAGCATTGGAGCGATGGAGTTGCGGGTGTCAACCACGTTCTCGGCCTTTGGGGCTGCTATCGCTTTGTCCATTTTGTCGGCAGGAATCTTGTCGAGCATCGCGATTTGCTGCGCGTACTCGTCGAGCCAGGCCTTCATGTTGGCTGGAATTTTATTCTCGTCGAAGTAACCCTCGTCGCTGAAGCCCAAGACAGGGTTGATGCGGTCATCGCCAGCTACGATTACGAATCCCTGGTTGTCGCCAATATTGAACACGTAGTAGGCGGCGTCGCTTGTAGCGGCGGCCTCGATACTTCTGTTGCCTCTGGCTGCAAACTTAAGGTTGCTTGTTTTCTGCTTGTTTAGTAGGAAGCGTGCAGCTTCTTGTTGTGCTTGCTCTTGGGTAATTGGAGCTGCTTGCGCAAGCAATCCAAGACTCATGCAGAGCAAAAGCAGGACAAATAGTCTGTTTCTTGCCATAAAAATGGTGGTTTAAAATGTTAATGAATAAATGTTTATAAAAAAGTTTGGTTTGTGGTTCTTTAAAAATCGAGCAAATATAAGCTAAATATTTTAATTGCGAAAATTTATTCAGTATTATTATGCAAAAATCGCACAAAGCGAAGTAAAAGCGAGGTGAAAGTATAGAATTTGTGTCTATTATAATTTGGTTGAATACAAATGTGAATTTGTTTACAATGACAAATATTGGGGTGTTGGTGCTAAAATACTGATAATATGGTATTTAAAAACTTATTCACAAGGTTGTTAATAACTTTTTAGTAAATAAATGAAAATTCTTTCGTTTGGATTTGTAAATTTCGGTTTTTATTTTGTAATTTTACACCCTGAAAGCGAAAACGTCGAAATTGCTACAAAAAAACGAGTAAAATGACCACACCCGAGTATCATATTCCCGCTCTCCTTGAGGAGAGTATTAATGGGTTGAATATCAATCCTGAAGGCATCTATGTTGATGTTACTTTCGGGGGTGGTGGCCATAGCCGTGCAATCATGGAGAAGTTGGGTGATAAAGGTCGTCTTTTCTCGTTTGACCAGGATATGGATGCATGGGCTAATAGGCTGGACGACAACCGATTTACTTTTGTACACAGCAACTTCTCTTTTTTGAGGAATTTTCTGCGTTATCATGGCATTGAGACCGTTGATGGCATTATAGCAGACTTGGGCGTGTCGTTTCACCACTTCGATACCAGTGAGCGCGGTTTCTCGTTCAGGCAGGACAGCCGCCTCGACATGCGCATGAATCGCGCCAGCAAAATCGATGCCGCAACGATAGTCAACACCTATGATGAGGAACAACTTGCCACAGTGCTTTACCTCTATGGCGAGCTCAAACAATCTCGACGCGTGGCCAGCGCGATAGTTAAAGCTCGCAATAGTGGCGAGATAACGACAACTTCTCGCTTGGTCGAGGTGGTGTCGCCTTTCATCCGCAAGAGTCAGGAGAAGAAAGAACTGGCACAGGTTTTCCAGGCTCTGCGCATAGAGGTCAACCACGAGATTGACGTGCTCAAGAAGCTGCTCAACCAATCGCTGCAAGTGCTCAAGCCCAGTGGCCGCCTCGTGATAATTACCTACCACTCGCTTGAGGACCGCTTGGTGAAGAACTTCATGCGCAGTGGCAACGTGGAGGGGAAAGTAGAAAAAGACTTCTATGGCAAGGTCAACACGCCGTGGAGACTCATCAACAACAAGGTCATCACCGCTAGCGATGTCGAGGTGGAGCGCAATCCCCGCTCGCGCAGCGCTAAACTGAGAATAGCAGAGAAGGTTCACAGTTTATAGTGGAATAATTGTTCCTGAATTTAGGATTGTAAATTATATGTAATAGACATCACCGTTATGGCAAAAAACAGTAAGAAAATACAGAAAGAAGAGAAAGACGAGTATGGTTTCACGCTCAACCCCATTGTGCTGATACAACGCTTGTTGCAGGGACGTTCCTTCCTCTCGCTTGGCTTCTTCAAGCGTTACTGGATTTATGTCGTTGCTGGCACGGTGATGATGCTGATGTATATCTCAAACAAATATGTTTACCAGAGCGACAAGGCTAAGCTAGGCACCATGAAGGTGATGCTCAACAATGCACGCACCGACTATGTGGATGCCAGTTCTCGCTACAACTCTCGCATCCTCGAAAGCCAGATGAAGAGTTACGTTGATTCGATGGGAATAGATCTTAATTTATCTACAGAACCACCTTATAAACTCACGGAAAAATGAAGACATCCAACAAACAACACATCCTGTTTCGATATCTTTTTGTGATATCGGTTATTTTGCTTTTTACTGGAGCGATTATCTACAACATGTTCAAGACTTCGGTTGTAGAGGCCAAGGAATGGAACAACAAGGCCGACAGCATTCTCACTAAGGAGACAGTCCTGCCTCCCGAGAGAGGACGTCTGCTCTCTGACAACGGTAGTGTGCTTGCCGCCAATCTCAATTATTACACAGCACGCATCGACTGGACCTGCGAGGGGTTCTCGAGCAGTGACTTCAGGGCTAATGTCAAAGCGTTAAGCGACAGTCTTCAGGTGTTCTGTGAGAATAAGAAAAGTGCTAGCGAGTGGGAGAAAGAATTAATGGCTCAGTTTGAAGCCCACAACAATAAAGCATATCCTTTGTTTAAAGGATTAACACATTCACAGTTTTTACGCCTTAAATCATTCCCGTTCCTCAGCTTGCCAAAGAATAAGAACGGCTTCTATTCTGACCCAATAGTAAAGCGAGTTAAACCTTATGGGCAGATGGCATCACGAAGCATTGGTTTTGTAGGTGAGGTAAAGGACATGGAAGGCCAGCATGGCCGGTCGGGACTTGAGATGGCCCTTGACTCACTGCTCTACGGTGTGCCTGGCGTGAAACGCCGCATCCAGCTCACCAATCGTATTGTTGACTGGGAGAGCACACCGGCAGTGCCCGGCTATGACATCACCACGACCATAAATGTGCAGTTGCAGGACATCGTGGAAACCGAACTTTACAAAGTGTGCAAAGAGACCGATGCAGTGTGGGGCACCTGTGTGCTGATGGAGGTGCAGACCGGCGAAATCAAGGCAATCTCCAACTTGGAGTGGAGCGACGACCTTCAGGACTACTACGAGGGCCGCAACAATGCCGTGCTGGGCTATGAGCCAGGTTCGGTAATGAAGCCCATTTCGATGATGGTGGCCCTGGAAGACGGCATCATTAGCGATATCGACGCGCCTTTTGCCGATGGCCGTGCTGTGATGGAATATGGCGAGAGCATCATCAAAGACTCTCATAGTGGTGCCGTGACTCCACGCCAAATTATAGAGATGTCGAGCAATGTGGGTATGTCGAAGATTATCCTCAAGAAATATGAGAAAAACCCTGATGGCTTCAGACAGAGGCTGGAGGAGATGGGGTTCTTCGAGCCTTTCAACTCGGGCATCGGCGGTGAGCAGCAGCCTAAGATAGCAAAATTGGGGCATGCCAACAGGGACCGTGTGGCACTAACGCGCATGGCCTACGGCTATGCTACCCTCATTCCGCCGTTGCACACTCTTGCCATGTACAATGCCATTGCCAACGATGGCAAGTATGTGCGCCCCCACTTGGTTAAGAAGCTCACCCGTCCCGGCAGTGACCACGACTCTATAGTCCCCATCACATACGTGCGTCAGCAGGTGTGCAGTCCTGAGAATGCCAAGAAACTGCGCATTATGTTGCACGACGTGGTGTGGGGCAAATCCGGCACAGCCCGCCGATGGGTACAGGACGAAAATGTGGAGATTGCCGGCAAAACAGGCACTGCCTTCACTGTGAATGAGAACGATGGCACCTACACCGATGAGAAGCGCTTGGCGTTCTGCGGCTTCTTCCCCTATGAGGCTCCCAAATACAGCTGCATCGTGCTGATGCGTCGCGCCAACCGCGGTGCTGCAGCCAGCAGTGGTCTTGTGGTTCGCAACATCGCAGCTAAGATGTATGCCTGCGGCTTGCTTGGTACCAACGACAACTATGATACCTCCAGCGGTTCCAAGCGCAACACGTTGACCAATACTCCGTACAAGAAGAGTCCAAATTTGTTCTATCAGAGCAACTCCTCACAGATTGGCAACTTGCGCACATTCTTAGGTTTGGGTGAGACATTGATGTATAATGCCCCTTCAAGTTCTGTTTCGGGAGTGCCCAATGTGTGCGGCATGACTATCCGTGAGGCGGTGGTGTGCTTAGAGAAAGTGGGACTTAATGTGCGCTTCAACGGCGCAGGTCGGGTAGTTAGCCAAAGTCTGGCTGCTGGTTCTGAATTCAAAAAAGGCGCTATTATTAATTTGACTCTTGAAATATAAGTGTTTTAAAAAAGATATGAAGGCAAAAACAATAGATAAGCTTATAAGTGGTATAGATGTGTTGCATGTAAATGGCGACACTAGCAAGATGATTAGCGACGTGACCTGCGACTCAAGGCTGGTGACCGAGGGCAGTCTCTTTGTGGCGGTGCGTGGAGTGGCAGTCGATGCCCATCAGTTCCTAGGACAAGTGGCGCAGAAAGGTGCCGCAGCTGTGGTGTGCGAGGCCTTTCCCGAGGAAATGTCGCCTCAAGTGACCTATATCCAGGTTGCTGACAGCACCGTGGCTCTGGCTCATCTCGCCAGCGCGTGGTATGACTATCCGTCGTCAAAGCTGCGCCTAGTGGGCGTGACAGGTACCAATGGCAAGACTACTATCGCCACCCTGCTCTATGAGCTTGCCCGCCTATTGGGTTATAAAGCCGGTCTTCTGTCAACCGTTCAGAATATAATTGACGAGAGAGTGGAACCTGCCAAGCAGACCACCCCCGACCACCTTACCCTCAACCGCTTGCTTCATGACATGGTGGAGGCAGGTTGCGACTATGCCTTCATGGAGGTGAGCTCCCATGCATGTTCTCAGCACCGCATCGACGGCTTGAAATTTGCTGGTGGCATCTTCACCAATCTCACCCGTGACCACCTTGACTATCACGGTACTGTTGATAAATACATCGCCGCCAAGAAGATGTTCTTTGACTCATTAAGCAGCGACGCCTTTGCCGTGGTGAATGTTGATGACAAAGTGGGAAACGTGATGGTGCAGAACACCAAGGCCAAGAAATATACCTACTCGCTGCGGTCGCTTGCCGACTTCAAGTGCCGAGTAGTGGAAGACCGCCTTGATGGCACCTCGCTCATTATCAACGACACCGAGCTTGAAGTGATGTTCACAGGCAGGTTTAATGCTTATAACCTCACTGCCGTCTATGCCGCAGGGCTGCTGCTGGGATGGAACAGCGACGAGGTGCTTGTGGCAATGAGCAAACTTGTGCCAGTGGCTGGACGATTCCAGACCCTGCGCTCGCCACGAGGCTACACCGCCATAGTAGATTATGCCCACACCCCCGATGCCCTCATCAATGTGCTTGACGCGGTAAATGAGGTGCGCAAGGGTAAAGGGCAACTCATTACGGTGTGTGGCTGCGGCGGCAACCGCGACAAGGGAAAGCGTCCTATCATGGCACACGAGGCCGTTATGCGCAGCGATAAAGTAATACTGACAAGTGACAATCCGCGCGATGAGGACCCCGACGAGATACTTCGCGAGATGGAGGCGGGCGTTCCTGCCGAGAAGTTGCCAATCACTCTCACTATCACCGACCGCCGTCAAGCCATCAAGACGGCGTGCCAGCTTGCCCAGAGTGGCGACGTGGTGATGGTTGCCGGCAAAGGCCATGAGGATTATCAGGAAATCAAGGGCGTGAAGCACCACTTCGACGACCGCGAGGAGATAATTAAGATTTTTGAAACTGAGAAGTAGAGATGTCAGAAATCAGATGTCAGAAATCAGATGTCAGAAATCAGATGTCAGAAATCAGATGTCAGAAATCAGTAAGTTTTTAAGGGTTTATAAAGAACTAAAAACTAAAAAACAATAAGTTATGCTATACTACCTTTTTAGATTTTTAGAACAATACAATATTCCTGGGGCGCACATGTGGCAGTACATCTCGTTTCGTGCACTGCTCACTCTCATCCTGTCATTAATCCTCTCGGCATGGTTGGGAGAGAAGTTTATCCACTATATGCGCAAGCGCAAGATAGGGGAGACGCAGCGTGACGCCTCGATTGACCCATTTGGCGAGAAGAAGGTGGGCACTCCGTCGATGGGTGGCATTGTGATTATCGCCGCCATCCTATTGCCCGTGCTGCTGCTGGGACGCATGCGCAACATCTACATTATCCTGATGATTATCACCACGTTGTGGTTAGGATTTTTGGGCTTCTGCGACGACTACATCAAGATTTACCGCAAGCACAAAGAAGGCTTGAAGGGCAAGTACAAGATTGTGGGTCAAGTGAGTATAGGACTGATTGTGGGCCTTGTGCTTTGGCTCAGTCCCGATGCTGTGATACACGAGAACATTGAGCGGGTTACTGTCCCCGCCCAAGAGACCGTGATGACAAATACCCCGCAAGAGGGTGCCGAAACAGCGTCAAGCACTCAAGATGGTACCCAAGTGGAGAAGAAAATCGTTGTACATAAAGACAAAGCAGAGAAGTCGTTAAAGACTACCATTCCATTTGTCAAGAATCACAATCTTGATTATGGCTACTTCACCAAGTGGATGGGCAAGTGGGGTGGTGCCGCTGGATGGGCTCTGTTTGTGCTCATGGTAATATTGGTGGTAACCGCAGTGAGCAATGGCGCCAACCTTAATGACGGTATGGACGGCATGTGTGCCGGCAATTCGGCGATAATCGGTGTGGCACTGGGCATACTCGCTTATGTGAGTTCAAACTTTGAGTATGCCTCCTACCTCAACATCATGTATATTCCCGATAGCCAGGAACTTGTGGTGTTTATGTGCGCCTTCATTGGTGCGTTGATAGGTTTCTTGTGGTATAATGCCTACCCAGCACAGATGTTTATGGGTGATACTGGTTCGCTGACCATTGGCGGTATCATTGGTGTGTGTGCCGTGATTATCCACAAGGAGTTGCTGGTGCCCATCTTGTGTGGTGTGTTCCTGATGGAGAGCCTCACTGTCATCATCCAGACCCAGGTGTTCAAGTACTATAAGCACAAGGGCAAGAAGGTGAGGGTGTTCCGTTCAACGCCCATCCACGACAACTTCCGCAAGCTCGACAAGGACTTGGATCCTGAGTGCAAGTATGTGTTCCGCAACTGGCCCCACCACCGGTTCCACGAGTCGAAAATCACGCTGCGTTTCTGGATTTTCACCATTGTCCTGGCGGCGTTGACGATAATAACCCTGAAAATCAGATAATTTCATTCAAGTTTGCCAACTTGAAGTTTAGGGTTTAGAGAAGAAGATTTCTTCTAGATTAGAGAGAAACATTTAAAATTTTGAGTCATCATAGAAAAACGAGTATTGGTATTTTAAAACAGACTAAAGGAAATGAAAAGTTTAGTAGTTATAGGAGGCGGAGAGAGCGGCGTTGGAGCTGCTGTGCTAGGCAAAGTTAAGGGTATGGATGTGTGGCTCACCGATATGGGAACCATAGCTCCACGCTACAAGGAAATTCTCGACAAGTGGGAAATCGCTTGGGAAGAAGGCCACCACACCGAGGAGAAGGTGCTTGGTGCCGACGAGATAGTGAAAAGTCCTGGAGTGCCCCTTACAGCGCCGCTTATCGCCAAAGCGATGGCCAAAAACATTCCTGTGATCTCTGAGATAGAGTTTGCAGGCCGTTATACCGATGCTAAAATGGTGTGTATTACCGGCAGTAACGGCAAGACCACCACAACCTTGCTCACCTATCACATCTTGAAGGAAGCAGGGCTGAATGTGGGTCTTGCCGGTAATGTCGGCAAGAGTCTTGCGATGCAGGTGGCAACCGAGAAGCACGACGTGTATGTAATTGAGCTTAGCAGTTTCCAGCTCGACAACATGTATGACTTCCGTGCCAATATTGCTGTGATGCTCAATATCACTCCCGACCACCTCGACCGCTACGACTACAAGATGGAGAACTACGCCGCTGCCAAGTTCCGCATCATGCAGAACCAGACCAGCGAAGACGCTTTTATCTATTGGGAGGATGACCCCGTCATTTCGGCTCAGCTCAAGAGCATTAAGAGCGAGGCGCGCTTCTTCCCCTTCAGTGCCCGCGACGACAAGTCGTGCACTGCCTATTTGAGCAACGGCACGCTGTGCTTCAATGTGGAGGGCGATGAGTGGGATATGCCCAGCAGTGAGTTAGCACTGAAGGGCCTTCATAACATCTACAACTCAATGGCGGCAGGTATCAGTGCCACCTTGCTCGATATCAAGAAAGAAAATATCCGTAAAGCGCTCGCCAACTTCGAGGCCGTGGAGCACCGTCTCGAGTTTGTGCGCTCGCTGCACGGAGTGAGATATATCAACGACTCCAAAGCCACCAATGTCAATTCCACCTGGTATGCTCTTGAGAGCATGACCGACCCCGTGGTGCTAATCCTCGGCGGCAAGGACAAAGGTAACGACTACAGCGAGATAGAGGAGTTTGTAAAAGAGAAAGTTGTAGCATTGGTTTGTCTAGGAGTTGACAATACTAAGTTGCATGCTTTCTTCAACGGCAAAGTGCCAGTGATAGAGGATGCACGCAGCATGGCTGAGTGTGTTGAGAAATGCCACGCACTTGCCAAGGACGGCAGCACAGTGCTTTTGTCGCCCTGCTGCGCCAGCTTCGACCTGTTTAAGAGCTACGAGGACCGTGGCGAGCAATTCAAGGAGTGTGTAAACAATTTAAAGTAAAAAGTCGCATTATACGAGAGCTGATATGAGCGAGAAAGTATCAAGATATAGGGAAATGACAATTCGCTATGGCGATCCCTGGATTTGGGGTATCTACCTGACGCTGGTGGTGTTGTCGATAGTGGAGTCTTACTCGGCGTCGAGCCGCGATGTGGCTCTGATGGGAGTGTATGAACCCATCATAAAGCAGGTGGTGTATTTGGTCATTGGCGGCTTTTTTGTCGTGATTTTGAGTCGCATCAATTACAACAACAAGATGCTGCTGCTGGTGCTCATCCCCCTGCTGTGGATTTTCACTGTGGTGGCGCTTATCTATGTGCTGGTGGCTGGTGAGGTGGTGAATGGTGCGCAGCGCGCGTTCACAATCCCGATAATCGGTCTGTCGGTACAGCCGTCGGAGTTGGCGAAACTTTCGGCAGTTACTGCCCTCGCTTATATTATGGCTAAGAACCAGGAAGACCGTGATGTCTCAACTAAGGGCGTTACGGTGTCGGCTGCTGTAGTGGCTCTCTTTGGCGCTTTGATGATCAACAGCGGCTTGACCAACACTTTGCTGCTCATGTGCATCAGTGGTGCGATGTTTGTAGTGGGCGGTGCGCGTTATAAGAAGCTGTTTGCAGTTCTGATAATATATGCTATAGTTGGCGGATTGTTCTGGGTGTGGAAAGACCTTAGCGACAAGCGCGAGGAAAATATGCGTCAAGTAACAGCTGTAGAAGTGGGTCAAACCGCGGCTGTTGACAAGAACAAGACTGTGGATCGCCACAATATGCGCAAAGGCCGCATTAACAACTATTTTCATCGCGACAAGCTGATTAATGACTCAGTCACCAGTGAAAATGCTCAAGAGATGTTCTCTATCATGGCACAGGCTCATGGCGGGGTATGGGGCGTGGGCATCGGTAACTCACGCGAGTGCAGTCGCCTGCCGCTAGCCTTCAGCGACTATATTTTCTCAATTATTATGGAGGAGATAGGACTGGTGGGCGGCATATTTGTGATAATCCTGTACTTGTGGCTGCTGTCGCGAGCGGCAATGATAGCGCGGCGATGTCATCGTGTGTTGCCGGCGCTGCTAATCATTGGTATGGCTTCTATGATCACCTTCCAGGCGTTGTTCCACATGGCCATCAACACTGGAGTGTTCCCTGTGTCGGGTCAACCGTTGCCGCTCATCTCTAAAGGTGGCACATCGATACTCGTGACCAGTGTCGCTCTGGGTGTAATGCTCAGTGTGAGCCGCACTATCGCTAATAATGTAAATGGAAAGAACAAGGATGACGGCAACAAGCTGCCTAGTGGTCTTGATGCCCGTAATCCATCAGAAATACCTGTCAAAAATGAGTGGAAATAACAACAAATTAAGCGTGTTGATAAGTGGTGGCGGCACAGGTGGACACATCTTCCCGGCCTTGTCGATAGCCAACGAAATCAAGCGCAGGGTGCCGCAGGCAAATATATTGTTTGTGGGTGCCGAGGGACGCATGGAGATGGAACGCGTTCCGGCAGCGGGATATGAGATTAAGGGGCTGCCTGTCGTGGGCTTTGAGCGCAAGCGTCTGTGGCGCAATTTCAAGGTGCTCTATCAGCTCAAGAAGAGCATGACGATGGCTCGCACCATCCTTGAACAGTTTCAACCCAATGTGGCAGTGGGCGTTGGAGGATATGCTAGCGGTCCAATGCTGCGCGAGTGCCAGAAACACGACATCCCCACTTTGCTTCAGGAGCAGAACTCCTATGCCGGTGTTGCCAACAAACTCCTTGCCAAGAAGGCGAAGTACATCTGTGTGGCTTATGATGGCATGGAGCGCTACTTCCCTGCCGAGAAGATAGTGGTCACGGGAAATCCTGTGCGCCGCTCGTTGCTGGAGTGTGAAGCCACACCCGAGGCTGCCCGTGAGGCATTCGGGCTGGATGCTCACAAGCGCACCATCTTGATAGTAGGAGGCAGCTTGGGTGCCCGCACCATTAACGACAGCATCATTGCTGGGTTGCGCACCATAGGCAAGCACGATGACATTCAGGTGATATGGCAGTCAGGGCGTATCTATGACGAGCGTTGCCGTGAAGCCCTCATCTCATCGCAGGTCACCAATATCAAGCAGATGCCGTTCATCAGCAATATGGACTTGGCCTATCGAGCTGCCGACCTGGTGATTTCGCGTGCTGGAGCCAGTTCTATCAGCGAACTCCAGCTTCTTGGTAAGGCATCGTTGCTGGTGCCCTCGCCTAATGTTGCCGAGGATCATCAGACAAAGAATGCTATGGCACTTGTCACTCGCAACGCTGCGTTGATGATTCCCGACAGCGATGCTGGCTTCAAACTTGTTGACGTGATGCTTACCACAATAGAGGAAGACCGCATCCTCAAGATGCTTAGTGAGAACGTTTCGAAGATGGCTCTTCACGACTCAGCCGAGAACATCGTTGATAGAGTGTTGCAAATAGCGAAATAACTATTAAGTGTTAAGATTAAAGTGTTAAGTGATAAGTGACTCTGAACTCTGAACTATTATGAAAGATTATAAGTCATTATTTTTTGTGGGCGCTGGAGGTATCGGGATGGCTGCTTTGGAGCGCTATTTCCTCGCTCAAGGCAAGAAGGTGGCGGGTTATGATCGCACACCCAGCGAGTTGATTCACGCTCTTGTTGATGAGGGCGTGGAAATCGTCTTTGACGAGAATCCCGACCTGATTCCCGATTACTGCCGTGACCCAGAGACTACACTGGTGGTTTATACCCCTGCCGTCCCCGATAGCCATGCTGGTCTCAAGTATTTCCGTGACAACGGTTTTGATGTGGTTAAGCGCGCTAAAGTGCTGGGATTAGTCACTGAGAGCAGCAAGGGTCTGTGTTTTGCCGGCACTCACGGCAAGACCACGACATCGAGTATGGCGGCTCACATTCTCACTGTTGCTGGCGTGGGATGCAACGCCTTTCTGGGAGGTGTGCTGCGCAACTACAACAGCAACTTTCTGCTGGCTCCCGACAGTCCCTATTCGGTTATTGAGGCCGATGAGTTTGACCGCTCATTTCATCACTTAAAACCCTATATAGCAGTTGTTACCAGCACCGACCCCGACCATCTCGACATCTATGGCAACTATGAGAACTATCTTGAGGGTTTTGCCCATTTTACTGAGTTGGTGCGCAGCGACGGAGCCTTGATAGTGCATTTTGGTCTTGCTCTGAAACCTCGTGTAGCACAAGGGGTTAAGGTTTACACATATTCTAAAGACGAAGGCGATTTCCATGCAGTAAATGTACACAAAGGCAATGGTGAAATAGTCTTTGATTTGGTGACTCCTTGGGAGACAATCGCCAACATCAAACTCGGAGTTCCTGTGGAAATCAACATTGAGAACGCAATAGCTGCTATGGCAGCATGCCGCCTTGAGGGCATCTCGCCCGAAGCGATGCGCGAGGCTATCGCCACGTTCCAGGGTGCCAAGCGCCGCTTTGAGTTCTGGCTTAAGGAACCTGGTGAGCATGGCAAGGTGGTGATTGACGACTATGCCCATCATCCCAGCGAGCTATTGGCGAGCATAAAGAGTGTTCGTGACCTCTATGAAGGCCGTCGCCTCACGGTGATGTTCCAGCCGCATCTTTACTCCCGCACACGCGATTTCGCACTAGAATTTGCGTCTGCGCTCTCTCATGCCGACGAGGTGATATTATTGCCCATTTATCCCGCCCGGGAGCTCCCAATAGAGGGAATTACGAGCGAAATTATATTAAAAGATGTGAAATGTGCGAAAAAATCAATTTATTCTAAAGAAAATTTGATTAAGTCGATACATTTGCTTAATTTTGATATTTTATTAGTATTGGGGGCTGGCGACATCGTTGATTTGCTACCCCAGATTTGTGAAGAAATAAAGAAACAGGCACGTTGAAATATGCACGTTACATATTACTGATAGTGCTCTTGGCCCTGCTCATAGGAGGCTCCTACTGGGCAAGGAGCAAGAGTCGTGATGAGGTGTGCAAAGAAATAAAGGTTGAGATAGAGAACAACGAGGGCGCAACTTTTGTCACAGCGACCTACGTCTTGGAAGAACTTGAACGCAAGCACATTATCGTCAAGGATAAACCAGTATGGCAGATTAACGTGGAGGAGATAGAGAAAGTGCTCTTGCAGTCGCAATATATAGAGACGGCGGAGTGCATGTTTGTAAATGGCGGCACCCTTAAGATAAAAGTCTCTCAGATAGTGCCTGTGATGCGTGTCTTCGACGGTGACCAGTCCTACTATGTCAACAAGCAGGGCAAACGTATGACCGCCGTTGCCAACTGCTATACCGACGTGCCCATTGTTAAAGGACACTTCACCAACAACTTCACACCCATGCGCATGCTGCCCTTGGTGCAGTATGTGGAGAGTGTCCCCGAGTTGAAGGCTTTGGTGACGATGTATTGCATAAACGATACCAACAATATCATCATTGTGCCTTCGGTAGAAGGTCATGTGATAAACATTGGCAACTGCAGCGACTATGAGTCTAAGTTCAAGAAGCTCAAGTTGTTCTACAACAAGGTGATGCCAGTAAAGGGTTGGATGTACTACGACACCATTTCGGTGAAGTGGGACTATCAGGTTGTTGCCACACGGCGCGATAAATTAGTGGAGGTTCAGAATGTTTATGATCCAGAGCAGGACGAGATTCCCGATGACCCAGGTACCATGCGGGTGAGCAGTGATAGCAAGGCTCCAATCAACAAGATGGCTTCAGAGAAAAACATCTCCGCCCCCAAAAGTTCCTCTCCACCAGCTACTGGCGAGAACAAGGTCGACACCAAGAAACCTGCCGAGCAGTCGTCGCCTCCTCCCGATAAAAAGAAAGAAAATACTCCAAAAAATAAATCAACAAATGGCTGACAAGGTACATCCTTTCCCTACTTATTAATTGAAACTTAACACTTAATACATATTTTCACACTCATGAGCAATTCACAATACATAGCAGCTTTAGAGATTGGCAGTTCGAAGATTGTGGGTGCCATAGCCGAGAAGACTTCTGCCGGATATGTGCAAATCAACCATCTCGAAATGGAGAAACTCACCAACAGCGTTAGGCATGGATGCGTGCAGAACGTGGAAAACACCAAGGGATGCATCAACAGCATCATCAAGAAACTGGAAAACCGAGTGGATGGCACTATCGACGAGGTGTTTGTGGGACTAAGCGGACGCTCACTGCACAGCGAGCCCACCGAAGTCAACCATAACCTTGACGCCACCGTCCCCATTACCGAAGAAGTCCTCGACAGCATCGTGAATGAGGCCGGACGGGATCCTATCAAGAACTATGAGACCATCAAGGTTGTGCCTCGCACCTATTATGTGGACAAGAATGAAACCAAGAGTCCGCGAGGGCAGTTTGGCTCAAACATCAACATTAAGCTCAACTTGATTGTTGCCCGTCAAAACCTGAAACTCAACCTCGACCGAGTGATGAACGGTGCCGTGCGGGTTCGCGAGTATCTTGTCACACCACTTGTCGTCGCCGACGAGATTCTGGAGCCATCAGAAAAATCGTTAGGCTGCATGTTAATAGATTTGGGTGCCGAGACTACCACGGTGTCGTTCTACAAAAACGACTCGCTGGTCTATCTCACCACTCTGCCATTGGGTGGCCGCAACATCACGCGCGACATCACAGTGGGCCTTAATGTGCTGGAAGACACTGCCGAGCGTGTGAAGAAAAATATCAGCAACCCACTTGAAAAGAACGTGGACCACATCTCGATAGAAGGCGTGAACTCCACCGATGCCGCCAACTATATCGCAGCTCGCACCGGAGAGATAATCGCAAACATCAAGCAGCAGATTTCATACGCCGGGGTGAAGACGGTTGACCTGCACAACATCGTGCTTATAGGCGGTGGCGCTCAGCTACAGGGTATAGCACGCCGCATCGAGGACGAGATAAAGCTCAAGGTGCGCATGGGTTCCTATCCCAAAACACTCAACATCCTCGACCACAACATCAACCGAGCAGAGTATGTGCAGATTTTCTCGCTACTCTCGAATGCTGCAGCCAAGATGCCCTACAACCAGTCGTGCGTGCGCCTGAACACCTACGGCGACACCGACCAAGACTTTGTGACCCCCGATTATAGCAGCAACCGCAGCTATGATGACGATGACGACTACAGCTACGGCCGATTCAGAGAGGAGCCGACACGTCCCGGCAAGCCCTCAAGGACGAGTAATTCCCGTGAACGAACCGAGCCTAAGCGCCAAAAGCGCAGGACCTGGCTCGACAAGGCTCGCGAAAAGATGGAGAAGTTGATGAACGAACCCGAAGACGAAGAGTAAACAATGATTCTACTAGGCAAACTCATCACAAGATTTTTTCACCAGTAAACAACATCAACACATATGCAAAACATTGTTAAAGACGACGTAGCAGGCAATAGCAAGGCTAACGAGAACAAGACACCAGCGATGCCCGAGCAGAAAGACATCTTTGGAGAGATTGACCAAGACCCCGGGTTTGGCAATCCCGAAGCACCCGAAGGCAGCAACGAGCCTTGCCTGATAAAGGTGATAGGAATTGGTGGTGGTGGCAACAATGCCATCAACCACATGTATAAACAGAACATAAACGGCGTGTCGTTTGTGGTGATGAACACCGACCGGCAGGCCTTGAACAACTCGCCAGTGCCTAACCGTGTGCTGATAGGCCCCAACACCACCTTTGGTTTAGGAGCAGGCAACAAGCCCGAGCTGGCAAAGCTGGCCGCCGAGGAGAGCCATGACGATATCGCAGCACTCTTCAACGACGAGACCAAGATGGTGTTTATCACCGCTGGTATGGGTGGCGGCACTGGTACCGGCGCTGCTCCCGTGGTGGCACGTATCGCCCACGAGATGGGTGTGCTCACCATTGGTATCGTCACCATCCCCTTCCTCTTCGAGGGCAAGAAGAAGATCATCAAGGCGCTCAGCGGTGCCGACGAGATGCAGAAGTATGTTGATGCCCTGCTCATCATCAACAATGAGCGGTTGAGCGAGATTTACCCCGACCTGAACTTCATGAACGCCTTTGGCAAGGCCGATGATACCCTGTCGGTCGCTGCCCGCAGCATCAGCGACTTGATTAACGTTGACGGATACATCAATCTTGACTTCAACGACGTGAACACCACCCTGCGTGAAGGTGGAGTGGCAATCATCAGTTCGGGATATGGTGAGGGCGAGCAGCGCGTGACCAAGGCCATTCAGGACGCTCTCAATTCGCCGTTGCTCAAGAACCGCGACATCTATGGCTCTCAGAAGATATTGATGAATATCTACTATTCCCGCAATGCTAAGGATGAGTTCAAGATGAGCGAGATTGACGAGATGAAGAACTTCATGGCTCAGTTCTCTCTCGACCACGACATGATTTGGGGTGTGGCCTACGACGAGACCTTAGGGGAGAAAATCAAGATTACTATGCTCGCATCGGGGTTCAATGTGTCGCTCGACACCGAGACAGCAATGGTCGAGGGCGAGAAGAAGGGCGAATCGAAGATTGTTGCCGATACTAGCCGCATAGAGCGGGAATATGGTGAGAAGTTTAACGAGCTTGACATTGACCGTGCCAAGGCGCAGTATATAGTGCTGCGTCCTGAGGATATCGACAACGACGAGATAGTTGACCTGCTTGAGAAGAACCCTGCATTCAAGCGTGACCAGCAGGTTAAGAACGCAGTCAACGAGTTGCAGAGTGCATCCGCCAAGCCCAAGCCCGCCAAACCTGTTTCGCCCATAAGTAAAAAGATAGGCAGCACTACTGGCACAATAACCTTTGATGTTTAACTATAGCTACCTCAAAAAATAAAGAATAACAATGCTTACATTACAAGTAATCAACGAGAATCCCGAGCATGTAATAGAAAGGCTCGCAGTGAAGCACTTTGATGCCCGAGAGCCAATAATGAGAATTGTAGAACTCGACAAGCAACGCCGCACTGCACAGAAACAGCGCGATGACAATGCTTCGCAACTCAACAAAATGGCGGCACAGATTGGTGCCCTCATGAAGCAGGGCAAGCGCGATGAGGCCGAGCAAGCCAAGGCCGCCGTGGCACAGCTCAAGGCCACCAACAAAGAGATTGACGACACTATGACCGCCGCCGCCAACGAGATTACCGAGATATTGCTCACCATCCCCAATATGCCTTATGAGGGTGTGCCCGAGGGCAGCACTGCCGAGGACAACGTGGTGGAGAAGAGCGGTGGTCCAGAGCCACACTTGGGCGAGGATGCCCTGCCACACTGGGAACTCGCCAAGAAATACAACCTCATCGACTTTGACCTGGGTGTGAAAATCACGGGTGCTGGCTTCCCCGTCTATGTGGGCAAGGGAGCCAAGCTTCAGCGCGCCCTCATCCAGTTCTTCCTTGACGAGGCGGGCAAGGCGGGCTATGTGGAGATAGAGCCCCCATTGGTGGTTAACGAAGCATCGGGACTAGGCACAGGCCAACTTCCCGACAAGGAAGGCCAGATGTATCACTGTCAGGTGGATAATTTCTATCTCATCCCCACCGCCGAGGTGCCTGTAACCAATATCTATCGCGATGTCATTCTTAGTCCTGAAGACCTCCCCAAGAAAAATTGCGCCTACAGCGCCTGCTTCCGCCGTGAGGCTGGCTCCTACGGCAAGGACGTGCGTGGCCTCAACCGTCTGCACCAGTTCGACAAGGTGGAGATAGTCCGCATTGAGCGCCCTGAGAACAGCTACGCCGCACTCGAGGAGATGAAAGACCATGTGCAGGGATTGCTTGAGAAACTTGAGCTGCCCTGGCACATCCTAAGGCTGTGCGGTGGCGACATGAGCTTCACCAGCGCCATCACTTTCGACTTCGAGGTGTGGAGTGCAGCACAGAAGCGTTGGTTAGAGGTTAGTTCGGTATCCAACTTCGAGACCTATCAGGCTAACCGCCTCAAGTGCCGCTATCGTGGCGATGACAAGAAGACCCACCTGTGCCACACTCTCAATGGTTCGGCTCTGGCATTGCCACGCATTGTTGCCGCCCTGCTTGAGAACAACCAGACCCCTGAGGGTATCCGCATCCCCAAAGCGTTACAACGTTACACTGGCTTTGAGATTATAGATTAAACAGCAGTTTAAAGATAAGACTGATAGATTTTGGGTAACATAAAAAATAGAAGATAATGATAATAAGGTCTATATTGTGTTTAATAAATAAGGACTATGAAGAATTCTCGGAGTATATATCTTATACTTTAGGGGTGTTACTTGTGGTGGGTCCTGCCCTTCTTATAGGTTATGCTCTGTTGTTATATATAGTAGGTGATACCACATCCAATAAAAGTTTATATGGTTTTGAAGGTGTAGTCACCATAACTGCTGCTGTATTTTTAATCATTTTGGGTATTGGGCTATTCAAGAGGAATTTGATTGCCTATATCATCGCTATGGTTCTGCTCTTTGTGGGTATTATTGTGTGCATTCATTACTTAATAGGTACGATTGGCACTAATGAACATGTGGTGATAGGTGTGAGCAGCGGTGTAGGTGCTTTATTGATTTATCTGTTTATTGGTTTTATAATCAGTATTAAACATAAGTGCTATAACAAATGAAGTGGTACGTCCTGATGGATAAGCATTAGAAATGCGAGTACAGGCTGCCCACTGTGCAATCGGCTCTATCAAGCAATGTGATCAGTTGACACATGCCTTGACAGATATTTAGACTGAAAAACCATCCCTTGCTTGTTCTAGGGATGGTTAAAAGTTAGTATACCTTGATGACTCTTTTGTGAGTGTTCATCAATCCAGGTCAATTAGTTTTAATCTGTAAGCCTTACCTATAAGCTCGGCAACGTTGCGCGAGTCAGTCTTGTGCAACAATTGCTTGCGGTGATACTGAACAGTATTGATTGAGATATACAACCTTTCGGCAATCTCACGGCTGCTCAAACCCTCGACAAGGAACCTTAGAACTTCACGTTCTCGCACCGTTAAATCTTTAGTGGTGTTAGTCATTTGATTGTCATGTATTAAATTTCAATAATTTGCATCGCAAAATAAAAACAGAATGATATAATTTCCAAATAATTATATTCTTTTTTGTCGTTTTTTGGATAAAACTACCCCTTTTAGTAGCAAAAATGTGATAGTATAGTCATTTAAACATATAAATATGGATTTTTTTGTATAAATATGGCCTATGGTTTATAATAGTTAGGGCATAAACCACACCGAAACCACACCGAAATGCATTTTTTTTAAAAAAAAGTTCAGAAAAAATTTGCCAGTTCAAAAAATGTGTGTAACTTTGCACCGCAATTCCAAACTGGTGCGTTAGTTCAGTTGGTTAGAATGCCTGCCTGTCACGCAGGAGGTCGCTGGTTCGAGTCCTGTACGCACCGCAGTGGAGAGAGGAGAAGAGCGAAGATGTGCTTCGGCACTATTCGCTCTTTCTTTTTGTTACAACAGTGCGCTCCAGCTCCTTGGTCTTATGCATCAAAGTGTCATAAGCAATGCCGCTACTAATGCCAGTGTCAACACTATCGCCAGCGTTACATGTCGTTTTGTTTTTTATGGCTCTTCGGGAAGTAGAGCCGTGCTGCTTCTTTCACCTTGGGCGAGAGCAGCAGGATGGCTGTCATAGTGCAGCATGCCATAAGGAAGAATGCGATGTCCATGAATCCCACCACCACTTTCAGGGGAACGACGGCAGCCACCACAATCATCGCCAGATAGTAGTAGTTGTAGTACTTGGCGTTCTTTGCGCCAAAGAGGAAATTGGTGCATTTGAGCCCATAGTAGCTATAGGTGAACATGGTGGAGAAGGCGAAGAAGAACACGATAATCATGAGCAGGTAGTGGCCGATGTTGGGTATCAGCTGCTGCCATGCCCCTAGGGCTATCGCTAGACCTTTGGGGTCGTTGCCCGCGCCTATATAGTTGCCGGCGATGATGATGGGAATTGCGGTGAGAGTGCATATCAGTCCTGAGTCAATTGCTGGTCCGAGCATGGCGATGAGGCCCTCGCGCACTGGCTCGGTATTTTTGCTGGCTCCGTGCATCATCGAGGCGGTACCTATACCAGCCTCATTGACGTAGGCGGCTCGCCTTGCACCTATGAGCGCCACATAGGCAAATCCTCCTAGTCCTGCCTCAAAAGTAAATGCCCCTTTGAAGATCGATGAGAATACCCCAGGAATCTTGTCATAATTCATTACCATGATCACCAGCACCATGATGAGGTAGAGCGCCACCATCAGCGGTACCATTTTTGACGCTATGGCAGCAATGCTCTTGATACCTCTCAGAATCACAGCCGCTACAATTGCTACCATGATAATTCCCATGATAAACCTTAGCCAGGGGGTGTTTTCTATGCCCATAGGAGTGGTGAATACTGTCGTCACCGACTCCACAAGCTGGTTGGCCTGCCACACGCACAGTGTGCCCACAAGTCCGAAGATGGCGAACGCCACAGCGAGGGGTTTCCATTTCTCGCCCAGTCCTTTAGTGATAATGTACATGGGTCCTCCCTGCACCTCGCCGGCGGTGTCTTTGCCCTTGTACATGATGGCGAGTGTGCCTTCAAAGAACTTGGTGGTCATTCCCACGAGTGCGCTCACCCACATCCAGAATATCACGCCTGGGTTGCCGTTGCCCACGGTTAGTGCCACAGCCACACCAGCGATATTGCCCATTCCCACCGTTGCTGCTATGGCACTTAGCAGAGCCTGCACCGAGCTGATTTGTCCTGTCTGCTTACCGCTGTCGGCAGCTTGTTTCTGTCGCAGCACACCGATAGCCTGAGGCAACCTTCTAATTGATACGCATCCTGAATATATAAACAAGAACAGCCCTCCGCCAATTAGCAGCAGGAATTCAGGATATTCGCACAGCATATCGGCTGTGGAGATAATGGCATTTCCTATATTGTTGAAAAAATCAGACATATTTTGAAATACATTAATCTTGATTAGTCTTAGTTCTTCTTTTGTTTAAAAACTGTTTTTGTGAGAGCATCACCATTTAGAGCCAGCGCCGGCACCGCTAAAGTCTCCTCCTCCGTATTTGTACTTGTAGGGCTCGGGCTCGAATGATTTAGTCTCGTCGTCATTATCATCATCCTTGTCTTGATGCTCTTCTTCCTCGTCTTCTTGCTCTTCCTGTTCTTCCTGTTGTGTGCTGGCTGCGAGTGCCGAGGCTGCACCAGTTACTGCCATTTCGCCAGTTGCGGTGTCGATGTCGTTAGTTGCTTGTTGTGGCATATTCTTTTTGTTACGCTTTCTCAAGAACAGAAAAAGTGCTATAACACCTATTATGACAGCCAGAATAATCCATCCCTTGCCACCGCCTTTTTTCTCTGTTTCGTTTTTAGGGGCTTGCTCCTGCTGGAATTCTTTCAAAACGATTGGTTCGATGTGGTTGATGGCTTCTTCAATGCCTTTGGCATAGTCACCCTCTTTGAAATGCGGCACCATGAGAGAGTCAATGATGTGCGCGCACTCGACATCGGGCAGAGCGCCTTCCAGACCTGGACCTGGCTCAATAAACACGTCACCGTTGCCCTTGTCGTTTTTAGGCTTGACGAGAATTACCACACCATTGTTAAGTTTCTTGTCGCCGATGCCCCACTTCTTTCCAAGCTGGGTGGCAAATTGGTTGGCGTCAAGTTTTCCCAAGTCATTGACGGTGACCACCACAATCTGGTTGGTGGTGCGACGTGACAGCGAGTCAAGCCTGGTGTTGAGGGCATTAACAAGAGAGTCATTCTTGATTATCCCCGCCAGGTCAACGATGGGCGACATGATGGCGGGTTTACTAGGCACCTGCGCCACTCCCATGTCGCACACCATTGCAACAAGAGCAATCAATAATCCTTTATAAAACAATTTCATTTCTTTTGTGCAAGTAATGAAAAAAAGACTCAAACTATGAACTGTGAACTATGAACTATGAACTATGAACTGTGATTACCAGCTTCCTCCAGCTCCGCCGCCGCCGAAGCTGCCGCCGCCAAAGCCGCCCCAGCCGCCGCTGGAACTGCCGCCTCCCCAACTGCTACCGCTGCTGCGTGAACTGCCTGGGAATATTATTGGGCCACCAGTGTAGGTGCGGGTGTTGGTGCCTGTATCGGTGCCCATTCCGCCTTTCTTCATTGCTACCACAATGAGGCATATTATGACAATCAACACTATGATTCCGAGTATGGCTTCACCCGTGTCGTCCATATATTCCTCTTGGTCAAATTCCCCCTTCATGGCGGGCATGACGATATCAAGTGCTGCCCACACTCCACCGGCATAATCTTCCTTCTTGAAATGTGGAATCATTTCCTTCTCGACAATGCGCTTGCACAATATGTCGGGAAGAGCTCCTTCTACTCCGTAGCCAGGGGCGATGAAGGCTTTTCCTCCCTCGTCCTTGGTCTTAGTCTTGATGAGTATTACCACGCCATTGTTGTCACCTTCGTGACCAACGCCCCACTTACGTCCTAGTTCGGTGGCAAATTCTGCTGGCTCAAAATTGCCTAACGAGGTTATTGTCATCACCAGGATTTGGTTGCTTGTATGTCGTGAGAATGATTCCAGTGTGTCTTCGAGTGCCTTCTCTTGTTGGGCATCTATTACACCAGCAAAGTCCCACACCAACTTTTTCTCAGTAGGTTTATCGGGAATCCTGCCGTCAGTGCCGATGGCACGCGCTGGGGTTGATGACGAAGAGTCATCGCAGGCGGGCAATGCCATCACAAGTAGCATCGCCGCGACGATGAATAATGATATTTTATTCTTCATAAGAAATCTCATTGCAAACAAAAGTTTGTTATTCTCTTAATAAGGCATTCATAATGCTGTTGATGCCCGCTTTAATGCCATCACTGTATTTTTCCTCCTTGAAATGCGGTATCATTTCCTTCTCGATGATGTGCTTGCACAACCAGTTGGGAAGTGCTTTTTCCACACCGTAGCCCGGAGCGATGTATGCTTTTCCGTTTTCACTCTCGGTCTTTACCTTGATAAGTAGCACCACTCCGTTGTTGTCACCTTCTTGGCCGACGCCCCACTTGCGTCCCAGATCCACGGCATAATGAGCTAAGTCATTATTGCCTATTGATGATGTCGTCATCACAAGAATCTGGTTGCCAGTTTGGTTGCAAAACGACTCCAGCGAGTCTTCGATTTCCTTCTCTTGTTGAGCGTCAATTACACCCGCTAAGTCGTACACCAACTTATCCTCGGTGGGTTTGTCGGGTATCTGGATTCTGCTGTCATTATCGCTTATTATATCTTCCGATTCTTTGTCTTTGGAGGGTGGAGCGGATTTATGGCATGATGGCAATGCCATCACAAGTAGCATCGCAGTAACGATGAATAATGATATTTTATTCTTCATAAGAAATCCTATTGCTAACGGAATTCGTTTTCTCCTTTCTAAGGAATTCATGATGTTCTTCTAAGGAATTCATGATGTTCTTGAGACCGGCTTTGATGCCACCAGCATAGTCATTCTCCTTGAAACGTGGAATCATATCCTTCTCGATGATGTGCTTGTTTAACATGTCGGGAAGAGCTCCTTCCACACCGTAGCCAGGAACGATAAAGACTTTTCCATCCTCATTCTCGGTTTTTACCTTGATGAGAACTACTGCGCTCAAAGTGTCGCTTTGCTCCACACTCCAATTATGCAAAAACTCTAAGCCATACTCTGCTATATTATAATTGCCTATCGATTTCACTGTCACAACCAAAATTTTGTTGCCTGTGTGTTGCAAAAAAGACTGCAGTGACTCCTCGATTTCTTTAGCTTTAACATCGTCAATGACATCGGCCGAGTCCAACAGCAACTTTTTGTCTGAAGGCTTGTTGGTGTTTTGGGGTGAGCTCTCATTTTCGCTTACAATATCTGATGATATTTGATGCTTCTCTTTGTGGCAGGCTGGTAATGCCACCATTAGCATCATTGCCACAGCAATGAATAATGTGATTTTATTCTTCATAAGAAATATCGTTAGTTAGTTCGTTAACGTCGTCATCTTCGATGGGGAAGTAGCCCTTCAACTTTGCGCCTACGCGCGCTATTACGCTGCAGAGACCTGTAGCAGGGTCATTGTTCTTGAAGTAAGTGAGAAGTAACTCTTTTTCTTCATCCCAATAACTAGGGGAAACCACTTCATCGATGCCGCTGTCACCAATGATGGCAAATTTGCGGCTCTCAAATGCCACGAAGATGAGCACGCCATTACGGTGGCGGGTTTTGTACATGCCCAGGCGGTTGAAGGTTCTGATGGCATCGCGCATTACGTCATCACCACACTTAGGAGTGAGGTGCACGCGAATCTCGCCCGATGTCATCTTCTCGGCTTCGCCAATTGCCGCCACCACGCGTCCCTGGTTATGTTTGCTAATAAAGTTGTCAAGTTGCATAGTTTTGTTTTTGGTGAACGAATAAACAAAGAGATAACGAAGTATAAACCTGTCTTTAACTTTGTTAATCAAAATGTTCTTTCAGGGATATAATACCATTCTTTAAATCCTGAATTAGCGGCCCGCTCTTTGTCATATTCCTGGAGGGTATTGTTATATTCTTTTACTACAATGTTATAATCGTGTGATGCTACAGCAATACGATTTATGGAACCTTCCATTTCTAATAACAAACTCTGGAAGTTTTCATCACCCTTCAAATTTGGAAGAGTCTCTTTTGCCAAACTGATGGCGCTATTCATTTGTTCCCTCAATCGATTATGAGTATGAAGATATTGGTTTAATGCAGCCTTATCATTTGGATCAATCTTGACGCTTTTCAGAGAATCGACACTGTGTTTGATAGCTTGCATTGACTTTATTATTTCAGCGTTGGAAGTCGCTCTTTCATTTTCGGCAATTTTGATTACCGATGAAGCGATGTTTTTATAGATATCAATGCATCGATAATATTGATTCTCAACATTCGACCACTTATACTCAACTTCTGTCAATTGTTTAGTAAGCTTTTTTTTCTCTAAGCCTATTAATTTTTTGCAGGACGGTAGAGCCACAATCAAGAGCATGGCAAAGGCTAAAGCCAATGGCAATTTATACTTCATAAAAAATGTCACCTTTTATACTCATTCTATAAATCAATATCTGGTGCTATGTCGGCGCCTTCTTGGGCTTGGAAATAGTCTCTTTCCTTGAAACCGAATATCTTAGCCATTATGTTGCCTGGAAATCTCTTGGTAGCTTTGTTGTAATCAGTAGCTGCTTTGATAAAATCGTTTCGAGCTGTCGAAACACGGTTTTCTGTGCTTTCAATTTCAGTTTGAAATGCTAGGAAGTTCTCATTGGCTTTCAGGTCGGGATAAGCCTCATGCACCACGTTGATGGCAATTTGCATCTGTTCGCTCAACCTCTGCTGTGCTTTAGCGTAGTCGTTCAGAGCCTTCTCATCTTCGGGGTTGAGTTTTTTACCTACTGCGCTCAATGAATCGGCTGTGGCTTCTACAGCTTGCATCTTTTGTTGTGCTCTAGCTTGGGTAACGCCTAATTGTGTCTCCTTCTCGTGCGATGCAGCTGCCTTAACGGTTTTAGTGAGATTCTTGAAGAGATCGATGCGGCGTTGATATTGATTTTGAACTTTTGCCCATGCATTCTCAACATCTTGATCTTTTTCAACAAAGTCGTTGTACTGTCCGCATCCCCACATTCCGAGAACGAGCAAGGCGATGATGCCGATGATAGCAGCTCTGCTGAGTCCGAAGCAGCCCTTAGCATTTCCCAATGATAGTTTGTTTAATGGGTTCTGATTGTTTGCTCCCATGTTGATAGGGTTCTGATTGTCTGCTCCCATGTTGATAGGGTTCTGATTGTCTGCTCCCATGTTGTTGGGTTGTTGCACGGGAGTGTTGTTAACGTTTTGATCCATGATTATAATGTATTAAAAGTGTGATTAAAAATTTTTTTGTAAAAGTAGTGCTTTTTCTTGAAATATGAACAAATTTTGAGGCAAAAAGTGTGATAAATTACTTTACTTTATCAAATAAGTCATCAAGAAGCACTTCATTTTGAGTTGGATTTGGGGTGTTTGATTTTTGTTAAAAAGGGTAATATTGTTGCATTAGGGGTTAAAAAAGACACTTTTCTTCCCTTTTGGAACATGCGCATAAAATTTTATGCCTACATTTGCAAAGATTTCAAAAAATAGGTAATAAAAATAAAATGGGTAATATGAAGAAACTTTTTTTTGCGCTGTCATTAATGGCAGCAGCGGTGAGCGCCCAGGCTGGCGGCTTGCTGCATAATACCAATCAACACATCGCTTTCCAGCGCATGATGGCGCGTGGAGCAAGTAACGAAATTGATGCAGTGTTTACCAATCCTGCTGGCATTGCTTTTATGAAGCACGACGGCTGGACTCTGTCGCTCAACATTCAAAGCGCCTACCAGACCCGCGACATCGACGCTACAGTGATGACTCCTGCTGGGATGGGGCTTTTCCCCAATGACACATATTATAAAAAGTATGAGGGAAAGACTTCAGCTCCCGTTATCCCCTCGGTTTATGCCGCTTACAAGACTCCCAAGTGGGCCATCTCGGGATTCTTCGGCATCGTGGGTGGCGGTGGCAAGGCGACCTTTGACTACGGTCTCCCACTCTTTGACGTGGCAGTGATGGCAGGGCTGTATCAAGGCACATCATCGCTGGCACCTTTATTAGGAGGTCCTATAACCCCCGACCAATACAACATCGACGGCTATATGCGAGGCAAGCAGTACATCTTTGGTGGTCAGTTGGGTTTCTCCTATAAGTTCAATGAGCACTTCTCGGGATTTGCGGGATTCCGCGTCAACTATTTTACTGGAAACTATACAGGCCATGTGAACGCCACAGCCAATGAGTCTCTGGTAGCAAAATTGCAGCAGATTTCACTCGCTGCACCTCAATATGCCAGTGTGTTAACCCCCATGATGGCAGAGAATGGCTTGGCTCACATCGCTATCGACTGCACCCAGACAGGCTGGGGCGTCACTCCAATCTTAGGTGTGGACTTCAAGTGGAAAGGCCTTACCGTGGCAGCAAAGTATGAGTTCAAGACTAACCTCAACATCGAAAACGACACCAAGACACTTGAAGCTCCTGCTGGCTTTGAGGAGAAACTGGAACCATACGCGCACGGTGTGAACACCCCAAGCGACCTTCCGAGCGTGCTCTATGCTGCTGTGGGCTATGAGTTTATCCCCGACAAGCTGCGTGGCACTGTGGAGTATCACTATTATGACGACAAGCATGCCGACATGGCAGGTGGCAAGAACAAGGAGCTAAAGCATGGCACCCACGAGTTCCTCGCCGGAGTAGAGTGGGACATCAACAAGACCTTCACCGTGAGCACTGGTTTCCAGCGCACTGACTACGGCCTGAGCGACAAGTACCAGAGCAACACCTCGTTCTCTTGCGATAGCTACTCCATTGGTCTGGGTGGCGCCATCAACGTGTCGGAAAACGTGAAAATCAACCTGGGATACTTCTGGACAACCTACAGCGATTATAAGAAAGAAATGACCGCTGCTGACGGTGGCTACAATGGAGTATCATCAGCCCTCCCAGGAACCGACGTCTATAGCCGCACCAACAAAGTCTTCGGCGCGGGAGTAGATATCAAGTTCTAAGCCATCAATAACAAGTCCTAAGAGAAAATGAGACATTTGGGGTCTGACCCCAAATGTCTCATTTTATAGCCCCCATAAGTTGGACAATAAACTTATGGGGTTCATGATATACCTAACAGGTCATTTGTTATAAGTGAGATACTTGAGTGATAAATATGCTGTACATAGCTCTTCTATTTCCATGTTTTTGATGAGTTTGTTGTACAACTTTTCAATGTTATTTATTGATCCAGAGTTAAACTCACTATATACATTTTCAATAACTTTTTTACATAAAGACGATGCAAGAAAACAAGGCCAAAAATCAGTACATGAAC
The DNA here is from genome assembly GCA_017557625.1 of Muribaculaceae bacterium. Taxonomy (GTDB): domain Bacteria; phylum Bacteroidota; class Bacteroidia; order Bacteroidales; family Muribaculaceae; genus Sodaliphilus. The sequence goes on from JAFYYG010000065.1 coordinate 41,566, forward strand.
ATACATCTAATCGAGTAAAAACACCGTTCTTCAGATAAAGATTAATTACTGTCTTATGATTATCATTACCACTTTTTGACCAAATGGTGACAGTCACATAACCATTATGTTCATTGCAGGAGCCGCTTACAAATTGATTAGTGGGATGTGCGCCCATAAGCAAGATTCTATAGGCCCTATTGTTGTTTGAGCTAAAGAAACTGGTAACGCTTTTGCTGTAGCCTTGTGAAATTCCCAGTGTAGCAACAAGACAAATTATAGCTAATACTCTTTTCATATTGATGTTGTTTTTAAAATTTGTAATAGTTTTGTTTGATGTTTACACCACAAAGTTACAATGTCAAATATGGTAAAAGCAAGTTATTTGTCATATAGATGATAACACATGGGCTTTTAATGACAAACTGCTGGAGTTTGATGATTTTCTGACTCCAGCAGTTTGTGTAATGTGAATTCTGGCTTACTGCGCTTCGCTAGCCCTAAGGGATTTCAGATATATTTTATCACTAAAATGATAGTGGCGATGATGATGACAAACATTAGGCATCCTGACAAAGATATTGAGCATGAGCGTGTTTTGAATTGCCGTTCTGGGTTTGGATTGCCGTTTTCGTCATATTCGGCAGTTTTAGGGTCATATTTTTCTCTTATCGGCATTTTGCTGGGGAGACCCTGATAGTGGTCGATGAGGATTTTGCGAGGGTGCATACCGTCGTAGGGGGAGACCACACCGTTGTTCTCAAGTTGCTGCATTATTTGCTCGGCGCGTTCGGGGGGAATGTCAAAGTAGCGTTGCAGCATGGGCAGCGTGATGGCGTTGCAAGTGCGAATGTAGGCCACGGCAGCGTTATACAGCGGGTCAAGGCCTTCTGTCTGGTGGCTGTGTGTCTCATAATATAGGTCGCCTTTGAATTGTGGCGGTTCAGGGTCGGGGTGCCTTAGTTCATCGGCAGTGGTTTTTTCGTTAGGTATATAAGCAATGCCGTCCACAATTTTTAGCATCGACATGCATTGCGGGCAGGTGATGATATTGTTGAGCTTGGCGAGTTCCACTTCGCTCTGTATGGTGATGTATCCACATTTAGGACATTCTATTCTCATAATTAAGGATTTGACAGTTCATAGTTAAGAGTTCATAACTCATGGTGTTTTTGCCGCTATTTATACAATCATCATTCTGAGACCATTCCAATGATAACATATATGATGAAGAATAGTGCCACTGCTACTACTGTAACAGTGATGCATCCTCCGAGGCTTAAGATGTCGAATTTCGAGAGCCAGGAGCTGTTTTTGTTGCTGGATGCAGTGCGGCGTCGGGCACCATTTCTTACTGAGTTGATGGGGGTGCGTTGTTGTTTCACTGATGCTGCCTGATAGTTAGGTTCTTGTGGTGGTTTGTAGGTGGATTGTTTATTGGCGGGAATGCGTCGAACTGGTTGTGTTGTGGCTCTCAACTTTGCTGCCTCCTGTTGTGCCGCCGTCATGGGTTGCTTGAAGCTTGGCGGCGATACTCTCACATATTTTCCGCATTTAGGGCAGAAGTTCACGCCTTCTTTTAGGAATGTGCCACACTGCTTGCAAAAGCGCATCACGTCGTCGATGTGCGAATTGGCTTGCTCGATAGTTGAGTTGGCTGTGTTAGTGTACTCAGTTTGATGCGTTTCACCTGTGTGGCTGGCCGATGATATTGCCGACTGTTTGCTATATTTTGGTGGTTCTTGCAGGTCGGGGGTTATAGTGATGTCATCGTAGTCGCTGGAGGGCATAGCTGGAGCATTGCCGTTGAAGAGGTCCACGTCAACGTCAATCTCGGCGAGGCACTGAGGGCACACGAGATGTCCGCTTTGGTTCTCAAGTTCCTCGAGCGACACGTCAATGTGTTTGCCGCATTTGGTACAGAAAATATGCATTTATTGGTTGATGGTTGAGAGGGGAAAGTTAAGAAAAGTAGAGTAGTGGAGTAGTTAAAGATGGTTTAGTAAAGAGTGCTTTACTATTATTTCACTACTCTACTACTCTACTATTTAACTGAAAAATTAAGCGTAATGTATGATGGCTTTAACAACAATGTGCCACTTGCCGTTTTGGAGTTGTGCGCGTCCGGCACGGTCGGTGACGATTTTTGTTTTGCCAGCAATGGACTGGATGTTGTTGCCAGAGCAAGCCCTTGTTAGTGTGTCGCCAGGCATAAGAAGCGCGAGTTTTTGTGCCTCGCTCTTGCCTATTACGGTGAATGAGCCGCTCTTGCCATCCATAGTGGTGAGTTCAAAGATAGAGTTCCCGGGTTCGTAGGAAGAAGATGAGCGCGAGAAGTCGTCATTCTCATCGGGCTTTGCCATGAAAAGTATGCGAGGTTCGCCAAGAACAGTTCTGGGTTCCTCTTTCTTGGGTTCTTCTTTCTTGGGTTCCTCTTTCTTCACTTCTTCTTTCTTGGGTTCTACTTTTTTCACCTCTTCTTTATTGGGCTCAACCTTCTTCTCGGCAGGTTTTATTGCGTTTTTGTCGGCAGGTTTAGCGTCGAAGTCAATCTTCTTGGCTTGCGCAAGATTGTCGTTGGTGTTTTTTTGCTCGATTTTGTTTTCGCGTCTTACAGCAACCCTGTGAGCCTCCTCTTGTCCTTTCAGAGTGGCGCGCATTTTATCGATTTGCTTCTGTAGGTTCTTGATGTCATCGTTGGCATCACGCATGATAATCTGGTTCTCCTTGCGTGCCTGCATAGCGAGGAAAGTGCCAAGTCCACCCAGCGCGAGTCCTAAAAGCGAGAGGAAATATAGGAATCCGTGTCCTCCATGTCCCTCTTTCTCGCCGTTGGCAGCAGCAGTCTTGGTGGTATCGCTTGCTGCAACAACGTTGGTGCCAGAGCTGGTGGTGCTTGTAGTGCTTGCGGGAGTGGCAGCCGCTGCGGCAGTGCTTTGTACCTCGTTGCCTGTGTGGCTGGCGTTGTACTTTTGAACGTCATTCCTCGTCACGTTACAGATATAACTTATAGATTTTATATTTGCGGCGTTATCTTTGATAACAGATACAAGTTTGTCGATATCTCCAGTCTCATTCTCATGGGTTTTGAGTTTATCATATACTTTGATCCATTCGCCATTGGCTCCATATAAAACGCGTAAGTCTTCAAGCGTATAATTCTCGTTGGGTGCTTTTTTTCCAATAGAAAGCTGATTAGCAATGTGCTGTGCGCCGATAGCAAGACCGTGATTCCACTGTCCTTTCGAGAGGTTTCCATCTTGAGCTTTAATGCTCATTGTGCCTATAGAGGTGAGAAGGCACACTAAAACTACTAAAATTTTCTTCATTTTTTTAATGATTTTAATGGTTATTATTATGTTATTTTTATGTTGTTCTTGAGATCACCTCGTTGCAGAGGTTCTTGAGCAGATTGTGTCGAATGATGCCGATAACAGGGTAGAAGAATGGCACGTCCTCGATGGGCTCGTCGCCTTCATATCGTCCCTTGAGATAGTTGTTGATACCTGCTGTGAGGTAGTTGTCGATGTCGTCGCCAAGTACGCTACAGAATATCTTGAACACCTTGTTGTCAATGCCAAACTCATCTTTAGTGACGTTGTCGCACAGGTTGATGAAGAATTGGTTGTATTGCGCCACCTGCTCGATGAGTTTGTCGCGGGTTTCGATGTCATAGACCGACTTGATGGTGAGAGGTTGCTTGTCGATCATTGAGAAGCAGTATTTCATAGCGTTGACGTTGCGCGGCGTGAGTTGCTGCACATCGACATTGCCATCCATGCGCAGGGTTTCGAGCTTGATTCCTCCGCGGCAGGTGATCTGCTTGGGGCTCTTCTGCTCAATCTTGATGAGGAATCGCTCAGTGTATTTCTTCTCAAACACACGTTCCAGGATGAGTTGCGTGAACTCGATGACCTGGTCTTTGCTTCCCAGTATGTTGAGTATTTTGGAGCCAGTGCCGCTGAAGTATATCTGCTTAGGCATCTCGTAGTTGCGCGCTTTCATTGACTGCGCTATGTAGTAGATGATTGCGGCATAGAAGTACATGAAGATGAGCTTGCGCTGCTGGTCGTTGCGCAGCAATATGTTGTAGCTGTAGATGTTGCGGTCCACCTCACGCAGAGTGCGCAGCTGTTCCACGTTCTCAATTGAGAAGAGGAAAGCGTTGACGTCTTGCGAGCGCTTGCGCTTGAGCACGTCTTGGAGGATGCTGTTGAGGTAGCCTATGTCGCTGTTTTTTGAGATGAGTCGCTTGAAGTACTCGCCATAGTGACGTATGAGCGGGTTGTTGTCGGCGTCGCGCTCAGTGAAGGCGTCGCCAAAGATGGCGTCACCGGCAAAGCGGAATGACGATATCGCCACCGGAATGGTGTCGAGACGGTTGTTGGTAGGTTGGTAAATGACCGTGTCGGTGGTGCCTCCGCCAATGTCGATGGAGACGAAGCTACCTCCGCTCACGTCATCGCCCTTGTAGAAATAAGCTGGTGCGATGCTCTCGGGATAGGCGTGGAGATTGCTGGTGTCGTTGCCAAAGTAGGTGCGGTACAGCTCATTCCAGGTGTCATCGAGCTTGCGTCGGTCGCTCCCCCCCATGCTCACTGGGAAGAAATATACGATACTTGTGCGGTTGAGGTCACCGTTCTCGAGCAGCACCTTAGCTTTTATGAGCAGCACCAGCTCACGCAAGAACTCGCGCGAGAGCGTGATGTCGCCCATCCATTTGAGGTTGGTGGTGATATCGTAGCCGTCGAAGTACTGACGCTCGTAAAGGAACGGGATGTTGATGTCGCCAAAGAGCTTGTGCCCGCCAGTGCTGATGGCGTTGCGTGCCAAAGCACTTCGCAGAGGGAAACCATACACATTGTCAATGTCGCTTGGCAGGAACTCCACGCGCTGCAGCTGGTCGGCAAAGGTGAGCGTGCCACGCTTGAGCAGCGAGGCGATAAGCACCTGATTCTCACCGTGAGCAAACTCCAGCGTTTTGGCGTCTTCTCCACGTACTGACCACTCCACATGGCTGTTTGTGGTACCGAAATCGACTGCAAAAATCAGTTCTTTGCTGCTTGCCATGTAAGGTTTCCAAAGAGGAATGATAAATCCTGTGAATTGTCCCGATGGGGTAGTGATATCGGCTTTCACTATGTCGAATGCTTCTTCGAGGTCGTAGTAGGAAGTGGTGAAAGTGTTTTGTGAGCGCAGCTTGCAGTTGTACTTTAGGTTGTCGTTGTTCATTCCATCATTGAAGAACGACAGTTGCACGTCGCCGCCATTTATCATCGAGAACAGCTGCACGGTGTAGTCGTCCTTATAGTTGGTGCGCACAAATGGGAAAATGGCTGCCGACATCACCACATTGGTGATTATACGTCCTGTGCCACGCTTCTCGTCGAAGTGCCATGATGGGTCGTCGATGGGGTAATAGTTGCGAGTGAGTTCGATGAACCGTTTTTTTAGCGGTACCCTAAGGGTGACATTCACCGACCCGTCGCTCAGCTCTTCCATCTCAAGCATGTTGCGGCCATGAACCTGCTTTGTCACGTCGCTGGCGTTGAAATATTTGAAGAACTCCTCGGTTAAGGGCATCAGGTATCCATTATGGCTTATCATCGCCTTATTGATGATATTGCCATTGAAATAGTGGTCATTGTCGATTGGCCCACTGAGGCGGATGAGGGTGTCTTGCAAGAAGTCGCCAGTGGTGACGAAGGGATACTCTATGCTGGTGTCGGGGAGCTTGCGCTTCGACACTGGCGTGCCGTTGGTAAAGACCATTGTGGAGCTGTCCCACTCCTTGTCGATATAGATATAGTGGTCAACGCTGCCGTTGAAGTTGTTGCGCAGCACCAGTGGCAGGGTGTCGCTAACCTCCCGCGTGGGTGCGATGACGAAGTCGCTGCTGGCGGCTGCGGTGCGTATGTCGCGTGCCCGCTTGTGGTAGAGCCTTGCCCCCAGCACGGTCACCTCGTTGTCGCCTACAAATGGGTCGAATTCCAGGTCGAGCCTCTCTACCAATCGTGGTGCCAGCTCATAGCTTAGAGCCTCAAGGTTTGGAATCACTTGTGTGAGGCGGTTGTAAAGCAATGGTTTCTGCTCCATGATGATGTTCTTGTTTTTGAGCATGTAGTCATACACACCCTTCACGGCGGTGCGCAGTGTAGGGAAGGCATTGAAGAGCATGAACATGAAGTAGATGAAGTCATCGTCGCGTTGCCACAGGTCGCGGGTGTCGTTGTCGAAGAGAGAGATGCCTTGCTCCACCTTGATTGCGCTTATTGGCTTCTCGCTCTCACGAGGCACGGCTATAGTCATCGATGACGGCGAAGTTGCCCCTATTACCTGACTGTTCCATAATAGTATATACCAGTCGGTGAGCAGGTTGAAGTTATACTTGGTGTCGCTGGCGAGGAAGAGCTCGAGTGTCTCGCCGTAGAGACGGTGCTCGGGCTCGCTCTTGAGACGTTCAATCTGCTCGTCTCGGTTCCAGCGTACGATGTGCATGTAGTCTTTGTGGTTCTCGAAGTCGAAGAAGAGTTGTGCCACGTCGAGGGCGTTCGACACCAGTCGCTTGTCCATCATCGACCCGCTCAGTCGCGCGTTGCTGGCGAGATGCTCAAAGGCATTCTTCACCAAGTCGAGCTGCGCGAATGGGCTAGGGATAGCGGTACGCGGGTTCTCGCTCATGCCACCGTTAGGGTCCTTGATTTTTTTTATGTCATCGTCAACATAGGGAGTTACGGGAATCCAGTCCTGTGCACTGGTCTTCGTCGTCTTGTTGTTATATGATAGTACTTGACTCATTATAGTTGTCAGTTGTGAGTTGTCAGTTATCAGTTGAGGTTGTTATATCGGTCGGTGATAATTTTCTCGGCGGCGGTGTAGAAGAGGTCCATAAGTTTTAGCTCTGGATTGCTGCCGTAGGTGTTGTTGTCGCGGCTGAGGCGGTTCATTTCGGCCTTGAAAGTGTCGTTGTCAACCTTCTTGCTGCCGAAGAAGCCTTTTTTGGTAAGCACATTGTGTATGGCTTTGTTCATGTCCATCTCCCCCTCGTTGAAGAGGGTGACATGGCGGCGATTGTGCAGCATCTCGGTAAGCCACTCGATGTAGCTGTCGAAGAACTGCTGGGTGAGCACGCGGTAGAACTGTGTGCCAGTGAACTCGCGGGTTATCTTTGGGACATCCTCGGTAAATCCCTGACCTATCATGCCATTCAAGCCTGTGCGCAGGAAGATGTATAAAAGATGCAGCTTCACAAGCGGCCGGTAGATGACAGAGCGCGTCTCTTGTCCGAAAGCCGAGAAATCGACGAAATCGGTATCTTGGTCAAGACCATATTCAAACGCCTTAGTGGGCAACGGTTCACCTGTTGCGAGGTCGGTGAGTTCGCTGTCGCTCATGCTTAAGAACTTGAATGGAGCCATCGCGCCGACCATCTCTATGAGGTGGGCGGGGTCGTGCTGGTCTCGCTTATCTCCTGGGTCATAGGCGTAAGGGGCGTTGTGCCCGTGGTCGCCAAGATAAAAAATTGCGTTGACAGCGTTTTTGCCGTCGCCAGTGAGGGTGTTGTTATAGTATTCGAGTGCACTCTGGGTTTTTACTACGAAATCGGCATTGTCGATGCGCTTGTCTTCCTTGTCGTCGCTCTCCATTAGTGAGAAATAGGGCAGCACAGTGAGCCCACCAATGGGTGCTTTCTGCAGATATGCCTTGTTCTTGGCGTCGATGTTCTTGGCTTGTCTAATGTTTTTGACGATAATTGGGAAGCCCGCCGCACCTGTTCCACCAAAGATGCTGCTGATGAAGAAGATGCGGTCACCGTCGGCAAAGACGTTGGCAAAGGCTTTGAACTCGTTGCTGTCCTTGATGCCGTTGAGAGCCACGCTGCCAATGTTGGGCGATCCCACGAAACCTATGCTCATCTTGTTCTCAAGCTGATAGTCGGCAAAGAGCAGCGAGGTGAGCGCCTGGTTAGGTTCATTCATCGTGTTGTAGCTGATGAAATCGCGGAATTTGTAGTTCTCGACAGCAGCGAGGTTGAAGATAAACGAGTCGTCAAGCGGCACTTGGCTGCTTGATACCACCTCTTTGAGGCTTGATATCTTGGTGGCGAAGAAGCCGTTAGCGTTAGCGTTCTTGCCATAGAGTTTCTCGCGTATAGTGCTATAGGCGCTGAGCAACCGCTCGGTGCGCTTGAGGTCGGCATTCGACTTGTGTGGGTCGATAATGATGGGCACGATTTCCACGTCTTGCAGTGGACGTCCGTTGGCATCAACAGGTCTCACGCCAGCGGCGCACAGCATAATCATCGACTTGAGCACGCGTGAACCAGTACCTCCTATAGCAAAGATGAATAGTTTCATATTATTTCGGGGATCGGGGATCGAAGATCGTAATCGGGGTTAGTGTATTTATGGATTGTAATTATTAATGCATTATTGCGGTATTGGAGTGTGGCGGCAGTTGCTGCTCCACCATCGCATCGAGAAGGAGGCGATGACGAATGTGAGTGCAGTGAACAGTATGTTGTAAATTTCAAAAGTGAACTCGGCGGTGGAGTAGTCAAAACCTTCAAGCGATTGTGACACAGAAATGTAGCATATTATTGGGGTTATCACGCATGTCACGCCCAGCATCGCTAACCAGTGATACCATCGGTCAAATTTTACCGAGTTGATAAGGTAGTAGTAGATTGCTGCGATGCCCCAAGCCGTACCTATTGTGATAGCAGCTACCGAGCCATAGGCGCCAGTGTTGTACATTTGGTCACTAAAGCCGTTCACGGTGTAAAGGGCCTCATATAGCTCTACCCTGAAAATCCAGAACAGAACACTCGCCACAATTCCAATAATTAAATATACAACTTTGTCTCTCATATAGTTTGCAGTTTATAATTTAGTCTTCAAGTTTGATTGTTATTTTCCCGTAGGTGGCGTTGCCTGGGGCGAAGGCGTCGTAGATGCCTTGCAGGAAGCGCTCAAGGCCGAAGGTTGTTGTTGCGAAGCCTGGGGCCGAGGGGTTGGTGTCGCTGGTTGTTGACGACTCACTGATCCATGCCGGGAACTTGTTGTTGATAGTTATGGAGAGTTCGTCATGTTTCGTCTTAAACTTGCCCCTTGCGGTGATAATATGTGTCATCCCATTGAGATAAGAACGGTTGTTATTGTTGATGTCGCCAGAGGTGATGGGTCTAACCGAGATTTGGAATCCCGTCTGTGACTGCACAGCATAGTTGGAGATGTTGGTCAAGAATGCGTCGTCCTTGCCTAATGGCTTAAAGTTAACAGCTATGGTGAAGCACAAGATACCAGTCTCTCGGTCGCCTTCGCACTTGGTGAGCATCTTCTGGTCGTCGCGTGAGATGCGGAACCTCCCCACATTGTCTTTCCAATCGGGGATAATTTTGAAGTTGATGTTTCCTGGAACCTGGTTGAAGCGGTAGGTGTTCTTCACTCCGTCGGGATGTAGGAACTTGGCATATTTCTCGTCGTTGGCCATGCGGTCGATTGTTGCCACGTCTCCCACGATGATCAGATAGAAAGGTCGCTGACCGTTGTAGGCCACCGGCGCATTGTTGTAGGGATAGTACATGCCGTTATAGTCTCCCATAAGTTGGTTGACGATGATAGACTTGCCCTTATAAGTCTTGAATATTGCTGTTGCCACGCTGTTCTCTTCGTTGAGAATCTTCTCTACGCTCACGTCGGCGGTGTTCTTAGGCGAATAAATCATGTCGGTTACCAGCACGCTCACGTTGCCTGGTTTCTGGGCTTGGAAAATCTTCTCGAATATGAGTTTGAAGTCGGTGTAACTGGCATCGCCAGTGCCGCTTGTGCTCTCATAGATGTTGCGGTCTTGCAGGAAAGAATCTACGGTTCCGTTGTAGGGGTAGATATTGTCGTTCACGATGTTGATTTTCACATTTTCCCGAGTTGGGAAGAAATTGATGAGGTCATTGACTGCCTTCTTGAGCTGCCCGCCGCCGCTGGTGTGGTCGTAGTGTATCATCGAGCCGCTTCGCTCAAAGTATATGGTGAGCGATAGGTTCTTGAGGCTAAAGACCGAGATGTCCCACGACATTGGCGGGCGCAGTTTACTGCCTATCTCGTTGATGTATTTTCCAAGTGCCTCAACGTTTATATCTCCATTCTTGTCGAGATACTGGGCATATTTCTTTGGGTCGTTTTTTATGATGGAGCAAATAGAGTCGTAGGTGACCTGTGTGGTGTCGCCGTTGATTAATGCTTTCTTGATGGCCTTTTCTAAGCCACCGCCTCCGCACGAGGTCATAGCCATGCTAGCGGCAATCGCCACAATCATTACTGCAACTAGAGTGAGTATTCTGTTTATTTTCCTCATTGTCAATATGTTTAAAAACAAAGTTTTTAATAAAGGCATCAGCCATTATTGGCCACTTCACCTTATAACTTGCAAAGTTACAAAATAATCTTCATTTACACATTATTTAGAGGATATTTTATCAAAATTTTATTTTGATTTCATGACGAATTCATGACGTTGATTTGAAAAACAACGCTTTGTATAGTTTTTAGGCATTAATTTGGGCAATAGATGCTAATGTTGAACGTTTTTATGTTAGGGAAATTAGGCTTTATGACTAAGCACATTTGTCACATATCACGTTTGGCGACATCGTTCCGCAGCATGGCACTTTTGGTTGTTATGTTGGGGGTGTGCTGGTTTAATGCTGGCTCACAGGTGATTATCAATGGTGTGCGAGCCTTTGCCGATGATGGCAGCAATCTGCTCCTCTACAGCCTGCCGCAGTCGGCCTTTGGCAGCGATTTCTCTGCACAGGTTCAGGTCGATACCGCCTCGCATTGGCGCAATATCAGCGTTGCTGGTCAGCCACTTACGAGCAATCCCATCACCTTTGGCGATGTGAATGGCGACAAGGTGTATATTGTCAGGGCTATGGATAATGGCAATCAGGTGGTTAAACGCCTCATGTTCACGTTTTTGCCCATTATTAGCATTGACGGCGACATGGGTTATGACTTTGTTGACACCCATGTTACCCTTATGGACCCCGACGGCACTACCGACGAGGCGATGCGCGCCCAGGTGAAATGGCGCGGAGGATATACTAACACCGACGGTCGCCACAAGCGCAATTACAGTATCAAGTTTGTGGACGAGAACGGTGAGAAGCAGAACCGCCGCCTGTTGGGGCTACGCCGCGACAACCACTGGAAGCTCGACGCGGGGCAGGTGGACCTCTCGCGCGTGCGCAACCGCTTCGCCACCGACCTGTGGCTCGACATGGCGCGTGAGCCTTACTACTTTGACCAGGCCCCCGACGTCTTATTAGGAGCGCGTGGCAAGATGGTGGAGGTGTTTGCTGGCGGCAGGTATATGGGTATCTATTCGCTCATTGAGAGTATTGACCGCAAACAGATGCAAGTGAGGAAGTATGACGAGGAAACCCATCAGATTCACGGCATGATATGGAATGCCGCCGTTTGGAGCAGAGTGGCCGAGTTCAAGCAATATGTGAACTACAACAATAACAGTCCCAATTATGACACCTTTGTAGTGGAATATCCCGATTTTGAGGACGTTCATCCCACTCACCACGAAGACTTGTATAACGCCGTGAAATTTGTCGCCAACAGCAATGTGAGCTCTTATAATTCCCATGCCCATGAGTATTTCGACATGCCAGTGTTAATAGACTATGCCATTTTAATCCAGTTCCTGATATCGGTAGATAATGGCGTTAACAATATATTCTGGGCAATCTATGACAGAGAAGTGGATAAGCGGCTCACACTTGCGGCTTGGGACCTCGACTGGTCGCTAGGCACTAACCGCGACTCGCTCGACTTCAGAGGTGGCAGGGCAGAGCCTGACCATGACTTCAAGTTTTCGAGCAAGGAGTTCAATATGTTTAAAGATCCGCAGTGCATCTACCACGCCGACATGATTGAACGATACTGGCAGTTGCGCAAGACGTGGCTTAGTGAAAAGAGCCTTATCAACAGGCTGAATGCTCTCGTCACCCCTCTGGTAGAGAGTGGGGCAGTGGCACGCGAGGAGGCTCGGTGGAGTGGCGACAGCGATATCAATGGTCTACCTCTTGATATTGTAGGCGAGAAAGAATACATAATCAATTGGATTAGGAGGCGCTTGTCGCATCTCGACCGCACCCTGATGCGCCACCCCTGTGACGTGAACAGCGATGGTGGTGTCACCGTCTATGACATAGTGCAGCTACAATCCTTTTTGCTTGAAGGCGGTTTGTATGATAGTAAATTAGACGTTAACGGCGACGGCAGCATCACGTCGTCGGACTTAACCATGCTTTATGATTATCTTTTAGGATATTGAAACTATGACACACCTAGTTAATAAACTCTTGATATTGACGGTTTTGTGGCTTGTGACTGGTGGCAGTGTGAGCGCAACGGTAAAACTCACGGTGAACGACTGTCCAGCATTCTGCGACAGTGCAGCAAGCACACTGTTAGTGTCGGTGCCGCAGCAGTGGTTTGGGGGAAGTCAAACTGTGACCGTTCAGGGTGCCGGCGGTTGTCAGGTTGTGAGTATCGATGGCATACCACTTGCCAGTGACGGCATGTTCACTTTTACTGACATCACAGGTAACAGGTCGTGGACTGTGCAGTGCGCCGATGGCAAGGAATATGCCTTGCAACTCACATATTTACCTATAGTTGGATTGGATGGTGACTTCGGCTATGACTATGCCCCAGGCACTATGATACTTGCCGAGCCAGGTCAGAGTGACAGTGAGACGATGACAGCCACCATAAAATGGCGTGGAAACACCACCAACACCCCCGAGAAGCACAAGCGCAACTACAGCATAAAATTTGTTGATGCCAATGGCGAGAAGCAGAACCGCAAGTTGATGAATATGCGTCGCGACAACCATTGGATTCTCGATGCGGGGCAACCCGACATGGCACGTGTGCGCAACCGTGTAGCCACCGAGCTGTGGCTCGACATGGCGCGGCCGCCTCACTACTATGATCAGGCTCCCGATGTGCTCACTGGCGTGCGGGGCGAGGTGGTTGAGGTGTTCCTGGGCAGCGAATATCGTGGCATTTATTCTCTCACCGAGGCTATGGACCGCAAGCAGTTGCAGCTGGTGAAACACGACACTGTCAGCAATGTTTTTCATGGTGGTCTGTGGAAGACTGATGAGTTTAACTCTCAGACGGGATTCCGTCTGACTGAGCCGTTTAATGACTCCCTCCCCGACTATTGCAGCTTTGCTGTCAAGTACCCTGACTTTGAGGAGGTGTTCCCCACCAGCTATCAGGTGCTGTATGATGCCATTCACTCGATGGAGGTCAGCGAGAAGATAGAGACTTATAATAGGTTGGTTGATAGGCACTTCGATATGCCGCCAATTATTGACTATACAATTTTTTACCTTACCCTTAATGCCAACGATAATTCGGCACGAAACATTTATTGGCTGTGCTACGACCGAGCTGTTGACCCGCGGCTCTCGATTGCCGTGTGGGACCTCGACGCTTCGGTGGGGCAGACTTGGTCGCCCGTTGACTGGCGGCCGCCGCTCACCGCCTACAACTACTTCAAAATACCGTATAACTGGCTCTTTAAGATGCTGTTTCACAACAAGTGCAAATATCGTCAGGCTTTTCTCGACCGATACGACGAGCTGCGGGGCTCTTGGCTCAGCACCGAGAGCCTGGTGAACCGATATGCCGCCGCCATCGACCGTCTCATCGACTGTGGAGCTGCAGTACGCGAGGAGCAGCGATGGAATGGTGACAGCGATCTCTACGGACACCCGCTAAATTTCGTTGAGGAGAAGCAGTACATCACCGAGTGGTTCACTAACCGCTTGCCGCTGCTCGATGTGTGGATGCATCACCACATCTGTGACGTGAACAACGATGGCAATGTCACTGCTGCCGATATCACTAGGCTATACGACTGTCTGCTGTTTGGCGACGAGCAGGACTATGACGAGCATCTCGACACCAATTTCGACGGAGCAATCACTTCCAGCGACATCACCAATGTCTATGACGTGCTGCTTGGGAATTAGACTGGCAACAACGACTCTGGTGAACGCCACGCTTGCGGCTCATTGCGAAAACAGCACCCTAGTCTGCTTGCCGCTTGCTTTCCTGGGTTGTGGTGTTCACGTTTTATGTGAGAAGCTGAGAAGATTCATTGCTAAAGTTTGTGTGTTATTGATAATTAATATTTCTTAAATTAATCTAAAGTTTAGGCTTATTGTGGTTGTTTATGTGGTGTTAGGTGTTGTTGTTGTTGCTAATATAGCTGATATTTACTACCTTTGCACCGCAATTCCGTGAGGAGGGGGCTCTGAAGCTTCCTCTATTTTGTTATAAAATGGGAAACGTGGATGCGATTTGTCAGGTTTCCCCGCATTTAAAGGTAATAAAAGAATGATAGACAAGAAAGAACTCACATCTGTTATAAATGAGGCGCTTGAGGGCAGCAAGATGTTTCTCGTGGACCTCAAGGTGAGCGGTGATAATGTGATTGACGTGCAGCTCGACAGCCTGGAGAGCATCACTATCGATGACTGCATTGCAGTGAACGATGCTGTGCACGCGGCATTTGACCAAGACGTGGAGGACTATGAGCTGACTGTTGGCTCTTACAGTCTCACCGAGCCTTTCAAGGTGCTGAAGCAATATGAGAAAAACGTGGGCGGCGAGGTAGAAGTGCTCACTGCCGACGGCAAGAAACTCAAAGGCATCCTTACCGAGGTCACCGATGAGAATTTCACCATTACCGTTGCCACCAAGACCAAGATAGAGGGCAAGAAACGCCCCGAGATGGTTGACGTGCCTCACACCTTTAAATATGACGAAATAAAATACACTAAAAATATATTACAGTTTTAAAGAATTATGGCTAAGAAAGTAGAAATGGTCGATATGGCCGACCAGTTTGCGGAGTTTAAAGAGTTGAAAAACATCGATAAGACCACTATGATCAGTGTCTTGGAGGAGTCGTTCCGTAGCGTGATTGCCAAGATGTTTGGCAGTGACGAGAATTTCGACGTTATCATGAACCCCGACAAGGGTGACTGTGAGATTTATCAGAATCTCGAGGTTGTTCCCGATGGAGAGGTTGAGAATCCCAACCAGCAGATTGGTCTGACCGATGCCCGCAACGATGAGGAGAGCCCCGACCCCGACTGCGAGATTGGCGAGGAGCACACACGTAAGATTGACTTCGCGAAGTTTGGTCGCCGCGCTATCCTGAACCTGCGGCAGACTCTTGCCAGCAAAATCCTTGACTTGCAGAAAGACGCCATCTATAACAAGTTCAAGGATTTGGAAGGTGACTTGGTGAGCGGTGAGGTGTATCAGACATGGAAGCGCGAGGTGCTATTGCTCGATGATGACAAGAACGAACTAATCCTGCCCAAAGACCAGCAGATTCCCACCGACATCTACCACAAGGGCGACACCGTGCGCGCCGTCATCCACAAAGTTGACAACCAGAACAACAATCCCAAGATTATCGTTTCCCGCACAAGCGACCTGTTCTTGCGCCGACTCTTTGAGCTTGAGGTTCCTGAGATTCACGACGGCCTCATCGTGATTCGCGCCGTTGCCCGCAAGCCTGGCGAGCGTGCCAAGATTGCCGTGGAGAGCTATGACGACCGCATCGACCCTGTGGGCGCTTGCGTGGGCGTTAAGGGTTCGCGCATTCATGGCATCGTGCGTGAGTTGCGCAACGAGAACATCGACGTGATCAACTACACTCCCGACCCGGTAATCTTCATCCAGCGCGCTCTCAGCCCCGCCAAGATAACTACCATTCGCATTGATGAGGAAACCAAGCATGCCGAGGTGTTCCTGCGTCCTGAGGAGGTGTCTCTCGCCATTGGCCGCGGCGGTTTGAACATCAAGCTTGCCTCGATGCTCTCGGGCTATACCATCGATGTCTATCGTGACCTCGACAACGATGAGGACGACGTATATCTTGATGGCTTCAACGACGAGATCGACCAGTGGGTAATCGATGCCCTGAAGGCGATAGGCTGTGCCACCGCCAAGGCCGTTCTCAACACCCCGCGTCAGGAACTCATCGACCGTGCCGACCTTGAGGAAGACACTGTTGATGAAGTGCTTGAGATTCTGAAGGCAGAGTTTGAGGATTAGTTTATTGTTCATACATAGTTAATCTAGAATTACAAAAAACTCTCTCTTCCCTGCGACTTTATTAAAATTACACAAACTTCTATAACTCGTTATCCAATATTTATGCGTGTAAAATTAAGTAAAATAATCAAAGATTTGAACGTTGGCCTACAGACCGTCCAAGACTTCTTTGAAAAGAAGAAGATTGACATAGAGGTTACCCCCAACACCAAGATTGATGAAGACGTGCTCGACATCCTCATCAAGGAATTCAAGCCCGACATGGAGCAGAAGCTAAAGTCGGAGTACCTGACTAATGCCCGTCAAAAAGACAAGGCGAAACCTGCCGAGGAGGCTGAGACGCCCAAGCAGCATGAGGAAATCAAGACCGAGACACAAATCATCAAACCCAAAGTGGTGGGGAAAATCAATCTTGAGGAGGCTGGTAAGCCGGCAAAAAAAGAGAAGAAAGAAAAGCCTGAAAAAAAGGAACCTGTTAAACCCAAGGCAGAGCCAAAAACTCAGGCTCCAAAGGCTGAGAAGCCATTGGTTGAAAAGAAAACGGCCACTGAGGTTGCAACAGATGTTGAAGCCACTGCTGTAGAAACTGCTCCAGCCGAAGAACCAAAGAAAGAGGAAATCTTCACGACCCGCATCCCTGAGTTGAAGACCAACATCAACGTGGTGGGCAAGATAGACCTCTCGGCAATAAACCAATCTACACGCCCCAAGAAGAAGACCAAGGAGGAGCGCAAACAAGAGCGCATCGCCAAGGAGAAGGCGCGTCTGGGCGAGGACGGCGTGAAGAAGAAACGCCGCCGCATAGGAAAAGAGAAGGTAGATATCGAGAAAGCGGCACAGCAAATCAATGCCAGCAGCAAGACGGCTAAGAACAAGGATAACGAGAGCCAGTCGGGCAAGAAGAAAGATAAGAAGGCTAAACGACCATTGCGTCCGCAAATCAACGAGGAAGACGTTCAGCGTCAGGTGAAAGAGACGTTGGCACGTCTCACTACCAAGAAGCAGAACATGGGTGCCAAGTGGCGCCGTGAGAAGCGTGAGGCAGTGCGCGAGGAAGAGAGTAAGGAGGCCGCTCTGCAAGCCGCCGAGAGGAAAATTCTCAAACTTACAGAGTTTGTGACTGCCAACGACCTAGCCATGATGATGAACGTGCCTATCAATAAGGTGATTGGCACTTGCATGAGCTTGGGTGTGATGGTGTCTATCAACCAGCGCCTCGATGCCGAGACCATCAATATCGTGGCCGAGGAGTTTGGCTTTAAGACCGAATATGAGAGCGCCGACGTGGTGGAGGCAATACACGAGGAAGAAGACAACCCCGAAGACCTCCAGCAGCGTCCACCAGTGGTAACTGTGATGGGTCACGTGGACCACGGTAAGACCTCGTTGCTCGACTACATACGCAAGAGTAACGTGATTGCCGGCGAGGCGGGCGGTATCACTCAGCACATCGGTGCTTATAACGTGAAGCTGCCCAATGGCCGCCGCATCACCTTCCTTGACACTCCTGGCCACGAGGCGTTTACTGCTATGCGTGCCCGTGGTGCCAAGGTTACCGATATCGTTATCGTGATTGTTGCCGCCGACGACAATGTGATGCCTCAAACCAAAGAGGCTCTGAACCATGCTTCGGCAGCTGGTGTGCCCATTATATTTGCTATCAACAAGATAGATAAGGATGGCGCTAATCCCGAGAAAATCAAGGAAGAGCTTGCCAATCTCAACTACCTTGTAGAGGAATGGGGCGGCAAGTACCAGAGCCAGGATATCTCGGCCAAGAAGGGTATTGGCGTGGAGGAACTTATGGAGAAAGTGCTCCTTGAAGCCGATATGCTTGACCTCAAGGCTAACCCCGACCGCAAGGCAACTGGCTCAATTATTGAGTCCTCGCTAGATAAAGGACGTGGCTACATCGCCACCGTGCTGGTAGATAACGGCACTTTGAGGGTGGGCGACATCGTGCTTGCTGGTACTCATTACGGCAAGGTGAAGGCAATGTTCAACGAGCGTAACCAACGCATCCATGAGGCTAAACCTTCATCTCCAGCGTTGATATTGGGATTGAACGGTGCACCTACCGCAGGCGATAAGTTCAATGTGATGGATACCGACCAAGAGGCCCGCCAAATCGCAAACCGCCGCGAGCAATTGCAACGTGAGCAGGTTCAGCGCACCCAGCATCGCCGTACTCTCGAGGATATTGGCCGATTGCGCGCACTGGGTGAGTTCCATGAACTCAACATCATCGTCAAGGGTGACGTGGATGGTTCTATCGAGGCGTTGAGCGACTCTCTCATCAAGCTTTCTACTCCCGAGGTTCAGGTCAATGTCATCCACAAGGCTGTGGGCGCCATCAGCGAGAGCGATGTCACTCTGGCTGCTGCCAGTGATGCATATATTATTGGCTTCCAGGTGCGTCCTTCGGTTGATGCTAAGCGCTTGGCAGCGCAAGAGGGTGTTGACATCCGCATCTACTCCATCATCTATGATGCTATTGAGGAGATTAAGAGTGCCATGGAAGGCATGCTCTCTCCCGACATCAAAGAGGAGGTCATCGGCAACGCTGAAATCAAGGAGGTTTACCACATCAGCAAGGTGGGCACTATTGCCGGTGCCATGGTCAAAGACGGCAAACTCAAACGTGGCTGCAAAGTGCGCGTGATTCGCGACGGTATTGTGCGTCACACAGGTACTTTGGCTTCGCTCAAGCGCTTCAAGGACGACGCCAAGGAGGTTACCAGCGGCTATGAGTGTGGCTTCAGCATCCAGAGCTACAACGACCTTGTAGTAGGCGACATCGTCGAGGCATTCGAGGAAATCGAGGTGCAGAAGACGCTGTAAAATAAGTTATAAGTTAAGGTTTAAGTGTTAAGTATTTATTGGCAACATTTAAGTGCTTAACACTTTTACTTTACACTTATCACATTGTTACTTAGTACTTTGTACTTAACACATTGTACTTAACACTTTACACTTAACACTTTACACTTAAATTGCTTTATTATCTGAACATAGGCTCTAACCTAGACGACCGAGAGGGTAACCTCTGGGCTGCCGACTTGAGGCTGTCTCTCGACCTGGGACTGGTTATGGCGCGCTCCTCCATCGTTGAGAGCGAGCCTTGGGGATTTGAGAGCGAGAACGGCTTCCTCAATATGGGCATCGCCGTCGAGAGCCGCTTTTCGCCCATCGAGGCGCTCAACATCATCCACGACATTGAATATGAGCTAAATCACGGTCACAGTCACCGAGATGATGACGGGAACTATGTGGACCGTCTCGTTGATATCGACATCATGGCTATCGATGAGTTGGTAATCGACCTGCCCAGTCTGCAAGTGCCTCACCGACACTTGCCTCACCGCGACTTCTTCCTAAAACCCATGGCAGAACTTGCTCCCGAGTGGCAGCACCCCATCCTCCACCTGACCCCTCAGCAGATGCTGGAAGCGCTAGAGAATAGAGGATAGTGAAAAGTGAATGCGTTTAACCCAAATCGGTCATTCGGGATTAATCTTTTTTGTCGCTTTGCTTTAGTTGCTCTACGAAGTCGTCGATGCGTTTCAGTTCTTTTGGTATGTCAATTTCTTGTGGGCAATGTTTGACGTTCACGCAATGTCGGCAGCTGATGCAGTGGTTGGCTTGGCGCAGTTTGGGCACGCTGCGGTCGTAACCCACGAGGAAGACTTTTCGGGCTTTCTTGTATTCGCTGTCGTTCTCATCTTTTATGAGGTTGCCTTCTTTTATGCACTTATTATAGTGCTTGAAGATAGCAGGGATGTCAAGACCGTAGGGACATGGCATACAGTACTTGCAGTCGTTGCAAGGGACAAGAGGCAGTGCTACAAATTTCTTGGCTATATTTTCAAGAAATTGCTCTTCCTTAGGGGTGATGGGTCTTAACGGCGAGTAGGTGATGATATTCTCCATCAGGTGATCCATGTAGGTCATGCCGCTGAGCACGGTGAGCACGCCGTCGGGTGTGCCGGCAAAGCGGAATGCCCAAGACGCCACACTGCTTTTGGGGTCACGGCGTTTCATCTCCGCCACTATGGCATCGGGCAGATTGGCTAGTCGCCCTCCCAGAAGCGGTTCCATAATAATAGCTGGGATGTCGCGTTTTTTCAGCTCGTTATAGAGATATTCGGCATTTGTGTTGTCTTTGTTGATTTCATTGGCGTGCTTCCAGTCGATGTAGTTGAGCTCAATCTGCACAAAGTCCCAGTGGTAGTCACCATCATCATGCCATTCCAGCAGGTTGTTAAACACCGAGATGTCGCCGTGGTAGCTGAATCCCAGGTTACGGATTTTGCCAGCCTCTTTCTGCTCCACGAGCCAGTCGAGGAGTCCGTTCTCGGCATATCGGTGGTCAAACTCCTCGGGACCGTTCTCTCCCATCCCCACGGCGTGGAGTAGCAAATAATCGACATAGTCCACTTGCAGCTCCTTGAGCGAGTTGTAGAACATCTTTTGTCCCTCCTCCAGCGGCCATGTATCGGGATCGAAGTTTGAGAGCTTGGTGGCGATGAGATATTTGTCGCGAGGATGGCGGCTGAGGGCTATTCCTGTAGCCCTTTCGCTCCTGCCCTGGCAGTAAACTGGCGAGGTGTCGATATAGTTCACGCCATGCTCAAGGGCAAAGTCTATCTCCTTGTTCACCAGCTCCTGGTCAATGGGCGCGTCGGGGGGTGCCGACTCTCCGCCCTCCACTGGTAGTCGCATCATGCCGTAGCCCAGCAGCGACACACGGTCTCCGGTATTAGGGTTGGTGCGATAGGTCATTTTATCTTTTGGCACATCGGCCTCGGAGATTGCGCCTGAGGTATTTACTTCTTCTTTATTGCTGCATGCGGAGAGCATTCCCGATGCTACTCCCGTCGCTATGGCAGCCTCACCAGCCACCTTAAAAAAGCGGCGTCGGCTTATGTTGTTTTTTAGTTCAGAGTTCATAGTTTATAGTTCATAGTTTTTCGTAAGATGCTTAATGTAAGCGCTGGCCGCTACTATACACTTACTACTTATCACTTAACACTTATATCAATCTGTGGTCTTCAAGTCCCTCTACATGTATTGCCGAGACGGGGCGTGCGGGACACACATACTCGCAGTTGCCACAGCCTATGCACTTGTTTTTGTTGATGGACTTAGGAACCATTGGAGAGTTTTCGTCGTTTTCATCAAGTGGCATCATGGTAATGGCTTCGGTGGGACAGTGAGCGAAGCAATTGCCGCACGATGTAGGTGAGCCGTCACGATGCTTTTTGGTGACAGGAATACATAGTGTGCTTTCCCACACAGCATATCCTATCTTGATGGAAGTCTTCTCTTCGAAGGTGATGGGCTTGATAGCGCCAGTTGGGCACACCTGCGAGCAACGAATGCACTCGGGGCGGCAGTAGCCGCGTTCGTAGGTCATCGTGGGTTGCATTAGCGTGAGGGTGTCACTCGATGGAACAAGCACCTGATTGGGGCACTCGGCAACGCACAGTTGGCATGCGGTGCAGTGCTGTCGCATGTGACGGGCATTCCACGATCCTGGCGGTGTGATAGGTTTTTTGCGCTTAGGCACCTTTTTCTCCTCGATAGCCGCAAGTCCCCCGTCAACCTTTTTCTTGGTCTGTGCCAGAGCTACAGCAGCTACCGCCGTGCCAGCACCAATGAGGAATGCGCGTTTGCCCTTGTCGATTGAATCTTCTTTGCTCTTATTATCACTTGTCTCAGAGGCAGTCATATTCTCCCCTGCTTCAGCGGATGAGGCAGGCCTCGTCCCTACATTTTCGGACGTTTTACGTGGGCGGCCGTAGTAGATGGCATCTTTCTTGCACTTGCTGATGCAGTTTCCGCAGGTCACGCAGCGGCTATGGTCAACTGTGCCGTCCTCATGGTTTATGCACGACGACTTGCAGTTGCGTGTGCAAAGACCGCACTTGATGCACTTGTCTTTGTCGATGCGCACCTTCAGCAGCGAGAAGCGCGATACGAAGCTAAGCAGCGTGCCCACAGGGCAGATGGTGTTGCAATAGGTGCGTCCGCCGCGCCACGCCAAGAAGCCTATGACTAAGAAGAATCCTATTGACAGGCCTAATGCTGTTGCGCTCTTTACCCACACGTCAACGCTATAGAAGGCATAGCTGTCATAATGCTCAGCGATGGCTGCCAGACCATTGTTGGCCCACTGATATAGAGGCTGGAACAGGTTGGTGGCTATCATTCCGTAGGTACCGTAAGGCTCAAGCAGAGTGAGGATTGAGCCTACACCAGCCACCAGCAAAGCGATGAAAATAACCAGTACTGGATAGCGCAGCCATTTAACCTCTTTAGAATAGGTGAAGCGGTTTTTCTTGAACTTACCGTGCAGCCAAGAAATGAGGTCCTGCATCACGCCAAGCGGACATATCACCGAACAGTAGATGCGTCCGAAAATCAATGTGAGCAGCACAAGCACGGCTATCACCACAAAGTTCAACGCCAGCACAGCGGGGAAGAACTGCATCTTGGCGGTCCATCCCAGCCAATGGTGCAGTGTGCCAGTGAAATCAAGAAAGAGCAGTGTCACCGCCACAAAGCAGAGCACGGCAAGAATCCGTCTTATTAGTTTCAGCATAGAGTTATGAGTTTTTCAGTTATCAGTTGTTAGTTGAGAGGGAAGAGTGGAGAGTATAGAGTGGAGAGTTTGTTTCCCGATCTCCGATTCCCGATCTTCTATCTCCGAACCCCCCCGCGCCAAAGCGCTATTTCTCTGCAAATGTACGTAAAAAATAAAAGAGTATCAACGTTTTTGCATAATTATTTTTGAATTTTTTGAAAATATAAAAGAGTGGGTGGAGAACCACTCGCGGTTTCCACCCACATTATTGAGAGCATAGAATATTTGCGTTACAGTTGAGTCTTGTTGATGACACTCAGAGCATCGCTACCCTTTTCGATAGCGCTGAGAACATCGAAGATTCGGTCGCTCCAACCTGCAATCAGATATACATCTGGGCTGGCAAGACGCAGTGGCGCTTGACCGTAGCCTGCTAGGTCGAAGAGGTAAAGCTTAGCTTTTGGAGCTATCTTCTTGTACTTCTTCCATGACTCGGCGAAGCTCTTGTTGCTGTAGGTGCTGTCCCACATCTGCATGTCGGTGAACATCATCACCTTATCCATCACCATACGGTTGCTGATAAGCCAGTCGATAACCTTGTAGCCGTTGGTGCTGTAGCCCACACGACCCTCCATCTTACGGAGCTGCATAGTTGCGTTGAGAATATCGTTGCCTGGCAGGTTCACGGTCTCCCAACGGTCGCCGAAGATACCGCTAATAACTTGCTTGCAAGAGTAACGGAGAATCATCGACAGGAGCAGACCAATATCGTAGTACTGTACGCTGCTACGCTGGCTGATTGGATGCCACATCGAGCCACTAACGTCGCTGGCAAGCAGCACTCGAGTGTTGTCATCAAAGCCTTCCAGGTTCATCGCCGAAGCTACAACGGCACGCTCGAGGGCACGCATTATAGCAGTGGTGCTTACGCTATGAACGTTTTGGATCTCACGGTAGGCCGAGAGGAAGCGGAATGGAAGCTGCTTTGACTTAGCTACCTGTGCTGGGTCGCTCAGGCGGCTGCATACAGTGTTGATGCTCTTAGTGTCAACCTTTGCCTCCAGCATGTTGCGCAGGTTACGCATCAGGGCCATGTAGCCCACCTTGTTGCTTGCGATGAGCTCTTGCCACTTCTGAGTGAACGCCATTCTCTTGGCGGCCTCGTTACGGAAGTTCTCCTGGCCAAGGGCCGAGAGCTCTACCTCCCAAGTGTAAGGAGTCTCAAGTGTATCGTTCACAATCTTGTCGAAGATAGCTTGCTGAGCCTCGTCCTTAGCCTTTGGGTGGATCAGGAACAGGGCGTCGCGGAGCTTCACCTCAAGGTTGCTACGGTTGTACTTAGCGAACTGGTACTCGTCGAAGTGGTTGAACGCACTCTGCAGACCCTTCTTAATCTGACTTGAGAGACGTGCGAGCTTCTTAGCGCCGTAAGATGGGTTACGCCACTGGTAGCACATAAGCAGCTCCATGATTTCGTCGGCACGCTGCACCACCTTCTCTACGGTACGTGACACAAGGTCGTCACCGCTATGTACCTTGGCAAGTTCTACTACAAGCAGCAAAGGAATGCTGCGCAGGTGCATCTCGTTACGGGTGTAAACAGCCAGCTTAGCGACAAACTCTGGGCTTACCTTACCCACGAGCTCTGCGATGCGCTCTACTCGCTTGTCCTGCTTCTCATAGAAAGTATCGCTAAGGGAAGCAGTCACCACAGCAGTGTAAAGTTCGAGTTCTGGACTGAGAGCCCAAGCCTGGGCGCCCTGGTGGTTGCGAACTTCACTTTCTTTCAATTTTGAATTGTAGCTCATAATTTAAAAATTTAAATGGTTAATAAATAATGTTTGTTTGGTTTCCATTAAAATTGTGGCTGATTATCGCCACAATCCTATATCTAAACCAGAGTGTGAAGGTAATCACGAAAATGTGATTTTTTATAAATCAGGCTGCGATTCGGCAATGCTCATGCAGGCATGGCGCTGCTCTCATCTTGCACTGATTTTCTTTTCACGATGCAAAGTTACAGGGGGCAGTGCGCAGTCTTTCTGCGCAGTCAAATTTTATTTAAGAAAAGTTGTGATTTTTATTGATTATGGCAATTTCAATAAAGGTGTCAGTTGGTTTTAACCCGAATCGGTCATTAGGATTTATGTCAGAACAGAATTTGTTTTGAGCGTCTTGTAATGCTATTGGCGAAGACATAGCGGGCTATGACAAGCCGATAGCTGCGACAAGAAGCCAAAAATGCGATTAAGCGAGAGAAAATCAGTGCAAGGTGAATGAAATTCCAATCAAGGTGCAAGGTGAGAGCAGCGCCAAGCTTGCTTGAGCATTGCTGAACCGCAGCCCTTGTTATTCAAACTTGTTTGAGATTTCTGAACCGCAGCCTGATTTATTCAAAGTTGAGCTTGCTCAATACCTTCCGAGCGTGAGCATTTTATCCAACAGAAAACTGTTATGGCATAAATAGACATAAAAAACAACCTAACGTCGCCTAATGACAGATTTGGGTTTAAACAATTGAGTGTCAGTGGTAAAATGTTTTCATGGCGATTTGGTTGGAGAAAAAGAAAAAGGACCATGCCAATCACGGCATAGTCCTTTTAGATGACTTGTGTTGAGAGAGAAACTAATTAGTTCTGGTTTCCATTCTCAGCATTGTTCTCGCCAGCTTTAGCGTTTTGCTCGGTGGTCTCACCAGCGTTGGTGTTTTCACCCTCGTTCGATTGGCTTACGCTCTCGGTGCTTGCACTTTGGCTGTTGCTAGCGTCACTGGCGTTCTTGGTGTCACAAGAAACAAAAGTCATTGCAAAAACTGCTGCGAACAATAAAACTAACTTTTTCATAATAATAAATATTAAAACAATGATGAATAAAAAATATATTTAAAACTCAATTAATTCGATTTTAACTTTTTCTTTCCACAAATCTAAAGTCCAGTTCTCGGTTTTGTCTCGACACACACACAGCTTGGTGAGTTTTGACGTTGCAAAATTATAACGGCGTCAAGCGGAGGTGTTATTATTATTTGGACAATTTTTGTAACAATCGGGACAATCATTGTAAATTTCGAGACATTTTTTGTAACTGTGAGGACGTTTTTGTCTGGCAATCTGTTGTTTTATAATAAGATATATATTTCTCAAAAAACGGTAGTTTTTTTGCCGATTTTTGAGTGAAAAATGTGGATTTTTAGATAAAAAAAGTCGTTTTTTTGTCGATTTTTGGTAATTTTGCGCCTGTAATAAAAATTGGTTTTATGAAAATTTCTATCATTAATGGCCCAAATTTGAACCTTATTGGCAAACGTGAGCCCGAAATTTATGGCACTCAGTCGCTGGAATACTACTTCCAACTGCTTGTTGCCGCCTATCCCGATGTCCAGTTCACATTTTTCCAGAGCAACGTGGAGGGTGAGATTGTCAACGAGATACACAGGGTGGGTTTTGACAGTGACGGAATAGTGATTAATGCAGGTGCCTATACACACTACAGTTTGGCTATTGCCGACGCGCTGCGCTCAGTACCTTCACCAGCCATAGAGGTGCATTTAAGTAATGTGTACTCACGCGAGGAGTTACGTCATCGCTCAGTTCTTGCCCCAGCCTGCGTGGGGGTAATAGCAGGTTTTGGTCTTGATAGTTACCGTCTCGCAGTAGAAGCTCTTGATGAAATGCAAAAAAATGGTTAAAATTTCGTGAGAAATTACTTTTTTATACAGAATTCTAGTATTTTTGTGGGAAAAATCAGAAATACTTTGAAAAATGACTAATCAAGAAAGAATTCTGAAAAATGGATATTGCGTCTTTGATTTGGCAAAAAATAATGATGCCGACTCAATTACTCCCGTTGAATTCAGATACACAGCAATAATGTTGTGTGTTGAAGGTGAGGCATCTATAGAAGTCAACATGCATAATTATAAGTTTGTAAAGGGCGACTGCATCTGCATGGGTAATATATTATATAAGCGCACGATGAAGATGAGCGACAATTTCAAAGGGCGTGTGCTTGTGTGCAAAAGCTCGTTTGCCTTCGACACTATCGTTGGGATACCTTCTGGTTTCCTTGAGTCGATTTATGTTAATCCTATAATTAATATCTCCGACAAAAGTGAGTGGAAACTTATAAACAATCATTTTGACAATCTCAGTCTCATGCAGGACAGGAATTTGGGAGTGAGGCACATGGAACTTGTGGCTCTGACTTTCCGTGCGGTGGTGCTACTCATGGCATCGTTCCGTGGCACTGCCAACCTTGAGCATTCTTACTATAACCACGGCGATGTCTATTACAGGAATTTCATTGAGCTAATTGAAGAGCACATCAAGAATGAGCATGAGGTAACGTTCTATGCCGAGAAGCTTCATATTTCGGCCAAGTACCTCAATGAACTGTGCAAAATCAAAAGCGGTCACAAGGCTAAGGAGATAATCACCTCGTTTCTGATTTCGAAAATCAAGCAGGAAATCATCATGTCGGGAAAGTCGATAAAGACCATAGCCTACGAATATGGCTTTTCCGATCAGTCAAGTATGGGAAAGTTCTTTGCTAAGGTTACCAAAATGTCGCCCAGCGAGTTTCGCAAGGGGTATAAGATTCCAGAAAGTATAGATGAATAAGTGAAGTGAATGAAGAAAAGGGGACGGTTCTTTTTCTTCATTTTTTTAGTGTCAGAATAGTTTCTTGCCTTTTAGGTAGTAATCGATGACGATATTGCGCTGGGCACCAGGGAAGGTCTTTAGGAGATTCTCCTGTGGCTGACAGGTATAGCGGCTCTTGAGTTTACGGTAGTCGTTATGCGCCTTGATGATGGCCTTGGCATCGCCCCAGTGGAACTTGGCGAGGGCCATGAAGAATGCAAGGGTGTCGTAAAGGCGGCGCACGATTAGCATGCGCTTGCCGTCTTTCACGGGCAGATTCTTGTAGAGCAGGAACAGGCTGTTGCGGAAGTTGAGGTAGGTCTTGCGGGGATTGCCTTGCGGCAGACTGCCGCCGCCCAGATGGAACACCTCACTGGCTGTGACGATGCGCACAGCATTGCCACTCAGGTGTATGCGCCAGCACAGGTCTATCTCCTCCATGTGTGCGAAGAAGTCCTCATCGAGTCCGCCAACCTTGTTATATAGCTCGGTGCGCACTATCAGGCAAGCGCCTGTGCCCCAGAAGATGTCGATGTCTTTGCCGTCGTACTGTCCGTGGTCGTCTTCCACAGCCTCAAACATGCGGCCTCGGCAGTAGGGATAGCCGTGCTTATCGATGAACCCTCCTGCGGCACCGGCATACTCAAACATGCGTTTGCCGTCGTCGCGGTCGTGGAGGAGTTTTGGCTGTACAGCTCCCACTTCGGGATGGTCTTCAAGGTATTGATATAATGGATTAAGCCACCCTTCTGGAGTGCGTACGTCACTGTTGAGCAGCACGGTGTAGCGGTAACCGGTGGTCTGCTCTATAGCTTTGTTGTAGCCCCCCGCAAAGCCGTAGTTCTTGTCAAAGACAAGAGTCTTGACCTGCGGGAACTCCTGCTTGAGCACCTCGAGGCTGTCGTCGCTGCTGCCGTTGTCGGCGACAATGATGTCGGCGAGCGCAGCGTCAGTGCCGGCAAGCACCGTGGGGAGGTACTTGCGTAACAGCTTCGCGCCATTCCAGTTCAATATTATCACCGCTACGGGCTTCATTTATCACACTAATTAAACGAATTTAAACTAATTATTCGCCTTTTTTGAATAAAACTCAATTTCGTTGTCTTTATTGTATCCTTCGGGGAAGGTGACTGGGCGTTTCCAGCGTTTGTGGGTCCAGAGCCAGTAGGCCGGTTCCTCTTGTATGCGCATCTCGAGCAGGCGGGCGTAACGTGTGGTTATGGAACCACGAGGCTCAGCGGCGATGTCGTTGCTTAACGGCACGAGGGTGCACTCATAATGTCCGCGTTTAACCTTTCTAATATCGAAGAACGCCGCGCGGCAGTGTAACTTGCGGCCTATCGCCTCAGGGCCAGTAAGAATTGCGGTTGGATGGTGAAGGAAATCAATTACATGCTTTTGGTCGTTAGGCAAGGGATGTTGGTCGGCAATGAACCCTATGCCCAAATGCCGTCCCTCGCGCTCTCGCATTATCATCTCACGCAAAATGGTCTTCCAATTAATGCACACGGTGTTGAAACGTTGTCGCAGCTTCAGGAAAAAGCGGTCGAACCATTCATTCTCAAGCGGATGATAGACCTGTCCCTGTACAGCATCGCGATGCCTCTCGCTATCGAACCACAGCGTTACCGAAGTCACCCACTCCCAGTTGCCGTAATGAGCGGCATAGAGAACGATGCTCTGTCCGTTATCAAACGCCTCGTCTATGATGTGAGCATTGTGGAACACCATGCGCTTTCTCATTTCCTCGTCGCTGATGTGTAGCAGTTTGATGGTTTCCACGAAATAGTCGGCAAGGTGGTGGTAAAACTCCTTCTCGATTGCCATTCGCTCATGGTCATCTTTCTCGGGGAAGCACTCGGCGAGATTGTCGCGCACCACCTTCTTGCGGTAGCCAATTAGATGATAGGCAACGAAATATAGCACATCGGCATGGAGATACAGCACCCACCACGGCATCAATGCCTGCAGGTGCAAAGCCCAACCGATGGGCGCGTACAATATATTTTTAAAAGTTTTCAGTTTTATAGCTCTTATTATTTTATTTTCTAGAACTACTAGACATTCTAGAAGCTCTAGATTCTCTTGAATAAATATCTCCACTCTCTATTCAGCTCTCAATATCAACGCTAAGGTCGTCGTTTATCGTGTTGCCAAGTGTGACTGTGGTTACTGTGTTGACCAGTTCAGGGCGGTTGGGAGCGTTGACGCGGATGTAGTTGTCGGTAAAGCCGTGCATCACGTCGCTGCCAGCAGGGGGTTGCTCAAAGAGCACGGGGCGCTCTGTGCCGAGGAATCGCTCAATGAAATCACGCTGCTGGCGGTCGCTGAGTTCCATCATGCGTGCCACTCGCGCGTCGCGCTCGGTTTTGGGCACGATGTAAGGGATGCGCAACGCCTGGGTGCCTGGACGCTCGCTGTAGGGGAACACATGCAGGTGCTGCACACCCAGC
Source organism: Muribaculaceae bacterium (assembly GCA_017557625.1). Lineage (GTDB taxonomy): Bacteria > Bacteroidota > Bacteroidia > Bacteroidales > Muribaculaceae > Sodaliphilus. The sequence continues at coordinate 71,384 of JAFYYG010000065.1, forward strand.
GAGGCGATGAATTGCAGCGAGTCCTCGAAGTGTTCGGGCGTCTCGCCGCGAGTGCCCACCATCACGTCAACGCCTATGAAGGCATGTGGCATCGCCTGGTGTATGCGCTCCACCTTACGAGCGAAAAGGTCGCGGGTGTAGTGGCGGCGCATGAGACGCAGCACCTCGTCGTTGCCGCATTGCAATGGGATGTGGAAGTGTGGCATGAAGGCGCGCGACTCGGCACACCAGTCTATAACCTCGTCGTCGAGCAGGTCGGGCTCTATCGATGATATGCGGTAGCGCTCTATGCCTTCCATCTGGTCAAGGGCTTTGAGCAGGTCGAAGAAATGCTCGTTGGTATTCTTGCCGAAGTCGCCGATGTTCACGCCGGTTATCACTATCTCCTTGCCACCTCGGCGGGCCACATCCTGTGCCTGCTCCACCAGCGATGCAATAGTGCCGCTGCGGCTGCGGCCACGAGCCAGAGGGATGGTGCAGTAGCTGCAATAGTAGTCGCAGCCGTCCTGCACCTTGAGGAAATAGCGTGTACGGTCGCCGCATTCGCACGAGGGCGAGAAACGGCGTATGTCCTTGTGTGGCGTGACGACAAGCGCGTTCTGCTTGTCGTTGAGCCATTGCTCGATGTAATTGACCACTTCGCCCTTCTGCTCGTTGCCCAGCACGATGTCCACACCTGGAATCTCGGCTATGCTTTTGCCCTGCAACTGCGCGTAGCAGCCGGTGACCACAACCAGAGCCTCGGGATATCGGCGGATGAGGTTACGGATGCTCTGTCGGCATTTGCGGTCGGCAAGGGAGGTTACGCTGCAGGTGTTGACAATGCAGATGTCGGGTACCTCGTCGCCCTTCACCGTAGTGGCAATGCCTCGCTCGAGCAACTGCTGACCTATGGTGGCGCTCTCCGAGAAGTTAAGCTTGCATCCCAGAGTCACAAATTTCACTTTATGTAAAGCCGCATCGGTCATTATTATAAAAATATGTGCAAAGTTACAAATAATCTCCCACACAAGAGCAAGAAAAGAAATTTTTTACGCAAAGCCGATTACCAAGAGCATCATGTTTTGATTAAGAAGAAAACGAAATTATTAACACAAAAAATCCTATTTATTATGACATTCTTCAAAAACATTTTTTCGGCAGCCGCTATGATGGCGGTTGGCTTTTTATGCTTCAGTGCAAGCGCACAACCAGTTAACCAGGTAAATTATTGCACATTTGATGGCGGCAATTATAATGTTGCCAGTACAAACGACAACGGCGCGAACTATGTCTTTAACAGAGACTATTTCGAGCTGATGGTTATGACGTTGGATAGTAAAACTCCTTACACTGAATGTGAGGGAATAGAAATCTCGAGTATTACATTAAAAGACAATAGCATCAATATAAATACCACACTTGGCAGTTATTATGCATCTAAAATTAAATTGATGGATAGCGAAAGCGCAGAAACAGTAAGTGATATTCTTGCTGAAAGTGTATATCAGATGTGTAATATGCTTGGCAAAGATGCCGAAGGCTACACAATGATTGAGAAAATGAAGGCTCTAGGTATAAATATTAACTATAATTTCTATGTGAGAGGAGACCGAGTTCCTGTGAAGTCAATACAAATCTCGGCGCAACAACTCTGCGAGATGGGACAAGACAACATCGTAGCTCTCTCAGAGAGATGATTGCTTAGGGTTAAATAAATATTTTTCAAGCGACGGCAACCGCCAAAATGGTTGCCGCCGCTTTTTTGCTTTAAACATAATCTGCTATGCCTTCGTCAATAGCTTTATAAGCAGCCCAAAACAAATTCTGTTCTTACGTAAATCTAATGACCTATTCTAGCTTAACGCCGCACTGGAGTTTCGTTCATAGTTATCAGATGTCCTCAATCTCCCGCATCTCAATATCCGCAAAAATAAGAAAACAAAGATTAAAATCTGTAAATCCCGATTACTTTTCTCAAGTGTCATTATATAGAAGAAAACGAGATTATTCATAAATAAAATTTTAATATTATGGCACTTTTTAAGAACATTTTTTCGGTAACTGCTTTGGTTGCAGTTTTGAGCTTTTCAAGCGTTAGCGTTAGTGCTCAGCCAATGAGCTTGGTTAAGGAGCGCACACCTGACAAGGATTATCTGCTTGGCGAGAGTGATACAAAGGTTAGCGCTTCGCAATCGTTCAAAGTAATCTTTGACAAGCCAACTATTGGCAGCATGATCAAGCGCCTTAACCACTTCGGCACTCCTCTCATCCTGGGTGATGGCATTGAATTGAGCAGTGTAGATATGGATATGGACGAGGATATTATAACCTTCAACGCCACATGCGACTATGAAACTTTCGTGACCATCGAGGAGTTTGAAGAGGACGAACTCGAAGAGTTTGTACAGTCGTTGGAAGTTAGTCTTTACGAGATTTTCAACACTGCCGGTTTCGACGACAATGGGGACAGCCTGGTGAAGCGCTTGCAGGATATGAATATCACGGTGAACTACAATTTCTACATAAAGAACATAGGCGTTATTGTGAAGACTTTCACCATCAATGCCCAGAGCATCGAGAATGCGGGTCTCATCGCAAATAACATTTATTCAATATAGGCATCATTACAGGGTGGTGGCAAAGCGACACACTTTGACCACCACCTTGTTGTGAGAGTGAAGGTTGCTTTAATAAACTTTTTCAAAATAATGCTTTCATTTTACAGGATTTTGTGTTATCTTTGCCGATTAATACCATAATCTTGATAATATGGAAGAATATAATGAAATTGTAAACGATTGGTATGTAAAATTGAGAGACTTGTTCCTCAACTACATCCACAAACACATTCCTGGACTCCGCATCGAGGATATCGAGGATATCTATAGCGAAACGTTTATCGCAGTGCGTGAAAACATGCTCAACAACCGTGTGAAAGAAGGCACCAAGTGGAAATCTTACATCTTCCAGATAGGATACAACATGGCCATCAACCGGATGAAACAGGAGGGCAAAAAGATGGAGATTATAGATAATTCCAATGACGATGACATCGATGCCGACAGGAAGTTTGAGACACAAATCTCTCTCATGGATCTCATCAACGAGGACGACGACAAGGAGCAGCTCGAGAAAAGAATTGAAACGCTAAAGCGAGAGATACGCTACCTGCCCGAGCCCTGCGAGACCATTCTCAAGGACTTTTACTTTGGAGGGTTTTCAATGACCGAAATCATGTATGAGATCAACTACAAGACTGCCGACTCGGTGAAGGCGAGAAAAAACAAATGCATGAATCAGTTAAAAGAAAGAGTTAAAGTGGCTTTCAAAATGTTGAATTTAATAGATTGACACAATGAAAAATTTTGACAATAATATAGAGATGTTCGATGCTTATCTTGACAATCGGATGAGCGGCGACGAAAAGGCGGAATTTGAAGCATTGCTTGGCAGCGACAAGAAGCTAAAGCAGGAGTTCAAAGACTACAAGGAGATTATGTTTGCTCTGCAATCCTCTTGCAGCGACGCCGACAAAGAATTTGAGGAGGCCCTCAAGGGAATCTCCGACGAGGACATGAAAAATATTGTCTCGTCAAAAAAAGAGCAAGGCACTCAGACACAGCTCTTCGCCGAGGAAAAACCTAAAGGGAAAATGGTGCCCTTGAAGACTGTGTATCGCTGGGTGAGTGCCGCAGCTGCAGTGTTACTCTTAGTGGGAGTGGGTACACACCTGTTCTTGGGACGACAGCCGAAGAATGGTATTAACACCGACCTTGTGTGTGATAATGTTGTTAAAGGATATAATTTCAGCACAATAAACTCATCAAGAAGCAGTAGTAACGGTGATGAAAACGAATATAATAAAGCAATTAATTTGATTAATGATAACAAAACCGTCCAGGCTATCCCTATACTTGAGGAACTTTATAAGAATCCCACGAACAAACAGATGAGACCAAAATACTCTATTTCTCTTGCTAATGCCTACCTGAAAAACCATGACCTCAAAAATGCTCAGCGCATTATTCTCAATGAATTGAAAAATGCACAAAAAGATGAGAATAATATTGCAAATCTTGACCAATTATTAGAACTGGAGGAAAAAATTATCACTGAACTCAGTAATGAATTAAACAAAAAATAAAACAACTATGAGGAATTTTTTATTCGTGATATTGGCCGCCATCGTGATGAGTGCGATGGCAGTGTCGTGCGGCAATGACGGCAGCAACGGCTCCAACAAAGATGGCGACAATTCGGCGGCCAACGAGCGTGGCACAAAGGCAAGCGACAGCAGCGAGGTCCTTGACGATAGCATCGGCATAGACACTACGGGTATTGAAACACCCATGGACTCCGGATTCCAGAAATCAACGAAAAAAGCCATGCTCATAGGTGTCAGCACCTACAAAGACAAGTCATGGGAGAGTATAAGTTCGGGCAACGACATCGACATGCTTGAGAAGACCTTGACTAAAGAGCTCGGTTTTGAGGTAGTGTTACGCACCGAGAGCAGAGCTACACATCAGGGCATTGTCAACGCCTTTGTTGAACTGACCAATAAGTGCAATCCTGGCGACACCGTACTCGTTCATTTCTCGGGTCACGGCCAGCAGATGGTGGACCAGGAGGGCGATGAGACCGATGACCACCTCACTGAGTGCTTCATTCCCTATGATGCCTATATGAAGTGCAGTACCGACCCTAACGGCTATCGCGGACAATGCCACTTCACAGATGACGAGATGCACAAGTACATTGCCAACCTAAGGAAGAAACTCGGCAAGAACGGATTCCTGCTTGTCACTCTCGACGCATGCCACAGCGGAAGCCTATCAAGAGAAAGTGATTCAGAAAACAAGGTGATGCGTGGCACTAATGATTATTTTGGCTATGGTATCCTCAAGCAGGCCAAGGTTAAACCGCGTTTTGTTACTGGAGATGTCAACTATGCAAGATATGTGGTCGTCAGTGCATGCCAGCCCGACGAGATAAACTATGAAGTGTCACGAAACGGTAAGAACTACGGCTCTCTGTCATTCATCCTTAATGAGAAACTCCTCGACGTGAAGAGTGGCAAGCTCACTATCGACAAACTCCCCACAGCCATCAAAGGCGAAAGGTCCTACTGGAGCGAACAGGGACAGACACCCTACATCGACAACAACGACGAGAACGTGCAATAATGCACACTGCCAATAGATAAACACAAATTGCCATAGATGCGCTTCTATGGCAGTTTGTTTAAAATATTAATTGTTGCAATAGGCCCTTGTTGAGGACCAGCAACTATGACAATCGTTTTTTACTATATAAACCAAATTTCAAAACACTATATGAAAATGAACCCCAAAGTATTAAAAACTATACTATTTGTTATGCTTGCCTTCAGCATGCCACTATCAGTCTGGGGGCAGGAGGTGGACTCACTGATGATGGTATTCAAGAATAATAGTCATATTAATTCAGGGAATGAAGATATAGCAATTGAAACAGGGGAATTAATTCTCTCTATACACCCTGAAATTGTTACCGACTCTGCAAGTATTGATTTCATTTTGGCACTTGCAAAATGCTACGATAGCAAAAAAAGATATGACAAATCGATCGAGTTAAATGAAACTGTTATAGAAATATTAAACACTAAAGGGGATAATAATTTTGAAATAGCAAACATTTTAATTGAAATAGGCAAACAAGAACTTAAATTACATCAGTATGAAAAAGCAGAATCTACATTTTTGCAGGTTGAGGAAATGTGTAAAGAGTTATATGGAGAAGACACTCAAGAATTTGCTGATATTCTTGATGAAATAGGTCGACAATATTGGTTAACTGATTATAATGATGTGGATAAAGAAAATAATAAATCAGTAAATTATTTTTCTCGAGCCCAAAAAATATATATTGAGACAAAAGGTTATTATAGTCTTGACGTTGCTGAAAGACTTGAAAGAATTGCTTTGGCCTATAAGGGTCAAGGTGAGTACAATAATGCTATAGGTTGTTATAAGGAAGCCAAAGAAATATATAAAAAATTAAAAGGGCATGATTGTCTTGAAATTGCTAAAATAATTAATTCAATTATCCTTATTTATTGCCAATTTGAACTTGAAGATGAGGCTTTTTTAAATGAATGTTTTAATGAACTAAAAGAAATAAATATAAATGCAATCAATGCAGATGATGATAAAGTTGCAAGTTTACTATCTAAAATCGGGAATTGCTATGGGTATATTAATGATTATGAAAATGCAATTAGTTATTTGATACAAGCAAAAGATGTATATTATGGTATTATCTTAAAAGACAAAATACCAAATAGTATAAATGAGATGTTTTATTTCGCACATATATATGAAATCGGTGATTTATATAATAAAATATATGGATATGATAGAGTAATAAGTTTTTATGTTCAAGAGCAAGAAAGGTTTATAAGTTTAGAAGGCGATTATTATGCTCTATTAGCATCAGAAATATCAGCTTATATAGCAAATTGCTATTATAAGCAAGGTGACTATAATAAAGCTTTATATTTTTACATTAAAAGGAAAGAGGAACATAAAGACTTTAGATATAGTAGTATAGGTAATAATTCTCATTTAGGATATATATTTGAAAGAATTGGTAATTGTTATGAGAAAATGCATGATTCAGATAATGCTATAGATTATTATTCACAAGCTATTCGTTTATTTAATTATAATAAATTTGATAAGTATGATAAGGATGATTATGGAGTTGGACGAATGTTAGAAGATATTGGTGACTGTTATCTATTTTTAAATAAAGAATATAACAAGGCGATACAACAGTATTGTACAGCAATACAGCAGTATAACAATAAAAGCTCAGATATACTATTAAAATTAGGAACTTGCTATTATTATCTCAAGGAATATTCCCAAGCTCTTGATTGTTGTTTTCAATCTTACGATATATATATGACATCAGAAAGAAATTATATTGAACAAGAGACTGATATATTAACAATGATTTCTCATGTATATTTTGACGTGAAAGATTATAATAGAGCGTATTCCTATATAAATGAAGCATTAGAAATAAATTATAACGATTTGATTGATTGGCTTTTTCGTGCTCGTGAATTCTATCGCATTAAATATTGGAATAGCATATCAAAACTTTTTTTATCAGATTATCCAAGCATAGTTTTTTCAATAAAAGAAAAAATACCTACCGGAAATTTATATAACAAGTCAGCACTTTTTGCTAAGGGTTTACTTCTCACTACTGACAAGGAAATAAGTCATTTTATTTTTGAAAGTGGTGATAGTATTTTGATTTCTACTTATAATAGCTTGCAAAACATACAAAAACAGCTGATAAAACTTAATGAGCTCCATTCAGATAATAGCATCATTACTTTGTATGAAAAAAAAGCCGAAATTTTGGAGGATAAGATGCTTGTAAGATTGAATAAATTGAAGGAGTTCAAAGAATATAAGCAAAATATGCAACTCACTTGGCGGGATGTACAAAAGAAACTTAGCGATAACGACATCGCTATAGAATTCCTGTCTTTCCCTAAGTTTGGAACCGACAACATTATGTATATCGCCCTTACCGTGCGACCTGGCTATGATCAGCCGCACTTGATTGAGATTTGTAATGAAAGTGATTTGAAAGATTTGAAGGAGTCGGCTTATACAAGTACGGCAGTGAGCAAACTTATTTGGGGAAAGCTTGCTGATGAAGGTGAACTAAATGGTGTCGATACCATCTATTTCTCCCCTAGCGGATTATTGCACACCATCGCCATCGAGTCGCTGCCGCACTGGGCGGAAAAAGATTCTTTGATGTGCAACAAGTACAAGATATACCGTCTGTCCTCTACCCGTGAGTTGGCAATAAAGCGCAACACTGTAGGCACTAACAAAGCGTTGCTCTATGGCGGAATGAAATACAGCTGCCTCCCTAAAGATATGATAGCAGCGACAGATGAGTTGCTCACACAAGAAGATTTGTCAGAGTATGTGGCATCGAATGACATCGGCATTGGCGAGCGCCTTGCTGAACCCGTCGCCTCCATGTTGCTCGGAGAGGAGTGGAACGACTTGCCCCCAACAATGGTCAAGAGCATCAAAGGAATGCTTGACACAAAATACGATGTTGCATTAATATGCGACAAAAAAGCTACAGAGACATCTTTCAAATTATTATCTAAAAAGAATGAAATAATAGTTCTACATACTCATGGTTTCTATTGGGACAAGTCCAAAGCACTGGAAGAAACCAGTGCGCGTAAAGCCAACCATGAGAGAATATTGCCATTCATGCAAATAGACGATGCCATGACCCGCTGTGGGTTGGCCTTCAATGGCGCCAACAACATAAAAAAAGGAGTAACCATACAATCAGGCTATGACGACGGCATTCTCACAGCGCAAGAGGTAGCGAATCTTGATTTGCGTGGCCTAGACCTACTTGTTCTATCGGCCTGCCAGACTGGTGATGGTGAGATAGGCAGCGATGGTGTTTTCGGTCTCCAGCGCGGTTTCAAGAAAGCGGGAACTCAAAGCATCATAATGAGTCTTTGGGAAGTTGACAGCCAAGCCACTGAAATGATGATGAAGGAGTTCTTTAAAGCCTGGACAGGTGACTGCAGCAAGCACGAGGCATTTGTCAAAGCACAAAATGAGGTTAAGAAAGAATATGGCAACAAATATGATGAAGAAAAGCATAAGGGTCCTCACTGGGCGGCCTTCATCCTGCTTGATGCTATTGATAGATAGAAAACCATGGAAGAGATATTTTTTTATTAAATAATCCCCAAAAGAATACCTCCCCATAAAGAATATATGAAAACAACATTTTTTAATCGAACGATTTTGGCGATGGCAATTGCCATTATATCTACTTTCACTACTTGGGCACATGACGTTCAGTCTGAAATAAATGATTATAGTGCTCCTCAAGGTTTACTTGGCTTTTTTGATAATGATGAAGAACTTTTAGCTTTTTGGTTATCAGATATTGGTGATGATCATGCTGATAAAGGCGACTTTGAAAATGCCATAGATGCTTATACTAAAGCTAAAAATAAATTCATGACTCTTGGCAAAGAAGAATATGCTGCAATTATATTGTCGCAAATAGGTGATTGTCAATACAATGTGCGTAATTTTGATAAAGCAATAGATGCTTATACTGAAGCTAAAAATATATACATCACTTTACACAATGTGAAATTGGAAGCAGACATGCTATCATCTATCGCTGACTGCTATTTAATACAAGGAAATTTTGAAAAAGCAATGAGATATTATAAAGAAGCTTCAGAGAAGTATAGGGCTTCAAATAATGAAAGCAGAGAAGCCGATATGTTGTTAGCTGATAGTTATTCTTTATTTTTTCAACGTGATTTCGTCAACTCATTATCAAATTTTAAAAAAGGATTAGCTAAAAAACACCCACAAGTACTTAATGAACTAAAAAAAATGACATCTGCTGAACGCAAATCTTTTTGGGAAAACAATTCAATTTATTATAATTCTCTTTATCCTAACATAGTTTTTACAACAAATGACACCACGTTACTAGGAGATATGTATGATAAGTCCTTATTATTTGCTAAAGGCATGCTGATAAGTGCTGACACTGAGATTGAAAGACTTATTGATGAGTATGGTTACAGCGCAGCCCAAAAAACGCTATCCGAACTAAAAGAAGTACGCGCTAAACAAACTAAACTTTATGAGATAAAATTAGAGGAACGAGAGCAAGCAAAAGAATCATTTGAAAGACAAGAAGAGAAACTGGAAAAATACCTATTAGACTTCTTAAATAGCATAGAGGAATATGGCGACTTCACTAAAAACTTGCAATTATCTTGGCGAAATGTGAAAAGAAATCTTGGTGACAGTGACAGACGCATCGCCATTGAGTTCCTCTCTTTTCCGAAACTTGGCACCAATGACACTGTCTATATTGCTTTGACAATTCGTGATAACGACAAATATACAGAACCGAAAATGACATTTCTATGTGAGGAGAAGGATTTAAAGGCAGCAAAGAAAAAACCATACACCAGCAATGCGTTGAGCAAGTTGATTTGGGCACCACTTGCCAAAGAGCTAGAAGATGTCGATACCATCTACTTCTCTCCTAGCGGCTTGCTTCACACCATCGCCATCGAGTCGATGCCGCACTGGGCGGAAAAAGATTCTTTGATGTGCAACAAGTACAAGATATACCGTCTGTCCTCTACCCGTGAGTTGGCAATAAAGCGCAACACTATTGGCACAAACAAAGCGTTGCTCTATGGCGGAATGAAATATAGCTGCCCCCCTAAAGATATGGTAGCTGAGACAAATGAGTTGCTCACACATAATGATTTGTTAGAGTATGTGGCATCAAATGACATCGGCATTGGAGAGCGCCTTGCTGAACCCGTCGCCTCCATGTTGCTCGGAGAGGAGTGGAACGACTTGCCCCCAACAATGGTCAAGAGCATCAAAGGAATGCTTGACCCCAAATACGATGTCGCATTAATATGCGACAAAAAAGCTACAGAGACATCTTTCAAGTTATTATCTAAAAAGAATGAAATAGTAGTTTTACATACACATGGTTTCTATTGGGACATGTCCAAAGCTCTGGAAGAAACCAGAACACGTAGAGTCAACCATGAGAGAATATTGCCTTTCATGCAAATAGACGATGCCATGACCCGCTGTGGGTTGGCCTTCAATGGGGCCAACAACGTAAAAAAAGGAGCTACCATACCATCGGGCTATGATGACGGCATTCTCATAGCGCAAGAGGTAGCGAACCTTGACTTGCGTGGCCTTGATCTGCTTGTTCTATCGGCCTGCCAGACTGGTGATGGCGAGATAGGCAGCGATGGTGTTTTTGGTCTCCAGCGCGGTTTCAAGAAAGCGGGAACTCAAAGCATCATAATGAGTCTTTGGGAAGTTGACAGCAAAGCCACAGAAATGATGATGAAGGAATTCTTTAAAGCCTGGGCAGGTGACTGCAGCAAGCGTGAGGCATTTGTCAATGCACAAAATGAGGTTAAGAAAGAATATGGCAACAAATATGATGAAGAAAAGCATAAGGGGCCTCATTGGGCAGCCTTCATCCTGCTTGATGCGCTAGAAAAATAAATAAAAGATAATTCAATGTAAAATTTATAATTGTCATGAGAGCAAAAGAAAAAAAACTGCCAATAAACAAATTGGCAACAGAGAGCAGAAAACGAAACATGTTGTGCGCCATCGCAGTGATACTTTGCGTAGCAATGATGGCTTTGTCGTGCAATAATCAGGGAGAAAATCCTGACTCTAGCGGCACTCAATCAGCACAAGAGCAGACGAGCCTTGGGAATAGCTCTGTGGATTCAGTTGCCACCGACAGTACACTTAACAATGATTCAAATGACGCCACCGCAGCTGCAGCCACAAAATACAATGAGCTGGTTATAAAAAAAGTGGAGAGCCAAACAAGCCTTACAAATAAAGACTTTAAGGAATCAAGACGCAAGGCATTGCTCATAGGTGTGGGAAATTACACCAAACACAGAGGTTGGAACAAAAATACTGGCTGGGAAGATCTTAGCTCACTTAATGATATCGCTTTGCTGCAGGAGCAATTGATAGCATTGGATTTCAAGGTGGTAACTATCACTGATGAAGCTGCTACCCATGCTGGAATCATAAACGCTCTAAACCTTCTTGCCGCTAAAGGCTGTTGCCATCCAGGCGACACATTGATTGTTCATTTCTCTGGCCATGGACAGCCTATGCTCGATATTGTTGGCGATGAAGATGATCATTTGACCGAGACCTTTGTCCCAATAGATGCCTTAAGGCAATCAACCCCTGATTACAATATGGCACAGAACCATTTAAAAGATGATGAAATCAATGATCACATAGTTGCAATCACCAACAAGATTGGTGCTAATGGCGTCTTGCTGGTATCACTTGATGCCTGCCATAGCGGAGGCGGAACTCTTGCCGCAAAGAATATCAAAGATGACAGAAAAAAACGCAGCACGGGTGAAATTTTTACGTCAGAAGAACTGATTAATCTGGCTAAAGATTATGATAAAGCCAAAACTCCTAGATACGCGTCCCATTTTTATGCAATAAGCGCTTGCAAGTCCGACCAGGTAAATTATGAATATAAAGACGAAGCAGGTGCATTAGGTGTGAAAGACCGCGAGTATGGCTCTTTGTCCTTTGCTCTTTGTCGAGAGTTGGCGAATCTCAAGAAAGGTGAGAAGATTAATTTTGACAAACTGACAAATGCTGTCATCAATCACAAGGAGAACAATCCGCCACTTTGGGATTGTCAAACGCCAGTTAGAGAAACCAATGAGAGTGACAACATGCGTTAGCGATAGCAGTTTCTGTCAATAGAGAACTAAAACTAACAACTTATATAATTTATTACCATTATTCTACGTTAAAGAGATATAGTAATTTAAACCGAGAATTATCGATGAGACACATCAAGCAATGGCATCGTGTGGCGATTGTTGTTGTTTTCTTGTCGTTGAGGTGCAATGTGGCAGTCAGCGCATTTGATTTCAGCGTCAACAATATATACTACAACATCAATGATAAGACGCTCACCGCCGAGGTGACGTATGCTGATAACGCTTACAACAGTTACAGTGGTCGAGTTGTCATTCCTGCCACGGTGAATAATGGTGGAAAGACCTATAAAGTTACTGCCGTGGGGGATAACGCCTTCCGCGACTGCTCTGGACTCACCAGCGTGGTCTTTGGCTCAAATTTGGAAACTATAGGCAAACGGGCATTCCTCAATTGCTCGTCGCTGACATCTGTCAACATCACTGGAGCAGTGACCGAGATTGACGACTACGCCTTTGCGCAATGTGACGCTTTGATAACTGTGCAAATGAATAACAACGCTCCGTTGGAGGTGGGCAATGGGGCTTTCATGCGATGTTCCTCGCTGAAAAATGTGAAATGGCTATCGTGCAAGAATCTGGAAGGATATGGTGGGCTAAATAGCTTGGAAACTAACGCCTTCGCCCACTGTACATCGCTCGTAAACATCATGTTGCCTGGCGCCATTGAGTATATGGGCACCACAATCTTCGACGGCTGCACTAAGTTGACAAGCATCACCGTCACTGTTGACCAGCCACTGCCGCTTAGTGGTGATCCTTTTGCCCTCAGCAGTTCGGTGACAATATATGTGCCCTCGTCGGGTCAGGCTGGTGTGAGTGCCGCCCTTTACCAGAATGCGGTTGGATGGAGCAATTACACTATTGCTGAATTGCCTTACTCCTTTATCGACGGTGATGGTTACACTTATCTCAAGACCTCTTATGGTTCTGTTGCCCTATCAGGCGCCCAAACGCCTAAGACCGAGGTGGAAGTAAGAAACAGCATCACTGGATATAGCGGCGAGAACTACAATGTCACCTCTATTGGTGACCAGGCTTTTAAAGGTTCGGCGATCGCCTCTATTAACACCAGCAATGCTTTCCACCTCAAGTCTATTGGTATCGAGAGTTTTGCTAACTGCACCAGCCTTGTCAGCGTCTCGCTCACTGAAGGCATCACTACGATGGGTGAGCGTGCTTTCGCCTCTTGCACCGCCTTGACAACAATAATGTCTCCCTCCACACTGCGAATTATTTCCAAAGGAAGTTTTGAGGGTTGTTCAAGTCTAAATGATGTGAGACTGTTGTTGGGACTGTCCACCATTTGCGAGAACGCCTTTGCGCATTGCACAAGTCTCACCTCGCTAAGTCTGCCCAGTTCTGTCACTTGCGTCGAGCCCAAAGCTTTCAAGGGAACATCGGCACTACAGGAAATACTCGTTGACCCGCACTGCTTTTCCTATGTCGCTGTCGAAGGTGTGTTATACGAAAAGAAATATGTCGAAAATCCAGAACCAGAAGCAGCCGATGAGATTAACAAGTTGGCAGTATACCCCTCCAATAAAGCTGGAGAGGTGTTATACATTCCACCTGGTGTGACCGAAATAAAGCCCGCCGCTATACAAGACGCTATAAATCTCAAGCAGGTGGCCATCCCGCCCACCACCACCGTCTTTGGCGAAAACTGCTTCGATGGCACCAACTTACAATTCATCAACTATCGCTGTAAACACCCATCCAATGCCGGCACGAGTGGCATAACGGCTGTCCTCAAGGCCAATGCCACGCTTCAGGTGCCCGAAGGAACGATGGGCGAATACAGCTCCCTCTCGGCTTGGAAGGGCTTTAAGAGTATTGTCGAGCGATATGATGTGTGTGGTGACAACAAGTTTGTATATGATTGGAACTATAGTAACCAAGTGACATTAGTGGATATAAAACCTGCTGCCGTTAATTCCAGCGGTACAGTTTCTTTGCCTTTGGGGATGACTTTAAACGGTCTTGACTATGTCATCACCGAGCTTAAAAACACCTCTACAGCACAAGTGGCGCAGCAGGTGAAAAATCTGAGAATAGGCTGTGACAGCCTCTCTGTCATTGATTTGAGCAATGACATCAACCCGCTTGCCGCGCTCACATCACTTCAAACAATCTCCATTAGTGATAATCACCCCTATTTCAAGATTAGCGATAACGTCCTCTACAACAAAAAAGGCAACCTCCTTTATTATTACCTCCATTCAAAAGCGCAAGAATCGTTCACTCTGCCTAATACCGTAGATACGATAAAGTCTCAGGCTTTTGCTCAAAACACGAAGTTGAAAGTGTTGACATCGGAAAAAGCCTTAAAGTATATTAGCAACAAAGCCTTTGAGGGTTGCACTTCGCTGCAGGTATTGGATAATATGAAATATGTTACTGTAATAGGCAACCATGCCTTTGCTGGATGCACCGCTTTGACTACTGTCAATGGTGGTGAGCGTCTCAATTCAATTGGCAGTGGGGCTTTCCTCAATTGTAATAATCTGCGGGAGTTTCCTTTTTGTCATGGCATGCTCACTAACATTGGCACCCAAGCATTCAAAGGATGCTCGTCGCTCACCGTGGCTATACTGGGAAGCATGCTATCCAGCATTGGTGATGGGGCTTTTGAGGACTGCACCGCACTGGGCAAGGCATTCTTCACCTCCGATGTCAATTACATGGGACACCAGCTTTTCAAGGGTTGCTCCTCGTTAAGCGAACTGTGGCTCTGTAACACTGTGCCGCCGCAAGTTGGCAACGATTTTTTCACTTCCCCGGCAAGCATCGTGCTATATGTGCCTCAAGATGCCGCTAGCGCCTACCGCACCACCTCGCCATGGAAAAACGTTGCTCAGATAAACACGTGTCACTATCTTGACAATAGCGCCGATGTCAACAACGACAAGGCTGTCAATGCCTATGATATCACTCTTGTGTATTCGGTGCTGCTCGGGGTTGAAGACATAGATATGGTGGGGCACTGCGACGTCAATCATGATGGTGCGGTTACTGCGTCCGACATAACCCTCGTATACGACTATATCCTCACGGGCGATGATGTGACAATGGCTTATAGGTTTATAAATGAAAAAAACGAAAGTGTGGGACAGTATATATTGATGGTAGGAAACAATAATAAGATAAGGGCTATTGACCATGCAACCGACAACTATGTGACGAGTGGTCTGATGGGAGTCAGCGATAATCCCTACATAACAAGCATCACGTCTGGCACCAACCAAGGTGTCCAATATTTGGAGATGATGCCGCTTACTCCAGGTTACCTCACCTTGGTGTTAATAGTGAACAACGGCATCACATGCCACTACCGAGCCTTCCCCCTTGTGGTGCGGTAGGCTTTAAAAGGTTGGTTTGTGTTTAGAGCAGAAATAAACGACCAACGAAAACCGAAAAAGCAATCGTTTGTTTTGGCTTTTTTGGGCAATATTAAACCCCACATTTTGACTTTAGCGATTAATTCACTATTTTTGCAGAAAATATTAAAACACATTTTAAAAACACTCAAATAAAAAGAAACTATGAAGATTTCTAAAGTTCATGCAAGAGAGATTCTCGATTCTCGTGGCAACCCAACTGTTGAGGTTGAAGTAACACTCGAAAACGGCGTTATGGGACGCGCTTCGGTGCCCAGCGGCGCTTCTACTGGTGAGAACGAGGCACTCGAGCTTCGCGACGGCGACAAGAGCCGTTACCTGGGTAAGGGCGTGACTAAGGCTGTTGAGAATGTCAACACCATCATCGCTCCTCATGTTGAGGGAATGTGCGTGTTCAACCAGCGTGCCATCGACAACCGCATGCTTGAGCTTGACGGCACAAAGACTAAGAGCAAACTCGGCGCTAACGCTGTTCTCGGCGTCTCGCTCGCCGCTGCTCACGCTGCCGCCGCAGCACTCCACATGCCATTGTACCGCTACATTGGCGGCACTAACGCTTATGTGCTTCCCGTGCCCATGATGAACATCATCAACGGTGGCGCTCACAGCGATGCTCCCATCGCATTCCAGGAGTTCATGATTCGCCCTGTTGGTGCTAAGAACGAGAAAGAGGCTATCCGCATGGGTGCCGAGGTATTCCACAACCTCGCCAAGCTGCTCAAGGCACGCGGCCTAAGCACCGCAGTAGGCGATGAGGGTGGTTTCGCTCCCGCTCTTAACGGCATTGAGGACGCTCTCGACAGCATCGTTGAGGCCATCAAGAAGGCTGGCTATGAGCCTGGCAAGGATGTGAAGATTGCTATGGACTGCGCTGCCAGTGAGTTTGCTGTAATCGAGGACGGCAAGTACTTCTACGACTACAAGCAGCTCAAGGACGGCAAGCAGAAAGATCCTAAGGGCAAAAAGCTCAGCGACGACGAGCAAATCGACTACCTCGAGCAGCTCATCACCAAGTATCCTATCGATTCTATTGAGGACGGCCTCGACGAGAACGACTGGGATGGCTGGGTGAAGCTCACCGAGCGCATCGGCGACCGCTGCCAGCTCGTGGGTGACGACCTTTTCGTTACCAACGTGAACTTCCTGCAGAAGGGTATCAAGATGGGTGCTGCCAACTCTATCCTTATCAAGGTTAACCAGATTGGTTCGCTCACCGAGACCCTCGACGCAATCGAGATGGCACACCGTCACGGCTACACCACAGTGACCTCACACCGCAGCGGTGAGACCGAGGACACCACCATCGCCGACATCGCAGTGGCCACCAACAGCGGACAAATCAAGACCGGCTCGCTGAGCCGCACCGACCGCATGGCGAAGTACAACCAGCTCATCCGCATCGAGGAGCAACTTGGCGACAACGCCGCCTACGGCTACGCTAAGCTTCGCTAAACCACTATTGCAGAGAACAAAAGGAGGGAGTCCACAAAGCTGGATTCCCTCTTTTGGTTAAACTGCTCCTTTGTCGCTGCCACTTGTAGCAGTAGTTATGACTATGGCATTTGGGTCTTGTTGAGATGGCTTGGTTTTTTGAAAATGTGTGTCGATGACTTCATAAACCTGTTCAATATCGGTTTCAATATAATTTTGACTAACAAGTATGGCCCATCCATTTTGATTTTCTTCTACTTTAATTTCTACAGATGAATCAGGATTGGTTTTTATCTTGATTGCTTTAGTTTTATTAATTTCAGATAATTCAGATAAATTTAATTCTGATATGTCATCGAAATTAATAACTAACTTCTTTTTCCATTTCACAATCAATGAATCTTGGTCTATTGTGAGATAGGGTATGTTTTTTATCTCATAAAACGATGCTAAAGCAATCTCATAAATCATATTGAGGACCTTGTCGGCTATCCATAATATAAAGCCTGATATTCCTAAATACAGTAAAGCCAATAATGGATCAATCAATATAGTATAAAAGATATAATATAAGCCAGAAAAAAGTACATCTCGCACATCTTGTATCTTTCCAAAAATATACCAGTTGACTCCTAATGTAAACAAGAGTAAGGCGGGGCCTAAAAAATATTTCTTCTCTATTATTAATAGATATATTGAAATACATATTGCCATAAAAGTACAGCAAGACCAGATGCTATGCAGTGTTTCAAAAAAGTTGGATATTTCAAAAAAAATAAGGAAAGCTAAATAAGTCAGCAAAATTCCTGTTGCAGCAAGAAGTAGATAAGATAATAATGATTTGCCCGATGACTTTATGATGCTTTGTATGTTTATAGGTACATCAATTATACTTTTGTTTTCATTGATGATGTTTTGTTCTACAATTTTCTGCATGTTGTTTGAAGACTGTTGGAAAAGGTGTTACTATGAGTTTGTAAAGTTACAGAAAAAATCAGAATAACTTTCTGATTTAAATTCTAAATATTAATAATTTGATCTGTTATTTTATTAATGATCGTCTTTCACCTTCTGTTAAAGGCTCATGCATGTCTGCAGGCTTCCGCTCATTGCCAGGCATTCGCTCTCACTGTTTTGGAATGGGTTAGACTCTGCGAGTTCGGCGAGCTGTTCATTGCATCCGTTTATTTCTTCACTTGAGAAAGAGTTGTCTCTGCTTCTCATTACTTCTGATACTTCGGCGAAGTAGTTTAGTATGTTCAAGAGTCTCATAGTTGTAATATTTAAAGAGTTG